>NZ_JBFRGV010000027.1:0-318 GCF_052115525.1 Leifsonia sp. 2MCAF36 | reverse complement strand
GTTCTCGACCCTGACCTGGGATCAAGGCACCGAAATGGCCGAGCACGCCCGCTTCACCATCGCCACCAACTGTCCGGTGTTCTTCGCCGACCCGCACTCTCCCTGGCAACGCGGCAGCAACGAGAACCTGAACGGGCTGATCCGGGACTTCTACCCCAAAGGCACCAACTTCAACACCATCACCGACACCGACCTCGCCGAAACCCAACGCCTGCTCAACATCCGCCCCCGCAAAACCTTGAACTTCGCCACCCCAGCCGAGAAACTCGACGAATACCTACAAGGTGTTGCACTCACCAGCTGAAACCACCAACCACC
>NZ_JBFRGV010000026.1:0-352 GCF_052115525.1 Leifsonia sp. 2MCAF36 | reverse complement strand
GCCGCGACCCGTCCGGTCATCGGGTTTTGTCCGGGCGCTGAATTTGGTCCGGCCAAACGCTGGCCGCACTATCACTACGCCACGCTGGCCCGCCAGTTGATTGCTGAAGGCTTTCAGATCGTGCTGTTTGGCTCCGCCAAAGATCGCCCGACCGGCGAAGAGATTATCGCGGCGCTGCCCGAAGAGGCTCGCGGCCACTGCCGTAATCTGGCAGGTGAAACTCAGCTGGAACAGGCGGTGATTCTGCTGGCGCAATGCCGTGCCGTGGTCAGCAACGACTCCGGCCTGATGCATATCGCCGCGGCGCTGGATCGTCCACTGGTGGCGCTCTATGGACCAAGCAGCCCTGACT
>NZ_JBFRGV010000025.1:0-377 GCF_052115525.1 Leifsonia sp. 2MCAF36 | reverse complement strand
CTCCTTAGAGTGCCCACCATTACGTGCTGGTAACTAAGGAYAAGGGTTGCGCTCGTTGCGGGACTTAACCCAACATTTCACAACACGAGCTGACGACAGCCATGCAGCACCTGTCTCAMKGTTCCCGAAGGCACCAATCCATCTCTGGAAAGTTCATTGGATGTCAAGGCCTGGTAAGGTTCTTCGCGTTGCTTCGAATTAAACCACATGCTCCACCGCTTGTGCGGGCCCCCGTCAATTCATTTGAGTTTTAACCTTGCGGCCGTACTCCCCAGGCGGTCAACTTAATGCGTTAGCTGCGCCACTAAGAGCTCAAGGCTCCCAACGGCTAGTTGACATCGTTTACGGCGTGGACTACCAGGGTATCTAATCCTGTT
>NZ_JBFRGV010000024.1:0-396 GCF_052115525.1 Leifsonia sp. 2MCAF36 | reverse complement strand
GGCATTGCTCCTGCCAGCCCTGCTTCCTGGCCGTGTCCAACACGTGCTGCATGAAGCCGCCGGGGCCACACACATATAAGTGAACGTCGCTCTGCGGCGTGGCCAGAACCTTCGCCGCGTCCAGCACGGTGTCGGGTTCCTGATCGAAATGCAGGAACACCCGGTCGGCAAAAGGCGAGTGCTGCAGGCGTTCGACAAAGGCTGCACGGTCCCGTGATCGGGCACAGTAATGCAGCTCGAAATCCGCGCCACTGTGTGCCAGGCGTTCGGCCATGCACAGGATCGGCGTGATCCCGATACCGCCAGCGAACAGCAGGCTGCGCCTGGCCTCATGGACCAACGGGAACAGGTTGCGCGGTTCACTGATCGGCAGGCGCGTGCCGGGGTGGATCTGCT
>NZ_JBFRGV010000023.1:0-489 GCF_052115525.1 Leifsonia sp. 2MCAF36 | reverse complement strand
GATCGATGTCGCTTGAACTGAACTGGCCGCTGACGCTGAGCGTGGTGTCTTCCTGCACCGCRCCGGCATCGTTGCCGCTGGCGAARCTGAGYACSGGTGCGTCRTTGCTGCCGSTGACGGTSACRGTCACCTGCTGGGTGTCGACRCCGCCCAGGCCATCGCTGACCTGGATGGTGAACACYTCGTYRTGRCTCTCGCCGGCYTKCARCGAYTGCACGGCACTGGCGACGCCATYGGTGCCGTTGGCCAACGTGTAGGTCCATTGGCCCGTGCTGTCGACGGCGATCGAGCCGTAGGTGCCGGTATTGGACCCGGCAATGCTCCAGGTCGCGGTGGCGGCATGATCGATGTGGACCCGGCAATGCTCCAGGTCGCGGTGGCGGCATGATCGATGTCGCTTGAACTGAACTGGCCGCTGACGCTGAGCGTGGTGTATTCCTGCACCGCGCCGGCATCGTTGCCGTTGGCGAAACTGAGTACGGGTGCGTC
>NZ_JBFRGV010000022.1:0-1114 GCF_052115525.1 Leifsonia sp. 2MCAF36 | reverse complement strand
GATCAGCCCGTTCAGGTTCTCGTTGCTGCCGCGTTGCCAGGGAGAGTGCGGGTCGGCGAAGAACACCGGACAGTTGGTGGCGATGGTGAAGCGGGCGTGCTCGGCCATTTCGGTGCCTTGATCCCAGGTCAGGGTCGAGAACAATGCGGGGGGCAGCTGCTGGATCATCTCGGTGAGCCGGTCGATGACGGTGGCCGAGTCGCGGACCCCGGGCAGCCGCGTCAGCAGCGCGAACCGGGTGGAGCGTTCGACCAGGGTAATGATCCCGGAGTTCCCGGGCCCGACGACCAGGTCGCCCTCCCAATGTCCGGGAACGGCCCGGTCGGCGGCCTGGGCTGGCCGTTGACTGATTCGGGCGCCTTCCAGCCAGGGCCGGTTGCTGCGCCGCGGCAGCTTGGACTGCGGCACSCGCCCTTTCCGACCCGTCCGCAACGCTTTGACCACGGTCAGCTCGTGCCGCAACGCGCCTTTGCCCTGAACATAGAGCGCCTGATAGATCGTCTCGGCAGACACCCGCATATCCTCTCGCCCCGGGAACAGCCGCGGCAGCCGGCCCGCGGTCTGTTGCGGGGAGAACCGGTCGTTCAACTGCCCGACCACCGCCGCCCGCAACTCGGGATGCTCATCCAGCTTGCGCCGCTTGGGCCTTGCCCGCCGCTGCGCGGCGACCTGATGCGACACACCCGCTTCATACTGCCACTGCCCCCGATGCGACCACCTCGACCGGGCTATCTCCCGCGACACCGTCGAGGGCGCCACCCCGACCAACTGCGCGATCCTGCGCATCGAGAACCCCTGCGCCAGGCCGGTCTGGATCACCGCCCGGTCCGCCAACGACAGCCGACGCCCGTGACCGGCCCCAGCACCGATCACCCCCGGCACTCCCACGTGCAACAGGCCAGAACGACTCCCGGGAGCAAACCTCATGCCAGCAAGCCTCGCCCACCACTCCACCCGACCAGGCGGCACCCCCAACTGAGCTCCCGCACCAACCGCCGAAGCGCCACCCACCAGCAGCCCCAACGCTCGAACCCGAACCTCCAACGACGAATGCGACCCCATCCCAACCCCTCACCGAAAACGAAAGGTGTTGCACTCACCGCACGAACTCACC
>NZ_JBFRGV010000021.1:0-1158 GCF_052115525.1 Leifsonia sp. 2MCAF36 | reverse complement strand
GGCGGTTTCAGGTGGTGGATGCAACGAGGAGTTGGTTTAACCTGTTGGCTGGATTATGCCAGCCGAGGGTTTGCCGGGGGCGTCCGTTGAGTTGGCGGGCGATTTCGTCGAGGTCTTCCTGGGTGTAGTCGCGGAAGTTGGTTGAGGATTTCGGGAAGTATTGGCGGAGGAGTCCGTTGGTGTTCTCGTTGCTGCCGCGTTGCCAGGGCGAGTGCGGGTCGCAGAAGAAGACGGGACAGCCGGTGCTGAGGGTGAACTCGGCGTGCTGGGCGAGTTCGGAGCCTTGATCCCAGGTCAGGGAGCGGCGGATCTGGTCCGGGACCCGACCCATCAGGGTGCGGAGCACGTCGATGACTTCCGGGCTGGTGCGGCCATCGGGCAGCGCGCCGAGCATCACGAACCGGGTGGAGCGCTCCACCAGAGTGACGATCGCGGAGGAGCCGCGGGCGCCGATGACCAGGTCGCCTTCCCAATGCCCAGGGACGGCGCGGTCAGCGGCTTCGGCAGGACGTGTGGAGATGTTGAATCCCGTCACCCAGGGTTTCCGGGACCGGGCCGCGGATGCTTCCCGGGACTGCGGGCGCCGCCGGACACGCCCGGACCGTAGGGCGTCCTGCCGGTCGATCTCACCACGCAGCGAACCGCGACCCTGGATGAAGATCGCCTGATAGATCGTTTCGTGAGACACCTGCAGCTCCGGCCGGTCGGGATACTCCAACCGTAACCAGGAGCTGATCTGTCGCGGCGACCACCGCTGACGCAACTTGTGCCGAACCAGCTCGCCAAGCAGCGGCCGCTGTGGCTCCCGGAACCCCGGCAAAAGCTTCCGCGGCTTCGGACGCCGGCCGCGGATCACGCTGCGCGTCTGCGCCTGCCCCGCCGAATACGCCCACCGATATACCCCCGGCAAACCACCCGGCACCGCCCGCCGGGCACCACCCGGATGCCGTGTCCCTGACCGGCGTCCGCTGTTGTTCCGCTTCAGCTCCCTCCAGACCACACTCCGATCCCGCCCCAACACCACAGCGATCTGCGGAATCCGCAAACCCTGCCCCCACAACGCCTCAATCTTGCCGCGCTCCACCACCGACAACCGTGTCCCGACCATGAGCAGAATCCTCCCGGATCAGCCCGTTGCATCCACCACTAGACCCAGCC
>NZ_JBFRGV010000020.1:0-1820 GCF_052115525.1 Leifsonia sp. 2MCAF36 | reverse complement strand
CGCTCGATCACCCACAGCGCCCGCGAGTAGCCGATGAAGTAGGTGCCGAACTCGCCGTGGCCGGGTCGCCCGAACGGCATGTTGTCGCGGAGGATCTCGTGCTCGACGCCCGCCTCATCGACGATCGTCGCGAGCGTCTTGTGCGACTTTCGGCAAGCGTCACCCGGGGATGAGAGTCACCGTCCCGTCGCCCGTGTCATCGAATGTTGCAGCGGTCGCCACCCCCAGTGCCACCGCGACAACGATTGACAGGCTGAGCAGGACAATCGCGGTGGTGAGTATCGCCACCGAACGGGGCCGCTGGCGGGCCAATCGCACCGAGGCCCAAACCAAGAGGACAACCGCGCCGATGAGAGCGGGCCACACAATTGGGGCGACAATGCTGACTACGACGGAAGCGACCAACAGCCACCGGTCGGTCACGGCGGGGTGGGTTCGGGTCGCAGTGGAGGCGGTCATGGCTAGATGTTCTTCAGGCTCGCGCTGGTGAGCCTAGTGCCCTTGTAGACGAGCTGCTGCTGCTTGTTGGCGCTGAAGAAAGACCCCTTGAAGGCAAGCGACATGTTGTACTTGACCGTGCAGGTACCCTGACCGCCGGAGACGTAGTTGCTTTGGCTGGTGCTGATGTTCCAGACTCCGGCTGCCCCCGTAAACCATCCCGTGCATTCCAGGTTGCGGGTGACGTTGGTCGAGGTGGCCTCGAAGACGTAGCGCATATTGAACGTGCCCGTCGTGATCCCGAACAGGCTTGCGTTCACCGGGTAGGTTGCCGTGTACCGAGGCGCAGCCGCGGCCGTCTGGATGTGGAGCCCGCTGGTGGTAGTGCGTGCCGACGCTCGCTTGGTGTTGGCGGGGTTGCGATGCGCCGCCGTCTTAATGGAGCTGGCAATGTTGCGTGCCAGCGCCGGCTGTGCAGTGGTTCCGGTTCCCGCGGTCAGGGTCGGCGCACCAGCGTCGAACTCCATCACGGACAGCGGATTCTCCTCGATTGCGTCCGCGAGTCGCTCCTGCTCGGCTGGCGGCAGGTCATCGAACCGCTCTGTTAGCGCGGCATCGGTCTTGGCGTCGACTTTCAGGGTGTCCACGAACTCATTGAACACGGCCTCAGCCGAGTCGCGTGCCTCCTCTGCACTGGCCGCGGTGATTCCGGTCCCAAGGATCAGGCCCAGCGCAATGCCGCTTGCCGACGCCACCTTCGTCAGTCGGTTCATCTGAATCTCCCATTTCCGTTCGTCTTTGAACGCGCGATCCTCGTGTCCCTCACCCGAAGTTCGGAAGGGGCGGTGCAGCTCGCGACCTACAGGGAATGACCCCGTTACCCAGGAGGACGACGTATCGGTCGGATCGTGACGCGACATCCGCCGAGGTATTCGGGTATGCACGCAAAAAGCACCCCCGCTCCCTCTCCCCGCGGGAACAGTCGGGCTCATCGGCCTGCTCAATCCGGTGACCGGGATGGTGCTCGGTGCGATCATCGCCGCGGAGGCGCTCACGGTCCGTCAAGTCGCCGGTTTGGCGGTCGTGCTCGCCGGGATCGCGGTCGGGCAACTGGGCCGGTCCCGGCCTGTGCCCGCTCAGTCGCCGAGAGCCTCGAGGAACGATCGGGTCGGCGCGAAGAAGGTCACGCCGGTCGTGGCGGTGGAGAAGTCGAGGATGCGGTCGTAGCTGCCCGCCGGGTCGCCGACGAACATCCGCTCCAGCATCCGCTCGATCACCCACAGCGCCCGCGAGTAGCCGATGAAGTAGGTGCCGAACTCGCCGTGGCCGGGTCGCCCGAACGGCATGTTGTCGCGGAGGATCTCGTGCTCGACGCCCGCCTC
>NZ_JBFRGV010000019.1:0-8765 GCF_052115525.1 Leifsonia sp. 2MCAF36 | reverse complement strand
ACCCCCAACTGAGCTCCCGCACCAACCGCCGAAGCGCCACCCACCAGCAGCCCCAACGCTCGAACCCGAACCTCCAACGACGAATGCGACCCCATCCCAACCCCTCACCGAAAACGAAAGGTGTTGCACTCACCGCACGAACTCACCCGCCGCAAAGCGATCATTTGGGGCAAATGTGTAGCGGAGGAGTCGGGGGCACACAGAGCGGCCCCCGGGACGGAGTCCCGGGGGCCGAAGGCGCTGCGTCGCGTTACGCGGTGAAGCGCGGGAAGGCGGTGCGGCCGGCGTAGACGGCGGCGTCGCCCAGCTCCTCCTCGATGCGGAGCAGCTGGTTGTACTTGGCGACACGCTCGGAGCGGGCCGGCGCGCCGGTCTTGATCTGGCCCGAGTTGGTGGCGACGGCGAGGTCGGCGATCGTGGTGTCCTCGGTCTCGCCTGAGCGGTGCGAGAGCACGGCGGTCATGCCGCTGCGCTGGGCGAGCGACACGGCGTCGAGCGTCTCGGTGAGCGTGCCGATCTGGTTCACCTTGACGAGGATGCTGTTCGCGGCCTTCACCGCGATGCCCTGGGCCAGGCGCTTCGGGTTGGTCACGAACAGGTCGTCGCCGACGAGCTGCAGCTTCTCGCCGAGCTCGGAGTTGAGGTGGGTCCAGCCCTCCCAGTCGTCCTCCGCCAGCGGGTCCTCGATCGAGACCAGCGGGTAGTTGGCGGCGAGTTCGAGGTAGTAGGCGCTCATCTCGGCGGCCGACCGGTCCTGGCCCTCGAAGCGGTAGACGCCGTTCTCGAAGAACTCGGTGGAGGCCACGTCGAGGCCGAGCGCGATGTCGCGTCCGACGGTGAAGCCGGCCTGCTCGATGGCCTGCGAGATCAGGTCGAGCGCTGCACGGTTGTTCTCGAGCTCCGGCGCGAAACCGCCCTCGTCACCGAGGCCGGTGTTGAGCCCCTTCGACTTCAGCAGCGACTTGAGCGAGTGGTAGGTCTCCACACCCCAGCGCAGGCCCTCGGAGTACGTTTCCGCACCGAGCGGCAGCACCATGAACTCCTGGATGTCCACGCCGGTGTCGGCGTGCGCGCCACCGTTGATGATGTTCATCATCGGCACCGGCAGGATGTGCGCGTTGGGGCCGCCGAGGTAGCGGAACAGCGGGAGGTCGGCCGAGTCGGCCGCGGCCTTGGCGACGGCGAGGCTGACGCCGAGGATGGCGTTGGCGCCGACGCGCTTCTTGTTGTCGGTGCCGTCGAGCTCGATGAGCGCGTCGTCGACGAGGCGCTGGTCCGCCGCCTCGAAGCCTTCGATGGCCGGGCCGAGCTCGTCGAGCACCGCATCCACGGCCTTGAGCACGCCCTTGCCCTGGTAGCGCCCCTTGTCGCCGTCACGCAGCTCGTAGGCCTCGAACGCGCCGGTGGAGGCACCGGACGGGACGGCGGCGCGGCTGACCGTGCCGTCTTCGAGGAGCACCTCGACCTCGATGGTCGGGTTGCCGCGCGAGTCCAAGATCTCGCGAGCGCCTACAGCTTCGATTGCAGCCACAACTGTCTCCTTGCGTGGTTTTTGTGGGATTCCGAAGTCAGTCTAGTGAGCGGTCCGGGTGGGCGACACGCCAGCCGGTTCACTCACGCGGCAGAGACGGAGGACTTTACCGCCGCTCGCACCCCACCGTCCTCCGTTTCCCTCCGGCGACCGGCGTGTCAGACCGAATCACCTCCCTTTCCATGGCAGGTCGGGAAAGGGAGGAGTGAGTGCGGCCGGGACAGTTAGATGACGCCATTGGGAGGAGATTCGGAGCCGGATACGAGCCAGTCTCCTCCGTTTCCGGCGGCGCGGGCGGTCGTCCGAGCCCGGGCCGGCCGCGACACGCCTACGCCAGCGGCTTGAGCTCCAGGGCCGACGCGTCCGTCGTGTCCACATCCACGAACGCGAACGACCGGAACCCGGAGGCCGCCGCCCGGTCGAGCACCGCCTTCAGGTTCTTGGCCCGACGGTCGAGCCGGACACGGCTGCCCCGCGCGACCAGCTCGGACTTGATCCCCATCAGCCGGTCGAGCGGCACAGCCGGGTCGTAGACCAGCGCGATGGACTCCTGGGCGGCATCCTCCGGGAGCTCGATCAGGTCGACGACCCGCTCGAAGCCGATGGAGAACCCGGCCGCGGGCACATCCGTGCCGAGGAACCTCCCGATCATCCCGTCGTACCGGCCGCCGCCGCCCACCGAGCTGCCCGACCCGGGGTGCGCGATCTCGAAGATCGTGCCCGTGTAGTACCCCATCCCGCGGACGAGCGTCGGGTCGAAGCGGAGGCTGACGCCGGGCGGGAGCGTGTCGAGTGCGTGGGCGAGCGCCTCGAGGTCGGCGACCGCGTCGGTGTCCATGCCCTCGGGCAGGATGCCGCTGATGGCCTCGACGGTGAGCTCCACTCCCCCGTCGGCCAGGTACGGCTCCAGATCGGCAAGAATTCCGCCGAGCACCGCGGCGGCGTCGGCCCCGCCCTCCGAGAGCTCGGCGACGACGCCGTCGGCGCCGATCTTGTCGAGCTTGTCGATGGAGATCAGCACCTGCGGCCAGCGCGTCTCGTCGAAGCCGCAGTACTCCAGCAACCCGTTGAGGATGCGCCGATCGTTGATCCGGATGGTGCAGTCGGTCAGCCCGAGCGCCTCGAGCGCCGCGGCGGTCGCCGTGATCAACTCCACTTCGGCCAGTTGCGTCGGCTCGCCGATGATGTCGATGTCGCACTGCACGAACTGCCGGTAGCGGCCCTTCTGCGGTCGCTCGGCCCGCCAGACCGGGGCGATCTGGATGCTGCGGAACACCGGAGGGAGTTCGGCCCGGTGGGAGGCGTAGAAGCGCGCGAGCGGGACCGTCAGGTCGAAGCGGAGCCCCAGGTCGGAGAGGCCCAGCAGGTCGCCGGAGTCGATGGCGGCGGTCAGGTCGTCGCCGTCGAGGCCGCGCTTCAGGATGCTGAACGACAGCTTCTCGTTGTCGCCGCCGAGACCCGAGTGGAGGCGCTCCACATCCTCGGCCACGGGCGTTTCGATCTCGTCGAAGCCGTGGGCGGCGAAGCTCCGCCGGATCACCCCGAGTGCGTGCTCGCGGCGGGCCTTCTCGGCGGGGAGGAAGTCGCGCATGCCGCGGGGCGGGGTGATCGAGGAGGCCATGGCTCGATTCTTCCATGCGCGACCGTCGGCTTCCGGGGCGCGCCCCTCGGACACCTCCCGGGGGGATGGCGGTGACGGCGGCGACGCGCGTAGAGTTCGGGGGTTGCCACCCTCAGGCCGCACGGCACGCGCGGCTCGGTGGTGTCCCCGCATGGGGCCTGGCATGAGTCGCATCCGTCCGACCACGGCGCTTGCTCGCTGCCAGAGACGAAGGTCGACAACGCGTCCGCCCGGAGACCAGGAGCGCGCCTGCTTGAGGCGCCTCACCCGAGTGGCGAACGGACCCCGGGGGGACGCGCTGCCGGCCATCTTCGACCGGCGCCGCCGCGCTGCGCCCTTCCACGTTGACGCCCGGTGAGATTAGGTTAGGCTTACCTAAGGGCCGCACGTCGAGCCCGCGGCCCATCCATCCCATCCCCGTTCCGAGGAGAACCATGCCCCGTGCCGCTCGAGTCGCCCGTCGCCGGTCGCGCTTCACCCTGATCGCCTCCGCGATCGCCGCCTCCGCCGCCCTCGTCCTCACCGGCTGCAGCGCCGGAAGCTCGGGCGCAGAGACCACGGCCGGCGGGGACGCAGGCGCCTTCCCGGTCACCGTGAAGAGCGCGCTCGGCTCCGCCACGATCGACGCGAAGCCGAAGCGCATCGCGACCTGGGGATGGGGCGCCCAGGACATCGTGCTGGCGCTCGGCATCATCCCCGTCGCCATGCCCTCCTTTGCCTACAGCGGCACCGACGACGGCGTCCTGCCGTGGGATGCCGACCGGATCACGGAGCTCGGCGGCAAGACCCCGCAACTGCTGAACGCCGCCACCGGCGAGGTTCCGTTCGAGGAGTTCGTCTCCGCGAAGCCGGATGTCATCCTCGCCCCCTATTCCGGCCTCACGCAGGCCGAGTACGGCACCCTGAGCAAGATCGCGCCCGTGGTGGCGTACCCGGAGAAGCCGTGGGCGACGAGCTGGCGCGATCAGGCCGCTATCGTCGGCAAGGCCCTCGGCCTGACCCGAGAGGCCGACGAGCTCGTCACGAAGACCGAGGACTCCGTGACGGCGCTCGCCGCGAAGTACCCGGTGCTGAAGGACAAGACCTTCTTCTACGCCGCCGCGAACGAGCTGGGCAAGCTCAACGTGTACCGGGCGGACGACCCACGCGTCCAGCTGCTCAACGACCTCGGGCTGAAGAACTCCCCCAGCATCGGCGCGCTTGACCCGTCGAAGGGCGACGGCAGTTTCTTCTACCAGCTCAGCAACGAGAACCTCTCGAAGATCGACACCGACCTGCTGGTGATGTACTTCGATACGCAGTCCTCGGTGGATGCGTTCACCTCCGACCCGCTCGTCGCCGCCATGCCCACGGTCAAGGAGGGCCGCTTCGCCCCGGTCGTCGGCGAGTCGTTCGTCGCCGCGACCAGCGCGCCGAGCGTGCTCAGCATCCCGTGGATGCTCGACCGCTACGTGCCCCAGCTGGCCAAGGCCGCCGACGCCGTGAAGTAGCGGCGGATGCCCACGACCGTCGACACCGCGGCGCCGGCGCGAAGCGCCAGCGCGCCATCCGCTGTCGCGCGACGGCGCCGGCGACTGCTCGCAGGATTCGTCGTCGCCGGCGTCGTGCTGGCCGCACTCTCGGTGCTGAGCCTGATGGTGGGCGCGCGGACCATCGCGCCGGTCGACGTCCTCCAGGCGGTGCTGCACTACTCCCGAACGGATGCGGACGCGCTGGTGATCGTCGACACCCGGCTCCCCCGCACCCTGTTGGGGATCGCGGCAGGCCTCGGGCTGGGGCTCGCCGGGGCCGTCATGCAGGGGCTCTCGCGCAACCCGCTGGCCGACCCGGGCATCCTGGGCGTCAACTTCGGAGCGTCCTTCGCGGTGGTCGTCGCCATCGGGTTCGTCGGCGTGACGTCGCCCTCCGGCTACCTGTGGTTCGCGTTCGCCGGCGCGGCCCTGGCCTCCGCCCTGGTGTACGCCGTGTCGTCGCTGGGCCGGGAGGGCGCGACCCCGGTGAAGCTCGCCATCGCCGGGGCCGCGGTCTCGGCAGCGCTCGGCTCGCTCATCACCGCGGTGCAGCTGACCAGCCGGGTCTCGCTGGATGCGATGCGGTTCTGGCAGGTCGGCTCCCTGGCGGGCCGCGGCTTCGGCGTGCTCTGGCAGGTGCTGCCGACGCTGACGGCCGGGGCGGTGATCGCACTGGTCGTCGGCCGGCTGCTGAACGGCCTGGCGCTGGGCGACGACGTCGCGCGCGGCCTCGGGCAGCGCGTCGGGATGACCCGCGTGCTCTGCGGGGTCGCGATCGTGCTGCTGTGCGGCTCGGCCACGGCGGCCGTCGGCCCGATCGCCTTCGCCGGTCTGATCGTCCCGCACATCGCCCGTCGGGTCGTCGGGGCGGACTACCGGTGGATCCTCGCCTACTCGGCGCTGATCGCGCCGTCGCTGCTGCTCGCCTGCGACATCCTGGGGCGCGTGGTGGCGCCGCCCGGCGAGCTGCAGGTCGGCGTGGTGCTGGCGTTCGTGGGTGCGCCGGTCTTCATCGCGCTGGTGCGCGGTCGCCGGACGGTGGGCCTGTGAGCGCCCGCGGCGCGCTGACCGCGTCCCCGACGATGACGGAGACTCTCGCCACCGTTCGCGGCGACCGACGCCGCGGACGGTCCCGCACACTGCGGGTGTCCCTCGTGCTCACGCTGCTCGTGGTCGTCGTCTCGGCCGTCTCGCTCACGCTCGGTGCCGCCTCGGTGGCGCCGGTGGATGTGCTGGCCGCGCTGGTCGGTCGAGCCGACCGCCTCACCTCCTTCGTCATCCTGGAGCTGCGCCTGCCGCGGCTGGTCGCCGGTGTCCTCGTCGGCGGGTGCCTCGGGGTCTCCGGCGCACTCATCCAGTCGGTCGCCCGCAACCCGCTCGCCAGCCCGGACATCATCGGCATCACCGCCGCAGCGAGCGCCACCGGTTCCATCGCGCTGATCGGGTTCGGGCTGACCGGGCTGGCGCTGTCGGGGGTCGTGCTGGCCGGGACGCTGATGGCCGCCGCCGCGATCTACCTGCTGGCCTGGCGGAACGGTGTGAGCGGGTACCGTTTCGTGCTGGTCGGGATCGGCATCGCCGCCTTCTGCGGCGGCCTCGTCTCGTACGTGCTCACTCGGGCCGACATCACCGACGTGCAGCAGGCGCTGGTCTGGATCACGGGCAGCCTCAACACGATCGACCCCACGGCGCTGCTGGTGCTCGGCGTGGGCACGGCGGTCCTGGTCCCGTGCGCACTGGCGGTCGGCCGGCCGCTGAGCGCGCTGTCGCTCGGCGACGACCTCGCATCCGGCCTCGGGGTGCGGCCGGAGCGCACGCGGCTTGCGGTCGTCGCGGTCGCCGTCGCTCTCGCGGCCATCGCGGTCGCTGTCGCGGGGCCGGTGTCGTTCGTGGCGTTCCTCGCGGCACCGATCGCGCGCAGGATCGTCGGCCGCGGGTCGCTGGCACTGGTGCCGTCCGCCCTGCTCGGAGCGCTCATCCTCGTCGTCTCGGACATCGCAACCCAGTTCGCCATCCCGGGCGTCGTGCTGCCCGTCGGCGTCGTCACCGGCATCGTGGGCGCACCATACCTGCTCTGGCTGCTCGCCAGAACCAACTCCGTGGGCCGAGGAGGCTGACATGACATCCCAAACACCCGAAGCACCCGAGCTCGCGACCCGCGACCTGTCGCTCGCCTACGAGGGACGCGTGGTGGTCGACCGACTCGACCTGGACATCCCGGCCGGCCGGGTGACCGCCATCGTCGGGCCCAACGCCTGCGGCAAGTCCACGCTGCTGCGCGGGCTGTCCCGACTCCTGCCGCCCGCCTCCGGTGCGGTGCTGCTCGACGGGTCCGACATCCACACGGTCCCCACCAAGCAGGTCGCGCAACGCCTCGGGCTGCTGCCGCAGACGCCGACCGCCCCCGATGGGATCACGGTCGCCGACCTCGTCTCACGCGGGCGCTACCCGCACCAGGGCTGGTTCCGCCGCTGGACGAACGAGGACGACGAGGCGGTCGCCGAGGCGATGACCGTCACCGCCGTCGCCGACCTCGCCGACCGCCCGGTGGACGAGCTGTCCGGCGGCCAGCGTCAGCGCGTCTGGATCGCGATGGCCCTGGCCCAGCGGACCGGCATCCTGCTCCTGGACGAGCCGACCACCTTCCTCGACATCAGCCACCAGCTGGAGGTGCTCGACCTGCTGCTCGACCTGAACGCCGCGCGCGGCACGACGGTCGTCATGGTGCTGCACGACCTCAACCTCGCCGCGCGGTACGCAGACCACCTGGTCGCCCTGCGCGCGGGCGCGGTGGTCGCCGCCGGAGACCCGTCGGCGGTCGTGGGCGGTTTCAGTTGGTGAGTGCAACACCTCTTGTTCTTGGGAGGGGTTGGGATGGTTTCGGATTCGTCGTTGGAGACACGTGTTCAGGCGTTGAGGATGCTGGTGGGTGGTGCGTCGGCTCCGCAGGTCGTGTCGGCTTTGGGGGTTTCGATGCGGCGGGTGACGTGGTGGGCGATGCTGGCCGGTATGGAATTCGCTCCTGGTGGCCGTCCTGGGTTGTTGCGTGTCCGACCGCCGGGTGAGATCGGAGCTGGCTCTGGTCGCGGACGTCGGTTGTCGCTGGCAGATCGCGCGGTGATCCAGGTGGGCCTGGCGCAGGGCCTGTCCAGACGAAGGATCGCCGAGCTGGTCGGCGCGTCCCCCTCGACGGTGTCGCGGGAGATCAGCCGTTCGAAGCTGTCGTATCGGACGCAGTGGCACTATGACGCTGAGATCGCGCACCAGGTCGCGGCGGAACGGCGTGCCCGGCCCAAGCCGCGGAAGCTGGATGAGGATCCGCAGTTGCGGGCCGCGGTCGTCGGTCAGCTCAACAAGCGGTTCTCTCCGCAGCAGGTCGCCGGGCGGCTGCCGCTGCTGTTTCCGGGAGAGGATATGCGGGTGTCCCACGAGACGATCTACCAGGCGCTCTATGTTCAGGGCAAAGGCGCGCTGCGACACGAGCTGACCGTGGTCAAAGCGTTACGCAGCGGGCGGAAAGGTCGGGTGCCGCAGTCGAAGCTGCCGCGCCGCAGCAACCGGCCCTGGCTGGAGGGAGCCCGGATCAGCGACCGGCCGGCGGAAGCAGCCGACCGGGCTGTTCCCGGTCACTGGGAAGGCGACCTGGTCGTCGGGCCGGGGAACTCCGGGATCATCACCCTGGTCGAACGCTCCAGCCGGTTCGCGCTGCTGGCCCGGCTTCCCGGGACCAGGGACTCCGAGACCGTCATCGACCGGTTGACCCAGACGATCGAACAGCTGSCCGCCGCCTTGTTCTCCACGCTGACCTGGGACCAGGGCAGCGAAATGGCCCAGCACGCCCGATTCACCATCGCGACCGGCTGCCGGGTGTTCTTCGCGGACCCGCACTCGCCCTGGCAGCGCGGCAGCAACGAGAACCTCAACGGTCTGATCCGCGATTTCTACCCCAAGGGCACCAACTTCAACACGATCACCGACACCGACCTCGCCGAAACCCAACGGTTGCTCAACATCCGACCCCGGCAGACCTTGAACTTCCACACCCCAGCGGAGAAACTCGACGAGTACCTACGCGGTGTTGCACTCACCGCCTGAAACCGCC
>NZ_JBFRGV010000018.1:0-17147 GCF_052115525.1 Leifsonia sp. 2MCAF36 | reverse complement strand
CCGCCCCAACACCACAGCGATCTGCGGAATCCGCAAACCCTGCCCCCACAACGCCTCAATCTTGCCGCGCTCCACCACCGACAACCGTGTCCCGACCATGAGCAGAATCCTCCCGGATCAGCCCGTTGCATCCACCACTAGACCCAGCCGCGCGAGTTGCGACGACATGTCGCAACTCGCCCAGCGTGCGCCAGGCTCCGCGCCCGGCGGCTGGGCCTCCGCAGCCCGAGTCCTGACTCGTTGCGCCCATTTCGCCCGAGTTGCGACGACATGCCGCCGTGCGACTGCCGAGTCGTGACTCGTTGCGCCTGTTTCGCGTGACTTGCCACAAGATGTCGCTACTCGGCGACGCGTGCGCCGGCTACCGCGAGTCCGTCGCCCTGGCCTCGCTGCGCCCCCGCAGCCGAGTCGTGAGTTGGTGTGCCTATTCGGCGCGAGTTGCGACGAGATGTCGCTACTGACGGTACGCGAAGGGAGGGGGCCGGGGTCCGCGGGTCAGGCGGTCTCGGGCGCGTTCTCGCGGCGCTCGACCGCGGGGGCCGCGGCCGGGCGGACGGCCGGGGCCGCGAGGAACGTGGCCACCAGGAGCGCGAGCACGAGGAACAGCGCGTTCAGCAGCCCGAAGTGCTGCCCCAGGAAGCCGATGAGCGGCGGACCGGCGAGGAACGCGCAGTAGCCGATGATCGCGACCGCGGAGACGCGGGCGGCGGGGTTGGCAGCGCCGTCCGCCGCCGCCGACATGCCCAGCGGGAAGCCCAGCGAGACGCCGAAGCCCCACAGCACGGTGCCGACGACCACGAGCCACATCGGGCCGCCGACGATGAAGAGCACCAGCCCGAGGGCGCCCATTCCGGCGGTGATGCGGATGGCGGCGACGCGGCCGATCCGGTCGACGATCGGGCCGCCGGCGATCCGGCCGACGGTCATCGCCGCGACGAAGAAGCCGAAGACCACCGCGCCGATCGAGTTCGACTGCCCGTGCCCGTCCACCACGGCGAGCGAGATCCAGTCGTTCGCGGATCCCTCGCCGAACGCCATCCCGAGCATGACCACGCCGATCAGGATGAGGCGCCAGTCGGCCCACACCGCCAGCGATGTGCGCATGCGCTCGCCGAAGGGGATGCGCTCGGTCGCGGCCGCCTCGTCACCCAGCTCCGCCTCGCGCGGGATGTAGCGGACGGCGATGACGACGACCACGACGATCGCCACGGCGATGAAGAGGAGGTGCCAGACCACCGGGACCGCGAGCCAGGCTGCGAGAGCGCCGATCCCGGCTCCGAGCACGGTTCCGAGGCTGAAGCACGCGTGCATGAGGGGCAACAGCGTCTTGCCGATCTCGCGTTCGACAGCCGTCGCTTCGACATTCATCATCACGTCGACCATGCCGTTGCCGAAGCCGAGCAGGATGAGACCGACGGCGACCAGGGGAACGCTGTGGAACGCCGTCGCGCCGAACCCGAGCAGGAGGGTGCCGATCGCGGCGATGGTGAGCGCGCCGACCATCCCGCGGTGCGGGCCGAAGCGGACGAGGACGGGGGATGAGACCGTGAGGCCGAGGATGGCTCCCACCGACATCCCCAGGATGAGCAGCCCGATCGCTGACGGGTCCTTCCCGAGGCCCAGGTCGTCGCGGACTCCGGGGATGCGGGCGACCCAGGTGGCGATCGTCAGCCCGCTGAGGATGAAGACGACGAACACGGCGTTCCGCCAGGCTTTCAGCTCTCGGCGGTCGCGCGTCGGGGCGGAGGTCGGCTGGGACATCGGGGCGGTTCCTGTGGGTTGTCGGCTCGAATCGTTTCGATCGAAACGATTCGACTAAGCTATCACACGTGAACGAACCCAGCACGGCGCAGGTCGCCATCGCGCGGCCCACGCTGGCCGCCGTCGCCCGCCTCGCCGGCGTGTCCAACTCGACCGCCTCTCTCGCCTTCTCCGGCACCGGCCCGGTCTCCGAGTCCACCCGCGAGCGCGTGCTCGCCGCGGCCAAGGAGCTCAACTATGCCGGGCCGGATCCGCGTGCACGCTCGCTCCGCCGCGGCCGCTCGGGCATCGTCGGCGTCGTGATGGAGGAGCGCGTCCGTGACGCGTTCCGCGACCCGATCAAAATCGCCCTGCTCGACGGCATCACCGAGGAGATCGGCGCGATCGACGCGGGCCTCCTCATCCTCACCGACGCGGGGGAGACGGCCCAGCGCATCGAAGACGCCCCGATGGATGCGGTGGTCCTCATCGGCTGCAGCCCGCGACTCGACGAGTCGGTCGCCACGCTCCGCCAGCGCGGCATCCCGCTGGTCGCGATCGAGGGCGACCCGGCCGACGGGGTTCCGACGATCGGCCAGGACAACCGCGAGGCCACCCGTATGGCCGCCCAGCACCTGTACGACCTCGGGCATCGCGACGTCGCCGTCGTGACGCTGTCACTCACGCGCGACCGCGCGCGCGGCGCCCTGACTCCCGACCGCATCCGGGCCGGCAGCTCGACGACCGCAATGGACCGTCTCGCCGGCGCGCACGACGTGTTCCCTGCGGCGGGCGGCCGGGTCACCCGCGGCTCGTTCGTCGAGGAGGGCAGGATTGCGGGACGGGAGCTGCTCACCGACGCGAGTCGCCGTCCGACCGCCATCATCGCCCAGAGCGACCTGCTGGCCGCCGGCGTCATCCGCGCGGCCGAAGAGCTCGGTCTGGAGGTCCCAGGCGACGTCAGCGTCGTCGGGTTCGACGGCGTTCGCGTCGACGGACTGTGGCCGTACGACCTGACCACGCTGGTGCAGCCCGCCGTCGACAAGGGCCGCGCGGCCGGTCGTGCGGTGGTCGAGATGCTGGAAGGCGGCGAGCCGCACCCCTCCACGTTCACGAGCGTCTTCCACCGCGGCAACACCACTGCGGCGCCGCGGGGGCGCTAGCGGGCCGGTCGTAGGGTGGCGGTATGGATCTCGAAGCGCTCTACCGCGACCTGCACGCCCACCCCGAGCTCGCCTTCACCGAGCACCGCACCGCCGGAATCGTCGCCGACCGGCTGAGGGAGCTGGGCCTCGAGGTGCACACCGGCATCGCGACGACCGGCGTGGTCGGCGTACTGCGCAACGGCGACGGCCCGACCGTGCTGCTGCGGGCCGACATGGACGCGCTCCCGGTCCGCGAACAGACCGGCCTGCCGTGGGCGTCCACCGAGACGGTGACCGACGCGGCAGGCAACTCGATCCCGGTGATGCACGCGTGCGGTCACGACATCCACATCACCTGCCTGCTCGGCGCCGTCGACTCGCTGAACGCCTCGCGCGAGGCGTGGTCCGGAACGCTGGTCGCCCTGTTCCAGCCCGCGGAGGAGCACGGCGGCGGCGCGCAGGTGATGGTCGAAGACGGTCTCTACGAGAGGATCCCGGTGCCGGATGTGGTGCTCGGCCAGCATGTGCTGCCCGCCCCTGCCGGCATGGTCGGCGCGCACCCGGGCGCGGCCATGGCGGCGGTGGACACCATGGAGGTCACCCTCCACGGGCGTGGCGGCCACGGCTCCCGGCCGGAGACGACGATCGATCCGGTCGTCATGGCGGCCGCGACGGTGATGCGACTGCAGACCGTCGTCTCGCGCGAGATCGCGCCGAAGGACACGGCCGTCGTCACCGTCGGCAGCCTTCATGCCGGGACGAAGAACAACATCATCGCGGCCGAGGCCACCCTCGGGATCAGCGTGCGCAGCTTCAACGAGGAGGTGCGCCAGCGCGTTCTCGAGGGTGTCGACCGCGTCATCCGGGCCGAGTCGCAGGCCTCGGGTGCGCCGCGGGAGCCCGAGATGGAGTGGGGGGAGCGCTACCCGGTCACCGTGAACGATCCCGAGTCCACGGAGCGGGTCAACGCGGCATTCGCCGCGGAATTCGGCGAAGACCGCGTGCTGCACCCGGGTGCCCTCTCCGGCAGCGAGGACGTCGGCAACCTGGCCACAGCGGCCGGAGCGCCGCTGGTCTACTGGATGCTCGGGGGCGCCGACCCGGAGACCGTGCGTGCTGCGATGGCGGCCGGAACGGTCGACACGGACATCCCGTCGAACCACTCGCCGTACTTCGCACCGCTGGCGCAGCCGACGATCGACACGGGCGTGCGCGCACTGGTGGTCGCGGCCCGGGAGTGGCTGGCGTGACGGCCCGCTCGCGTCGGTAGCGGAGGCGTTCGGGGCTCTGCGGCCGCGGTTCTCCTTCCATTCCGACTTCACGGCGGCGTGTCGCGACGGATCTCCTCCGTTTCCGCCGCCGCCGCTGGTCGGCAAAGACGAGAGCGCCTCTGACCGGAGTCGCGGCTCGACGCGACCGAAACGGAGGAGATCCGTGCCTCGCGGCCGCGGTTCTCCTTCGATTCCAGCTTCTTGGCGGCGTGTCGCGAGGAATCACCTCCGTTTCCTGCCGCCGGTCCCGAGAGATGACCGTGTCGTCATGGGAGGAGTTCGTGCTGGATATGCGGGGGTGGTGCCGCGAACGGAGGATGCCCGGACGGTGCGCGCCGCCCGCTCCTCCGTTCGGACGGGGATTTGCGCTGCCCGTCGGACCATGGCGCCCGTACATCCACACGATCCGAGGCCCGTCAGACCGCGGCACAGCCCGCGTCCTCGTGCCCGCTGCCCGTCAGACCGCCGCGCCCGCGCGCATCCACACCCGGCCGCGTGCCCGCAGCCCCAGGGTGACGGCGCGCGCGCCCAGGTAGCCGAGCGCGAAGGCGGCGGTCAGGGCGGCCAGGCCTGCAGCGTCGTGGCCGCCCCACGCCGCGGCAGCGGCCGCGAGCGGCACGAAGACCGCAACGTTGAGCAGCCCGGTCAGTGCGAGATACCGGGCGTCCCCCGCGCCGATCAGCACGCCGTCGAGCACGAAAACGTAACCGCCCAGCGGGGCGCCGACACCGACGATGGCCAGCGAGAGCGGCAGCAGGGCGGCGACCGATGCGTCGTTCGTGAACAGCGCCGCGGCGAACGGACTCAGCGCGACGGTGAGCAGGCCCAGCACGATTCCCGCGCGGATCCCCCACTGGATGCACCGGCGGAGAACCGCACGGACGCTTTCGAGGTCGCCCTCGCCGAGACCCTTGCCGATGAGCGCCTGGGCGGCGATCGCCAGCGCGTCGAGCGCGAAGGCGAGCGTCGCGAACACGGTCATGGTCACCTGGAAGGCGGCCAGCTCGTCCGGGCCCTGTTGCGTCGCGGCGAACACCGCAAGCAGCATGGCGGCGCGGAGGCTGGCCGTGCGCACGAGCAGCCAGCCACCGGCTCGTGCCGACCGCCCGATGCCGGCGTGATGCGGCAGCAGCCGCGCACCGACCCGGTGGGCGTGCCGCGCGACGATTCCCGCATAGACCAGCACCATCGCCCATTGCGCGGCCACCGTGCCGAGAGCGGAGCCGGCGATCCCGAGCCCGGCCACATAGATGAAGAGGTAGTTGAGCACGATGTTCGCCGCGAACCCGGCCACAGCCACAGCCAGGGGGGTGCGCGTGTCCTGCAGCCCGCGCAGCAGGCCGGTCGCCGCGTAGACGAGCAGCATCGCGGGGAGGCCGAGCATCGACAGCGTCAGGTACTGCGCCGCCTGAGACGTCACGCCAGGGGATGCACCGAAGAGTTCGACCAGGAACGGCGACGCCGCCCAGCCCGCGGCGGCCAGGACGACGCCGAGCACCAGGGCCAGCCAGCATCCGTCGACGCCGGCGGCGACCGCCCCGCGTTCGTCTCCGGCCCCCAGGCGGCGCGCGACGGCGGGGGTCGTGCTGTAGGCGAGGAACACCATGAGCCCGACCACCGTCTGCAGGATGGCACTGGCGATCCCGAGGCCGGCCAGCGGGTCGACGCCGAGGTGCCCGACCATGGCCGAGTCGGCGAGCAGGAAGATCGGCTCGGCCACGAGCGCGCCAAGCGCCGGCACTGCGAGGCGCAGGATCTCCCGATCGACGGGACGGCGCAGGATGGTGCTCACAACCGACCACGCTAGCCCGGGCCACCGACGCGCGGCGCCTGTTCCCGTCGATGTCGGCGGTCGACCGTACGGTGGACGCATGAGTCACCTGATGCCCGAACCCCTCGTCACCTGGACCTGGCGGCTCGAGCGGGTGCGCAATGGGCGGACGGTCCTGACCCGGTCGCAGGCATCCACCGCCCGCAACGATCTGATGAGCGACCGGGCAGCGCATCCGGAGACCTACGTCGGCTACGAGGACGAACTCGCGACGGCGCTTGACGAACTCGAGGTGCTCTCACGCCAGGCGAACCGGCACGACGACCTTCTTTCGGTCATGGCGGCCGAGCGCCGCCGGGCCGAGAGGGAGGCGACGGCGAGCGGCACGGTTCTCGATCCGCGTGCGGCCTCACGGGGGCGCACGTCGCTCGCTGCGGAGCACGACCGGGTGCCCGGCGGTCTCCCGGAGCCGCTGGACCAGTGGGTGCACCGGCTGATCCGCTACCGCGCCGGTGTGAAGATCATCACCCCGATCGAGGCGGCCCGGGCCGAGATCCGGCTGCGCAACGAGGCCGACCTTCAGCCGGGCGCGTACCGATCCGGGGTGGCGGCCGGCTATTACCACCGGGCGATCCGTGAGCTGGGCGAGATCGCCACAGCCGAGCGACCCGGGCGACGCGATGGCGCCGGGGTGACGCGCGGGCTGAGCGGAAGAGTGGCCTGACCGGCCGCCACCGACCGCGCTGACCACTACGATCATGCCGTACGTGTTGACGGGATGATGGGGGCGCGGTGAATCCGAACGAGGCGGCCGGACTGCTGGGGGTGTCGGTGTCGGCGGCACCCGACGATGTGCAGCGCGCCTTCGCCGCGAAATGGGTCGAGGCCGGGCCGGACGCCCAGCGCCGTGACACGCTCGTGGTGGCTCGGGATGCGCTGCTCGCCGCTTCAGCGTGGCAGGCGCCCGGTGCGCAGCGGCCGCCGTATCCCGCGGCCCGTCCGCAGCAGCCTCCGTACTCCGCGGCCCGTCCGCAGCAGCCGCCATACCCCGTCGCGGGACCGCCGGCGCCCTGGTACCCACCCGCTCCCGGCCGCCGCCCCATGTCGACCGGCGCGATCGTCGGCATCACCGTCGGCAGCGTCGCGCCCGGCCTCGTCGTCCTTCTCGTGGCGCTCTTCGCGATCGGTTCCATCGTGCACAGCTCGAGCCGTCTCGCGCAGGCGGAGTCCACTTCGAGCGCCGCGCCGTCCGGCATCCCCTCCGCCGAGCCTTCCCCGGGTGCGACCGACAGCGCCGACGTGGCGGACTACGACGTGGACGGCGTGAAGGTCCACTACGTCGACGGCTGGACGTTCGAGCTCACTGCGGGACAGACCTGCGCCGGCGCGACGCTCACCGCGGGCTTCTCGGACACTCCGGACGGCGACGTGGTGGACGAGTGGAGCACGACCATCGACCTCCAGGCGTCGGTGCCGTACACGTTGACCATCCCGGATTCGGCGTCGGACCACGAGTATGCGGGCATCGACACCATCCAGTGCGGCCAGGCATAGCGCGTCCAGACAACACAAGTTTCACAAATTACTGAATTAGGCGTAGCATCCCGGTATGAACACGGTGATCGACGTCTTCGGACTCGAAAAGCGATTCGGGCGCGTGCGCGCCCTCGACGGCCTCGACCTGACGGTGGCGGAGGGGACCGTCCACGGCTTCCTCGGTCCCAATGGAGCGGGCAAGTCCACGACCATCCGGGTGCTCCTCGGGCTCGCGCGTTCTGACGGCGGCCGGGCGGCACTGTTCGGACGCGACCCCTGGAAGGATGCCGTCGAGCTTCACGGGCGCATCGCGTATGTGCCCGGCGATGTCAGCCTGTGGCCGAACCTCTCCGGAGGGGAGGCCATCGACCTCCTCGGGCGTCTCCGTGGCGGCACCGCCGACCGGGAGTTGTACGCCGACCGCAAGAAGCGCCTCCTGGAGGTGTTCCAGCTCGACCCGACCAAGAAGGGACGCGCGTACTCGAAGGGCAACCGCCAGAAGGTCGCGCTCGTCGCCGCGTTCGCGACGCCGGCCGACCTGTACATCCTCGACGAGCCGACCAGCGGCCTCGACCCGCTGATGGAGGCCGTCTTCGACTCGGAGATCCGGCGGGTGGCCGCCGAGGGGGCGACCGTGCTGCTCTCCAGCCACATCCTGTCGGAGGTCGAGCAGCTCTGCGATCGCGTCACCATCATCCGTTCCGGCCGGACGGTCGAGACCGGGACACTGGACGAGCTGCGGCACCTGACGCGCACCGAGGTCTCGTTCCGCTCGGAGGGTCTGAACCGGGGTGCCCTCGAGCACCTTCCCGGTGCCCACGATTTCCGCGAGCAGGACGGCCGGGTGCGGTTCACCGCCGACAGCGACGCACTCTCGGCCCTGCTCGCCGGCCTCGCGCGACTGGACGTGCGCGGGTTGACGGTCGCGCCGCCTTCGCTGGAGGAACTGTTCCTCCGTCATTACGGGGACGAGCCCGCCCAGGCCGCAGACCCCGTCGCTGCCCCGGCGGCGTCACGATGAGCACCACGGCCGCACGTATCGAGCCGACACGGACGCGCGCGGCGTCGCGGGGTCCGCGCACCGTCCACACCCTGCGTGCCCTGCTCCGGCAGCGGCTGCGCCGTGACCGCTGGCAGCTGCTGATCTGGCTGCTCTCGATCGGCGCCCTCGCGGCGTTCTCCGCGGAGAGCATCCAGCAGACGTACGGCAGCGCGGCCTCGCGGGTGCAGGTCATGCGGCTGGCGATCTCCGATCCGACCATCCTGGTGCTGCGCGGGCTGCCGCAAGGGTCCACCCTCGCCGCCCTCACCTTCTTCGAGATCTTCACGTTCCTCGCACTGCTCGCGGGGCTCATGAACACGTTCCTCGCGGTCCGTCACTCCCGCGCGGAGGAAGAGTCGGGCCGCGCCGAGCTGATCGCGGCAACGCCCGCGGCCCGGCTGCTCCCCACGATCGCGACGGTCGGGCACGCGGTGGGCGCCAACATCCTGCTCGCCGTGGTCACCGGCCTCGGGTTCATCGCGGTGGGCCTGCCCGTCGCCGGCTCCTTCCTCGCCGGTGCCGTGACGGGCGGCGCAGGACTCGCTTTCTTCGGCGTCGGTCTGCTGGTCTCCCAGGTGATGAGCACATCCCGCGGAGCGAACGGACTCGCGGCAGCGCTGGTCGTGGCCGCCTACCTTCTGCGCGGCATCGGAGATGCCGGCGGTACGCCGTTCGGGGACGGAACCCACCTGAGGGCCGCGTGGCCGAGCTGGCTGAGCCCGATCGGCTGGGGGCAGCAGGCGGCGCCGTATACAGCAGCCGGCGGGTGGCCACTGCTGCTCCAGGTCGGCTTCGCGGCGCTCCTCGTGGCCGGGGTCTTCGCACTGCAGGCCGTCCGTGACTCCGGCGCCGGTCTCATCCCGGAACGAGCGGGCCGCGCGACGGCTTCGCCCACGCTGTCCGGGATGGTCGGCCTGGCCTGGCGCCTGCAGCGGCCCGTCGTGATCGGCTGGGCGATCGGTGGCGTGCTCGGCGGTCTCCTCGCCGGCTCGCTGGGAAGCGCGATCAACAGCTCGCTCGCGCAGGACCCGAACCTTGCGGGCATCCGCGAGGCGCTTCGACGGATCGGTGCTGGCGGATCGGGCCCGCTCACCTCCCTCTTCATCTCGGCGATCTTCTCGATCGTCGGGGTGCTCGCCGCCGCGTGCGCGGTTCAGGCGGTGATCCGGCTGAGGCAGGAGGAGCAGTCGGGGACGGCGGAGACGCTCCTCGCTGCGCCCGTGTCGCGTACCCGCTGGCTGTTCTCGTTCGTCGCCATCGGGGTGAGCGCTGTCGTGCTGGTCCTCCTCGTCGCGGCGATCGCGTCCGGACTGTCCTCGGTGGCGGCGGGCGAGGATCCGTCGACCATCGGCGTCTCGTTCGCCGCCGCCGCGGCCCAGCTGCCGGTCGCTCTCGTCTACCTCGGTGTGCTGACCCTGCTGTTCGTGGTGCTTCCGAGCTGGACCGTCCCGGTCGCCTGGGCCGCGCTCGGCCTCGGCGCCTTCGTCGGCATCTTCGGCGGCCTCGTCCAACTCCCCGACTGGCTGCGTCACGTCTCGCCCTTCGCCGACGCCCCTGTCGTTGTCGGGCAGGTCGACTGGACCGGTGGATACTGGATGCTCGGCATCACGGTCGCCGCCCTCGCCGGCGCGGCGGCACTGATCCGCCGGCGGGACTTCGCAATCGGATAGAGGATGGTGCTCATGGCCACAGACGAGGCGGCGCTCGCCGAGGTGATGGAGCACTCCGCGGCCGTGCTCACCGCCGCGGGCTTCCCGAGGATGCCGGCGCGCGTGATGATGGCGCTCACGGTGACCGAGTCGGCGGGCCTCACCGCAGCCGAACTGGCCGCACGCCTAGAGGTCAGCCCGGCCGCCATCTCGGGTGCCGTGCGCTACCTGCAGACCCTTGGCATCATCCGGCGCCTGGCCCAGACCGGAACCCGGCGCGACCGGTACGAGCTCCCGAGCGACTGGTACGCGCTGATGGTGCGGAACAGCCCGATCTACGGAGTCCTCGCCGACCAGGCGGAGGCGGGCCTGGCGGCCGTCGGCGACCCGTCCTCGCCGGCGACCGAGCGCCTGCGAGACATGGCCGGCTTCTACAAGTTCCTGCAGGGGCGCCTGCCGGAGCTCATTGGCGAGTGGGAGCAGGTCCGCAGCGCACGCGAGGCGTGAGCGCGGGTCAGAACACGTACTCCAGCAGGTCGAGCCCGACGGACCGCATCCCCTCGATCACGGCCAACCGCTCCGGGAGGCTGGTGTCGTCGAAGTAGGTCGACACCGCGTAGGTGACGCCGGCGCGCGGTCCGCGCAGCACGCCGACCTCGCTGCGGACGCCGTCGTCGGTTCCCGTCTTGTTGACGAGGAGCATGCCGTGCTCCGGGTGGCGATGCGAGTGCGGGTCGAGCCCGAAAGCGCTGGAGACGAGCGAGAAGTCGCTGTTCAGGGACAGCCACGAGATCACCCGCTGGCTGGTGGCCGGGTTGACGATCTCGCCGCGCGCGAGCGCCGCGAACAGCCAGGTGAGCTCGTTGGCGCTCCCGACGGAGAGCTGCGGAGCGTCGTCCGGTCCGCGGTGGTCGCGCACCAGGTCGAGCAGGGCCGTGCGCGTCAGCCCGAGGGATTCGGTCCGGGCGCTCACCGCCTCCAGGCCGACCCGGCGCAGGAGGACGTTCGTGGCCAGGTTGTCGCTGCTCGCG
This sequence comes from Leifsonia sp. 2MCAF36, assembly GCF_052115525.1. Classification (NCBI taxonomy): domain Bacteria; kingdom Bacillati; phylum Actinomycetota; class Actinomycetes; order Micrococcales; family Microbacteriaceae; genus Leifsonia; species Leifsonia sp. 2MCAF36. Next base: position 5,962 of record NZ_JBFRGV010000018.1, on the reverse strand, counting down.
CCGACCAGTGCCGCCAGGTCGGCGACCGGAAGCGATGGCACGTGCAGGTGCTGCCAGATGCCCGACTCGCCCGCGACGTCGCGCGGATCGCGGTCCAGGTGGGCCAGCGGGCTCAGCTGCCCCGACTGCAGGCGCGCCGCCACCTCGACCAGCAGCAGCACCTTGCCGATGCTCGCCGTGGGCATGACGACGTGATCGTCGATGGAGAACAGGACGGCGCCCGTCGACAGGTCGGTCGCGCGGGCTGAGACCTGCACGCCCGAGACCGCGAGTCGCCCCAAGGCATCGAAGCCGCGGCTGAAGGTCTCGATCGAACCAGGTGCACGGTGTCGACCGCGGCGGGTGGTCGCCTGCCGGGCCCGGCGCGCGGACTCATGAGCCTGGATCGTCACGGTGTCGCTGGGTCTTTCTTCCGAGTCGGTGCTACCGGAGTGGCGGCGCTCACCCCCGGCACCGCCGTCGACTGTGCGGCGGTGACCGCGGAGACGACAGGGACGATGTTACCCCGTGTGCGGGGGACACGCCCTACGGTGCCGGAGAAAAGCGAAGCCTCACCAGATGGTGACGCGCTCCGCCGGCGCCAGCCACAGTCGGTCGCCCTCGGCGACCGCGAACGTGTCATAGAAAGCGTCGATGTTGCGCACGATCTGGTTGCACCGGAACTCGTTCGGCGAATGCGGGTCGATCGCGAGCAGGCGGATGACCTCCTCGTCGCGTCCCTTCTGCTGCCAGGCCTGCGCCCACGACAGGAAGAACCGTTCGGCACCGCTCAGCCCGTCGACGACGGGCGGCTCCTGGCCGTCCAGCGAGAGCAGGTACGCCTTCCACGCGATGCCCAGACCGCCCAGGTCGCCGATGTTCTCGCCGATCGTGAGCGCGCCGTTCACGTGATGGTCGGGCACCTGGGCCGGGGCCAGTGCGTCGTACTGTGCGATGAGGCTTGCGGTGCGCTTCTCGAACGCGGTCCGGTCGGCCTCCGTCCACCAGTCCTCCAGACGGCCGTCGCCGTCGAACTTCGAACCCTGGTCGTCGAAGCCGTGCCCGATCTCGTGCCCGATGACGGCACCGATCGCGCCGTAGTTCGCCGCAGCATCCCGGTCGGCGTCGAAGAACGGGAACTGCAGGATGGCTGCGGGGAACACGATCTCGTTGAAGCCGGGGTTGTAGTACGCGTTGATGGTCTGCGGGGTCATGAACCACTCGTCACGGTCGATCGGCTTGCCGATCTTCCCCAGCTCGCGGTTGAACTCGAAGAGGGCGGCGGCGCGGACGTTGCCGACGAGATCGGCCGGGTCGATCTGCAGGGCGGAGTAGTCGCGCCACTTCGCCGGGAACCCGATCTTCGGCGTGAATTTCTCCAGCTTGTCGAGTGCGCGTTCGCGTGTCTCCTCGCCCATCCAGTCGAGCGTCCGGATGCTCTGCCGGTACGCCTCGATCAGGTTGGCGACCAGCGCATCCATCTGCTCCTTGGCGGCCGGAGGGAAGTGCTTCTCGACGTAGATGCGGCCGACGGCCTCGCCCATGGCCCCCTCGACGAGCGAGACGCCGCGCTTCCAGCGTGCGCGCATCTGCGGGGTTCCGGTCAGCGTGCGGCCATAGAAGTCGAAGTTCGCCTCCACGAAGTCGCCCGAGAGGTAGGGAGCTGCGCCGTGCACGACCTGCCAGGCCAGCCAGTCGCGCCACGACTCCAGGCGGTCCTCGGTGAGCAGCCCGGCCAGCCCGGTGGTGAACGACGGCTGGCGCAGAACGACCTCGGCCAGGGCGTCCCGCGGTGCGCCGAGCGCCTGCGCCCAGACATCGAGGTCGGCTGCCTGGCCGGACGCCGCACCGCCGTCGAACACGGCCTTCGCGTCGTCCCAGCTGTACAGGTTGTAGGTCTTCTCGGAGTCTCGCGAGGCGACGTTGTCCCAGTGCTGCGCCGCAATGGCGGTCTCCAGGTCGAACACACGCTGTGCGCGTTCCGCAGCGTCGTCCAGGCCGGCGAGCTCCAGCATCCGCTGGATATGCGCGACGAACGCCTCACGAATCGGGGCGAACCGCTCCTCACGGAAGTACGACTCGTCCGGCAGCGAGATACCGGACTGCTCGAGGAAGACGAGGTAGCGCTCCGGGTCGCCCGGGTCGTTGTCGACGAACAGCTGGTAGAAGCCGCCGAGGCCCCGACGCTCCAGCTTCCCGACCGTCTCCAGGAGGCTCGGGATGCTGTCGACCCCCGACGCGAAGGTCAGCTCGTCGCGGATCGCCTCGACACCCAGGGCGTCGACGCGCTCCTCGTCAAGGAAGCTGGTGAAGAGGTCGCCGAACTTCCGCTCCTCCGTGCCCTCGTCGGCGCGCTGAGCGAGCTCGACGATCTCCCGCACCGCCGCCTCGGCCTCCTCGGCCAGGATCATGAACGACCCCCAGCGCGCCTTGTCGGCGGGGATCTCGGTGCGGTCGAGCCATTTGCCGTTGACGTGGCGGAACAGGTCGTCCTGCGGGCGGGTTGCGGGGTCGAGTTCGTCGGTGTGGATGCCAGAGGTGTGGATGCCGGAGTCGTGGATGCCGGAGTCGAGCGTCATGCGCCCAGCCTACGGCTCAGGCCGTGGCGCGGGCCAGCGACGTGAGCCGCACGTACGACAGGGCGAACAGGGCGGCGAGGACCAGCTCTGCGAGGATGGACGCGGTGCCCGACGGGCCCCCGAAGCCGGCGATACTGAACCCGACGTTGACGACGGCGACGAGACCGTAGACGGCCGCAAGGACCCCGCTGAGCAGCGGCCGGTTCGTCATCCGCCACCACGCTCGGGCGGCCCGCACCGGTTCGCCGGGCCCGCGGAAGACGCGGGTGACCAGGTACCAGGCGACCACCTGCAGCAGCGAGAGGACGATCGAGCCGACCTCCGAATGCAGCGCGTCGAAGAGCAGGCTGAGCAGCGCGCTGACGGCGAAGAGCACCGCGATGACGGCGGCTTTCCGGCCGGGGGTGGTGAAACGCATGGTGATCCTTCTGGTGCTGAACTTCAGCCTGTCAGGTGGGACGCGGCGGCACGAAGAGGCTCGCCGTGTGGCCCGGACGGGGAGGAGAGCGGACACAGGCCCAGTTCGTAAGCTGACCGGGTGACCATCGCGCCAGCCCAGCAGCCGCCAGCCGGCCAGCAGCCGCCAGCGGCCTGGACCCCGCCTCGCGGCTGGACCCCGCCTCCTGGCTGGACCCCGCCTCCCGGCTGGTATGGCGACCCGCACGACGCCCGCTTCGTCCGCTGGTGGAGCGGCGTGGAGTGGACCGGATTCACGTACCCCGTGCCGGTGGCCCAGCCCGTGCGCCGGCCGCGCCGGCCGCACAAGTGGATCGGGCGCTTCGGCGGGTGGATCATCGCAGGCAGCAGTCTCTTCATCTGGCTCTGGCTCCTCGGCTTCAGCCTGCTCATGGCCGCGATCGCTCCGCACGAGCACGCCGACGGCCCTGCCATCCTCTCGCCGTACCTGTTGGTGACCGGCGCCGCGACGGTGGCCGCTGCCCTGCTGTACACGATGGCGTACCGGCTGCGACCGGGGGACGGGCTCACCGCCTCGCGGCTGGTGATCATCGCGGGCGTCGGCGGCCTGGCCGCCACCCTGGTCGCCGGACCGGTCAACAGTGTCATCGACGTGCTGGGCGGTGGAACGGGATCCCACCCGAGCGCCCTCGCTCTGACGCTGGCCGGCGTGGTCGAGGAGCTGCTCAAAGTGTCCGCTGTGGTGGTCCTCGCGCTGAAGCTGCCGGTGAAGAACGCGCGGATCGGCCTCTTCGTGGGCGGTGCCGTCGGCCTCGGCTTCAGCGTGATCGAGAACCTCGGCTACCTGCAGGAGGCGTTCGCCCGCGGGCAGGAGACCGGGTCCGGTTTCGGGGTGTTCCTCGCCACCGCCATCGGCCGGGAGCTGACCGGTCCGTTCCTGCATCCCGTGTTCTCGGCGCTGCTGGGGGCGGCGGTGTTCGCCGCGGCACGCGGCGGCCGGTTCCGGCTCTCGGTGCGGGTGGTGCTCGCCTATCTCGCCGTAGCAGCGGCGCACGGGCTGTTCGACGGTGCCGCCTGGCTCGCGCAGAACCTGCCGTGGCCCCGCGCCGCTGCCGGCGGCGTGCTGCTGCTGTTCGAGCTGCTCTTCGTCCTCGGCAGCGGGCTCGCGTGGCTTCTCATCGCGCGACGCATCGGGCGCGCGGATGCTGAGCGTGAGGCGATGAAGGCGTCCGCGGAGGCGTCTTCGGTGGCCTAGCTCAGATCTCGCGCAGGCGCTCCGCCAGGTACCGGTCGAGGCCTTCGAGGGGGATGCGCTCCTGCTGCATCGAGTCACGGTCCCGTACCGTCACGGCGTCGTCCTCGAGCGAGTCGAAGTCGACGGTCACCGCGAGCGGCGTGCCGATCTCATCCTGCCGGCGGTAGCGGCGGCCGATCGCGCCCGAGTCGTCGAAGTCGACGTTGCGGCGCTTGCGGAGACGGTCGGCGAGCCCGCGGGCCAGCGGCGAGAGGGCCTCGTTGCGCGACAGCGGGAGCACGGCGACCTTGACCGGCGCGAGGCGCGGGTCGAGGTGCAGCACGGTGCGCTTGTCCGTGCCGCCCTTGGCGTTCGGCACCTGCTCCTCGTCGTACGCGTCGACCAGGAACGCCATCAGTGCACGGGTGAGACCGAACGACGGCTCGATCACGTACGGCACGTAGCGCTCGTTCTTGTTCTGGTCGAAGTAGCTCAGGTCTTTGCCCGAGTGCTCGATGTGGGTCTTCAGGTCGAAGTCGGTACGGTTGGCGACGCCCATCAGCTCGCCCCACTCGCTGCCGACGAAGTCGAACTTGTACTCGATGTCGATGGTGCGCTTCGAGTAGTGCGCCAGCGCGTCCTTCGGGTGCTCGAACCGGCGGATGTGCTCCGGGTTGATGCCCAGCTCGGTGAACCACTCCCAGGCGAGGTCGATCCAGGTGTCGAACCACTCCTCGTCGGTGCCCGGCTCGACGAAGTATTCGATCTCCATCTGCTCGAACTCGCGGGTGCGGAAGATGAAGTTGCCCGGCGTGATCTCGTTGCGGAACGCTTTGCCGATCTGGCCGATGCCGAACGGCGGCTTCTTGCGCGAGGTCTGCAGCACGGAGGCGAAGTCCGTGAAGATCCCCTGGGCCGTCTCCGGGCGCATGTAGTGCAGGCCGGATTCGTCGTCCACGACACCGAGGAACGTCTTCATCAGACCGGAGAACTGGCGGATCGGCGTCCACTGGCCCACCTTGTCCGGGTGATCCGGGTCGGCGATGTCGTCCAGGCCGTTCGCCGGCGGGTGGCCGTGCTCGGCCTCGTACGCCTCGAACAGGTGGTCGGCGCGGTAGCGCTTGTGCGTGATGAGCGACTCGGTGAGCGGGTCGCTGAACACCTGGACGTGGCCGGATGCCTGCCACACCGGGGTCGGCAGGATGATGGCCGAGTCGAGGCCGACCATGTCGCCGCGGCCGCGCACGAACGCGTTCCACCACTCGCGCTTGATGTTCTCTTTCAGCTCCACACCGAGGGGGCCGTAGTCCCACGCCGACCGCGTTCCGCCGTAGATCTCACCGGACGGGAACACGAACCCGCGATGCTGCGCCAGCGTGATGACGGATTCCAGTCTCGACGGTGCGGCCATGGTGCTCCCTACGGATGCGGGTGTGTGGGACCCATCCATCCTACTGAGGATGCGCCCGCCGCCGAACCTGGGTGCGAGCCTTGCAGAGCAGGGTCTCATGCGGTCTCTGAGATCGCCCACGAGATCCTGCACTTCGCGAACCCCCGGCCCTGCCGTGGCCAGCCCGTTTGCGACATCTTGTCGCAACTCGTCGGGCGGTTTCAGGCGGTGAGTGCAACACCGCGTAGGTACTCGTCGAGTTTCTCCGCTGGGGTGTGGAAGTTCAAGGTCTGCCGGGGTCGGATGTTGAGCAACCGTTGGGTTTCGGCGAGGTCGGTGTCGGTGATCGTGTTGAAGTTGGTG
>NZ_JBFRGV010000017.1:0-54307 GCF_052115525.1 Leifsonia sp. 2MCAF36 | reverse complement strand
CCAACTTCAACACGATCACCGACACCGACCTCGCCGAAACCCAACGGTTGCTCAACATCCGACCCCGGCAGACCTTGAACTTCCACACCCCAGCGGAGAAACTCGACGAGTACCTACGCGGTGTTGCACTCACCGCCTGAAACCGCCGCTCGAGTGGCGACGTGATGTCGCGACTCGCGGATGTGGGCAGGCTAGGCGGACTCCTGCTCGCGGATCTCGGTCTGCAGGTCGCGGAGGGTCGAGCGCAGCGCGCGCTCCGCATCCAGCCCCTGCGCCTTCGCCGAGGCGACGATCGCGAGCAGCAGGGGCCCGAGCTCGTCCTCACTGCCGACCTGGACGCCACCCTGCTGCTGGAGGTCGAGCAGGCCGACCTTCTCGGCGCGCCCCAGCAGCTTGTCCGCGAGAGCGAGCGAGGGCATCCCCTGCGGGATCCCGTCGAGCACGCTCGTGCGGCCCGGCTTCTCCTGCTTCTTGAGCTCGTCCCAGAAGCCGACGACATCCTCCGCCGTCTCCGCCGTCCGCGCGTCCGCGGCCGCACGGTCGCCGAACACGTGCGGGTGCCGGCCGACCATCTTCGCCGTCATGTGGGCGGCCACGTCCTGGATGTCGAAGTCCTCCCCCGGGGTGTGCGCCGCGATGTCGGCGTGGAACAGCACTTGGTAGAGCACGTCGCCGAGCTCCTCGAGCATTTCGTCCCGGTTGCCCGTCTCGATGGCGTCGATCAGCTCGTAGGTCTCTTCGATCAGGTACTGCACCAGCGATTCGTGGGTCTGGTCGGCGTCCCACGGACAACCGCCTGGGGCACGCAGCTGCGCCATCACCGCGACCAGCTCGTCGAGCTTCGTCGCGGAGTCCGGGAGCACCGCCGGCACCACCGCAGGACCGACTGTCTCGCCCATGCGAACCTCCTCGCTCTACGATTCACCCATCCTGCCACCGGGCCGTGCGACATGCCCGGCGCGGAGCACCAGGAGCGTCAGCGGGCGACGAACAGTAGAGTGGGGGACGGTGTGCCGGGAAGTCTGGTCGGCGTTGAATTCGTCCTCCCCTGCGCGCGCCAGCGCGAGATCGGCAGCCAGACATGAGCATCATCCGTTCCGAACGCACCGCCGCCGGCCTCCTGCTTGGCGCCGCCACCCTCGGCCTCGTGCTGGCCAACACCGGCGCCGGGCCGGCCCTGCTCGAACTCCAGCACGCGTACCTCGGTACCGGCGCGCTCAAACTGAGCATCGGGCACTGGATCAGCGACGGTCTGCTCGCGATCTTCTTCTTCATCGTCGCCGTCGAGCTCAAGCACGAGCTGGTCGCGGGTGAGCTGAACTCCTTCCAGAAGGCCAGCCACCCGGCGATCGCCGCCATCGCCGGGGTGATCGTCCCGGCGGGCGTCTACCTGGCGCTGACCGCGCGCACCCCCTTCGCGGACGGTTGGCCGATCCCCACCGCGACCGACATCGCCTTCGCCCTCGGCGTGCTGGCCGTCTTCGGCCGCGGACTCCCGAACCGGCTGCGCGTGTTCCTGCTCGCGCTCGCCGTGCTCGACGACCTCGTCGCCATCCTCATCATCGCTGTCTTCTTCACCCAGGACCCCAACCTGTGGGAGCTGGCCCTGGCGGCCGTCGTCGTGGCCGCTTTCGGGGTGCTGAGCCGCTTCCTGCACGGACGGATGCGCTGGCCGCTCGGGGTGCTCATGGTGCTGCTGGCGGTGCTCGCCTGGTTCCTCGTCTACGACTCGGGCGTGCACGCGACCATCGCGGGCGTCGCGCTCGGCCTGGTGATGGCGCGCCAGCCGGGAGGGCGCACCGCCCACGCCCTGCAGCCGTGGAACAACGGCGTGATCCTGCCGCTGTTCGCGTTCTCGGCCGCCCTCGTGGTCATCCCGGCCGTCGCGCCGTCGGACCTCTCGCCCGCGTTCTGGGGCATCCTCATCGCGCTCCCGGTCGGCAAGGTGGTCGGCATCTCGCTCGGCGGCTGGCTGGGCTCGTTCACCCGGCCCAAGGCGGAACGCGGGCGCATCGGCGCGCTCGGATTGGTGACCATCGGCGCGCTCGGCGGCATCGGCTTCACGGTGTCGTTGCTGATGAACGAGCTGGCCTTCGCGGGAGACGAGCTGGTGCGGTCGGAGGGCACGCTGGCCGTGCTGCTCGGCTCGGCGGTCGCCATCGTCGCGTCCGCGCTGCTCGTCACCGCTCTGGCGCGGCGGAACCGGCGGTTGCATCCGCACCCGCACCCACAGCCGCATCCGGAGTCGCAGTCGCAGTCGCAATCGCACCATTGAGCAAAGACGGCGAGCGGACTCGCGCCGACCGCCGCCCTCCCAGGTGCGTCAGCTCGCCTGCTCGGCCACCGACTCCTTCTCGGGGAAGAGTGCGCCGAGCAGGTCGGCGACCCAGCCGATCAGGTCGGCGTCCGGCTGCGCTTCGCCGTTGACCCGCGGCAGCGGAACCGTCGCAACCTTCGGAGCGGCATGGTACTTCGAGCCCGGGTACATGCGCTGCAGGCGCACCTGCAGCGAGTCCGGTAGCAGGGCCGGGGCCAGTCGCAGGTTGGAGCCCATGGCGACGACCTCGCCCAGGCCGGCCTTCTGCGCTGTCCGGCGCAGCCGGGAGACCGCGATCAGGTTCGTCACCGGCTCGGGGGGCTCGCCGTAGCGGTCGGTCAGCTCCTCCAGCACGAGGTCGATCTGGCCGTCCTTCGAGTTCGGTGAGGCCGCCGTCGACAGCTTCTGGTACGCCTCCAGTCGCAGGCGCTCGCTGTCCACGTACTCCTCGGGGATGTGCGCGTCGACCGGCAGCTCCAGCCGCAGCTCGGTCTGCCCCTCCGCGACCTCGCCGCGGAAGGTGGACACGGCCTCCCCGATCATCCGCAGGTACAGGTCGAAGCCGACCCCGGCGATGTGACCGGACTGCTCGCCCCCGAGCAGGTTGCCCGCGCCACGGATCTCGAGGTCTTTCAGCGCCACCTGCATGCCGCTGCCGAGATCGTTGTTGGCCGCGATCGTCGACAGCCGGTCGTGGGCCGTCTCGCTGAGCGGCTTGTTCTCATCCCAGAGGAAGTACGCGTACGCGCGTTCGCGGGCACGGCCGACCCGGCCGCGCAGCTGGTGCAGCTGGCTGAGGCCGTACTTGTCCGCCCGGTCGATGATGATCGTGTTCGCGTTCGCGATGTCGAGCCCTGTCTCGATGATCGTCGTTGAGACCAGCACGTCGAACCGGCGCTCCCAGAAGTCGACGACCACCTGCTCCAGCGCGTGCTCGTTCATCTTGCCGTGGGCGACCCCGATGCGGGCCTCGGGCACCAGCTCGGCCAGCTTGGCGGCCATGCTGGTGATCGACCCGACCCGGTTGTGCACGAAGAACACCTGTCCCTCACGAAGCAGCTCGCGGCGGATCGCCGCAGCCACCTGCTTCTCGGAGTACGGCCCGACGAAGGTGAGGATGGGGTGCCGGTCCTCCGGCGGCGTGGCGAGCGTCGACATCTCGCGGATGCCGGTGACCGCCATCTCCAGCGTGCGCGGGATGGGCGTCGCGCTCATCGCCAGGATGTCGACGTTGGTCTTCAGCTTCTTCAGCGCCTCCTTGTGCTCGACACCGAACCGCTGCTCCTCGTCGATGACGACGAGGCCGAGGTCTTTGAAGGTGACGCCGTCGGCGAGGATGCGGTGGGTGCCGATCACCACATCCACCGTGCCGTCGGCCATGCCGCGCAGCGTCTCCTTCGCCTCTTTGTCGCTCTGGAACCGACTGAGCTGCCGCAGGTGGATGGGGAACCCGGCGAAGCGCTCCTGGAAGGTCTCGGCGTGCTGCTTCACCAGCAGGGTGGTCGGGACGAGCATGGCGACCTGCTTGCCGTCCTGCACGGCCTTGAAGGCGGCCCGGACGGCGATCTCGGTCTTGCCGAAGCCGACGTCGCCGGAGATCAGGCGGTCCATCGGGATCGGCCGCTCCATGTCGGCTTTCACCTCGTCGATGGTCTGCAGCTGGTCGGGGGTCTCGGCGAACGGGAACGCCTCCTCCAGCTCGCGCTGCCACGGGGTGTCCTGCCCGAACGCGTGGCCCTTGCTCGCCATCCGTGCCGAGTACAGCTTGACGAGCTCCACCGCGATGTCGCGGACCGCGCGACGGGCCCGTCCCTTGGCTGCCGCCCAGTCGCTACCGCCCATCTTGGAGAGCTGCGGCGCCTCACCGCCGACGTACCGGGTGAGCAGGTCGAGCTGGTCGGTCGGCACATAGAGCTTGTCGCCGGGGTAGCCGCGCTTCGACGGCGCGTACTCGAGCACGAGGTATTCGCGCTTCGACTTGACCGCATTCCGTCCGCCGCTCGACACCTCGCGCTGGGTGAGTTCGACGAACTTGCCGATGCCGTGCGTCTCGTGCACGACGTAGTCGCCGGGCTTCAGCGCCATCGGGTCGACCACGTTCTTGCGGCGAGTCGCGAGCTTCTTCACCTGCCGTGAGTCGTAGCCGATGGTCCGGCCGTAGAACTCGGACTCGCTGATCAGGGCGAGCTTGATCGCGGGCAGCTCGAAGCCGTGCTCCGCCGTCGCCTTCAGCAGGTACGCGATGCCGGACTCCGGGTCGACGGGGAATTCCTCCACCGGCCGGGCCGGCAGCCCCGCCTCCCCCAGCACATCGGCCGCACGCTCGACCAGGCCGGCGCCCGCGGCGACGATCGCGACCTGCCAGCCGTCTCGCAGTCGGCCGCGCACGTGCTCCACCGCTCCGGAGACGTTGCCCTGGAAGCTGGGCACGGCCTCCGCCTGGATGCGGACCTGGAGGTGCTCCTCCAGCTCGCGCTCCTCCGGCAACACATCGTTCGCCTGAAAGCCGCTCATCGTCCACCACGGATGGTCCGGGCTGGGCGCGCCGGGACGGCTGAACTTCACCGAGTCCTTCAGCTGCTGAAGCGTCATGAAGTCGCCCGCGGCCAGGTCGATCGGCGCCGCCGCTCCGACGGTCGCGGCCGTCCAGGCGGCGGAGAGGAACTCGCGGTTGGTCTCGGCCAGGCTGACGGCGCGCGACGCCACGCGCTCGGGCGACAGCACGGCGACGGCGGTGCCCTCCGGAAGATAGTGCGTCAGCGGCACCAGGCGGTCGACGAGCGCCGGAGCCAGCGACTCCATCCCCTCGACCGGGATGCCCTCGCCGATCTTCGCGAGCATCGCGGACAGGCTCGGGAACTCGTGCTCCATCTCGCGCGCCCGCTGCCGGACGGACTCGCTCAGCAGCAGTTCACGGCTCGGCGGCAAGGCGACCGAGGCGATCGGCTCGGGCAGCGACCGCTGGTCGGCCACCGAGAAGGCGCGGATCTGATCCACTTCGTCGCCGAAGAAGTCGACGCGGTACGGGTGGTCGGCGGTCGGCGGGAAGACGTCGAGGATGCCGCCGCGCACCGCGAACTCGCCGCGGCGGGTCACCATGTCGACACGGCCGTAGGCCAGGTCGACGAGCTGCGCCGCCAGGCCGCCGAGGTCGAAGCCGCGGCCGCCGGTCTGCAGGTCGACCGTGGCGTAGTCGGTCAGGTTGTCGGCCAGGGGCTGCAGCGCCGCACGCACGGACGCGACCAGGATGAACGGGGTGCGCCGCTCCCCCTCCGCCCAGTCGCTGAGCCGGCGGAGTGCGGTGAGACGCTTGCCGACGATCTCCGCGCTCGGGCTGAGGCGCTCATGGGGCAGCGTCTCCCACGCCGGGAACTCGACGATCTCCGCCTCGGGCAGCAGGCAGGGCAGCGCGCCGCGGACCGACTCGGACTCACGGCCCGTCGCCGTGATCAGCAGCACGGCCTGCGAAGCGCCCTGCTCGGCCCGGCGCCGGAGAAGCCCGGCCAGGAGCGGTGCACGCAGCCCGTCGGTCAGCGAGAAGTCGGCGTCGCGCGCCGCATGAGCGAGCGCGTCGCCGAACGAGGAGTCGCGCGAGAGAGCATCGACCAGGCCCTGGAGTATCACTCGGTCGATTCTACGTGGGGCCGCCGACAGTTCCAGAGGCCCACAGTTCCAAAGGGTCGTCCTCGGTGCGCGGGCGTCAGATCCAGCCGTCGAGTGCCTGCATGAAGCCGTCGTGGTCGTCGCGATTGATGACGTGGCCGGACCCGGACACGATGCGGACCTCGTAGCCCTGGTCGCGGAGTCGCTCGGCGAGCTCCGGTCTCACGAGCCGCGAGTCGTCGGAGAGCATCACCAGGGACGGCACCGTCATCAGCTCGGGGGCACGCATCGCGGACGGCGTCACCACTACCGGCAGCACAGCACGGTCGAACACCCTGAACGTCTCCACCTCGATCGCAACGTCTGCCGGGTCCCAGCGCGGGTTGCGTTTCGCGATGCGGGACGCCGACTGGCGCGCGAGCGTGCGCAGGAAGGCCGGCGCCAGCATCCGCTGGAACCCGTTGGTGGCCGGGCACGAGAACGCCGGGTCGACGTAGATCACGCGCTGCGGGTCGAGCCGCTCGATGGCGAGGCTCACGGTCAGGCCGCCGAGCGAGTGCCCCATGACGAGTTCGGGACGCTCCGGAACGGTGTGGACGATGTCCTCCGCCATGAGGTCGGCCGAGTACTCCGCGGTGCGGGGGCTGTGGCCGTGGCCGCGCAAGTCCACGGCGATCACGTGGTAACCCCGGGCCGCCAGCACCGGCCCGACGCGACGCCAGTTGCGCGAGTCGGACATCACCCCGTGGACGAGGACCGCGTAGCGGTCGCCGTCGCCCCACTCGCGCGAATACAACTTCATTGCGGTCACGCTACGCGTCGGCACTGACGAACGGCAGGGCGTCCGCTACGCTCTGGCTGAGCATTCGCCGAGACCTTCCGGGGGGACACCGTGACCGACCAGAACCAGCCCGCCCACTCCGCAGACTTCCCGCCGCCTCCGACACCGTCGCCGGCGCCCCACGGCGAGGTGCCCCCACCGCCCGTCTACGCGGGCGCTCCGACTCCTCAGCCGCAGTTCGGGGAGGTCGTTCCGCCGCAGCCTCCGTACACCGGCGCTCACGCCGCGCAACCGCAGTACGGCGAGGTCGCTCCGCCGCAAGCGCCGAATGCGGGCGCTCACGCCGCGCAACCGCAGTACGGAGAGGTGGCTCCGCCGCAGCCGCAGTACGCAGGCGCCCCCGCTCCGCAGCCGCAGTACGGGGAGGTGGCTCCGCCGCAGCCGCAGTTCGGGGAGGTCGCTCCGCCGCAGCCGCAGTTCGGCGAATCCCCAGCGCAGCAGCCGGCCTACGCCCCGCCGCAGTACACCCCGCCGCAGTACGCGCCGGCGCCCTACGGCGCGCCATCCTTCGCGCCGAATGGATGGGGTGCCCCGGCGGCCGCACCGCCGCGTTCCCGCGCGCTCGGTCTCACCGCCGTGCTGATCGCGTCCCCGGTGTTCGTGCTGTCGGTCATCGCGTCCGTGGTGGTCGGGACGACCGCGGGACCGCTCGCAACGCGCACCGCGACGAGCTTCAACTTCAACACCAGCGACCTCACCTCCGCGCAGGCGGCGTCTTTCGCCCCGGTGGCCGCGCTGATGGTGGCGCAGATGGTTCTCGGCACGGCGCTGGGCATCCTCGCCCTCGTGCTCGGGATCGTCGCGGTGGCCACCAAGCGCGGCCGCGCCCTCGGCGTGGTTGCGATCTCCGTTGCGACGGCCGCCCCGATCGTCTCGTTCGCGGTCTACATCGGAACGCTGGCGGCGACTCTCCCGCCCGCGTGACCTGGCCGCCCGCCCATGCGCTCGTCCGGGTGGCCGGTCGAGAACGGAGGATGCCGCGGCCGAACCGGCCGTAGCATCCTCCGTTTCCCGTGTAGGGCGCCTGCCGGACCACATCTCTCCTCCCCTTTCCGACACGGCACGCCCGCGGAGCGGCTGCGGGAAAGGGAGGAGAGTCGGGTCCCAAAAGGCCGCAGGAGCGGGAAACGGAGGCGCTAGCGCCACCAAAGGGCCGGATCTCCTCCGCCAGCGGGAGGCCGCAGAAACGGAGGAATACCCGGCCCCGGAAGGCACCGTCTCGCCCGATCGCCTCCGGCACCGGGTCAGCGCGCGTGGAAGCGGTTCTGCGCCGGGGTGAGACCCTCGGCCGCGATCTGCTCGACGGCATCCGCCGCATCCGACACCAGGATCGGCAGGTTGGTCCGCTCGGCGGACGAGAAGGACTTGAGAACGTGGTCCGCCGCGCCCGACGATCCGGGCGGACGCCCGACGCCGACACGCACCCGGGCGAAGTCTCCCGTGCCGATTGCGGCGATCACATCCCGGACGCCGTTATGGCCGCCGTGGCCACCTCCGTGCTTGAGGCGGATGGTGTCGAATGGGATGTCCAGCTCGTCGTGCACCACGATCAGGTGCGACGGATCGAGCGAGTAGAAGCGCAGGAGCTGCGCGACCGGGCCGCCGGACACGTTCATGTAGGTGTTCGGCTTGGCGAGGACGAAACGCGGGCCGCCGGGGGTCAGCCGACCCTCGGCGACCGTCGCGTTCGTCTTGTGGGACTTGAAGGTGAGGCGGCCGCGCGAGGCGAGCTCATCCAGCACCATCTGACCCACGTTGTGGCGCGTGTTGGCGTAGCCGGGCCCGGGGTTGCCGAGCCCGACTACCAGCCAGGGCCCGTCAGGCTGCCCGGTCGGCGCAGGGTGACGGGATTCCATGGAAGGGGATTACTCCGAGGCGCTGTCGGCGTCGGCGGACTCGGTCGACTCCTCGTCCTCGGCGCGCGCGGCGGCCGGGACGACGATGTTGAGGATGAGGAGGTCCTCGTCCTCGGCGAGGGCGGCGCCGGCCGGAAGGTCGAAGTCCTTCGCGTGGTACTGGGTGCCCTCCGCGGCGTCGGTCACGTCGATGACGATCCGCTCCGGGATGGCGGTGGCCTCGACGTCGAGCTTGATGGTCGAGATCTCGAGCACGGCGATGGTGCCCGGGTACGACTCGCCCTCGACGTGCACCGGCACCTCGACGTTGACGCGCTCGCCGGTCCGCAGGACCACGAGGTCGAGGTGCTCGATGATCTGCGACACCGGGTCCTTCTGGACGTCCTTGACCAGCGTGAGCTGGTTCTTGCCCTCGATGTCGAGCTCGAGCAGCGCGTTCGCCTTGCGGAGCAGCAGCGAGACCTGGTGGCCCGGGAGGGTGACGTGGATCGGGTCGGTGCCGTGGCCGTAGATGACCGCGGGGATCTTGCCGACGGCGCGGATCTTGCGCGCCGCACCCTTGCCGAAGCTTTCGCGCAGCTCGGCTGCGACCTTGTTGGACTCGTCTGCCATGATGTCTCCTTAGCCGAGCGGGGGCCGGCTGTCAGGCGAGCCGCGTGGCCCGCAGTGTTGGTGTTGTTCGACTCGAACGCATCGAAGTGCGCGAGGAAAGACTGCGAAGCCTGCTCCACCGCGTCGATCACGGATGCCGGAGCATCCCTCGCCGAAGTTCAATGTGTGAGTCTACCCGATGAGCGGGGGCAGGTCGCGCGCGACCTCGGAGGCGAGCTCCTCGGGCGGACGGCCGACGTCCAACCGGACCCCTGCCTCATCGGTCTGCAGCGGCTCCAGTGTCGCGAGCTGCGAGTCGAGCAGCGATACGGGCATGAAATGGCCCGGACGCGCGGCCATACGAGCGGCCAGCAGATCCCGGCCGCCGTCGAGCTCGACGAAGACGGTGCCGGGCGCCTCCGCACGGATGAGGTCACGGTAGGCGCGCTTCAGCGCCGAGCACGCGACCACGACGCCCTGCGGCGCGGCCCGCTCGAGTGCGAGCCCCACCGCACGGAGCCAGGGGCCGCGGTCCTCGTCGGTGAGCGGCGTGCCGGCCGCCATCTTGGCGACGTTCGCAGCGGGATGCAGTGCATCGCCGTCGACGAACGGGAGACCCAGCCGCTCGGCCAGCAGCTCCCCCACGGTGCTCTTCCCCGAGCCCGACACGCCCATGACCACCACTTGCGGTACCCGCACACCGCCTCCTTCGCTTCGCGCCACCGCCAGTATGCCGCGTGACGCTGTGCGACTCGGCCGTCCGGCCGCCACGCTACGCTGGGAGGCACTGCTCGATACTTGCCACCAGCGGGAGAGCTGACCCCCGGACCATACCCGTCGCGGCGGACGGCTTCCGCCTGCCGCGGCACCACGAAGGAGCATGACGTGTCACAGGAAGAAACCGCCGCCGGCGGAGTCGCCAACATCGGAGTCGTCGGCCTGGCGGTGATGGGATCCAACCTCGCCCGCAACCTCGCCTCCCGCGAAGGCAACACGGTCGCGGTCTTCAACCGCACCTACGCCCGCACGGAAGAGCTGGTGAACGCGCACCCGGAGGCCGGTTTCGTCACCGCCGAACAGATGGACGACTTCGTCGCCTCGCTGTCGAAGCCGCGCACGGCGATCATCATGGTGCAGGCCGGCAAGGGCACCGACGCGGTCATCGACCAGCTCGTCGAGCGCTTCGAGCCGGGCGACATCATCGTCGACGGCGGCAACGCGAACTTCCACGACACCATCGCGCGCGAGCAGCGGATCGCGCCGAGCGGCATCCACTTCGTCGGCGCCGGCATCTCCGGCGGCGAGGAGGGCGCCCTCAACGGGCCGTCGATCATGCCGGGCGGGTCGGCCGAGTCGTACGAGACGCTGGGGCCGATCCTGGAGTCCATCGCCGCGGTCGCCGAGGGCGAGCCGTGCGTCACGCACGTCGGCACCGATGGCGCCGGGCACTTCGTGAAGATGATCCACAACGGCATCGAGTACGCCGACATGCAGCTCATCGCCGAGGCGTACGACCTGCTGCGCACCATCGGCGGCCTGTCGCCTGCGGAAATCGCGGACGTGTTCGCCGAGTGGAACAACGGCTACCTCGAGTCCTACCTGATCGAGATCACCGCTGAGGTGCTGCGCCAGGTGGATGCGGAGACGGGGAAGCCGTTCATCGACATCGTCCTCGACCAGGCCGGGTCGAAGGGCACCGGAGTCTGGACCGTCCAGAACGCGCTCGACCTGGGCGTCCCGGTCGGCGGCATCGCCGAGGCGGTGTTCGCCCGCGCGGTGTCCTCGAAGCCGAACCAGCGCGCGGCGGTGCAGGCGACCATCCAGTCGCGTCCGGACGTGCAGAAGGCGTCGGATGTCGCCGCGTTCGCCGACGACGTTTCGAAGGCGCTGTACGCCTCCAAGGTGGTCGCGTACGCGCAGGGCTTCGACGCGATCATCGCCGGCGCCGAGAAGTACGGCTGGGACATCAAGAAGGACCGCATCGCCAAGATCTGGCGCGGCGGCTGCATCATCCGCGCTCAGTTCCTGAACCGCATCGCGGACGCCTACGACGAGAACCCGAACATCGCGACCCTGCTCGAGGCGCCCTACTTCGCCGACGCCGTGCGTGAGGGCGAGGCGGCCTGGCGCCGCATCGTCTCGGCCGCCGCGCTCTCCGGGGTCCCGGTGCCCGGCTTCGGCGCGGCGCTGTCGTACTACGACTCGCTCGCCTCCAAGCGCCTCCCGGCCGCACTCGTGCAGGGCCAGCGCGACTTCTTCGGCGCGCACACCTACAAGCGCGTGGACAAGGACGGCGTCTTCCACACCCTGTGGTCGGGCGACCGCACCGAAATCCCCACCGAGTCCTCCTCCCACTAGCACTCCCGGCGCACGCCCCGCCGTCGAGTACACAAAAACTGCACGCAGATCGTCCAATCTGCGTGCAKTTTTTGTGTACTCGACGGCGGAGGCGCGAGAGGATGGGGTGGTGACGAACGAGGACCATCCGGAACTCGCAGAGTACGAGCCGCTCGGGGAGCGACCGCTCCGCGGCCGCGGGATGACGGTCGCCAGCCGGGTCTTCGTCGTCGTGGCGCTCAGCGCGTTGCTGCTGCCGGGCATCCTGCTGACGATCAGCATCCAGACGCAGACGGCCGAGTACACGTGCACGGTGTACACCCGGCAGTACCAGCCGGACGCCCTCAGCTCGTCGGCGCGATTCGAGTTCACCGGACCGGCGGGGCCCGGCTGGCAGTGCTACGCCCTCAACACCGAGGGCGACGCGACCTGGGTAGCGCCGCTGGGGCTGATCCCGTCAGCGCCGCACCGGCTGCCGTAACGCGGACGCCGTCGATCTTTGGGGACCCTTCTGACGAGAGCAGCACTCAGGATTCAGATCAGGAAGCTGAAGAGCAGGGTCGCCACGCACAGAAGCAACATGCCGGTTGCGTTGAGGAACAGGTTGCGGCCGAGATCGCGCGCTCGCACGTGCATCGCGATTGCGACAAGGAAATAGAGGATGAGGCAGAGAGACGTGATGATGCCGAGGCCGGGGATCCAGATGCCGGCGATCAACCCTGCTGCCGCCGCGAACTTGATCGGCGGCATCAGCCACCAGTACGTGCGCGGCCAATTCACCGCACGGTAGCACTCTGCGACGAAAGCGACAGGTTTCAGGCAGATCACGCCGTCGACGCAGGAGATCACGGCCAGCGCGACGATCGGCCAGACGGGGTCGGGAAGGAGGTGCATGGAAGCACCGTACCATACGGTACGGTAGGGTACGATGGGCAGATGACGCCACGGGACCGTTGGATCAACGAGGGCTTATCGGTATTGCGCGCGGAGGGCATCGCGGGCGTTCGAATCGATCGCATCGCGGCTCGGCTCGGGCTCACAAAGGGCTCGTTCCATCACCACTTCGACGGTGTCAGCGATTACCATCGATCGTTGCTCGAGTGCTACGAGTCAGAGGCCGTCGCGCGGATCGAGGGTGCTGCTGCGTCACTGAGCCGAGTGGGGCCGCAACGCGTCCTGGTCGATGCCTCGGCTCAGATTTCCAGCGATGCCGTGATGGAGGCCGCGATCCGGGGCTGGGCATTCGACGACGAGACGGCTCGGGCTACGGTGTCGCGGATCGACGCGGCGCGATTGGACGTCCTGAGACACGTCTGGCAGTCGATCGTTCCGAATGAAGCACAGGCGCGAGCGGCCGCACTGATCCCCCATCTGATTCTGATCGGAGCGTCAGTCGCCGTTCCTCGCCCGACCGCGCAGGAGATGACAGACGTCTTCGCACTACTGGGCACGCTCATCCCCTCGGTTCCCGGTGCCGAGCCACCCGAGGATCGTCCCACCGACAGGGTGTGATGACTCCTGCGCGTGCCTCAGCTGCTCCCTGCGGGCCAGAGCCTCGGAAAGGGAGGTGGATGCGGACGACGCGCCGCCGGGACGCGGAAAAGGGAGGACATCCGGCCGCGTCGCGGCGCGATGTCCTCCCTTTTCGAGACAGACCGTGGAAGCTACGCCGCCCCGTCGAACATCGACGTCACCGAACCATCGGTGAACACCTCGCGGATCGCACTCGCCAGCAGCGGCGCGATCGGCAGGACCGTCAGGCCCTCCCAGCGCTTGTGCTCCGGAAGCGGCAGGGTGTCCGTCACGACGACGGACGAGATGGCGTCGCTCTGCAGCAGCTCCACCGCCGGGTCGCTGAACACGGCGTGCGTCGCCGCGACGACGACGCCGGTGGCGCCCGCCGCTTTCAGCGCCTCTGCCGCCTTCACGATGGTGCGACCGGTGTCGATCAGGTCGTCCACCAGGAGGCAGACGCGCCCGTCGACGTCGCCGACGATCTCGTGCACCGAGACCTGGTTCGGGACGAGCGGGTCGCGACGCTTGTGGATGATCGCCAGCGGCGCACCCAGCTTGTCGCTCCAGATGTCTGCGACACGGACACGGCCCATGTCGGGCGAGACGACGGTGAGCGTCGCCGGGTCGAGCTCGCGCTTCATGTGCTCCAGGAGTACGGGCATCGCGAACAGGTGGTCGACCGGGCCGTCGAAGAATCCCTGGATCTGCGCGGCGTGCAGGTCGACCGACATGATGCGGTCGGCTCCGGCCGCCTTGAACAGGTCGGCGACGAGCCGGGCCGAGATCGGCTCGCGGCCGCGGCCCTTCTTGTCCTGCCGGGCGTACGGGTAGAAGGGAGCGACCACGGTGATGCGCTTGGCGGACGCGCGCTTGAGCGCATCCACCATGATCAGCTGCTCCATGAGCCACTCGTTGATCGGCGACGTGTGCGACTGGATCACGAACGCGTCACAACCGCGGACGCTCTCGTCGAAGCGCGCATAGATTTCACCGTTCGCGAAGGTGCGAGAGTCGGTGGGGATGAGCTCGCTCCCGAGACACTCCGCGATCTCCTGCGCGAGCTGGGGATGCGCCCGACCGGAGATGAGGACGAGCCGCTTCTGGCCGGTCGTGGTGATCCCTGACACTTACTCTCCACTCTCCGGAGCAGCGTCGCTCTCGCGGGCGGCCCTGTCGGCGTCTGTACCCGGCCGCTTCTGCGCGACCCAGCCTTCGATGTTGCGTTGCGGGGCGACCGTCAGCGCGAGGGCTCCCGCGGGAACATCCTTGCGGACGACCGTTCCTGCCCCGGTGTACGCTCCGTCACCCATCCTAACCGGCGCGACGAGCACGGTGTTCGTGCTGATCCGGACGTGGGAACCGATGACCGTGCGGTGCTTGTTCACGCCGTCGTAGTTGGCGGTGATCACACCGGCGCCCAGGTTGCCCTTCTCGCCGACCTCTGCGTCGCCGACGTAGTTGAAGTGCGCCAGCTTGGTGCCGGCTCCGATGATCGCGTTCTTCGTCTCGGTGAAGGTGCCGATCTTGCCCTGCTCCCCCAGCACCGTCCCCGGGCGGAGGTAGGCGAACGGCCCGACCGTCGCGCCCGCGCCGATGACCGCGAGGGTGGCGTCTGTGCGCGTCACTTTCGCACCCTCCCCCACCTCTGTGTCGAGGAGCGTGGTGTCCGGTCCGATGGTCGCCCCGGTCTCGACCAGGGTCGCGCCGCGGAGCTGGGTGCCGGGAAGGATGGTGACGTCGGGTGCGAGCTTGGTCTTCACGTCGATCCAGGTCGTCGCCGGATCCTGCACCGTCACACCGGCCAGCTGCCAGGTGCGGACGATCAGCGCGTTGAGCTTGGCCGCCGCATCGCTGAGCTGGGCGCGGTCGTTGATCCCCTCGACCAGCCAGGACTCGGCCACGGGGAGCGCATCCACGTCGAAGCCCGCCTCGCGCAGCAGCCCGATCACATCCGTCAGGTACTTCTCGCCCTGGACGTTGTCGGTGGAGACGAGCGCGAGCTTGTCGCGCAGCGCGGCCAGCCCGAACAGGTAGATGCCGGCGTTGATCTCGCCGAGCTCGCGCTCCTCCGGAGTCGCGTCCTTGTGCTCCACGATGCGGTCGAGGTGCCCCTCCGGCGTGCGGACGATGCGCCCGTAGCCGGTGGGGTCGGCCGGGAAGCTGGAGAGGATGGTCGCTGCGGCCTCGCCGGAACGGTGCCGCTCGATCAGGTCGCGGAGCGTCCCCGCGTCGAGGAGCGGCACGTCACCGTTGACGACGAGGACGTCCCCGCTGAAGTCGTCCGGGAGGGCCGCAACGGCCTGCTCGACCGCGCGTCCGGTTCCGGGCACCTCGTCCTGGTCGACGATCACCGCCTCCGGCATGTCGGCGCCGATGACCTCCGCGAGGCGGTCGCGCTCGTGACGCACGACCGCGATCACGTGTGCGGCGCCCAGCTCGTGCGCGGTCGCCAGCACGTGCGAGACGATCGGGATGCCGCCCAGCGGGTGCAGCAGCTTGGGGATGGCGGACTTCATCCGCGTCCCCTGCCCCGCCGCGAGGACGACGATGGCGAGATTCTGGTCGGTCATGTCCACTCCAGGGCTGGGGCTGATGGTTTCGCTCCGCCTCCAGGACTCGAACCTGGACCTAACAGCTCCAAAGGCTGTCGTGCTGCCATTACACCAAGGCGGAATGCGCGAATCGCGCAGGTGACAGTCTGCCAGACGCGGCCCAATAGCATGGGGGCATGGCCGACGCACGCGACGAGGTGGACCGCATCGTGGGCGCCTGGCTGCGCGAACGACCGGACCTCGACTTCGCGCCGCTCCAGGTGCTCTCGCGGGTGGACCGTCTCTCCCGGCACCTCGACCGCGCCCGCCGTGGTGCCTTCGAACGCTCCGATCTCGACTCCTGGGAGTTCGACGTGCTGGCCGCCCTGCGTCGCGCCGGCGCGCCGTACCAGCTGAGCCCGAAGTCCCTCCTGCAGCAGACGCTCGTCTCCTCCGGCACGATGACGAACCGCATCGACCGGCTGGTCGCGCGGGGCCTGGTCGAGCGCCGCACCGACCCGAACGACGGCCGCGGCATCCTGGTCCAGATGACCGCGCAGGGGCTCACCCGGGTGGATGCGGCGATCACCCGGCTGGTGGATGCGGAAGCCGACCTGCTCGACGGTCTCTCGACGGCGGACGCTGAGCGATTGGCCGGGCTGCTCCGGAAACTGAGCCTCGGCTTCGACGCCGAGGGGTGACGGTCGTGCCGCCGAGGCGGGCGCTGGGCGCGCCCATACCCCGCTCCCAGGTGTCTGTTATGCCGCTCTCATAAAATCGACGGCGATGAGACTCTCCCGACTGAAGCGACTCCCGTCCCGGGTCAAGCGTGCCGCGCGCTTCGAGATCCACGCGCACTGGCGCCGTCAGCCGATCGTGCGGGGGTCGGTGCTCTACGAGTCCTTCTCGGGCAACGGGATGCTCGACAACCCGGAGGCGATCTTCCGCGCCCTGCTCGCCGCCCCCGACCTCGGGCAGCTCACCCACATCTGGGCGCTCTCCGACCTCCGGCTGTACCGCGCCGCGGTCGAGGAGTTCGCCGACGACCCGCGGGTGAGCTTCGTCCGCTTCGGCTCGGCCGCGTACTACCGGGCGCTGGCGACCAGTCAGTACCTCGTCAACAACGCGACCTTCCCGCCCGACTTCTCGAAGCGTCCCGGCCAGGTGTACCTCAACACCTGGCACGGCACCCCGCTGAAGCGGATGGGCTACGACATCGAAGACGGCGCGCTGGCGACGGCCAACATCCTCCGCAACTTCGTCCAGGCGGACTACCTGCTCTCGGCGAACCCGTTCATGTCGCAGCAGATGTACGAGACCGGCTACAAGCTGTCCGGTGTCTACCGGGGAACGCTGGTCGAGGAGGGCTACCCGCGCATCGACCGGCAGTTCCTCGACGAGGGCGGACGCGAGGACGTTCGCCGCCGCCTGGCCGCCGCGGGCATCCCTCTCGGCGACCGGAAGGTGATCCTGTACGCGCCGACCTGGAAGGGTGAGACCTTCGGGCGCCCGGAGGACGACCTGGATGCGCTGCTCGCGCACATCGCCCAGATCGAGGAGCGCATCGACACCAGCCGCTACGCCGTGCTGCTGAAGACGCACCAGACCGTGCACGCCCTCGCGGCGCACCATCCGGAACTGAAACGGATGCTCGTGCCCAACGAGATCCCGACCAACCTGGTGCTCGGCGCGACCGACATCCTGATCTCCGACTACTCGAGCATCTTCTTCGACTTCCTGCAGACCGGCCGGCCGATCGTGTTCTTCACCCCCGACCTCGCCGACTACGCCGGTACCCGAGGGCTCTACTTCGAGCCGGAGGAGTGGCCCGGCCCGGTGCTGATGTCGGCACGCGAAGTGGGCGACCAGCTCCACGCGATCGCCGAGGACGGCGACGCGGTGCCCCCAGAGGCGCGCGAACGGTACGCCGACATGCAGCGCCGCTTCACGCCCTATGAGGACGGCGAAGTCTCCCAGCGCGTGATCGACATCGTCTTCCGCGGTGCGCGCGACGGCTATCGGCTGCGCACCGGCCTCGCCGACGACGGTCGCCAGAAGATCCTCCTGTACCTGGGCG
The DNA here is from genome assembly GCF_052115525.1 of Leifsonia sp. 2MCAF36. Taxonomy (NCBI): domain Bacteria; kingdom Bacillati; phylum Actinomycetota; class Actinomycetes; order Micrococcales; family Microbacteriaceae; genus Leifsonia; species Leifsonia sp. 2MCAF36. Next base: position 36,639 of record NZ_JBFRGV010000017.1, on the reverse strand, counting down.
GGATGCGACCCAACGGCATCACTACATCGGCCCTCAACCTGCTCAACAACCTCGACCACGAGCGCTACGACGTCTCCGCGTTCTTCGCCCAGAGCCGGTCGGGGGTGATCATCGGGAAGCAGCGGCAGATCCATCCCGACGTCCGCCAGTTCCCCCGGGTCGGCGGCATGAACGGCGCGAAGCTGCTGCACCTGGCCCGCCACCTCGACTTCCGTCGCGGGCGCATCGCACAGCACGCCGACATCCCGAACCGGAACAGGCTGTGGGATGACGAGTGGTACCGCTGCTTCGGCGACAGCCGGTTCGACTATGTGGTCGACTTCTCCGGCTACGGTCCGTTCTGGGCGACCCTCCTGCTGCACTCCCCCGACGCTCAGCGCGCGATCTGGCTGCACAACGACCTGGCGTCGGACGCGCACAGGGAAGTGAACGGCGAGAAGCGGATGCTGCACAGCCTCACCCAGATCTTCACGCTGTACCGGCAGTACGACCACCTGGTGTCCGTCTCGCCGACCCTGTCGGAGATCAACCGGGAGTCGCTCGCGGAGTACGCGGAGCCGGAGAAGTTCGTCTCGGCGCTCAACACCGTCGACGCCGAGCACATCCTGGAGAACGCCACGGCCGACCTGCACGAGCTGACCTTCGACGAGGAGGTCGGCAGCATCCCCGACTGGGCGGAGCTCCTGCTCGGCGAGGACGACGACGTGACCACCTTCGTCAACGTCGGCCGCCTGTCGCCGGAGAAGAACCAGGCGCGCCTCATCCGCGCGTTCGCCGCCGTGCACGCCGAGAACCCTCGGACCCGCCTGGTGATCGTCGGGTCGGGTCCCCTCGCCGGGGAGCTGGAGGCGCTGGTCGGCGAGCTGCGCCTGCAGGGCTCCGTCTTCCTGACCGGGATGCAGCGCAACCCGCACGCGATCATGGCGAAGGCCGACTGCTTCGTGCTGTCCAGCGACTACGAGGGCCAGCCGATGGTGCTCCTGGAGGCGCTGGTGCTGCAGCTGTCGATCGTCACGGTGGAGTTCGCGTCCGCCAAGAACGCCCTGCCCGCCGGCAGCGGCATGGTCGTGCCGCAGAGCGTCGAGGGCGTGGCCGACGGCATGCGGGCGTACCTCCGCGGCGACGTCCCCGACAGCCACTTCGACTACACCGCCTACAACCGCAAGGCCGTCTCCGAGTTCTACCGCGCCATCGGCGCCTGACCCCCTCTCCTGCTTCCCCGCGCCCTGCGTCTCCGCGCGCCCTCCGCCTCCGCGCGCCCTCCGCCTCCGCGCGCCCGCGCCCCACCGTCGAGTCCACACTTTGTGCACGCTCGCACGGCGCGTCGCGTGCACAAAGTGTGTACTCGACGGTGGGGCGGGGGCGGGGGGTTAGAGGCGGGTGAGGAGAGTGGGGAGGTCTAGGCCGGGGGGCAGCTCGCCGAAGAGGGAGCCGCGCTCTGGGCCGAGACGGGCGGCGACGAAGGCGTCGGCGACGGGAGCCGGAGCGTCGCGGATGAGCAGGGACGCCTGGAGGGCGACGGCGAGGGATGCCACCAGCGGGCGGACCGACGACTCGGCCGCCGCGGCGTCCGCGGACGCCACGACCGCTGAGACCCGCGCCCGCAGGCGGTCGTGGTGCGCATCGAAGGTGCGGTACACACCCCGCGCCGCGGCCAGCTCGGCGTCGAACGCCTGCCAGGGGTCGGGCTCTCGCCGGAGCGCGCGCAGCACATCCAAAGCGATCACGTTCCCGGAGCCCTCCCAGATGGCCATCACCGGCTGCTCGCGATACCGCCGGGCCAGCGGGAAGGCCTCCGTGTAGCCGTTGCCACCGAGGCACTCGAGCGCCTCGTATGCGTGGCCCGGCCCGCGCTTGCAGACCCAGTACTTGGTCACCGCCGTCGCCAGCCGGCGGAAGGCGGCATCCTCCGCTGACGCGTCGGCGTCGTGGGCGCGGGCCAGCCGGAGGGCGACCGTGGTCGCCGCCTCCGACTCCAGCGACAGGTCGGCGAGCACCGCCGCCATGGCGGGCTGGTCGACCAGCCGGGCGCCGAACGCGGACCGGTGCCGGGCGTGCCAGCCGGCCTCCGCGACCGCCTGCCGCATCCCCGCCGCGCTTCCGTACACGCAGTCGAGTCGGGTGCGGTTGACCATCTCGAGGATGGTGCGCACGCCCCGCCCCTCCTCGCCCAGCAGGTAGCCGACCGTGCCGTCGAACTCCACCTCACTGGAGGCGTTCGAGCGGTTGCCGAGTTTGTCCTTCAGCCGCTGGATGAGGAACACGTTGCGTTCGCCGTCGTCCAGCACCCGCGGCACCAGGAAGCACGACAGCCCGACCGCGGTCTGCGCGAGGACGAGGAACGCGTCCGACATCGGCGCTGAGCAGAACCACTTGTGTCCGGTGATCAGCCAGCGGCCGTCGCCGTCGGCGAGCGCGCGGGTCGTGTTGGCGCGCACATCCGACCCGCCCTGCTTCTCGGTCATCGCCATCCCGAACAGCGCCGATGTCTTGCCCGCTGCGAGCCGTCCGTCGTAGTCGCGGCTGAGGAGGCGCGGCATCCACTCGGCGGCGAGGGATTCGGAGGCGGCGAGTGCGGGCACGGCGGCGTGCGTCATCGACACCGGGCACGCGTGGCCGGGCTCCACCTGCGCGAACAGCATGAAGGCCGCGGCGCGCGCGACGTTGGCACCAGCGCGCGGTTCCGCCCAGGCGGCGGTGTGCGCTCCGGCGGCGACCGCGGCGGCGAGGATGCGGTGGTAGCCGTCGTCGTACTCGACCTCATCGATGCGGTTGCCCCAGCGGTCGAAGGCGTGCAGCTGCGGCTCATGCAGGTTGGCGAGTTCCGCATCCCGCTGGAACGACGCCGACCCCACCAGTCGGCCGACCTGCCCGAGCGACCCCGTGGCCCACCCCGCGTCGTACCGTTCGACGCCCTCCCGCAGCGGCGGATTCGCGGCGAACTCGTCGACGTCGACGCGCGGCGGGGGCTGGTTCACGACGGCGTGGGTGACCATGGCGGGAGTCTACTGCCGGCGCGGGTGGAGGATCCCTTCGCGAAAGTCAGCGTCCCGGGTCCGCATCCTCGGAGTAGGACGACGCGTAACGTCGGAGAAACGGGTCTGAATCTCCTGCACACCGCGGCCGGTCGGAGAATTGCGGCTCAGGGCACCCGAGTCTCCGACCGAAGCCGGCGGATGGGCGCGCGAACGCGTGCCGGCGGTCCCGGTAGGCTGGAGACCCTCATGGCTCACCTTCTCGGCGCGGAATCGCTGCATCTCGAGTACCCGACGCGCACCGTCTTCGACTCCGTCACCATCGGGCTGACGGAGGGCGACCGGATCGGCGTCGTCGGCCGCAACGGCGACGGGAAGTCGACCCTGCTGCAGCTGCTCGGCGGGACGCTGGAGCCGGATTCGGGACGCGTCACCCGGCGTCGAGGGGTGACGGTCGGGATGCTGGACCAGCGCGACATCCTGCCCGACCAGCTGACCGTGGGCCGGGCCATCGTGGGCGACCGCGAGGAGCACCTGTGGGCCGGCGACCCACGTGTCCGCGACGTGCTGGCGGGTCTCGTTGCGGACATCCGCTGGGATGCCACCATCGGCGAGCTGTCCGGCGGTCAGCGCCGCCGCGTCGCCCTGGCCGCGCTGCTCGTGCACGACCACGACATCCTCTTCCTCGACGAGCCCACAAACCACCTCGACCTGGAGGGTGTCGCCTGGCTCGCGCAGCACCTGAAGGGCCGGTGGTCGGCCACCTCCGGTGCGCTCGTCGTGGTGACCCACGACCGCTGGTTCCTGGACGAGGTGTCGACGGCGACGTGGGAGGTGCACGACGGCATCGTCGAGCCCTTCGAGGGCGGCTACGCCGCGTACGTGCTGCAGCGTGTGGAGCGCGACCGCATGTCCGCGGTCGCCGAGACGAAGCGGCAGAACCTGATGCGCAAGGAGCTGGCCTGGCTGCGCCGCGGCGCTCCGGCCCGGACCTCGAAGCCGAAGTTCCGGATGGATGCGGCGGCCGAGCTGATCGCCGACGAACCGCCCCTCCGCGATACCGTCGCGCTGACCAGCCTGGCGACCGCGCGGCTCGGCAAGGATGTCGTCGACCTGCTGGATGTGTCGGTGTCGTACCCTCCGAAGACGGTGCTGCGCGACGTGGAGTGGCGCATCGCCCCGGGCGAGCGCACGGGCATCCTCGGGGTCAACGGCGCCGGGAAGTCCACGCTGCTCGGGCTGGTCGCCGGCACCGTCACGCCGGATTCCGGTCGGGTGAAGCGCGGTAAGACCGTCAAGATCGCGACCCTCACCCAGCAGCTCGCCGAGCTCGACGACGTTCAGGAGGAGCGGGTCAGCGCGGTCGTCGCCGGCAAGCGTACGACCTACCTGGCCGGCGGCAAGGAGGTCAGCCCCGGCCAGATGCTGGAGCGGCTGGGCTTCACGAACGCGCACCTCGCCACCCCGGTGAAGGACCTGTCAGGCGGCCAGAAGCGGCGCCTGCAGCTGCTGCTGATCCTGCTCGACGAGCCCAATGTGCTCATCCTGGACGAGCCGACCAACGACCTCGACACCGACATGCTGGCCGCCATGGAGGACCTGCTCGACTCCTGGCCAGGGACCCTTCTGGTCGTCTCGCACGACCGGTACCTGCTGGAGCGCGTCACCGACCAGCAGTACGCCGTGCTCGACGGGCGGCTGCGTCACCTGCCCGGCGGCGTGGACGAGTACCTGCGGCTGCGGCGGGCGCAGACCGCGGAGACGACGACCGCGGGCGCGGCGGCGACGGCGGCAAGCGCGGCGGGTGCGGCGGGTGCGGCCACCACCTCGGCCCCGGCCCTCTCGGGCGCCGCGCTCCGCACCGCCGAGAAGGAGCTCACCGCCCTCGACCGTCGGCTCGCCAAGGTGACCGACCAGGTCGCGGCGAAGCACGAGGAGCTGGCCCGCTTCGACCAGAGCGATTACGTCGGACTCGGCCGGCTCACCGACGAGCTCCGCGCGCTGGAGGGCGAGATCGCCGACCTGGAGACGCGCTGGCTGGAGCTCTCCGAGCAGCTGGAGGGCTGAGCGGAGCGCCTCCGCGCACGCCGCACCCCCGGACTGGGGAACGAAAGCGCGCCCTCCCTGTGCGATGATCCTGAGGATCGGTCGCGCACCCGACCTGACACGGCCGATGGGGACAGGAGCGGCACGTGACTGACGAGACGCGGGCAGCGGATGAGCGGCCCCTGTTCGGGCGGGACCGCGCCCGTGAGACGACGCTCCTGGTCGCCCACCGGGCCCGCGAGCGCGGCGGCGCCGTCCTGGTCACCGGCGAGGCCGGCCTCGGCAAGACCGCGCTGCTGGCGGACGTCTCCGACCGGCTCGAGGGGTGGACGGTGCTCCGCGTCCACGCCGACTCCTTCGAGTCCGATCTCGCCTACGCCACCGTCGAGACCCTGGTGCGCGGCCTGAACGGGCTGAACGTCCGCCGCGGCGCGGCCCCCCGCGCGATCCGTCCGCCCGCCCCCGGCGACGATCCGCTCACCGTCGGACGTCTGCTGCTCGACGCCATCGACGCGATCGAGGGGCCGGTGTGCCTGATCGTCGACGACGCGCAGTGGGTGGACGAACCGTCCGCCCGCGCGCTGCGGTTCATCATCCGGCGGCTCACCGACCAGGGCTTCCTGTTCGTCGCGGCGACGCGGCCGCAGCACAACCCGGTCGTCGCCCTGTTCGACGACATCGCCTCCAGCACGACGAACCACGCCCGGGTCGAGCTGACTCCGTTGACCGTCGGCGACACCCAGGAGCTGGCCCACCACATCCTCGGCCACCCGGTCTCCCGGCGCACCGCGACCCGCCTCACCGAGGCGACGCAGGGGTCGCCGCTGCTGCTCAGCGTGCTGCTCGGTCGGCTCCGGGAGACGTTCGCGCAGGCGCTGCATCCCGCCGGCTGGGACCTCCCGGCCACAGCGATCATGCCGCCCGCAACCGCGATCTCGGCCTCGCTGGAGGGCGCCGACCCCTCCGTGCGAACGGCCGCTGAGCTGGTGGCCGTCCTCCGCGACCCGCTGCCAGTGCCCGTCGTCGGCACCATCGCCACGCGCCTCGGGGCCGACGTCGACGTGCACGGCGCCGTCGCGCGCGGCCTGGTGCTCGCCGAGACCCTCGACGGCCTGGTGCGGGTGGAGCCGGCGCACGCCATCCTCGCGGACACGCTCGCCGCCGACGTCCCGCTGGATCGCCGGGTGGCCATCCACCGGGTCGCCGCCGAGGTGCTCTCCGGCCACCGGGCGCTGCGGCACCGGGTGGAGGGCGCCCATGAGGCCGACCCGACCCTGGTCGCCGAGCTGCTCGCCGCCGCCCTGACCGTCTCCGACCTCGGGCAGCCGGAGCAGGCGCTCAGCTACGCGCGCTCTGCGGTCAGCCTCGCCGCCGGACCGGAGGCCGAACGCGCGCTGCTGGAGCTGGGCCTGATCGCGATGCGGTTCCGGATGCACGAGCGCATCCTCGAACTCCGTCCCGCCTTCGAGGCGCTGCCGCCCTCCCCCACCCGCGACGCCGTTCTGCTGGAACTGCGGACGCTGTCCCGTGACCTCCCCGGCGCGCTGGCGCTGGCGCTGGCGTTCGAGGAGCGACCGGCGTCGACCCCCGACGAGCGCGCGCTCCGTGCGCATGCGGCGGAGGCGCTCGCCAAGGTGCTGATGGCCACAGGGGACTTCCCGGGCGTCCTCGATCACCTGGACGCCGCGCGGCGGCACATCGCGCAGAGCCCGGACCCGTCGGAGGTCGCCGATCCGGCCCTGCGCTGGCTCGCCGCTCCCCAGGACGACCTGACCCGGCTGCTCGGTTGGGCCATCAACTCCGCCGCGCACTCCCGGCGGGAGGACCTGTTCGGGCCGCTGACCGCTGAGCTCGACGAACTGGTCGTCGGCCACGAGTCGCCGGCCGCGGTGGACGCTCTGGTCAGCCGTTCGCGGGTGTTCATCATGGGCGGCCACATCGGGCGCGCGCGAGCAGACCTCGCCCGCGCCAGTGAGCTCACACGACGCTTCCCGACGAGCTGGACGGCCGGCTTCGCGCGGACGATGTACGCCCACATCCTGTTCCTCACCGGCGAGTGGGAGGAGTCGGTCACCCTCGCCGACACAGCGGTCGCTCTCGCGCTCGACGAGACGGACCTGTCGTGCTGGCCGATCGCGCTGTGGACGTCGGCGCTGGTGCGCGCGGGACGCGGCGAGACGGAGGCGGTCGAGGAGCGGCTCCGCGCGGCCGCCCAGGCGGACCCGCGGATCACCGGCTCATACGACGGCGACCTGCCGTACCTGGCGCAGGCCGAGCTCGCCCGCGCACTGGGCCGGCTCGAGGAGCAGCTGGCCGCGACGTCGCAGGCCGAGGCGGCCGCCTCCCGCGGATCCACCCTCGGCTGGCTGACCTACCGGGTGGATGCGCTGGCGGCTCTCGGCCGGAGCGACGAAGCGCGTGCGGCGTACGAGCGCTGTGCAGCACCCGGCCTGTGGCGCCCCTACTACGGCTCCCTGCCCTGGCTGGAGGGGCGCGTGCTGGAGTCGGAGGGACGCGCCGCGGAGGCGCTCACCGCCTACCAGGCGGCCGTCGACGAGCCCGGCGGCGAGCGGTTCCCGTTCCCGCAGGCCGTGGCCGCGTTCGACGCCGGCCGGTCGGCGATCGCCGCCGGTGAGGCCGCACGCGGCCGTGAACTGCTGGAGGACGCTGCGGCGACCTTCCGTCGGCTGGGCGCCTCGGGCTACCTGGCCCGCTGCGTCCGCTTGCTCGACGAGGCGACCGTCGCGCCGTCCACCGCCGACCCGCTGGCCACCCTCACCACACGCGAGCGTCAGGTCGCGCACGCCTTGGCGGCGGGGATGACGAACAAGGAGATCGCGGAGCGTCTCTATGTGTCCGTGACGACCGTGAACTTCCACGTGCGTAACATCCTGTCGAAGCTCGGCCTGCGGTCACGCCGCGACCTGCGGGCGCTGTCGCGGAGGCGACCCGTCAAATCCTGACGGTCTGACCGCCCGGGGTCGACGCTGGCCGCGTACGTCCACTGGGGCGTCGTTCCGTCGGAGATCCCGCGGGTTCCGTCGGAGATTCGCGTGTGGATCACCGCAATTCTCCGACCAACCGCGGCGCGTCGGAGATCCGGCACCCTTTTTCTCCGACGCAGCGCGCCGACCCCACCAGCACGTCGTTCCGTCGGAGATCGGGCGTTCCGTCGGAGATCTAGCGGGTTCCGTCGGAGATTCGCGAGCGCACGACCCCGATCCTCCGACCGGCCGCGGCGCGTCGGAGATCCGGCGCCCTTTCTCCGACGGAAGGCGCCGACCACCGCGGCGCCGGGCCGTCGGGAGGAGGCGTCGGTCAGTCGCCGACGATGCGGGCCCCGTGCACCGGGCCGGTCGCCCGGACCGCCCGCACCCGCGACGCGCTCAGCGCGATCTGGAGGTCGAGCGCCGAGTCGAGGTCCGAGGTGAGGAACGCGACCGTCGGCCCCGAACCGGACACGATTCCGGCCAGCGCGCCGTTCATCTCGCCCAGTTCGATCACGTCGGCGATCTCGGGGACGAGGTGGATGGCCGGGGCCTGCAGGTCGTTCGTGAGCGCCTCGGCGAGCATGGCCGCGTCGCCCGCGCGCAACGCCTGCAGCACAGCCGAGTCGACCGTGGGGGTCAGCTGCGCCGGCGCGATGTCACGGGCGTGCCGCTCGCGGTGGCGGTCCAGCTCGCTGTAGACATCGGGGGTGCTCAGCTCCCCCTCCGGGAGCGCCAGCACCCAGTGGAATTGACCCGTGGCGAGTGCCGGGCTCAGGCGGTCGCCGCGGCCCGTGCCGATCGCGGTGCCGCCGACCAGTGCGAACGGCACGTCCGCGCCGAGCCGGGCAGCCAGTGCCAGCAGCTCCTCGCGGCCGACGTCGGTGCCCCAGAGAGCGTCGCAGGCGACGAGGGTGGCGGCTGCGTCGGCCGAGCCACCGCCCATCCCGCCCGCCACCGGCACGTGCTTGTCGATCTCCAGCCGGACGCCGCCGGTGTAGCCGGTGCGCTTGGCGAGCAGCCGAGCGGCCTTGATCGCCAGGTTGGCGTCGTCGAGCGGCAGGTTGCTGGTGTCGATGCTGCCGCCGAACGTCAGCGAGAACTCGTCGGCGGGAAACGCGCGGACATCCTCGTAGAGCGAGAGAGCCTGGTAGGCGGTCGCCACATCGTGGTAGCCGTCCTCCATGACCGCGCCGACGCGCATGAAGACGTTGATCTTGCCGGGTGCGCGAACGTGCACGCTGTCAACGTCCCACCCGTCCACCATGCTTCCAACCTACACACCCCGCGGGCCCGCCGCTGTGCGTCGGCTGGACGCGTTACGCGACCGGAACGGACGCGAGCCGGACGAAGTCGGTGAGCGACAGCTGCTCTCCGCGCAGGCTCGGCGCGAGGCCGGCGGCTTCCAGCGCGGTCGCAGCGGAGGTGGGGTCGCCGAAGACGGGTGCGAGGGCCTGCCGGAGGGTCTTCCTGCGCTGCTGGAAGGCCGCATCGACGAGCGCGAAGGTCCGCAAGCGTAGCGACTCGTCGCCGGGCTGCTCGGCGTGCCGTTCGAAACCGATGAGGACGGAGTCGACGTTCGGCACCGGCCAGAAGACCTGCCGGCTGACCGAACCCGCCGTCCGCCAGGCTCCGTACCAGGCGGCCTTCACGCTCGGGGCGCCGTAGACCTTGGAGCCGGGGCCGGCCGCGATCCGGTGGCCCACCTCCGCCTGCACCATGACCACGCCCGAGCGGAGGCTGGGGAAGCGTTCCAGGAAGTGCAGCAGCACCGGGACCGAGATGTTGTACGGCAGGTTGGCGACGAGTCGCACCGGGTCGGCCGGAAGCTCGCTCACGGCGAGGGCGTCGCGGTGCACGACGGTCAGACGAGCGGCCGCGTCCGGCGCCATCTGCTCCACGGTGGTCGGAAGCTGTGCGGCCAGGCGCCCGTCGATCTCGACGGCGATGACCTCCGCTCCCGCTTCGAGCAGGCCCAGCGTCAGCGAACCGAGCCCTGGGCCGATCTCGACGACGCGGTCGCCCGACTCCACCTCGGCGATGCGGACGATGCGCCGGACGGTGTTCGCGTCGATGACGAAGTTCTGGCCGAGCTTCTTGGTCGGCGTCACACCGAGCAGCTCGGCGAGGTCGCGGATCTCGGCGGGGCCGAGCAGGCGCAGGTCGCTCACGCGATGATCCCGATCGGGCGGGTCGGCGGCGGCCCGACCGGCTCGCTGTCCCAGCGGCCGTAGACCAGCTCGGTGTTGGAGTTGATCTGCGCGGCGAGCGTCGACGCGTCCGTACCGATCACCTCGGCCATCGCCCGGAGCGTGTGCGGGATGAGGTAGGGCGCGTTCGGCCGGCCGCGGAACGGCATCGGCGTGAGGAACGGAGCGTCCGTCTCGACCATGATCAGGTGACGTGGAGCCGCGGCCAGCGCCTCGCGGAGGTTCGGCGCGTTCTTGAACGTGACGGTGCCCGCGAAGGACATGTACCAGCCGTTGTCGGCGCAGACGCGGGCCAGCTCGACGTCGCCGGAGAAGCAGTGGAAGACGGTCCGCTCGGGCGCGCCGACACGCTTCAGGGTCGCCACGACGTCTGCGTGGGCGTCGCGGTCGTGGATCTGCAGTGCGATGTCGTTCTGCTTGGCGATCTCGATGTGCGCCTCGAACGAGCGGAACTGGGCGTCCCGGCGCGGCCCCTCCTCGGTGCGGAAGAAGTCGAGCCCGGTCTCGCCGACGGCGCGGACGCGCGGCCGGCCGGCGAGCTCGGAGATCACCGCGAGAGCGTCGTCCAGCTCGCCGCGTTCCGCGTAGTCCGGGGCGTCGTTGGGATGCAGCGCCACCGCCGCCAGCATGCGCGGCTCGATGGCCGCGGTCTCCGCGGACCAGCGGGACGTCTCGACGTCGTTGCCGACCTGGACGACGCCGCGGACGCCCACGCTGGACGCGCGGTCCAGCTGCTCGCGGTAGTCGAGCGGCTCCGCGCCGTCTGGGCCCCCGCCCGCCGGTTCCTCGGCGTCGCGGAGCGGCGTCGAGGCCGTGCGAGCAGGGACCATCTCGAGATGCGTGTGGTTGTCGTAGACGGGGACCACGAGGGCTTCGGGAAGAGGAGGGTAGGCCAGGTCGCGGCCGTCGGTGACGTGCCGCTGCCGGACGAACGACGGGTCCGTCATACCGCGGCGACCGCCTCCGCATCGATCCGCGGGAACAGCGCCTGCAGCCCGTTGACCTCGGTTCCGGCGGGGAGCTGTCCCCAGTCACCCGCGGTGCGCAGCGGCTGAGCGTCGAGCGCACCGAGCTCGCCCTCGACGCCGAGCGCCTCCCAGAGCGTGGTCGTCGCCGCCGGGATGACCGGTGAGAGCAGCACGGCGAGCGAACGGAGTCCCTCGGCGGCCGTGTACAGGACGGTGCCGAGGCGCTCCCGACGCGACTCGTCTTTTGCCAGCGTCCACGGCTCCTGCTCGGTGATGTACCCGTTCAGCTCGTCGACGATGCGCCAGATCGCGGTCAGCGCGTCGTGGATCGCCAGTCGCGAGATGGCCGCGTCCGCATCGGCGGCCGCCGTTCGCACGACCTCCTGCACCCTCAGGTCGGACTCCTCGTATTCGCCGGCAGGCGGCACGATCCCCGCGTAGTACCGCGTCACCATGGCGATGACCCGGGATGCGAGGTTCCCGAAACCGTTCGCGAGCTCTGCCTGGTAGCGCGCAGCGAGGTCTTCCCAGCTGAACGAGCCGTCCTGGCCGAAGTTGATCGCGCGCATGAAGTAGTAGCGGAACGCGTCCGAGCCGAAGGTGTCGGTGATCTGCGTCGGCGCGATGCCGGTCAGCTTGGACTTGGACATCTTCTCGCCGCCGACGAGCAGCCAGCCGTGCCCGAACACGCGCCTCGGCACCTCGAGGCCTGCGGCCATCAGCATCGCCGGCCAGATGACCGCGTGGAAGCGCAGGATGTCTTTGCCGACCAGGTGGTTCGCCGGCCAGCGGCGGGCGAACTCCTCGTCGTCCTGGCCGTAGCCGACCGCCGTGATGTAGTTGAGGAGGGCGTCGAACCACACGTAGACGACGTGCGACTCGTCCCACGGCACCTTGATGCCCCAGTCGAAGCTCGACCGGGAGATCGACAGGTCGGAGAGGCCGTGCCGCACGAAGCTGACGACCTCGTTGCGGGCCGACTCGGGCTGCACGAAGTCCGGACGCTCCTCGTAGAGGGCGAGCAGGCGGTCGGCGAACTGGCTCATCCGGAAGAAGTAGTTCTTCTCCTGCAGAAGCTCCAGAGGCTTGGAGTGGATGGCGCAGACCTTCTGGCCCTCGTACTCGCCCGTGCCGTCGACGATCTCGCTCTGCGGCTTGAACTCCTCGCAGCCCACGCAGTACAGCGCCTCGTACTCGCCGGCGTAGATGTACCCGTCGTCGTACAGCTTCTGCAGGAACTTCTGCACGTTGACCTCGTGCCGCTCGTCCGTGGTGCGGATGAAGTCGTCGTTCGAGATGTCGATGGTCTCGAGCAGAGGGAGCCACTCGTCGGTCACCAGCTTGTCGGCCCACTGCTTCGGTGTCGTGCCGTTGGCGGTGGCCGTGCGCAGGATCTTCTGACCGTGCTCGTCGGTGCCCGTCAGCAGCCAGGTGTCGTCGCCGGCCTGGCGGTGCCAGCGGGCGAGGACGTCGGCAGCGACCTCGGTGTACGCGTGCCCGATGTGCGGGACATCATTCACGTAGAAGATCGGCGTGGTGATGTAGAAGGAAGAGCCATCGGACATGCTGACCATCCTACGGGCGCGGGCGCGCGCGATCCCGCGTGTTACTTCACCTGGGACCGCAATCGCCGGCCACCGAGCAGGACGACGTAGAATGGCTCTGATTATCCACGATCGGAGCCGAGTCCATGAGAATCGCACCCACTGACGACCTGCCGCGGGTCCCGATCAGCGCTTTCAAAACGAACCCCGTCCGCTACCTGGAGACGGGAGCCCTGGTGACCAATCACGGAAAGGTGCGTGCGGCCTTCGTCCCCGTCGACGACACTGATGACGGCCTGGACGGCATCAAGGCCCAGCTCGGGCTGCTCGCCCGCATGACCGCGCCGGAAGACGTCGCCTCCGAGCTGGCCGAGCTGGCCGCCAGCCGGGACTCCGAACTCGTCGGGGACGCCCGGTGACGCTCAAGGCGATGCTCGACACGAGCGTCATCGTGGCCGGCCTCACACCGGAGATCATCGCGGAGATCGAGGACTATGCCTCCTCGGCCATCTGCCGCGCCGAACTCGTGCGTGGCCGGGAAGCTTTCAAGGAAGACCCGGGAAAGGAGAGGCAGGTTCCGATCCGGCGAGAGTACCTCCGGCTCCTCGACTCGATCCCCGGCTTCTGGATGGATTTCGACTCGCGGGCGGCGGACGGCTACGGCCGCCTCACGGCCCAGCCGAAGTCCGCGATGCGGCTGAAGGATGCGCTGATCGCCGGCCACGCGCTGGCCCACGATCTGCCTCTCATCACCAGAGACGCCGGCTTCAGCCGTTTCCCTGCCGTTCAGCTGGAGATCCTGCCGACGCCGAGCGGCTGATCCCGCTGCAAACGTTCCCGTTCAGGAACGCCGGGCGAGCGCCGCCTGGTACAGGTCGCGCTTGCTCAGGCCCGTCGCCTCGGCGACCTCCGCCGCCGCCTCCTTCAGCCGGCTTCCCGCCGCAACCAGCGCCACCACCTGCTCGACCGCGGCCTCCGGGTCGGCCTCCCGCGCCGGAGCCCCGGCGACCACGATGACGATCTCGCCGCGCACCCCCTCGGCGGCCCAGGCGGCGAGCTCCGCCGCCGTGCCGCGCCGAACCTCCTCGTACAGCTTCGTCAGCTCCCGGCAGACGACGACGCGCCGGTCGTCGCCGAGCGCCGTCGCGATGTCGGCGAGGGAGGCGGCGAGCCGGTTCGGCGACTCGAAGAAGACCATCGTGCGCGACTCCGACGACACCGCCCGGAGGGTCGCGAGCCGCTCCCCCTGCTTGCGCGGCAGGAAGCCCTCGAAGGTGAAACGGTCGGTCGGCAGCCCGGACACGGCGAGCGCCGTCAGAACGGCCGACGGACCGGGAAGGGCGGTCACCGCGACGCCGGCCGCAGCCGCCGCCTCGACCAGGTGGAAGCCGGGGTCGCTGACGGTCGGCATGCCGGCGTCGGAGAGCAGCACCACATCCTCGTCGCGCGCCAGCTCGACGAGCTCGCCGGCGCGCTCCCGCTCGTTGTGGTCGTGCAGGGCGATCAGCCGGGGCCGGTTGGTGACCCCGAGTCCGGCGAGCAGCCGTTGCGCGACACGGGTGTCCTCGGCGGCCACCACCGTGGCCGAGCCCAGCACCTCGACCAGGCGCCGGGAGGCGTCGCCGAGATTGCCGATCGGGGTGGCGGCGAGGATGATCATGGCTTCTAGTCTGTCAGTCGAAAGGCGACACGAAGCCTCCGCCCCTAGCATGGCCTGGTGACCTCAGCACCTCCGACCGACGCCCCGGCCGCACATGTCGCCCGGGAGCCCGTCGGCAGCCGCCTCGACGACTGGTGGGCCCGCGTCCTCGGCACTCCCAGCCGACTGCGGCTCTGGTACTGGGGCGCGCCGATCGGCGTGACCCTGCTCGCGGCGATCCTCCGGCTCTGGAACCTGGGCCAGCCGCACTCGCTGATCTTCGACGAGACCTTCTACGTGAAGGACTCCTGGTCGCTGTGGAATCTCGGCTACGAGGGCAGCTGGCCGGACAAAGCGGACGGGCGCTTCGCGGCCGGCCAGACCCAGATCTTCTCGTCCGATCCGTCGTTCGTCGCGCATCCACCGCTCGGCAAGTGGCTGATCGGGCTCGGCATGGCGGCCACCGGACCGGACAACTCGTTCGGCTGGCGGGTCTCGACCGCCGTGGCCGGGACGATCGCCGTGCTGCTCGTCTTCCTGATCGCCCGGATGCTGTTCCGCTCGACGATGCTCGCCACGATCGCCGGTTTCCTGTTCGCGATCGACGGTCACGCGATCGTGATGAGCCGGGTCGCCCTGCTCGACAACTTCGTGATGTTCTTCGCCTTGCTGGCGTTCGGCTGCATCCTGCTCGACCGGAGGTGGGCCGCCGACCGGCTGGCGGCCCGCGTGGCGGCTGCGCGCTCCACAGGGCGCGACCCGGCCTGGGGGCCGGTGCTGTGGTGGCGGCCATGGCTGATCGCCGCCGGCATCCTGTGCGGGCTGTGCGCCGGCGTGAAGTGGACGGGGTTCTACTTCCTCGCGTTCTTCGCCATCTACACCGTGGTGGTGGATGCGGTGGCCCGCCGTCGCGAGCGGCTGCCGTTCTACGTCAGCGGAGCGCTGCTCAAGCAGGCGCCCGCCACCTTCGTGCTCATGGTGCCGCTGGCGTTCGTCGCCTACGTGACCACCTGGGCCGGGTGGATCTTCTCGAGCAGCGGCTACTACCGGCACTGGGCACAGGCGCTGCACATGCAGTGGACCGGCGCCTTCAGCTGGGTTCCGCTCTGGATCCAGAACCTCTGGCACTACCAGACGGAGATGTACGGCTACAGCATCAACCTGCACACGCCGCATCCCTACCAGTCGAACCCGCTGACCTGGACCCTGATGCTGCGGCCGACGAGCATGTACTACGTCGGCAGTATCCGGGGGCAGCAGGGGTGCGCCACCGATTCCTGCTCCTCGGCGATCACTTCGCTCGGCAACCCGTTGATCTGGTGGGCGGGGACCGCCGCGATCCTGTTCCTGGCGTACTGGCTGATCCGCACCCGCGACTGGCGCATCGGGCTCATTCTGACCGGGCTGGCGGCCGGATACTTGCCGTGGTGGCTCTACATGAGTCGCACCATCTTCACCTTCTACTCGATCGCGTTCGAGCCCTACCTGATCCTCGCGCTCACCGCGGTGATCGCGATGGTGCTGGGCACGCGATCTGACCCGGAACCGCGTCGGCGGCGCGGGATCGTGTGGACGGCTGTGTTCCTGGCCCTCTGCGCTGCGGTGAGCGCGTTCTTCTGGCCGATCTGGACCGCGCAGCAGGTGCCGTTCTGGTTCTGGCAGATTCACATGTGGCTGCCCAGCTGGGTGTGAGCTTCGGAAGCCCGCGCCCTGTGCGGTGTCGGTTGTCGGTGGTAGACCGAGGGGTATGAGCGACGCCGAGCAGCCCCTTGATCTGGTCCCCCTTCCCGGGAGCGAACGCCCCCACCGACCGGGATTCCGGTCGCACGGCGGTCTCGCGCCAGACTCTCGCGTCGAGGCCACACTGGTGCTGCGGCGGCGCGCGGAGCTTCCGGAGAGCGCCTTCGCCGAGCCGCTGAGCCGCGACGAGCTGGCCGAGCGCTACGGCGCCTCGCCGGAGGACGTCGAGCTGGTCCGCAGCACGCTGGAGGGCATCGGGCTGACCGTCGACGAGGCGGACCCGGCAGGTCGACGGGTGCGCGTGTCCGGCCCGGTCCAGACGGTCGCGCGCGCATTCGGGACCGATCTCGCCCGGTCGACGCCGGAGGACGCGGGCGATGATGCGCCCACGTACCGGCAGCGCACGGGCGGCCTCAGCATCCCCGCTGCTCTTGCCGGCGTGGTGACTGCGGTGCTCGGTCTGGACGACCGCCCGCAGGCGCGCGCCCAGTTCCGGTACGTCCCCTCCGCCGCCGTCAACACCAGCTACACGCCGCCGCAGCTCGGCGAGGTGTACTCCTTCCCGAAGGGGACGGACGGCAGCGGGCAGACGGTCGCGATCATCGAGCTGGGCGGCGGGTACGTGCAGTCCGATCTCGATACCTACTTCGCCGGGCTGGGCATCCCGACGCCGTCCATCACGGCGGTCGGAGTGGACGGCGCCTCGAACGCGCCGGACGGCAACCCGAACGGAGCGGACGGTGAGGTCATGCTCGACATCGAGGTGGTGGGTGGCCTCGCTCCCGCCGCCACGATTCTGGTCTACTTCGCTCCCAACACCGACGCCGGCTTTCTGGATGCGGTCAGCACGGCCGCCCACGCCGACCCGACGCCCGCAGCGATCAGCATCAGCTGGGGTCAGTCGGAGGACCAGTGGACGGCGCAGGCGCGGACGGCGTTCGACCAGGCGCTGCAGGATGCGGCAGCGCTCGGCGTCACCACCACGGTGGCCGCCGGCGACGACGGCAGCAGCGATCGTGTCGGCGACGGGCAGGCGCACGTCGACTTCCCCGCATCGTCTCCGCACGCACTCGCCTGCGGCGGCACGCGGCTGGAGGCCGACACCTCGACCGGAGCGGTCCGGTCGGAGACCGTCTGGAACAACGGAACCGGGCGCGGGGCGACCGGTGGCGGGGTCAGCGCCGTCTTCCCGCTGCCGAGTTGGCAGAAGAGCGTCGGCGTCCCCAGCGGGGCCGGAGGCACGGATGCGGGGGGCGCGGCGAACGGCCCCGGCGGCCGCGGGGTTCCCGATGTGTCGGCTGTGGCCGACCCGCAGACCGGGTACCGCGTCCGCGTCGACGGGCAGGACACCGTGATCGGCGGAACCAGCGCGGTCGCCCCGCTGTGGGCGGCGCTCGTGGCGCGGCTCGCCCAGTCGACCGGGAAGCCGCTCGGGCTGGCGCAGCCGCTGCTGTACGACTCGGTCGGCGCCGGGCAGGTGGCACAGGGATTCCGGGACATCGTCACCGGCGACAACGGCGCCTACCAGGCAGCTGCGGGCTGGGATGCCTGCACGGGTCTGGGAGTGCCGGACGGGACGAAGCTGCTGTCGGCGCTCTGAGCGGAGGTTGGCCAGAATGGAGCGGTGAGCTCTCCCTCCCCGGCCGTGCGCCGACCGCTGCCGTGGCTCCCGGGAGTCCTCGTCTGCGCCCTCGCCGCGGCTGCGGCCTGGGCGGTGCACTGGCTGGTGCCCGCGGTTCCGCTGCTGACCGCGGCGGTCGTGCTCGGCATCGTGGTGGGCCAGCTGCCTGTCGCGCGCCCGGCGGTCGCCGGATCGCTGGCTCCCGGGCTCTCGCTGAGCGCCCGGCGATTGATGCGCGTCGGCGTTGTGCTCCTCGGCCTCAAGCTCAGCCTCGGCGACATCGCGGGCCTCGGCTGGGTGGCGATCGCCACGACCGTCGCCGTGGTCCTGCTGAGCTTCGCGGGGACGTTCTGGATCGGACGGTTGATGCGCCTGCCCGGCCACCAGCCGCTCCTGATCGCCACCGGATTCTCGATCTGCGGTGCGTCCGCCATCGGCGCCATGAGCGGAGTGGTGAAGACGAAGGATGAGGAGGCGGCGACTCCGGTCGCTCTGGTCACACTGTGCGGGACGCTCGCGATCTTCGTGCTGCCGCTGCTCTGGCATCCCCTGGGCCTGGATGCGCAGCAGTTCGGCCACTGGGTCGGCGCAGGGGTGCACGACGTCGGACAGGTCGTCGCGACGGCGCAGCTCGCCGGCGCTGCCGCACTGTCGGTGGCCGTCGTCGTCAAGCTGACCCGCGTGCTCATGCTGGCGCCGATGGTGGCGGTGGCCGCGGTCGTCGAGCGTCGGCGGCACGTCGAGGGCGACCCGGCGGTGAAGCGGCCGCCGATCGTGCCGCTGTTCGTGGCCGGGTTCATCGTCGCCGTGCTCGCACGCACGTTCGTTCATCCTGCGGCCGTCGTGACCGACTCCGCCGATACCCTGCAGACGGTGCTGCTCGCCATGGCGCTGTTCGGTCTGGGGACGGCGGTGCGCCTGCGCACGCTGGTCGGCACCGGCTGGCGGGCGCTCGTCACGGCGCTCGTGTCCTGGGCGCTGATCGCGGTGCTCGCCCTCGCAGCGGTGTGGGTCAGCACGGTCGGGTAGCGTAACCGCATGGCAGATCGTGAGTACGGCTTCCGCACGCGGGCGATCCACGCGGGCAACATCCCTGACCCGGTGACCGGCGCTCGCGCCCTCCCGATCTACCAGACCAGCGCGTTCGTCTTCGACGACACCGCCGACGCCGCCGCACGGTTCGCTCTGCAGAAGTACGGCAACGTGTACTCCCGGCTCGCGAACCCGACCGTCGCAGCATTCGAGGAGCGCATCGCCAGCCTCGAGGGCGGCCTCGGCGCGGTCGCGACCGCCTCGGGCCTCAGCGCGCAGTACATCACCTTCGCCTCGCTCGTCGGTGCCGGGGACCACATCGTCGCCTCCGCCAATCTGTACGGCGGCTCGATCACCCAGCTCGACGTCACACTCCGCCGCTTCGGCGTCGAGACCACGTTCGTGCGGAGCTCCGACCCCGCCGACTACGCGGCGGCGATCACCGACCGGACGAAGATCCTGTTCGCGGAGACCATCGCCAACCCGTCCGGGGAGATCGCCGACATCGCGGGCCTGGCCGAGGTCGCGCACGCGGCCGGCATCCCGCTGGCCATCGACTCCACCATCGCCACTCCCTACCTCAACCGGCCGATCGAGTGGGGTGCCGACATCGTCATCCACTCGGCCACCAAGTTCCTCGGCGGTCACGGCACAACCCTCGGCGGGGTGGTTGTTGAGAGCGGACGGTTCGACTGGCACTCCTCGAAGTTCCCGCTGTTCGGCGAGCCGGTGCCGTCGTACGGCGGCCTGCAGTGGTCGGGCAACTTCGGGGAGTACGCCTTCCTGACCCGGCTGCGCGCCGAGCAGCTGCGCGACATCGGACCGACGCTCGCCCCGCACTCGGCGTTCCTGCTCGCGCAGGGCGTCGAGACGTTGCCGTACCGGATCCAGGCGCACGTGGACAACGCCCGCGCCGTCGCCGAATGGCTGGACGCCGACCCGCGCATCGAGAAGGTGTACTGGGCCGGCCTTCCCGAGCACCCGCATCACGAGCGCGCCCTCAAGTACCTGCCGCAGGGAGCGGGCAGCGTCTTCAGCTTCGAGGTGAAGGGCGGCCGCGCGGTCGGGCAGGCGTTCATCGAGTCGCTGAACCTGGCCAGCCACCTCGCCAACATCGGCGACGCGAAGACACTGGTGATCCATCCCGCCTCGACGACCCACGCGCAGCTGAGCGAGCAGCAGCTCATCGACGCGGGTGTGCTGCCCGGCGTGGTGCGCATCAGCGTCGGCATCGAAGACGTCGAGGACATCATCTACGATCTGGATCAGGCGCTTACGCACGCCGTCGAGGAGGCGAACGCAGCATGACGACCGCGACACCCGAGGCCACCACGGAGTCGACGACGGAAGTCCCGCTCGTCAACGGTCTGAGCTGCACGCTGCCGTCGGATTCGCCGCTCGCGAAGCTGCTGAAGTCGCAGCGCACGTGGGTCGGCCCGGACGCGAAGGAGCGGCTCCGCATCCTGCGCGCGGCGAAGTCCGTCGCGATCGTCGGGGCCTCACCGAATCCCGCGCGCTCCTCCTACTTCGTCGGCACCTACCTGCAGCAGTCCAGCGACTTCCGCGTGTACTTCGTCAACCCGAACGCCGACACGATCCTGGGCGAGAAGGCCTACCCCGACCTCGCATCGCTGCCCGAGGTTCCGGACATCGTGGATGTGTTCCGCAAGGCGAGCGACATCCCGGCGGTCATCGACGAGGTCGTCGCGATCGGCGCACCGACCGTGTGGGTCCAGCTGGGGATCTGGAACCAGGAGGCCGCCGAATACGGCGAGTCGAAGGGCCTCACGGTGGTGATGGACCGGTGCATCAAGATCGAGCACGCCCGCTTCCACGGCGGCCTGCACCTGCTCGGCTTCGACACCGGGCAGATCACGGCGCGCAAGACGGTCCGTTAGGGGCACGTCGCCCGCGGCGGCCGCGGCAGGCCGCGGCAGGCTAGACCGCGCGGGCGACGATGTGGAAGACGTGCCAGTGCTTCGGGCCCTCGAACGACATCCCGCGGCGGTCGTCCTCGACCAGCTGCAGCACGTCCATCCCGGTCAGCATCCCCTCGACATGCGCGCGGTCGTGGAAGCTCATCCCGGGGCGTCCCACCCATTCGTCGTGCGGGCCGAACAGCTCGCCGGCGAACAGGCCGCCGGGTCGGAGCGCCTCGCGCACGTCCGCCCACAGATACGGGAAGTGGCTCTCGTCGCAGAACGGCAGCGCGAAGCCGGCATAGACCAGGTCGGCGGCCGGGAGGTCGCCCAGCTGCTCGAACGGCGCCCGGCGGACGGTCACCCGCTCGGACGCCTCCGGCGACAGGCCCTTCCGCACCCGCTGCTCCACGCCCGGGTCCGCGTCGATCGCGAGGACGCGCCAGCCGTGCTCGGCCAGGTGCCGGGTCTCGACGCCGTCCCCGCAGCCCAGGTCGATCGCCTCGCCGGGGGAACCGTCCCCGGCCGAACCGTCCCCGGCTGCGGCCCAGGCGGCGAGCGCGCTCTGGAAGGTCGGCCGCACGCCGCGTCCGCCCTGCTCCTCATAGAACTGCGACCAGTCGAACGCCATGTCGCCGAGCCTACACACGCGGCGGAGGGCCGCACTGGCTAAGATCGGCGGGTGCAGACCGCGCCCCCGCCTCCCCGTGTCGCCGTGCTCGGCCCGGTGCTCGTGGAGGACCGCAGCGGTGCCCTGACCGAACCGGCCGGCGCGCTCGGCAAGAGCCTCATCGTCGCTCTCGTGCTCGCGCGCGGCGCGGCGACCGTGCCCTCCCTGGTCGAAGACCTGTGGGATGACGCCCCGCCCCGGCAGGAACGCGCCGCGCTGCAGACCCTCGTCTCGCGGGTGCGCACCACCAGCGCGGACGGCCTCCTCGAGTCGACGCCGGGCGGCTACGCGCTCGCTGTGTCCCCCGAGCAGACGGACCTCGGGCTGGCCCGCCGGGCGCTCGACCGGGCCACCGCCGCCCTGCGCGCCGGCGATGCGTCGTCCGCCGCCGCCGAGGCCACGGCCGCCCTCCGGCTGTGGCGCGGTGAGCCGGGCGCCGAGCTCGGCAGCACGCCGCTCGCCGACGAGCTGCTGCGCACGGCGGCGACGCTGCGCGACGACCTCCTGCTGCTCCGGGCGCGCTCCCGCCGGGCGACCGGCGATCACGCCGGCGCGCTCGCCGACCTCCAGCCGCTGATCGACCAGCGGCCCCTGGACGAGACCGTGCGGTTGGAGCAGCTGCGCACCCTGGCCGAGGCCGGCCGGCGCAGCGAGGCCCTCCTGGCTTTCGCCGAGCTGAAGGAGGCGCTGCTCGACCGGCTGGGGACGCGTCCCGGCCCCGAGCTCGTCGCCCTGAACGCCGAACTGCTCGCCGCCGACGAGGAGGAGCGCCCGACCGCTCCCCGCCGCATCCGGATCGGCCTGCGGTCCGCACCGAACGCCCTGGTCGGCCGCGAGTACGACCTGGAGGCGGTCGAGGACCTCGTCGCCACCTCCCGGCTGACCACCATCCTGGGCCCGGGCGGCCTGGGCAAGACCCGGCTGGCGCAGGAAGTCGGCAACCGCGCCGTCCACACGCCGGCGGTCATCGTGGTCGAGCTCGCAAGCGTCCGCACCGGTGAGGATGTGGAGCTCGCCTTCGCGTCCACCCTGGGCATCCGGGAGGCGCGCGCCGCCCGGCCGACCGACCCTGGGGCGCAGCTCGACCTGCGCTCGCGCATCCTGGGCCTGCTGTCGGAGCGCGAGACGCTGCTGATCGTCGACAACTGCGAGCACATCGTGGATGCGGCGGCCGCGTATGTGCAGGACATCCTGGACTCCACGACCGCCGTCCGGGTGCTGGCGACCAGCCGCGCCCCGCTGGCGATCGGGGCGGAGCGCGTCTATCCGTTGGACTCGTTGAAGAGCGGCGACCCGGTGAAAAGCGGGTCTGCGCAAGGCCCCGACGGCGTCGCAGCGGGCGAGTACGGCCCCGCCGTCGCCCTGTTCGTCGAGCGGGCACGCGCCGCCCGTCCGGGCGCCGTGCTGCCCCTCGAGCTCGTCGCCCGCCTCTGCGATCGTCTCGACGGCCTCCCCCTGGCGATCGAGCTTGCTGCGGCGCGCACCCGCTCCCTCTCCGTGGAGGAGATCGAGCGGCGGCTCGGCAACCGCTTCGCCCTGCTGACCGGCGGCGAGCGCACGGCACCGGAGCGCCACCGCACCCTGCTCGCCGTGATCGAGTGGAGCTGGAACCTCCTCGGCACGTCCGAGCAGGCGCTGCTGCGGCGGCTCGCCCGCTTCCCCGACGGTTTCAGCGAGGAGGCCGCGGAGGCTGTCGCCGGCCCGCTCGCGGTGTCGGTGCTCGACGACATCGATGCCCTGGTCACCCAATCGCTGGTGACCGTCACCGAGGACGTCGGCATCGGCCTGCTCCGTTACCGGATGCTGGAAACCGTGCGCGAGTTCGGCGACCGCGAGCTGCAGGCGGCCGGCGAGGAGGACGACGTCGTGGCCGGCATGGATGCCTGGGCCACCGCATTCTGCCGGGAGGCGCTGGCCCGGATGCACGGCCGTGAGCAGGTGCCGACCTTCCAGCGGGTGACCGCCGAGCAGGACAACCTGGTGATGGTGCTCCGCTCGGCCCTCGATGACGGCCGACGAGAGACCGTCGCGGTCGTCTTCGCAGCCCTCTCGTATTACTGGTCGCTGCGTAGCGCGCACTCGGAGGTGCTCGGCTTCGGCGGTCCGGTGATGACGGCGCTGGCGGGCTGGGAGCCGACCGGCGAGCTGCGGGAGGCGGTTGCCGCCTGCTACACGATCATCGGCGGCACGTTCCTCTTCGTCGACCTGCGGACCGCCGCTCGCGCGATCTCGCGTCTGCGCCGGATGCGCCGCACCCGCTCGTTCGCCGATCACCGCCTCGACGCCATGGCCGCGCTCGTCCTGCACGCCGGCCGGAACGACTCCGGCATCGCGCTGCTCACCGAGTACGCTGCGTCCTCCATTCCGGAGACCGCCGCAATGGGCAACCTGATGCGCGCGCAACTGCACGAGAATGCGGGCGAGTTGGATGCGGCCCTCGCCTCCGGGACGCGGGCCTGGCAGAACGCGCAGATCGTGGGAGACACGTGGTCGTTGGCCTCAGCTGCCCAGTCGCTCGCCCAATCGCACAGCCAGCTCGCGCATCCCGACGACGCCCTGGAGTGGGCGCAGCGAGCCTACGAACAGATGTCGCTGCTGCAGGCGGACGGCGACCTCCGCCAACTCGACTGGCTGATCGCCATCAATGCGATCTCCGCCGGCGACACCGCTCGCGGGCGGCGGCTGCTGGACCGCTACCTCTCCGCCGAGGTCGACCGGACCGGGTTCGACTATGCCGACTACTACGCCGTCGGATACGCGGGAATGGCCGAGATCGCGCTCGCCGAGGGTGACCGGGCGGAGGCCGTGCGGCTGTACGACCAGGCACTCAGCGCGATGACCGAACCGCGCGACGTGCGGGCCGGCACGATGAGCCCGTGGATGATCATGCTGGGGTCCGCGGCCCTGGTCGTCCGGCTCGGGGCCGACGACACCCTGTCGGATGTGATCGACCGGGACCAGACGGACGCGGCGGCCGCCGCCCTCCGGACCCGCATGCTGGTGACCGCGCGCCTCAGGCCGCCGACGCTCGACCAGCCGGTGATGGGGTCGGGTTTCGTGGGCTACGCCGTGTGGATGCTCGACCCGGTCACGGCAGAGCGGCACGCTGCCGACGACACCTGGCTCACCGCCGGCGCCACGCTGTTCGCGCTGGCCGCGCGGGCGAACTCCCGTCAGGATGTTGCGACGCTGCACCGCGACGTCCTCGCCGCGCGCATCGCGGAGACCTGGGGCCCGGAGCCCGTGGCTGCCGCCGCCGCCGCGGTCGCCGCTCTCTCCCCCGTCGACGCGGTCGTGCGCGGTCTGGAGCTGCTCTCCGAGGTGCGCGCGTCGCGTTAGCAACTTTGGTTGACATCCACGAATAAGCAACTATAGTTGCTTGCATGACTCCAACCACTCCCTTCCCCGACCCGGTCGGAGGCGTCGCCGACGGCCTCGCCGCCGTCGTCGCGCTCCGCGAGCTCGCCGACCGCCTCGAAGACGCCGAGGTCGAGCGCGCCCTCCGCGAGGGCTGGAGCTGGACCCAGATCGCCGACGCGCTCGGCATCACCCGCCAGGCGGTCCACAAGAAGCATCTGCGCCGGGTGGCCGCCGCCGGCGTCGAACTGAGGAGACGCAATGTCTGAGACCCCTCCCGGCACCACGCAGAACGTGCCGGGCCAACCGCTGTCGCGCGCCCTGCGCCCGATCATCATCCGTTCGGTGACCGAGGCCGAGCAACGCAACTCGTCACTCGTCGAGGCCGAGCACCTCCTGGTCGCCCTGTCCCGCGAAGGCAGCGCAGCGGTCCGCGCCACGCTCGCCGACGCGGGCCTCGCCCCCGACCGCCTCGAGGCGGCGCTCGCGGACGAGCGCGCCGCCAGCCTCCGCGTCGCGGGGGTAACCCCACCACCCGCTGAGCGCCTGGCCGCCGCGCCCCGCGTCACCCGGCCGCGCTGGGGCGCCTCCGCGCGGGAGGCACTCGTCCGCGCCCACCGGGTCGCCGCAGCGAACCGGCGCCAGCGGTCGGGCGAACTCGACCTGCTCGCCGCCATCCTGGGGCTGGAACTCGGCACGGTGCCACGCGCGCTGTCGCTGGCCGGCGTCGACCGTCAGGCACTGCTCGCGTCGGCGCGGCGCGCGGCCTGAGCCGCGCATCCCGCCGGCTCACTCCCCTCGGCGCTCACCGGCCGCTCACTCACACGCCCTTACAACGATCAACCCGCCGTGTAAGCGGCACGTAAGGGCGGTGTAAGCGCGCGCCCGCACCATCGAGACATCACCATTTCCCACCAGGAAAGGACCATCATGACTCGCAGCTCGGAGTGGGCCGTCGAAGCCCACGGGCTCGTCAAGACCTTCGGCAGCAACCGCGCCGTCGACGGCGTCGACCTCACCGTCCGCGCCGGGGCCGTCTACGGCGTCCTCGGCCCCAACGGCGCCGGCAAGACCACCACCATCTCCATGCTCGCCACGCTGCTCAAACCGGACGCGGGCGAGGCCTTCATCTTCGGCCACGACGTCCGCAGGGAGCAGCAGGTCGTCCGCCAGCTCATCGGCGTCACAGCCCAGTTCGCCTCCGTCGACGAGACCCTCTCGGCCAACGAGAACCTCATGATCTTCTCGCGCCTCCTCGGGCTCTCCGGGCGGGAGGCCAAGCGCAAGACCGCCGAACTGCTCGAAGAGTTCGGGCTGACGGATGCGGCCAAGCGTCCGCTGAAGAAGTTCTCCGGGGGCATGCGCCGGCGCCTCGACCTGGCCGCCAGCCTGATCGCGCAGCCGCCCCTCATCTTCCTCGACGAACCAACCACCGGCCTCGACCCGCGGACGCGCTCACAGATGTGGGACACCATCCGCCGGCTCGTCGCCACCGGCTCCACCGTGCTGCTCACCACGCAGTACCTGGACGAGGCGGACCAGCTGGCCGACCGCATCGCGGTCATCGACCGGGGACGAGTCGTGGCCGAGGGAACCGCCGACGAGCTGAAGGCATCCGTCGGCGAATCCTCGCTGCAGCTGCGCCTCGCCGACCCGGCCGACATCGAGGACGCGCGCCGCGCCATCCAGACGGTGCTCGGAGTGGATGCGGTGGTGTCGCCGGAAGGCTCCCGCATCACCGCGCCCATGCGCGACGCGGACGCCGTCACCGACCTGTTCGTGACGTTCCGCGAGGCCGGCATCCACCTGCAGGAGATGTCCGTGCAGAAGCCGACGCTGGACGAGGTCTTCCTCACCCTCACCGGCCACGGCGTCGAAGACGAGAACGCGGACGACGCGCCCGCCGAAGAAGAGAAGGCCGAGACAGGAGAAGAGGTCCGCGCATGAGCGCCATCGCCACCACCACCATCACCCCGCCGTCCGAGCGGCGGCTGAAGAACCACGTCAGCATCACCCAGACCGTCGCCAACACGCTCACCATGGCCCGACGCGGCCTGCTGAAGATCAAGCGGACGCCCGAGCAGCTGTTCGACGTGACGCTGCAGCCGATCATCTTCACCGTCATGTTCGCGTACCTGTTCGGCGGGGCCATCGCGGGCGACGTGCAGGCCTACCTGCCGACGCTCATCCCGGGCATCCTCGTGCAGACCGTGATCACGACCTCGGTGGTCACCGGCGTGCAGCTGCGGGAGGACATGGACAAGGGGGTGTTCGACCGCTTCAAGTCGCTGCCGATCGCACGTATCGCTCCTCTGTCGGGTGCCCTGCTGGCGGACACTCTCCGCTACACGATCGCCACAACGATCACCTTCGTGGTCGGATTCCTGATGGGCTACCACCCGGCGGCCGGCCTCGGGTTCGTCATCCTTGCCGGTCTCCTGGTGATCGCCTGCGCCTGGGCGATCAGCTGGATCTTCGCGTTCTTCGGCGTCATCGCCCGGACCGCCGGCTCCGTCCAGGGCATCTCGTTCCTGGTCCTGTTCCCGCTGACGTTCTTCTCGAACGCGTTCGTTCCCGTCGACACGCTGCCCTCGTGGCTGCAGTGGTTCGTGAACGTGAACCCGGTGTCGCACCTCGTCACCGCCGTCCGCGACCTGGCGAACAACGGCACCTTCGGCGCGGACGGCTGGATCGCCCTCGCCGGAGCCGCCGTGATCGTCGCGGTGTTCGCGCCGCTCACCGTGCGGGCATACATGCGAAAGGCCTGACCGGCGCACGCCTCCCCTGACGGCGGCCGTCGCATCCTGCGGAGGGATGCGGCGGCCGCTTCGCGTGCGCCCGCACCCGCACCCGTCGAGTCGTGACTCGTTGCGCCAAATCGCGTCGAGTTGCGACATGATGTCGCAAGTCGTGAGGACGGAGGCGGGTGAGGACCAGCGCGCAGGTCGCGACGCGCGTCGGTGATCCCCGCGGCGGCAGGGTCACCGCGGGGCCGAGCGGGCGTGGCTGGGTCGGAGATCCTGCGGCCTGTGTCGGAGATTCGGGCGGGAGTCGGTCGTATGGTCCGACGGACCGCGGTGGGTCGGAGATTCGGCGAACGATCTCCGACGGAGGTGGGAGCGCAGGGACGGCGGCGACGGCGGCCGGAGGCGGGTGGGCGCACGATCCGTGCGCGAATGCGCGCGCCGACGCCGAAAAGCAGCGCCCCGGGCGACATACACTGGAGGATATGACAGCGTACGTCTCGGCCTTCGACCTGTTCTCGATCGGCATCGGCCCGTCGAGTTCGCACACCGTCGGACCGCTCCGGGCCGCCGCCGCGTTCGCCTCGCGCCTCGACGCCGAAGGGATGCTCGACCGCGTCGACCAGGTCACCTGCGCGCTGTACGGCTCGCTCGGCTCAACGGGCATCGGCCACGGAACGCCCGACGCTGTGATCGCCGGCCTCCGCGGCCTGCAGCCGGAGACGTGTCGCCCGGAGGATGTGCGCGGCGCCTGGTCCGGCCTCCAGCCCGGCGCGACCCTGCTGCTCGCCGGACGCCGCAGCATCCCGCTGTCGAAGGACGACATCGCGTTCGAGCCGCGCACCCGCCTCCCGGGCCACCCGAACGCGCTGACGCTGCGGGCGTGGGGACGCGACGGCTCGGGCGAGCGCTCACCGCTCCCGCTGCTGGAGGAGACCTACTACTCGATCGGCGGCGGGTTCATCCGGCGCGACGGCGAGGAGGCCGCGCTCGCGGCGCGCAACGCGCATCCACTCCCCTACGACAGCGCCGAGGAGCTCCTGGCGATCTGCGAGCGGGACGACATCCCGATCTGCGAGGTCGCCCGCCGGAACGAGGTCGCGCTGCACGGCGCCGAAGCGACCCGGGAGCGGCTGGACCTGATCTGGGAGGCCATGGCCGAGTGCGTCGCGCGCGGGCTGGCCGGCGACGGCACGCTGCCCGGCGGCCTCGGGGTCCGTCGCCGCGCCGCCGCCATGCGCGAGGACCTGGAGGCCGTGCAGGACGACCCGGGACGCGCGACGGCGCTGGAGTGGCTGCACGCGTTCGCGCTCGCGGTCAACGAGGAGAACGCATCCGGCGGCCGGGTGGTGACGGCTCCGACGAATGGCGCTGCCGGCATCGTCCCCGCGGTCGCGCATTACTATCTGCGCTTCGTGCCAGGAGCGTCCCTCGAAGGCATCCGCCAGTACCTGCTGACCGCGACCGCGATCGGCTCCCTGTTCAAGGCGAACGCATCCATCTCGGGAGCGGAAGGCGGCTGCCAGGCTGAGGTCGGCTCGGCCTGCGCGATGGCCGCCGGCGCGCTGTGCGCGGTGCTCGGAGGGACGCCACGGCAGGTCGAGAACGCGGCCGAGATCGCGATGGAGCACCACCTGGGCCTCACCTGCGATCCGGTCGGCGGCCTGGTGCAGATCCCGTGCATCGAGCGGAACGCGATCGCCTCCTCCACGGCGGTCTCCGCAGCCCGGCTCGCGCTCCACGGGGACGGCCGGCACCTGGTGTCGCTGGATACGGTGATCGAGACCATGCGGCAGACGGGACTCGACATGTCCACTAAGTACAAGGAGACGAGCGAGGGCGGACTCGCGGTCAACGTCATCGAGTGCTGACGCATTCTCCGAGCCGGTTCCGAGCCTGGGGCCATACGCTTCCCACATGACCGTGATGGATATTCCGTTTGAGACCATCGACGGCGAGCCGACCAGCCTGTCCGCATACGCGGGCCAGGTCATCCTCGTCGTCAACGTCGCCTCCCGGTGCGGGCTCGCACCGCAGTACGAGAAGCTCGAGAAGCTGCAGGAGACCTACGGCGACCGCGGCTTCACCGTCGTCGGGTTCCCGAGCAACCAGTTCCTGCAGGAGCTGAGCTCGACGGATGCGATCAAGGAGTACTGCTCCACCACGTGGGGCGTCACCTTCCCGATGATGGAGAAGGTGCGGCTGAACGGGCGGAACGCGCATCCGCTCTATCAGGAGCTGACCAAGGCCCCGGATGCGGAGGGCAAGGCGGGCAAGGTGAAGTGGAACTTCGAGAAGTTCGTGATCACGCCCGACGGCGTCGTGCACCGCTTCCGCCCGCAGACCGAGCCGGACGACCCGGCGATCGTCGGGCTGATCGAGGAGTCGCTGATCGCCGCTGCGTGAGCCGCGCGCTCAGGGCGCGCTCCGGCGCGACCTTAGGCGCGACCTCAGCTGCCCGCTCAGGCGCGACGGAACCACCGGCCGCCGACCCGCTCGGTGAGCCGCCAGCCGCCGAGCTCCGCGAGCGTGCGCAGGTACGCCACCGTGTGCTCCGCCACGCGAAGGGCCGAGCCCTCGGTGTCCTCGGTGAAGCGAACGGTCAGCCGCGCCTCCCCGGCGACGACGTCGACGCTGCTGGCCTCCACCACCGCGAGTTCGCGGGCCGCGTCGGCCGCGGCCGGCTCGATCGAGCGCGGGTCGACCCCTGGCCGCAGTCGGCCGACGGCGACGATCACGCGGAAGGAGGGCACCCGCTGAGCCTACGCGCGTCGCTGAGGCGGTTCGGAGCGCCGGGGCGTACGCTGACCCGATCGGGATGCGACGGTCGGGGGATCGGAAGGAGTGCGCTCGTGCACGAGACCAACACGGACGAGCTCGAGGTGACGGGGCGCGACGACGCGCTCGACGCCGCCGAGCTGGAGGAACTGGGAGCCCTGCTGCGCGAACGGCGGCTCAGCGATGTCGCCGAGTCTCAGCGGATGGCCGAGTCTCTGGGCCTTCTGCTGGCGTCGCGGTCGGAGTCGACTGCGGACGACGAGCACGACCCGGAGGGGCCGACGCTGTCATCGGAGTGGAGCCGTCTGCAGGCGCTGCGCTCGGACGCGGCACACGACATCGTCGCGGTGGACGCCGCGCTGGAGCGCCTGCATCGAGGAACGTACGGTGTCTGCACGCGCTGCGGCCGCTCCATCGGTGTCGACCGGTTGCGCGCCCGGCCGACGGCCGAGTTCTGCATCCGTTGCGCGGTCGCGGTCGAGAGCTGACCGCTCCCCACGCATCGAGGGGACGCAACACGCCGTTAAGCCGCGCGGACAACGGCGTGTTGCGTCCCATCGTTCCGTCGTGGCGGCCCCCCGGCGGCTACGGCGTCGGGCGGGAAGCGCGGTAGACGGCCTCCGTGCGGCTGGACGCGCCGACCTTGCGCAGGATGCTCGAGACGTGCACGCTCGCGGTCTTCGCGCTGATGTAGAGGCGCTCGCCGATCTGCTTGTTGCTGAGGCCCTGCTCGATCAGCGCGAGGACCTGCTCCTCGCGGTCGGTGAGCGGAGCGCCGTGCGCGGCTGCGGCCGGTGCGGCGCGGCCGGCGGGGTGCGCGGCCAGGGCGTCGGCCGCATCCACCAGCAGCCGGATGCCGCGCTCGTCGGCCAGCGCGCGTCCTTCCGTCACCAGCGCGTCGGCCTGCGCGCGCTCGCCGGCGAGCAGCGCGACGCGTACGGCACGAAGCAGGGCGTAGGGGCGCAGATGGACGGGCGCGACCGGATCGGTTGCGGCTGACGTCGCGCACTCCCAGGCGTCGAGCGCGCCGGCGTAGCGCGTCGGGCGATCGGTCGTGTCCGACACGGCGGCGAGTGCCGTCGCCAGCTCCGCTTCGATCAGCGGCGCCCAGGCGCGGGCGGTCGGCCATTGACGGAGCCCATCGAGCACCGTGGAGAGGCGTTTGACCTCGGCCAGGACGTCGACGCTGCCGCGTGTCGCGAGCTCGGCGAGGGCGCGCGAAGCACCGGCGAGCACGGGGAGGTCGTAGCCGGGCATCGACCGGAACGGAGCAGATCCGATGCCGCGCGTCTCCGCCCAGGCGCGTTCGTAGTCGCCGAGTGCGATGGCGGTCTCGGCCGCGATCCGGGCGAGGGACAGCCGTGTCTGCTGTTCCAGCTCGGCGAGCGCCCGCAGTGGGGTGCGGAACCGCCGGAGCAGCTCATCCGCCCGGGACGGCTCGCCGTGCCACACCCACAGCCGGGCGCGCTGCAACTGCGCGCACAGCCCGGCGCGGTCGTCGAAGCCGAGCGCGACGCGCAGGAGATCTTCCGCACGGTCGTACTGCCCGAGCGCGATCAGCGGCTCGGCCGTGTTCGCCGCGAGCCAGATTCCGGAGGTCCGCTCCACGCCGCGCTCGCGAGCCCGGGCGACGCCCGACTCGGCGAGGCGCACGGCCTCGGCATAGAGGCCGACCGAGTTGAGGGCGTCGGAGGCGTTCACCGCATACCGCAGCGTGGCACCGGCATCGCCCGCGGCGAGCGCGCCCGCGACGTCGAACTCGGCGAAGCCGTCGGCGATCCGTCCGGCCGACACGAGCGAGGCCGCGAGGATGTTGTGCGCGACCGAGCGCAGCGGCGCGGGGGCCGACTCTGCTTCCTCGATCGCCGCCCGTGCCGTCGGGATCGCGGCGCCGAAGTCTCCCGCGAGCATCCGTTCCGCCGCCAGCTCGGTGAGCAGGTGGGGCCGGAGTGGGTCGCCGGCGGGCACTTCCCCCGGTGGGACCAGCACCAGCGCATCCTCGATCAGCTCGGCCGAGCCGGGGCGGTTCAGATTCGCGAGGTACTGACCTTTGTCTCGGAGCAGCCGCGCACGGCGCGACGGCGCCAGCCCATCGGACTCGGCCAGCGCCACCTCGACCAGGGCCAGGGCACGCTCGTTGTTGCCCGCGTTGCGGAGGGCGGAGGCCGTCCGCGCGATCACCGCGACGCGGTCGCGGCCGCTCAGCGCCTCGGCGTCGGGGACGCGATCCCACAATTCGAGCACCCGGTCGCCCATCGCCGCGGCGGTCGCGTATGCGTACGACCGCTTGGCCTCCTCCATCGCCTCCAGCGACGCCTGGAACGCCCGGCGCACGTCGTGCGCGGCGAGCCAGTGCGACGACAGCTGCACCGCCGAGCGCTGCGGGCTGGCCTCGAGCGCCTCGGCGTATCGCGTGTGGAACCGGGTCCGCTCGCCCGGCAGCAGGTCGGCGTGAACCGCCTCGCGCACCAGCGCGTGACGGAAGGAGTACTCCGTCGAGTCGGCGGCGAGCAGGTTGGCGACCACCGCCTCGCGGGCGGCGGAGTCGAGCTCTTCGGGTGTTCCCTCGTAGACAGCGGCCAGCAGGTCGTGGGTGACGCAGACTCCACCGGCGGCCAGCACGCGCAGCAGCCGCTGTGCGGGCTCGCTCAGCCCTTCGAACCGGGCGAGCACCAGCTCGCGCAGCGTCTCCGGCAGGTCGTCGCCCGAGCGCAGCCCGTCGATCTCGACCAGCTCCTCCACGAAGAACGGGACACCCTCGCTCAGCTCGGTCACGCGCTCCAGCGAGCCGTCATCCGGGACCCGTCCGAGCAGCTGCTCGACAAGTTCGGCCACTTGGGCACGGCCGAGCCGCGCGAGTTCCCAGCGCGTCACGCGACGGGTGCGTTCGAGCTCGGGCAGCCACGACCGGAGGACGTGGCCGCGCGGCACCTCGTCGCTGCGGTACGTCAGCACGATGAGGAGGCGCCCACGCTCGGCCATCCGAACGATGAACCGCAGCAGTTCGAGAGTGGAGCGGTCGGCCCAGTGCAGGTCTTCGATGGCGAGGACCACGGGCCGCTCCGCCGAGAGCTTCTCGAGCAGGTCGGTCACCAGTTCGTAGAGTCGCTCCGCGCCGGTCCGCGGAGGAACGGCCGACTCGTCCGCCAGTTCTGGCAGCAGGGCGGGAAGCACGCCCGCGCTGGACCCGGCGACCTCGAGCACGCGCTCCAGCCCGACGAGTTGGATGAGCCTCCTCAGCACTCCGGCGAACGGCGCGAAGGGCGGCCCGTCGTCTCCCAGGTCGACGCAACGGCCCAGGAGGACGGTCGCCGTCGCTTCCTGCTCGCTCAGGAACTCTTCGAGCAGCCGCGACTTGCCGATGCCGGCCTCTCCCCCGATGACGACCGCCCTCGGCTCCCCCGCGGCGGCCGCCTGCAACTCGTCGCGCAGCGCCGCCAGGTCGGACCCCCGCCCGACCAGTGTGACGCTCGACGTCGCTGCTCGCATGGCCTCATCGTGCCATGCACCACCGACATCCGGACCCCCTGCGCGAGCAGCTTCGCGCACCGCAGACAGAACGACGTTCGCGGCGCCCGCGTCGGCCGATTCAGCGGCCGACGTGAGCCAGCTCCCGCTCGCGCTGCCCCGCAGGCTGCGCCGTCTCCTGGCCCGCGGACTGCGCCGCGTCCACCGGGACGGCCGCCTCACCGGCCGCCGAGGCAACCCCTGTCGCAGCGCGGCGCCCGCGCGTCAGCGACCGCGACCACCACCCGTGCTCGCGCGCCCGCAGCGCCCGTTCGCGCTCCACCCCTTGGCGCTCCGTCTCGCCCACCCGCACCCGGAAGTCCACGAACTCGTCCAGCAGCATGATCCGATCCCCTCTTGCTTCGCCGCGCAGGTCGCGTCCGGCGATGACCTCAGCCTTCTCGCTAAGGCCCCCCTGAGACATCGGGAAGATGCCCTATTCCGGCCCGGCTGCCGCCTCAGACACGGATCATCAGGGCTTCACTCCCTCGCGCGCGCGGGGCAGCATAGGGCTCATGGCGACGATCAACGAGCTCCAGCCCCCGTACAAGGTCGGTTACTTCGTGGGGAGTCTTTCCGCCCACTCCGTCAACCGCACGCTGTCGAAAGCGCTGCTGAGACTGGCGCCGTCCGATCTGGTGTTCACCGAGATCCCGATCGGCGGCCTCCCCCTGTACAACCGCGACTTCGACGGCGACTTCCCGGCCGAGGCGCGCGAGTTCAAGCGCCTCATCGCCGCACAGGATGCGCTCCTCTTCATCACGCCGGAGTACAACCGGTCCATCCCGGGCGCGCTGAAGAACGCGATCGACTGGGCGAGCCGTCCGTACGGCGAGAACGCCATCGCCCGCAAGGCCACGGCCGTCATCGGCGGGTCGACCGGCCAGATCGGCACCGCCGTCGGGCAGCAGCACCTGCGCAGCATCCTGAGCTTCCTGCAGGCGCCGCAGATGAACGCGCCGGAGGCGTACATCTGGATGCGGCCGGGCCTCATCGAGGAGGACGGCACGGTCACCGATCCGGGTACGGAGGAGTTCCTCCGCGGCTACATGAACGCCTTCTTCGAGTACATCGAGCGGGTACTCACGGTGGTGCCGACCGCCTCCTGAGCGTCCACCCCGTCCTGGTGCCACGCCCCCGCCGCGATTTGCCCCAAATGTCGGCTTCGGCCGACCCGAAGGCGACATTTGGCGCAAGTGTCAGCGGCCGCCCTCGCGCTTGCGGTGCCGCTGCTGGACGGCCTGCTCCCCGTAGGGGTAGATGTCGGTGCGCGGAGTGCTGGCGTCGTCGAGCCGGGTGCGCTGGTCGTGGGTCAGCCGGAGGTCGGCCGCGCCGAGGTTGTCCTCCAGCTGCTCCACCGTGCGCGCGCCCAGGATGACGGAGGTCACCGCCGGCCGATCGCTCAGCCAGCGCAGCGACACCTGGGAGGCGGACGCTCCCGTCTCGCGCGCCACCGCATCCACCGCGTCGATGATCTCCCAGGTGCGGGGATCCGCGTTCCGCGCCTCCCACGCCTCCATGCCGCGGGTGGGGTTCTCGCCGAGCCGGGTCGCGCCGGTCGGCGCCTCGTCGCGGCGGTACTTGCCGCTCAGCCAGCCGCCCGCGAGGGGCGACCAGGGCAGCAGGCCGACCCCGGCATCCAGCGCCGCCGGCACCACTTCGTGCTCGATGCCGCGCACGATCAGGCTGTACTGCGGTTGCAGGGTCACGGGAGGCGCCCAGCCGTGGGCGCGGGCCACGTGCACCGCCTTGGTGAGCTGCCAGCCGAGGTAGTTGGAGAAGCCGTAGTACGAGATCTTGCCCGCGGTCACCGCGTCGTCGAGGAACCGCAGCGTCTCCTCGATCGGCGTCAGCGCATCCCACGCGTGCATCTGGTAGAGGTCGATGTGGTCGACGCCGAGGCGGCGAAGGGAGGCGTCGAGCGCGGTGCGCAGGTGGGCGCGCGACAGCCCCAGGTCGTTGGGGCCCCCACCCATCGGGAAGCGGCCCTTGGTGGCGATGACGACGCCGTCGCGACGGCCGGGGTTGCGGGCGAGCCAGCGGCCGATGATGGACTCCGAGGCGCCCGTCGTGTACACGTCGGCCGTGTCCAGGAGATTGCCTCCCGCCTCGAGGTACAGCTCGATGATGGCGTGGGAGGCCCGCTCGTCGGCCTCCGCGCCGAAGGTCATGGTGCCGAGGGCGAACTCCGACACCATCGTTCCGCTGTTTCCGAGGTTGCGTAGATCCATAGCGCGAAAAGTAGACCCGACTCGGCGCTTTGCGTACTGTGTGCGTTCGTGAGGCTGCTCCTGATCTCCGACACGCACGTCCCCAAGCGGGCTCGCGCGCTGCCCGCGCAGGTGCTGGTGGAGGTGGACGCGGCCGACGCGGTCATCCACGCCGGGGACTGGGTGGATGCGGCGACGCTCGACCTGCTGGAGCAGCGGTCCCGCCGCCTGGTCGGAGTGTGGGGCAACAACGACGGGCCGGAGCTGAGGCGGCGGCTGCCGGAGGTCGCGCGCGTGGAGCTGGGCGGCGTCCGGTTCGCGGTCGTGCACGAGACCGGGCCGGCGGCGGGACGCGAGCTGCGGGCCGACCGCGACTACCCGGATGCGGACGTGCTGGTGTTCGGGCACTCGCACATCCCCTGGGACACCGTGTCGCCGGGCGGGCTGCGCCTCCTGAACCCGGGATCGCCCACCGACCGCAGGCGGCAGCCGGTCTGCACCTACCTCACCGTCGACGTCACGGACGGCCGCCTCGGCCCCGTCACCCTCCTGCCTGTCCCCCGCGGCTGACCGCGCATCGAGTGGACGCAACACGCCGTTACGGCGACGCTGGTGACGGCGTGTTGCGTCACATAGATGCGGCGGGGCGCCGGGCGGCGGAGCGGCCGGGCGGCGGAGCGGCCGGGCGGCGG
>NZ_JBFRGV010000016.1:0-61907 GCF_052115525.1 Leifsonia sp. 2MCAF36 | reverse complement strand
CCAACACCACAGCGATCTGCGGAATCCGCAAACCCTGCCCCCACAACGCCTCAATCTTGCCGCGCTCCACCACCGACAACCGTGTCCCGACCATGAGCAGAATCCTCCCGGATCAGCCCGTTGCATCCACCACTAGACCCAGCCCGGCGCGTCGCGTGCAGAAAGTGTGTACTCGACGGTGGGGGTTAGGGGAGGAGGTTGGTGAGGAAGGGGTTGCGGAAGCGGGCGGCGGGGTCGAAGCGGGCCGCCAGGGACGCGAAGGCGGTGAGGCGCGGGTAGAGCGACGGGACGACGTGGTCGCGGTCGACGTACAGCTTGCCCCAGTGCGGGCGCGCGCCGAGCGGCAGCAGCGCCGCCTCCACCTGCGGAAGCACCGCCTCCACCCCGGCCTGGTCGCGGAACCACGTGAAGTGGAGGCCGACGACATCCGTCTGGTAGGCGCTGGACAGCCACAGCTCGTCGGCGGCGACCGTGCGGATTTCACTGATCTGCAGCAGCGGGGCGATCACCGGGCCGAGCGCTCGCACGGCCTCGATCGCCTCGACCGCCTTCGCTCGCGGGACGAGGTATTCCGACTGGATCTCCTCGCCGTTCGACGGCGTGAACGCGAACCGGAAGTGCGCCAGCCGCTCGCTCCACGGTCCGACGACGCCGAGCTGCTCGGTCGTGTTGCGCACATCCATCGTCGGGATCATGTGGCGCGCCTCGGTCAGGGCCGGCGCGCCGAAGAAGTCGTCCCCGACAGCCGTCTGGACGCCGTCCAGCTCCTTGAGCCAGGCGAGCGAGACCGTCTCCTCGGCCCAGGTCGTGAACAGGCTGACGCTGTACGCCGCTGAGGTGAGCTCGTCGAACCGGCCGAGCACCGCATCCCAGGGCACGCCGCCGAACAGCCGCTGGCGCGCATCGTACGTCGGGCGGATGTCGAGGGTCACCTCGGTGACGACGCCGAGCGCCCCGAGTGCGACGACCGCGCCGTCGAAGTCGTCGTCTCCGCGCCGCAGGGCGACGAGCTCGCCTGACCCGTTCAGGATGCGCAGGCCGGCGACGGCGGTGGCCAGGTTGCCGTTCCGGTCCCCGGAGCCGTGGGTCGCCGTCGCGATGGCCCCGGCGACCGAGATGTGCGGCAGCGACGCCAGGTTGTGGAGGGCCCAGCCGGCGTCCTGCAGGTCGCGGGCGAGGTCGCCGTAACGGACGCCGCCGCCGACCGTCACCGTGCGCGACGCCTCGTCGATGCGCACCGCTCCGGGCAGGCCCGCCATGCTGACCAGCAGTCCGTCGGTGTCCGCGAGGTCGTTGAAGGAGTGCCGGCTGCCCAGAGCCCGCACCGCCGGGGCACCGACGACGAGGTCGCGCAGCTCCTCCACCGACGTCGGCCGGGCGATCCGCTCGGCGCGGTACTCGTAGTTGCCTGCCCAGTTCTTCTCGGTCATCACGGCCCTTCCTCGGGTCCCCGTCGGCGGCCGGCCGGCCGTTCGACTCCCCTCATCCTACGGATGCGACCGGACCCGCAACGGCCCGGCGAGGGGATCGAAAACATGCGTTGCCGGGCCGGGTGGGCGAGCAGTATGGTGCCCCTGAAAAGCAGGGTGGGTGCCCGAGAGAGGGGCTGTCATGGCGGAATTCGAGTACGGTCCGGCGGAGTTCATGGTCGCGCAGTTCGACACGGACAGGCCGTCGGCAGGGGTCGTTCAGGCGATCCTCGACCTCGTCGAGAGCGGAACCGTCCGCCTCCTCGACCTGGTCTTCGTGGAGCGGCATCCCGACGGGAGTGTCGACATCATCGAGCTGGAGGAGATCGGCGACGAGATCGGGATGACCGACGTCACACTCGACGCCAGCGGTCTCGCCGGCGACGAGGACGTGCAGGACATCGCGGAGCTGCTCGAGCCGGGGTCCACGGGAGCGGTGCTCGTGATCGAGCACCTGTGGGCGAAGACCCTGGCCAGCCGCTTCTTCGAGTCCGGCGGCGTCGTGCTGCACAGCGAGCGCATCCCTGCGCCCGTTCTGAACGCGGTCGCGGCCGAGGCGTACGAAGAACTCGAAACAACGGAGAGCTGAGGAGGACACCATGCCGTTTGGACGGATGGGACGCCCGGGACTGATCGGGATGGCGGCACGCACGGCGGTCGTCGCGGGAACCGCCACGGCGGTCTCCGGGAACGTGCAACGACGCCAGCAGCAGAGGGCGCAGGGTCAGTACGACCAGCAGCAGGCGCAAGCCGACGAACAGCAGGCGCAGATGCAGCAGATGGCTCAGCAGGCTGCGGCGCAGCAGGCGGCGATGCAGCAGCAGGCCGCTCCGGCAGCGCCGGCCGCGGGCGACGACATGATGGCGAAGCTGCAGCAGCTCGCCACACTGCACTCGCAGGGCGTGCTCACGGACGAGGAGTTCGCCGGGGCGAAGGCGAAGCTGCTCGCGTAGCGCTTCCGCGCATCCCTCTACGATGGACGGGTGAGCGAACTTCCGGGCTGGGTCCACGTCTACTCGGGCAAGGTGCGCGACCTGTACGTGCCAGGGGGCGCGGACGGGCTCGCCGTCGCCGACAGCGTGCTCGTCGTCGCGAGCGACCGGGTGAGCGCGTTCGACCACGTGCTGGAGCCCGGCATCCCGGGCAAGGGCGAGCTGCTGACCACGTTGAGCCTGTGGTGGTTCGACCAGCTCGACGACGTGCCGAACCACCTCATCCCCGACCACACCCTGGTCGGCGACCGTGTCGTGGAGCGCATCCCGTCGGCCGTCTCCGGTCGATCGATGCTGGTGAAGCCGCTCGACATGTTCCCGATCGAGTGCGTCGTCCGCGGCTACCTCACCGGCAGCGGGTGGGCGGAGTACCGGGAGTCGCAGAGCGTCTGCGGGATCACGCTGCCCGGTGGCCTTCAGAACGGCGACCGCCTGCCCGAGCCCATCTACACGCCGGCCTGGAAGGCGCCGCTGGGCGAGCACGACGAGAACATCAGCTTCGAGCGCACCGTCGAGCTGGTCGGAGCGGAGGTGGCCGAAGAGTTGCGCCGCCTCTCGTTGCACGTGTACGAGCGCGGGGCGGCGATCGCGGAGCGCCACGGCGTCATCATCGCCGACACCAAGTTCGAGTTCGGCGCCGACCGCAGCACCGGCGAGATCACCCTCGCCGACGAGGTCCTCACCAGCGACTCGAGCCGCTTCTGGGATGCCGCCGCCTACACTGCGGGCGCCACGGCGGAGGAGCGGATGGCCAGCTTCGACAAGCAGATCGTCCGCGACTGGCTCGCGGCGAACTGGGACAAGAGCGGTACTCCCCCGCAGCTGCCGGCCGACGTGGTCGAGCGGACCGCCGGACGATATCGCGAGCTGCTGGAGCGGCTGACCGGACACTAGCCGGGTACCGGTCCACGTTCGGTGGCATGCCCCCGCGCGCATGCCGCGCGGTATAGCGTCCGTTCATGGACGCGATCACCCCTCCCGCCACGGCCGCCGTCGCCGACGCCGCCGTCCGCCTCGGCCTTCCCGTCTGCACGGCGCCGGTCAGCCTGCTCGCCCTGCTGCCCGGGCATCCCTTCGCCGGCCCCGCCGCTCCCGTGACGCACCTGGGCAGCGTGGATGTGCTGCTCGAGACCATCGACGACGCACCGCCGGGCGCCGTGCTGGTGGTGGACAACGGCGGCCGCGACGACGAGGCCTGCGTGGGCGACCTCATGCTGCTGGAGGCGGCGACCGCGGGGCTGTCCGGCGCGGTGATCTGGGGCCGGCACCGCGATACGGCGCAGCTGCGCGAGATCGGGCTTCCGGTGTTCAGCCGGGGAGCGCATCCCTTCGGCCCGCGCCGCGTGCCGCCGGCCGGGACCGCGATGCGCTCCGCCGTCCTCGACGGGGTCGCGGTGACTCCGGAGCACTGGATCGTCGCGGACGACGACGGCGTGCTCGTCGTCGCCGCTGCCGACCGGGAGCGGCTGTTCGCGGAGGCGTCGCGCATCCAGACCGTCGAGGGGGCGCAGGCCGAGCGGATGCGCGGGGGCTCCTCGCTGCGCGACCAGCTCGACTTCTCGCGCTACCGACGGGAGCAGGCCGCCGATCCCACGCTGACCCTCCGCCGGTACCTCGCCGAAAACGGCGGTGCGATCGAGACGTGAAATAGTCCCGGTCCGCCCGGCGTTCAACAGGTATGCCCGAACTGTTGCCCGCCGACTCCGCCATGGGTGCGGTCACGCTCCGCGTCGCCGACCTCGACGCCATGACCGCCTACTACCGCGACGCCGTCACGCTCGACGTGCTGGCCGCCGAGGGCCACCGTGTCATCCTGGGCCGCGGCACGACGCCCGCGGTGATCTTGGAGCACGCTCCGGAGCTGCAGCACGCGTCGCCCGGCGAGGCGGGGCTGTTCCACACGGCGATCGTGTTCGACACGCAGGAGGCGCTGGCCGCCGCGATCTACTCCGTCGCCCGCCGAGCGCCGGGCACCTTCACCGGCAGCGCCGACCACCTGGTCAGCACCGCCTTCTACTTCACCGACCCGGAGGGGAACGGCGTCGAGCTGTACTGGGACCGCGACCGCAGCCTGTGGAGCTGGACGCACGGCCAGGTCGAGATGGCGACGCTGTATTTGGACCCGAACGCCTTCCTCACCGAGCACCTCACCGAACGCGGCGCGGCCCTGGCCGAGGCCGACGGCATCGCGTCGTTCGGGGACGCCGCCGTCGGCCACGTGCACCTGTCCGTCGGCGACGTCGCGTCCGCACGCGCCTTCTACGTCGACCGGCTGGGCTTCGAGACGACCGCGGAGTTGGGCAGCAGCGCGCTGTTCGTCAGTGCCGGCGGCTACCACCACCACATGGCCATGAACACCTGGAACAGTCGAGGCGCTGGCCGCCGCCGGCTGGCGCTGGGCCTCGGCCAGGTCGAGATCCGGGTGCCGTCGGCCGACGACCTCGGCGAGCTGAGCGAGCGGATGCGGCACTACGGTGTCGCCGCGGTCGCAGCCGGGATGGCTGCGACCTCCTCCCTCTTTCACGTCTTATCGGCCGGGTCTCCGGTCAGTCGGTGGCCGGGGCGGCGTGGACGCCGTGCGGCGGCTCCTCACCGGGCGCGACATCCGTCGCGGGTGGGACCGGGGCGGCGTGCGAGCCGTGCGGCTTCGCATCCACCGGGACCGGGGCCGCGTGGGAACCGTGAGTCGAGCTCGCGGCCTCCGTCGCTCCGACGGCGACCGGCTCGACGGCACCGGCGTCGGCCGGAACACCGGCCGAAGCTCCGGCCGGAGCCGCCGCGCCCCAGGCACGCGGCTTCGGCCGCTCCCACCAGATGACCACGAGGGCGCCGAGGAAGGCGACCGCGGCAGGCAGCAGCAGAGCCTCTGACATGGCCTGGGTGAACCCGGCGTGCAGGAACTGAGGC
Source organism: Leifsonia sp. 2MCAF36 (assembly GCF_052115525.1). Classification (NCBI taxonomy): domain Bacteria; kingdom Bacillati; phylum Actinomycetota; class Actinomycetes; order Micrococcales; family Microbacteriaceae; genus Leifsonia; species Leifsonia sp. 2MCAF36. The sequence continues at coordinate 56,539 of NZ_JBFRGV010000016.1, read as the reverse complement.
AGTTCGGTGCCGGAGGCGGCCCCGCTGGCGTTGGCTGCGCCACCCGGCGCCTTCGGCAGGTCGGCTGTCAGCCGGCTCGAGATGAGGGCGGCGATGGATGCGCTACCCAGCACGGCGCCGATCTGGCGGGTGGTGTTGAAGACGCCGGAGCCGGCGCCTGCCTGGTTCATCGGGAGGTTTCGGGTCGCCGTGGTGGAGATCGGACCCCACACGCCCGACATCGCAATGCCGAGGGTGAAGCTCGGGATAAGCAGCAGCCAGATGTTGACGTCGGGCGAGAGCATCCACGAGTAGAGACCCAGCGAGAGTGCGAACAGCACCAGGCCGGCGACCGCGATGTTCCGCGGGTTGACCCGGTCGATGAGGCGTCCCACGATCGGGGCCAGTGCGCCGGTGGAGACGGCCATCGGTGCGAGCATCAGAGCCGACTCGGTCGGGGTCAGGCCGCGGACGGTCTGGAAGTAGAACACCAGCGGCAGCGCCATGCAGGTGACCGCGAACCCGACGGTGGTGATTGCGGCGTTCGACAGCGAGAAGTTGCGGTCCCGGAAGAGCGGCAGCGGGAGCAGCGGCTCCTTCTTGTTGAAGGCCTGCCAGACCACGAACCCGGCGAGCACCACGATGCCGGAGATGATGAGGCCCCAGACGGTGATCGGGCCCCAGATGACACCCCAGTCGTAGGTGCCGCCCTCCTGGATGCCGAATACCAGCAGGAACATGCCGACCGCCGAGAGGATCACGCCGAGGATGTCGAAGCTGTGGTTGTGGGTCTGCAGCTTCGGCACCAGGCGCACCGCGAGGATGAACGCGACGATGCCGACGGGCACGTTGATGAAGAAGATCCACTCCCAGCCGAGGCTGTCGACCAGAACGCCACCGAGGATCGGACCGACCAGCGTCGCGACGCCGGCCACGGCTCCCCACAGGCCCATGGCCGCACCGCGGCGGTCCGGCGGGAAGATGCGGGTGATGACCGCCATGGTCTGCGGCGTCATCAACGCGGCGCCGAGACCCTGCACGACGCGAGCGGCGATGAGGATGCCGATGCTGCCGGAGAACCCGCACCAGGCGGAGGCCAGCGTGAAGACCACGAGGCCGGAGAGGTAGAGGTTCTTCGGGCCGAACCGGTCACCCAGTCGCCCGGTGATGAGCAGCGGCACTGCGTAGGCGAGGAGGTAGGCGCTCGTCACCCAGATGACGGCGTTGTAGTCCGTCCCGAGGTTGAGGCCCTTCATGATCGAGGGGTTGGCGACCGACACGATGGTGGTGTCGATCAGGATCATGAAGAACCCGATGACCAGGGCCCAGAGGGCCGGCCACGGCTTCAGTTCGCGTTCCATTGTCACGTTCTTCCTGTTGAGAGCGGGGTCGCTCAGTGCTTTTCCTCATCCCAGGAGAGGGCTCCCGTTTCGAGGTCGTCGATGAGGGCTTCGAGCGTGGCCGCGTCGGCCTCCGCCATTGCGCGCTGGTAGCGCACATCCACCCAGTACTTGGCGGGCAGCGATTTCGCCCGCACGGTCCGGATCCCGTCGTCGTAGACGGCGATGTCCGCCCGGATGAGCCCGACGCGTTTGCGGAGCAGCGCGATGACGGTCTCGACGGGCAGGTTGTGCGACTCCCCGAGGCCGAGGGGGAACTCGGGGAACTCGTTGACGGGGGTCGCGATGATGTCGGCGACGCGTTCGGAGAGGGCGTTCGTGCCGTCCTCGGTGATCGCATACGTGGTGCGCTCGGGGCGGTTGCCTTCGCGCTCGGTGCCCGTCGCGCGCACCAGACCGTGCCGCGCCAGGCGGTCGACGGTGTGGTAGAGCGAGCCGGGGCGCACCTTCACGAGCCGGTCCTCGGAGCGCTGCACCAGGGTCTGGTACATCTCGTACGGATGCGACGGGCCCTCGGCGAGCAGCGCGAGCGCCGCGACGGCGAGGGGAGTGAGGGTGCGTGGTTCAGTCATATTGTTCCGGGTTGATTATTCCAGAAGGAATATACGGCACGGGTCAATGCGAGTCAAGTACCGTGAACGGCAGGTGAACAAAGGAGTGACCATGCTGTACTCACTGCCGGGCGACCGGTCGCCACAGGTCGCCGACGATGCGTGGGTCGCGCCGGGAGCGACGGTCGTCGGCGACGTCACCCTCGCCGCCGGCGCGAGCGTCTGGTACGGCGCGGTGGTCCGGGCGGACAACGCCCCCATCACCATCGGAGCCGAGTCGAACCTGCAGGACAACGTGTCGGCGCACGTCGACACCGGCTTCCCGCTCACGGTCGGCGCGCACGTCTCGGTCGGGCACAACGCGGTGCTCCACGGCTGCACCATCGAGGACGACGTGCTGGTCGGGATGAGCGCCACGGTCATGAACGGAGCCCGCGTCGGCTCCGGCTCGCTGATCGCGGCCGGGGCGGTCGTGACGCAGGGGGCCGTCATCCCGCCGCGCTCGCTGGTCGCCGGCGTCCCGGCCAAGGTGCGCCGCGAGCTCACCGACGAGGAGCGGGAGGCCATCGCGCGGAACGCTGCCGGGTACGTGCAGAAGACGGCCGAGCACCGGCAGGCGACGCCGATCGACTGAGGCGTACCGGGGGTCGGGGCTCAGGCGTCGAGCATCGCCCGGTTGAGGGCGAGCAGCTGGTCGGTGAACAGCTTCGCGCCGCCCTGTGCGGGATGCCGCACCGCCGGCGCCTCGATGCCCGCCTCGGCGAGCGCGCCCTGCGCCTTGCGGCCGACAGCGACGACCGTCTGGATGCCCAGGGCGCGGATCAGCTCATCGGCGACCGGGCCGCCCGCCCGCACCTCCGACGACCGCGGCGTGCGGTTCGTGTGCGGCCGCCCTCTCTCGAAGGGGTGGTGCGGATACACCGGCCACGACAGCGGGAGCGGGCCGCGCCACTGGCGCATCGTCTCCCAGAACACTCGGCTGGATGCCTCCCACGGCGCCTGCGGCACCGGCGGGAGCTCCAGTCCCGGCAGCACCCCGGCCTCCACCTCGCGCACCGACGTGAAGGGCACGCCGGTCACGGTCATCCCTCGCCAGCCGGGCGCCTCGCCGAGCAGCAGGATCGGCGCGTGCGGACCGTCCAGGTAGCGTCGCAGGTTGCGCTCGCGCAGCCGGCCCAGGTCGTCGTGCCCGAACAGCAGCTCGGCGTCGTCCGGCGCGGGCACCTCGCGGATCATCTCGAAGAAGCGGTCGAACACCACCCCAGGCTACGGCCGGACGGCGACCCGCGGGTGCGAGGCGGCGGCCAGGGCCCGGTCCACCTCGGCGAGCGGGAACGTCTCGCCCACCTGGGCCGCGAAGGGATAGCGCTGCCAGGCGTCGGCGAGGAACCGCACCGCCTGCTCCAGGTGCCGCGGCGCATAGTTGTGCACACCGCGGATGGTGAGCAGGTTGCGCACCAGCTGTTCCGGGATGATGCCGAGCTCGGGGCCGGTCGTGACCGAGCCGACGAGGACCAGCACGCCCCCCACATCCACTGCACCGAGCAACGACCGGACGGCCGCCGGGTCACCGGACAGCTCCAGCGCGATCGTCGGCGCGGTCGTCCGGCCGCCGGCTTTGGCGAGCACCGCGGACAGCGAGGCGGGGTCCGCGACCGCGACCGCGCCGAACGCGCGGGCAGCCTCCCGCCGGTGCGGCAGTGGCTCGCTGACGACGACGCGCGCGCCCGCGTCGGTCGCCATCGCCGTCGCGGTCAGACCCAGCATCCCGGCCCCGGCGATCACCACAAGCGCGCCCTCGAGCGGGACGATCGCGGACGCCGCCTCCAGGGCGGCGGCGACGCTCGCGGTCGAACACGAAGCGGGCGCGAGCACTTCGGCGGGGATGTCGTCCGGTACACGCACCAGCGGCGTCCCGTCCAGGATGTGCGTGTGCGTCGCGAAGCCGCCCGACAGTTCCCAGCCGCGCCGCATCCGCTCGTGGCCGTACTTCTGCAGATTCGCGCACTTCTGCGGCAGCCCGCGACGGCACCTGGCGCACCGGCCGCAGGGGACGGCCACCGACCAGACGACCCGCTCCCCCAGCGCGACGCGATGGCCGTCGGTCGTCTTGGCGCCGCCCCGGCCGAGCGCGATCACGCGGCCGACCTGCTCGTGGCCGAGCACCAGGGGCGCCTGCGCCTGCTGCTGACCGAGCACGGTGTGGATGTCGGAGCCGCAGACCGTGGCGAGCTCCACCTCCGCGAGCACGTCGCCGGGCGCCAGGCGGACCCCCGGCACGGCGACCGCTTCGTGCGCGTGCCCGTCGCCTGGCCACACCATCGCGGTGGCCGACGGGTACACGCTCACCCCCATCCCGAGGCGGGCAGGCGGCTCGACGACGCGTGGGGTGACCGCCTTGATGGTCACCGGACGTGCTCGTAGCCGAGCAGCTCGGGCAGGTCGGCGACGCTCGGAAGCACGGCGTCGGCGCCCGCGTCGAGCAGGGTCTGCTCGTCGTGCGCACCGGTCAGCACTCCGACCACCAGGCCGGCGCCCGCTGCGATCCCCGACGCGATGCCGCTCGCGGTGTCAGCCACCAGGACCATCCCCTCGACACTGGATGCGCCGGTGCGCAGCAGGGCGGTCAGCGGCAGGTCGGGGAAGGGCCGGTCACGGCCGGCATCGCCCGGGGTCAGCGTCACGTCGGCCAGGTCGGTCCAGCCGAGGGCGTCGAGCACCACATCCCGGCTGCGCGGAGAAAGGCTCGAGGTGAGCGCGACCTTGACGCCGGTCGACCGGAGGCGGCGGATGAGCTCCTCTGCGCCGGGGACGGCGCGCAGACCCTGCGCGTCGACGAGGTCGGCGTAGGTCGACTCGAACACGGCGTTGGCGTGCTGCGCCTGGTCGTCGTCGCTGGTGAGCGTTTGGAAGACGCCGACGGTGGGTAGGCCGACGGCCTCCCGCGCAAAGGCGAAAGCGGCCGCGCGTTCCTCCGGCGTGGCACCGATCCCTGCGGCCGCTGCCGCGCGCGCGAAGGCGCGCTCGATGAGCCCGTCGTCGATGACGGTGGTCCCGGCCAGGTCGAGCACGACCAGCTCCAGGTCGGCGAGGTCGTCGTCGCGATCAGCGCCCGCGTCGCTGTCGTCCGTTTCGGCGGCATCGTCGAGACCGTCCTCGAACTCGTCCCAATCCTCCAGGCCGACGTCCTCCAGGCCGATCGACCGGGGATGCGGCGTTACATCGTCGAATTCACTGGTGATGCGTCCGTCAGGGGTCATCGTCGTGCCTTTCGTCGCGCCTTCTGCCGCCTCATCGACGTGCGATCGGAGGGCTTGGCCGCTGCCGCGCCACCCCGAACCCCGTCAGGCTAGGAGCCGGGTGCGTCGGCGTGCGCAACTACCGGTAACGCCGCGGTGAACGGACGGAGGACGGCCAGAGACAGCGGGAGTCGGCGCACGTCGACAGGAGGTGTTGCACTTTTCCGACGACCGGCGCAGAATTGCAGCATGGCAGCCGATGGCGACAACACCCGCGAGTTCGATCCCGAGATCGTCACCGACTTCCGGGAACGGATGTCGTACGGCTCCTACCTCGACCTCGGGACGCTGCTCAGCGCGCAGCGTCCGGTGAGCCGCCCGGAGCATCACGACGAGCTGCTGTTCATCATCCAGCACCAGACCACCGAGCTCTGGCTGAAGCTCGTGCTCCACGAGTTGGAGTCGGCCCGCGACCTGCTGCGCGCCGACGACCTCTCGCCCGCGCTCAAACGCATCGCCCGGGTGAAGCACATCCAGCGCACGTTGACCGAGCAGTGGTCCGTGCTGGCCACGCTCACGCCCACCGAGTACGCGGAGTTCCGCGGTTTCCTCGGCAACTCGTCGGGCTTCCAGTCGTACCAGTACCGCGCAGTGGAGTTCGTGCTCGGCAACAAGAACCGCCGCATGCTCAGCGTCTTCGAGAGCGACCCCGAAGCGCACGCCCTGCTGGCGAGTCTGCTCGAGGCGCCGAGCATCTACGACGAGTTCCTGCGCTACCTCGCTCGTGCCGGCTTCGCCGTCCCGGCCGCGCTCCTGGACCGCGACGTCACGCAGGCGCACGTCTTCACGCCGGAGCTCGTGCCGGTGTTCCGCGGCATCTACGAGAACGCGACCGACCACTGGCGCGAGTACGAGGCGTGCGAGGAGTTCGTCGACCTGGAGGACAACTTCCAGCTCTGGCGCTTCCGTCACCTCAAGACCGTCCAGCGCACCATCGGCATGAAGACCGGCACCGGCGGATCGAGCGGATCGGCGTTCCTGCAGAAGGCGCTCGACCTCACGTTCTTCCCGGAGCTGTACGCCGTGCGCACGGAGATCGGCGCGCCCGCGTGAGCGAACCGGGCTCGGCACGTGACCAGCCCGGCCGACCGGCCGAGCCGGAGGCCGACGCCTACGTCACCGCGGACGCCGTCTGGAACGGCCACCGCTTCCTCCGCGAGCGCACGTTCCGCTGCGACGGCGAACGTCTGCACCCCGTCGAGGATGTGCCCGCGCACGCCCGTGCACGACGCCACCGCGTCGAGGGCACGCTGTTCCCGCGGCTCACCGACCATCACACGCACCTCGGTCTCACCGACCAGCACGCCCTGTTCGCAGGCGGTATCACGCACGCGATCGACCTCGGCTGGATCCCGGCCGTCGCCGCCGGCTGGCTCGCGGACGACCTGACCCGGCCGTCCGTCGCCATCGTCGGCTCGCTGATCACCTGCGTGGGCGGCTACCCGGTCAACGCCGGGTGGGGGCCGCCGGGCTCCGCGGCGGAGGTCGGCGGCGAGCGGGAGGCACGGCTGGCGGTGCGGGCGAATGTCATACTCGGAGCCTCCCGCATCAAGGTCACCCTCAACACCGAGGCCGGCGAAACTGTGGATAACCGCGTCCTGCACGGAATTGTGGCCGAAGCTCACGCGCAGGGCGTTCCGGTGACGGTGCATGTGGAGGGCGCCGGCCAGACCGCCCGCGCCGTCGCCGCCGGAGCCGACCAGCTCGCGCACACCCCGTTCACCGAGCGTCTCGACGACGCGCTGATCCAGGAGTCCGCACGGCGCGGGATGAGCTGGGTGAGCACCCTCGACATCCACGGCTGGGGCGACCACACCGAGCAGCATGTCGTCGCCCGCGACAATCTCGGCCGATTCGTTCGAGCGGGCGGCCGGGCGCTGTACGGCACCGACCTCGGCAACGGCGGCCTCCCGGTCGGCGTCAACGAGCGTGAGCTGCGCGGAATGCTCGACGCCGGCGTCGATCCCGCCGCCGTCCTCCGCTCGATCGCCGGGCTCCGTCGCGCCGACGACGACCGGCCGCCGACCATCGGCCCGCGCGTCGCCTGGGTCCCCACCGCGCCGCCGGGGCACGGCTCCCTCCCGGACGCCCTCCCTGGCTGGCTCGCCACCGCACGCGGCCTCACCGTCGCACGGCTGACGGCAACCGACCGCGCCACTCCATCCACACCTTCCGACCGCACCACCCCCGAGGACGACGCATGACCGACTTCGACACCGACGTTCCCCTCCTTCTCTCGCCGGACCCGCTCTCCGCCGCCCGCGCACTGGACGCCTCCGACCCGCTCGCCGCCTTCCGCAGCCGCTTCGCCGGCATCGACGACGGCAGCTCGCAGGTCGTCGCCTACTTCGACGGGAACTCGCTCGGCCGCCCGACGCGCGCCAGCATCGAGCGCATCCAGCGCTTCCTCCTGGACGGCTGGGGCGACCGCCTCATCCGCGGCTGGGACGAGGAGTGGATGGAGCTGCCGTTCACGATCGGCGACGACCTGGGCCGCGCAGCTCTCGGCGCCGCGCCGGGCCAGACGTTCATCGGCGACTCGACGACCGTCCTCCTCTACAAGCTGGCGCGGGCAGCGGTCGACAGCCTCCCGGATCGCAGCGAGATCGTGCTGGACACCGACAACTTCCCGACCGACCGCTACCTGCTCGACGGCATCGCCCGCGAGCGAGGCCTGCGCCTGGTCTGGATCGAGGCGGACACCGAAGCCGGCGTCACCCCCGAGCAGGTCGCCGCTGCGGTCGGTCCGGAGACGGCTCTCGTCGTACTCAGCCACGTCGCGTACCGTTCCGGTTTCCTCGCCGACCTGCCCGCCATCAACCGCATCGTCCACGACGCGGGCGCGCTCGTGCTCTGGGACCTCTGCCACTCGGCGGGCTCCGTGCCGGTGGAACTGGACGCGGCCGGCGTCGACCTCGCTGTCGGCTGCACCTACAAGTACCTCAACGGCGGCCCTGGATCGCCGGCCTTCGGCTATGTGAACGAGCGCCTCATCCCCCACCTCGCTCAGCCCATCCAGGGCTGGATGGGCGTGCGCGACGTCTTCACGATGGGTCCGGAGTACCAGCCGGCGGACGGGCTGCGGCGCTTCCTCAGCGGAACCCCGCCGATCGTCGGGATGCTCGCCATGCGGGACACGATCGCGATGATCGAGGAGGCGGGCATCGCGGCGGTGCGTGCCAAGTCCGTCGCGCTGACCGAGTTCGCGATCGCGCTGGCCGAGGAGTGGCTGACACCGCTCGGCGTGACCCTGGCCAGCCCGCGCGACGCGGAGCGGCGAGGCGGCCACGTCACCCTCAGCCACCCGGCGATGCAGGAGGTGACTTCGCTGCTCTGGCAGCGCGACGTCATCCCCGACTACCGCGATCCGGACGGCCTGCGCGTCGGCCTGTCGCCGCTCAGCACCAGCTTCGAGGAGGTCTGCGCCGGGATGGCCGCGGTGCGGGATGCGCTCGGCGAACTGACCCATGACTGACGTCGCCGCCAGCGCCGATGTCACCGTCGCCGACGACCTGGAGGCGACGAGCGGAAGCGCCACCGCGCTGCTGCGGACCGTCGTGGGCAGCGTCGTGCGCCCGATCGGCGGGTGGGTGAGCGCGGCAGGCGCCGTCCGGCTGATGGGCGACCTCGGCATCCCGGCGGCGACCGCCCGCTCCAGCCTCGCCCGGCTGTGCTCGCGGGGCGTGCTGCGCCGGGAGCCGCGGGACGGCGTGGCCGGCTACGCCCTCGAGCCGGCCGCCATCCCGATGCTGGAACGCGGCGACGACCGCATCTTCGGCACGCGCGTCGAGGCATCCGCCTGGTGCCTGCTCTCCTTCTCCTTTCCGGAGCGCCGCCGCGGCAGCCGCGACCGTCTCCGCCGACGGCTCGCCGCGCTCGGCTGCGGGACCGTCGCCGATGGCCTGTGGATCGCCCCGGCCGCCCTCGAAGACGAACTCGCCGCAGCCGCCCGGGACATCGCGGGCGAGGCGGACATCATCCTGTTCGCCGACGCGTCACCCCGCGGAGACCTGGCCGCCGGCCTGGCGCGCTGGTACGACCTTCCCGCCATCCGCCGCGTCCACGAGTCGTTCCTTGCCCGCTTCGGTGCCGCCCCGGAGCCCTCCTACGACCGGCAGGCCTTCGCCCTGTGGATGCGCGCCCTCGACGAGTGGCGCGTCATCCCGTACCGCGACCCCGGTCTCCCCGCCGCTGCGCTCCCGCCGGGCTGGCCCGGGGCTGCGACGGCCGCCCTGTTCCTCCGGCTCCGCGCCGACCTGGAGGCGCGCGCCGTCGCCCACGCGGCCGCCGTCGCCGCCCCGGCCCACACGGTCGAGCACGCACGGTAGAATCGACGCGAATCCCCACCTTGTCGCCCGAGTGAGCGGAGTGTCCCCGTGCCCACCATCGTTGTTGAAGTGATGCCCAAGGCCGAGCTGCTCGACCCGCAGGGCAAGGCCGTCGCCGGAGCGCTCGCGCGCACCGGCCGTGGGCGCGTCACCGGAGTTCGCGTAGGCAAGCGCTTCGAGCTGACCGTAGACGGGCCGATCGACGACGAGGTGCGCGCGACAGTCCAGGAGATTGCGGGCGAGATCCTCTCCAACTCGGTGATCGAAGACGTGGTGGGCATCCACTACCCCGCCGAGGTCGACGCCTGATGCGCATCGGCGTCATCACCTTCCCCGGCTCGCTCGACGACCGCGACGCACTGCGCGCCGTCCGGCTGGCCGGCGCGGAGCCGGTCGCGCTGTGGCACGGCGAGCACGACCTCCAGGGCGTCGACGCCCTGGTGCTGCCCGGCGGCTTCAGCTACGGCGACTACCTGCGCTGCGGCGCCATCGCCTCCCTGTCGCCGATCATGACCGAGGTCGTGGATGCGGCCGCCAAGGGGATGCCCGTGCTCGGCATCTGCAACGGCTTCCAGATGCTCGCCGAGGCCCACCTCCTGGCCGGCGGCCTGATCCGGAACGACCACGGCAACTTCATCCGCCGCGACCAGCACCTCACCGTCGAGAACACCGCGACCCCGTGGACCTCCGGCTTCGAGCAGGGCCAGGAGATCGTCATCCCGCTGAAGAACGGCGAGGGCGGCTTCATCGCCTCGGCCGAGGAACTGAACCGCCTCGAGGGCGAGGGGATGGTCGCCTTCCGCTACGCGGGCGTCAACCCGAACGGCTCGCTCAACGACATCGCCGGCGTGCGCAACGACCGCGGCAACGTGGTCGGCCTCATGCCGCACCCCGAGCACGCGGTCGAGGCCGGCTTCGGCCCCGATACGCGCGACGCCATGCGCTCCGGCACCGACGGCCTCACCTTCTTCACCTCCGTCATCCGCTCAACCCTCGTCGCCGCATAATCGCTTCCTCGGTTAATCCGGGCTCAGACCGGCGTGTCGGCGGATTTATCGAGGAAGCGTTGGCAGGGGCCGGGGGAAGTTGGGAACCGGGGTGGGTGTCGCGGACACTTCATAGGTGTGAGGGGTATTCGACTGGACGAGCCGGGAGTGCTCGAACGTGTGCGCGGCGGTGACGCCGATGCGTTCGGGGAGCTGTTCGATCTGCACCATGACCGTGTCTTCCGGCAGGCCGTCCGGCTGACGTCGTCGATCCACGACGCCGAGGACGTGACGGCCGTGGTCTTCCTGGAGGCCTGGCGCCGCCGGGAGGCGATGCGGGAGGTGAACGACTCCGTCATCGGCTGGTTGCTGGTGATGACCAACTTCGTGTTCCGCAACTACTCGCGTGCGTCCCGCCGCTACCGCGACGGACTCCAGCAGCTCCCGCCGCCCGAGTACTCGCCCGATCACGCCGACGCCGTCGACGACCGCATCGACCGCGACTCCCGCCGCGCCGCACTGCGCACCGCGCTGGCCACGCTGCCGCGACGCGACCAGGACATCCTCACCCTCTGCGTGCTCGAGGAACTGAGCACCGCCGACGCCGCCGCGGCCCTCGGCATCGCACCGGGCACCGTGAAATCGCGCCTCTCCCGCGCGAAGGCCCGGCTGGCAGCCCTGCTCCAGGGCGACGACACACTTCAGACGAACGGAGGAGAGCGATGAGCGACCAGCCCACCTTCGACCCGCGCCGCAAAGCAGCGATCCGCAACCTAGTCGTGGACAACGCGGCAGCGAACCCCGGACGCGCCGGCGGACGCAAACGCACCGCACTGATCGCCACCCTGGTGGTCCTCGCCCTCAGCATCTCCGGCGGCACCGTCGCCTACGCCCTCGGCACCGGCCTGCTCGACCCGAAGCCGGTCGCGGCTCCGACGGCGACGGCCACCCCCACGCCCACGCCCACGCCGACACCCACCCCGACGCCCACCCCGACCGTCGCAGCCCCTGTGCAGGACCCGTCCGACCCATCCACCTGGATCATCGGATTCGACGGCGTCGGACCCCTCAAGCTCGAGGTACCCTTCGACACGCAACGAGCACTCGTTCCGACCCTGAAGGACGTCACCGAGTCGGTCTGCTCACCGAGTTACCTGGATCTCCACGCGACGAGCAATCTGGTCGTCCGCCTCGCCCACCCGCAGGACGGCGCAGAACGGACAGCAGCTATCATTCTCGGAATCGGGCAGCCGCAATTGGCCCAATCGCGAGCGGACTCGCCGAAGACGAGCGAGGGCATCGGACTGGGCTCGACGATGGACGAACTCGCGGCAACCTACCCGGACCGCGTGCAGACCACGAGTCTTCGGGGACTGCCGCAGTACGGCATTACGAACGGCCAGGGCTCGTGGATCGTATTCAATATGGCCGACGACCGCGTGGTAGGCATCCAGCTCGCCGACGCAGCGGACCTTCCCGTCGAGAACACCAGCGTTCAGACCATTCCCTACGAGCGCTGCCCGGCCTGACCCGCCGCGGCTGCCGGTAGACTGGAGCCCATCCCCCGCCTGCCCCGCCCAGCCAGGAGTTCCCGCGTGACCGACACCGCCACCGCCCACGTCGTCGACACCGTCGCGAACGCCGCCGAGACTCCCGAGCGGGAGCAGCCGTACGCAGCGCTCGGCCTCAAGCCGGACGAGTACGCGCGCATCCGCGAGATCCTCGGCCGCCGGCCGACCAGCGGCGAGCTCGCCATGTACTCGGTGATGTGGTCGGAGCACTGCTCGTACAAGTCGTCGAAGATCTACCTGCGCCAGTTCGGCCAGAAGGTCAGCCCGGCGATGAAGAAGAACCTCATGGTCGGCATCGGCGAGAACGCCGGCGTGGTGGATGTGGGTGAGGGCTGGGCGGTCACGTTCAAGGTGGAGTCGCACAACCACCCCTCCTACATCGAGCCCTTCCAGGGCGCTGCGACCGGCGTCGGCGGGATCGTCCGCGACATCATCTCGATGGGCGCACGCCCGGTCGCCGTGATGGACCAGCTGCGCTTCGGCGCCATCGACAGCCCGGACACCGCCCGCGTCGTGCACGGCGTCGTCTCCGGCATCTCGTTCTACGGCAACTGCCTGGGCCTGCCGAACATCGGCGGCGAGACCTATTTCGACCCGATCTACCAGGGCAACCCGCTCGTCAACGCACTGTCCGTCGGCGTGCTCCGCCACGAAGACCTGCACCTGGCGAACGCGTCCGGGGCCGGCAACAAGGTCGTGCTGTTCGGTGCGCGCACCGGCGGCGACGGGATCGGCGGGGCCAGCATCCTGGCGTCCGACACGTTCTCCGCGGGCGGGCCCACCAAGCGCCCGGCCGTGCAGGTCGGCGACCCGTTCGCCGAGAAGGTGCTCATCGAGTGCTGCCTGGAGCTGTTCCGCGACAAGCTGGTCGAGGGCATCCAGGACCTCGGCGCGGCCGGAATCTCGTGCGCGACCAGCGAGCTCGCCTCCAACGGCGACGGTGGGATGTTCGTCGAGCTCGACAAGGTGCTGCTGCGCGACCCGAGCCTCACGGCAGAGGAGATCCTCATGTCGGAGAGCCAGGAGCGCATGATGGCCGTCGTCAAGCCGGAGCTGCTCGACGCCTTCCTCGCCGTCACCGCGAAGTGGGATGTCGAGACCAGCGTGCTGGGCGAGGTCACCGAGACCGGCCGGCTCGTCATCAACTGGAAGGGCGAAGAGATCGTCAACGTCGACCCGCGCACGGTCGCGGTCGACGGCCCGGTCTACGAGCGTCCCGTCGCCTACCCGACCTGGATCGACGCTCTGCAGGACGACTCGGCCTCGGTGCTCACACGCCCGACGACCGGCGACGAGCTGCGCGAGCAGACGCTCGCCCTCCTCGGCAGCGCGAACCTCGCCGACAAGGGCTGGATCACCGACCAGTACGACTATTTCGTGGGCGGCAACACCGCGCTGGCCTTCCCGGACGACGCGGGCATGATCCGCGTCGATGAGGAATCCGGACTCGGCTTCGCCATCGCGACCGACGCCAACGGCCGCTACTGCCAGCTCGACCCGAAGCAGGGCGCCCGCCTGGCGCTCGCCGAGGCGTACCGGAACGTTGCGGCGTCCGGCGCTGTGCCCGTCGCCGTCACCGACTGCCTCAACTTCGGCAGCCCGGAGAACCCCGAGGTCATGTGGCAGTTCTCGCAGGCCGTCGAGGGTCTCTCGGACGCCTGCCTGGAGCTCGAGATCCCGGTCACCGGCGGCAACGTCTCCTTCTACAACCAGACCGGCGACACCCCGATCTTCCCGACGCCGGTCGTCGGCGTGCTCGGCGTGATCGACGACGTCGCGCGCCGCATCCCGTCCGGCTGGCAGGACGAGGGCGAGAACATCTACCTGCTGGGAACCACCCGCGAAGAGCTGGACGGCTCGGCGTGGGCGGGCACCATCCACGGCCACCTCGGCGGTCACCCGCCGGCGGTCGACCTGGCCGCTGAGCGCTCGCTGGCGGAGGCACTGCACGCCGCGTCCCTCGAGGGCCTGGTGTCGTCGGCGCACGACCTGGCCGACGGCGGCCTCGCGCAGGCTCTCGCCGAGAGCGTCATGCGCTTCGGCGTCGGCGCGCGCGTCTGGCTGACCGAGATCGAGGAGCGCGACGGCGTGGATGCGGCGACCGCTCTGTTCTCGGAGTCGACCGCGCGGGTCATCGTCACCGTCCCGCGCGAAGACGACGTGAAGTTCCGCGGCCTGTGCGACGGCCGCGGCATCCCGGCCCTCCGCATCGGGGTGACGGACGCCGAGGTCGGCGCCCAGCCCGTGCTCGAGGTGCAGGACCTCTTCACGGTCGGCCTGGAGGAGCTGCGCGGCGTGCACCGCTCGACCCTGCCCGAGCACTTCGGCCCGACGGTCGCCTGACCCGCGAGCCGAGGCCGGCGGGCGCGCAGGCTGACGCTACGGTGAAGCCATGAGCCGCGCCCGCACCGACGAGCTTCCACGCAGGCCCATCTCGGGCCTCGCCCGCAACCTGATCTACGGTTCGGCCATCGTGCTGCTCTGCGTGCTGATCGCCGCCAGCCTCGTCTCGTCGTCGCCCTGGCCGTCGGCGCTCATCATCCGCAGCGTCTTCGAGAAGGGCGCGGCGGACACGGTGGCCGAGATGAAGCCGTACGTGCCCACCTCAGGGATCTCGGCGAAGACCGGCATCCGCTACGCCTCAGGGTCCCCGGACACGACGCTCGACGTGTTCCGGCCGGACCAGGCCAAGGCACCATTGCCCACGGTCGTCTGGATCCACGGCGGCGCCTGGATCTCGGGGGCCGCTGCCAACGTCGACCCGTACCTGCGCATCCTGGCGAGCCATGGCTACACCACGGTCGGCCTGAACTACACCGTCGGTCCGGAGGCCACCTACCCGACGGCGGTGCACCAACTCAACGACGCACTCGCGTACCTGAACGAGAACGCCGCAAGCCTCGGCATCGACCCGACCCAGATCGTCCTGGCGGGCGACTCCGCCGGGGCGCAGCTCGCCAGCCAGCTGGCGGCTCTCACCACCAACCCGGAGTACTCCCACCTGCTCGGGATCGCGCCAGCCCTGCACGCGTCGCAACTGTCCGGCGTCATCCTCAACTGCGGGGTCTACGACCTCGACGCCCTCGCCGATCTGACGGGGATCGCCGCCTGGGGTTTCAAGACCGCGCTCTGGGCGTACACCGGCACCAAGGAGTGGTCGCAGACATACGTGGGCAACACCATGTCGACCATCCAGCACGTCACGGCCGACTTCCCGCCCACCTACATCTCGGGCGGCAACGGCGACGGCCTGACCTGGACGGAGTCCGTCCCGATGTCGGCCGCGCTCAAGGCCCAGGGCGTCGACGTCACGGAGCTGTTCTGGCCGGCGCCGCACGAGCCGAAGCTGCCCCACGAGTACCAGTTCCACCTGCACTACCCCGAGGCGCGGCAGGCGCTGGCGGCGACGATCGACTTCCTCGCCGCGCACACGCACTGATCGAGCGGGGCGGAGCGGGGCGGGGCGGAGCGGGGCGGCTACTCCGCTGCAGCCTCGGCCGCGGCCAGCTCGGCCTGCCGCCGGGTGAACAGGCGCACCCTCTGCTGCGTGAGCAGGATGCCGCCGATCACGATCACCGCTCCGGCCGGCTCGTTCCAGGTCAGGTGCTCCCCGAGCACCAGGATGCCGAGGGCGACTCCGACGACCGGTGTGACGTAGGTGACCCCGGAGGTGATGGTCGGGCCCCACGCGCGCAGCACGTTCATGTTCCAGATGTAGACGACCCCGGTGCCGAGGGCACCGAGCGCCAGCAGCGAGAGCAGCACGGGCCAGCTGAACGTGATCGGGTCCCAGGCCACGATCGGGGTCAGCAGCAGCATGATCACCGCAGCGATCCCGATGTTGAGGAAAGCGCTCGCGGTCGCCGACACCGCGCGCGGGCTGATGAACCGGCGGATGTAGCCGAAGCTGAAGCCGTAGCAGGTGACCGCACCGAGGCAGGCCAGCTGGCCCCACAGGCTGCCGGCGAGCGCATCCACCGCCCAGGGTCCGACGACAACGATCACGCCGAGGATGCCGACCGCGACGCCCAGCACCTGGTCGCGGTTGAGCTTCTCGACGCGGAACGCCGCCGTGGCGAGGATCGCGGTGGTGATCGGCGTGACCGCGTTGTAGATGCTGGCCAGGCTCGACGACACATACTGCTCGGCCCAGGCGAAGAGCAGGAACGGGATGACGCAGTACGTGACCGCGACGACGGTGAAGTGCAGCCAGACGATCGGCTCGCGCGGCAGCCGCGCGCGCATCACCAGTGCGATGACGCCGAGCGTGACCGCGCCGAAGACCAGTCGCGCCCACGCGACCTGACCGAAACTGACGCCTCCCAGGGCCACCTTCATGAACAGAAAACTGGCGCCCCAAACGAGCCCCATTGCGGCGAACTGCAGAGCGACCTTCACCCTTCGACGTTAGCGGCTGCCACCGACGCGGGCACGCGGGAATCGGACCCGGAGGGGATCATGGGAGGCGGGAATACTTCCTGCGACTCGGCGTTGTATGCATTTGCATAGAAACGGCGAGAACAAACAGAGGAGCCAGACATGCAGTACGGAATCTTCTCCGTCAGCGACATCACCCGCGACCCGGTATCCGGGGAGACGCCGAGCGAGGCGGAGCGCATCGACGCGATCGTGAAGATCGCGACGCACGCGGAGGAGGTCGGGCTGGACGTCTTCGCCATCGGCGAGCACCACAACCCGCCATTCTTCTCCTCGTCACCCAGCACCCTGCTCTCGCACATCGCGGCGCTGACCAAGACGCTCACGGTCACCACGTCGACCACGCTGATCACCACCAATGACCCTGTCCGCATCGCCGAGGAGTACGCGATGCTGCAGCACCTCTCCAAGGGGCGCATGGACCTGATGGTCGGGCGCGGCAACACCGGCCCGGTGTACCCGTGGTTCGGCCAGGACATCCGCCAGAGCCTGCCGCTGGCCCTCGAGAATTACAACCTCCTGCACCGCCTGTGGCGCGAGGACGTCGTCGACTGGGAGGGACGCTTCCGCACCCCGCTGCAGGGCTTCACCTCCACACCACGCCCGCTGGACGACGTTCCCCCGTTCGTCTGGCACGCCAGCATCCGCACGCCGGAGATCGCCGAGCAGGCCGCGTTCTACGGCAACGGCTTCTTCGCGAACAACATCTTCTGGCCGAAGGACCACTACCAGCGGCTGATCGCGTTCTACCGCGAGCGCTTCGAGCACTACGGCCACGGCACTGCGAAACAGGCGATCGTCGGTCTCGGCGGCCAGGCGTTCATCGCGAAGAACTCGCAGGACGCGAAGGACCAGTTCCGCCCCTACTTCAACGAGGCCCCGGTCTACGGCAACGGCCCCACGATGGAGGAGTTCACCGATGCCACCCCGCTGAGCGTGGGCAGCCCGCAGGAGATCATCGACAAGACGCTGACCTTCCGCGAGTGGGCCGGCGACTACCAGCGCCAGCTGTTCCTGATGGACCACGCCGGTCTGCCGCTGAAGACGGTTCTCGAGCAGCTCGACCTGCTCGGCGAGTACGTCATCCCGGTGCTCCGCAAGGAGACCGAGGCCCGGAAGGACCCGGAGACCGTGGACGCGCCGACGCACGAGTCGCTGATCCTCGCCAAGTACGGTGACAGCGCCCCGCGCCAGCCGCGTCCGAACGCGAACCGCGGCGACAACGTGACCGGTGCATCCCCGTACCAGGACACCGAGGAGCAGTTCCAGGCGAGCTACCCGTCGCTCTGACATCGAACACCCGCGACACTCAACCCCGCGACACTCAACACAGTGAAGAAGGACAGATCATGACCAGCACCGAGCAGCGACCGTTCCGCGTCGTGGTGGTGAACGCGGGCGTCAGCGACCCGTCGTCCACCAAGATGCTCGCCGACCGCCTCGCCCTCCGGGTCGAGGTGATCGCCCAGCGCGACGGCCGCACGGTCGAGACGCTCAACCTCGACCTCCGCGAGCTGCTGCCCGAGCTGGGCGCGGCCCTCGCGTCCGGCCACCTGGGCCCGAAGTTCACGAAGGCGATCGAGGCACTGAAGTCGGCGGACGGCATCATCGCGACGGCGCCGGTCTACAAGGCCGGCCCGAGCGGACTGTTCACCTCGTTCTTCCAGGTGCTCGACAACGACCTCCTCATCGCCAAGCCGGTGGTGCTCGGGGCGACCGCGGGCACCGCCCGGCACGCGCTGGCCGTCGACGGCGAGATGCGGTCGCTGTTCGCCTTCCTCCGGACGATGACCACGCCGACGTCGGTCTTCGCCGCCACCGAGGACTGGCAGGACAAGGCGCTCACCAAGCGGATCGACCGCGCCGCCCGTGAGCTCGTCGTCCTGATGGAGTCCGAGGTCGAGGCCAAGATCACGGACGCCTCGTGGGACAGCTACCAGCACGAGTTCGGGTCGGCCGGCGGAAACGAGCTGGGCATTGACCTGGGCTCCGACCTGATGCGGCTGGCGGCCGGCGGGACGCTGCCTACGCAACGGCGCTAGCCCTCCGCACGCCTGACCGTTCGCGAGCAGGCCCCGGGCCAGGAATGGACTGAGCCCGGGGCCTGTCCGCGTCTCCGGCCCGCCCCCTCACGGTAGGGTGCAGGGTAGAACAGGGAGGTCTCGGGTTGGACGTTCTCACCGTGCTTCAGTGGATCGGCGTCGTCGTATGCCTGATCCTGGCGCTGTCCGGGCTCATCCCGGTGGTCGCCGCGGCCGCCACCTTCGTGGTCATCCCGTTCCACGCGTGGATCAACCACTACGCGAAGGCCGCGCCCTACCTCCCTCGGGTCGCCATCGTCGTGCCCGCCTGGAACGAGGGCGCCGTGATCGGCGCATCCATCGACCGGCTGATGAAGCTCGACTACCCGCGCGAGGCGCTGCGCATCTATGTGGTAGACGACGCGAGCACCGACGACACCCCGGTGGTCGTCACCGACCGCGCCGCCCGTTACCCGGGCAACGTGTTCCTGCTGCGCCGCGACCAGGGTGGTCAGGGCAAGGCGCACACCCTGAATCACGGCATCACGAAGGTGCTGGAGGACGACTGGATGGAGGCGCTCCTGATCATGGACGCCGACGTCATCTACACCCCGAACTCGCTCCGCCGGATGACCCGTCACCTGGCGGACCCGGACGTGGGCGCAGTGTCGGCGTACATCCGCGAGGGGAGCGCCGACCGCAACTACCTGACCAAGTTCATCAGCACCGAGTACGTGCTGTCGCAGCCCGCGGCGCGCCGCGCGCAGAACGTGCTGGGCGCTCAGGCCTGCCTGGCCGGCGGCGCCCAGCTGCACAGCCGGGAGAACCTGCTCGCCATCGGCGGCCGGATCGACACCTCCACCCTCGCCGAGGACACCATCACGACCTTCGAGACCCAGCTGCGCGGCCGCAGGGTCGTCTTCGAGCCGCACGCGCACGTCCTGGCGGAGGAGCCGCGCTCGATCGACGGGCTCTGGAAGCAGCGGCTCCGCTGGGCTCGTGGGAACGTGTCCGTCACGGCGCGGTACTCCAAGGTGTGGTTCCGGCCGTCGCGAAAGCACAACCTGGGCGGCGTCAGCTTCGGGATCGTGTGGTTCAGCCTGTGGCTGCTCCCGCTGATCATGATCATGTCCTCGATCGGGCTCGCCGGGCTGCTGTTCCTCGAGAACCAGGTGGCGACCGGCGTCTTCCGGGTGCTCTGGATCTCGGCGGCACTCGCCTACCTCTTCGTGCTCATCCTCGGCTCCCAGACCGACGGGAAGACGACGAAGCACGAGCTCGGCCACGTGCTCCTCTTTCCCGGCATCATCAACATGATCGTCATGATCACCGCACTGTTCCCGCCGGTGATGCTGGTCTGGCTGCCGGGCCTCTTCGGCGTGACGCTCGACCGTCCGACGCTGTTCGCGCTGACGCTCGCCATCTACATCTGGATCCCCTTCTCGATGGTCTTCGCCTGGCTCGCCCGCAAGGCGGAGAAGACGCGCGCCGGACGCTGGCTGTCGCCCACGCTGATCTACCTCGCGGGATACGGTTCGCTGCTCTGCGCGATCACCTTCGACTCGTACGTGAAGGAGCTCGCGGGCGCCGAGGCGAAGTGGGACAAGACCGAGAAGGTCGGCCGCGTCGCCGCGGGCTGAGCCACGTCGTACCGCGGAACCACGTCGCCCGGATGACGCACGCCGTCCGGCATGATCCTCACGGCCGATGCCGCCGCATGCGCTCCCCGGCCACGCTGGAGGCATGACACCCGCACCCCAACACTCCGCTCCCGTTCCCGGGGCTCCCGTCCTCGCCGCCTCCGGCCTCACGAAGACCTACGGCCCATCCACCGCGCTCGCCGGCGTTGACTTCCACGTCGGAGCGGGCGAGTCGGTGGCCATCATGGGCACCTCCGGCTCGGGCAAGACGACGCTGCTGCACTGCCTGGCGGGCATCGTCGCGCCGGACAGCGGCTCCGTCGTGCTCAGGACCGCCCAGGGCCCGCTGGAGGTCACCGGCCTGAACGAGGCCGGTCGGTCGCGACTCCGGCGGGAGGCGTTCGGCTTCGTCTTCCAGCAGGGACTCCTCCTGCCCGAGTTGACCGCCGTGGAGAACGTCGCACTGCCGCTGATGCTCACCGGCGTCGACCGCGGCGCCGCCGAGCAGACCGCTGCGACCTGGCTCGCAGCGCTCGGGCTGGCGGGCTTCGAGTCCCGCCGGATCGGCCAGCTGTCCGGCGGGCAGGCGCAGCGGGTGGCCATCGCCCGCGCACAGACGACCGGCGCAGCCGTGGTGTTCGCCGACGAACCGACCGGAGCGCTCGACTCCGCGACCTCGGCCGAGGTGATGGATGCGCTCATCCGCTCGACCACCGAGCGCGGACGTTCGCTCGTCGTCGTCACCCACGACGAGGCGGTTGCCGCCCGCTGCGGCCGGGTCGTCCGTCTCGCCGACGGCCGGATCGTGGATGCGGTGAGCGCGCGATGACGACCCTCCGGATCGCCTGGCTGTTCGCCCGGCGCAGCGCCTCCGCCCGGTCGACCGTGGCGCTGCCGGTGGTCGCGTTCGGCGTGGCCACCGCGCTCCTGCTCATCGTTGCGGGCGGAGCGCACGCTTTCTTCTCCTGGACCGACTCGGATGCCGGCCTCTACCAGACGCTGACGGTCATCGCCCTCTCGCTGCTGGTGATCCCGCTGCTGGCGCTCGGCGGCTCCGCCGCGCGGCTGTCGGCCCGCCGCCGCGACGACCGGCTCTCCAGCCTCCGCCTGCTGGGAGCGACACCCGCGATGGTGCGCGCCCTCACGGTGCTCGAGTCGAGCATCCTGGCCCTCGCCGGTGCCGTGGCCGGGCTCATCGTCTATCTGCTGACCTCGCCGCTTGTGGCGCTGATCCCGTTCCGCGGGAAGCCGCTCGGGATGTCGGTGCTGCTGGAGCCGGTGGTTATCCTCGGCATCGTGGCCGGCATCGGGCTGCTCGCCGCCGCCAGTGCGCTCATCGCGCTGCGCGGGGTGGTGGTGTCGCCGCTGGGCGTGCGGACGCGGCAGCAGGCACCCCGGGTGCACTGGATGCGCGCCCTGATCACGGTGGCGGTGATCGCCCTGGTCTTCGCACTGGTCAGCGCGGTGCAGGTCATCGCGGGCGCCGGAGTCGTCGTCGTCCTCGCCATCCTGGTGCTGGCGTTCGGCGGAAGCATCGCGGTCCTCAACGTCATCGGCCCGTGGGTGCTGCGGCGCACGGCGACCCGGCAGGCACGCCGTGCGCGCACACCGCACCGGCTGCTCGCCGCCCGCAGCGTGCTCGAGTCGCCCAAGGCGGCCTGGCGCCAGGTCTCCGGTGTCGCGATGACGAGCTTCATCGCGGTCTTCGCCGGCGTCGCCACCTCGCTCACCGGCGCGGTGGGCGACGGCGACGGCGACACGCAGACGCTGGTCACCGACATCCGCACCGGGGTCATCGTCACCGTGGTCGCGTCCTTCCTCATGGTCGCCTGCTCGGCGGGCGTCACGCAGGCGGCCGCCATCCTCGACCGCCGCGACCTCTACGTGAGCCTCGACCGGATCGGGATGCCCGTCGCCGAGATGAACGCCGCCCGCAGCCGGGCGGTGCTGTCGCCGCTGCGGATCACCGCCGTCGGCTCGGCCGTCACCGCCGCCGTGGTGATGCTCCCGCTCACCGGCCTCAGCCTCCTGACGTCGCCCCTCACGCTGTTGACGGTCGCCGCCTGCCTGGTCGCCGGAACCCTGATCGTCTGGGCGGCGCTCCGGGCCACCCGGCCGGTGCTCACCCGGGTGCTCGCCGAGCCGTCACCCAGCCTCTGAACGGGCGGGGCATGCTCCGAACCAGTAGGGTCGGAGCATGCCCCAGAACAGCGACGTGGAAGCTGCACTCGAGCAGCTGCACAGCATCCGTCAGAGCATCGACAACATCGACGCCGCGGTCATCCACATGCTCGCGGAGCGGTTCAAGTTCACCCAGCAGGTGGGGGCGCTGAAAGCCGAACACGGGTTGCCGCCGGCCGATCCGGAACGCGAGAAGGAGCAGATCCAGCGGCTCCGCGCGCTCGCCGAGGAAAGCCACCTCGATCCGGCCTTCGCCGAGAAGTTCCTGACCTTCATCGTCGCCGAGGTCATCCACCACCACGAGCGCATCGCCGTCGAGAACGGCAAGTAGCCGGATGGGCTGGGATGCCGCCGCGCTGCCGGACGCCCACGGCCGGACGGTCGTCATCACCGGCGCGAACGCCGGCGTCGGCTACTTCACCGCGGAGCAGCTCGCCCGCGCGGGCGCGCGGGTCGTGCTCGCCTGCCGCGACCCGGAACGTGCAGAGGCCGCTGTATCCGCCATCCGCCGTCGGGTGCCGCGCGCGAGCGTCGAAGCGATGCCGCTGGATGTGACCGACCGGCGGTCGATCGATGCGGCGGCCGACGCCCTGCTGTCGCGTGACCGGGTGGATGCGCTGGTCCTGAACGCCGGGATCGTGCACCCGCCGCGCACCCGGAGGACCGACGACGACGGCAACGAGCTGGTGCTGTCCACGAACGTCCTCGGCCACTTCCGGCTCGTCGCCCGGGCGCTCCCCGTGCTCGAGCGGTCCGGCGCGGCGCGGATCGTCACCCTCGGGTCGCTCGCCAGCCGCCTCGGGCGTCTCCGGCTCGACGACCTGCAGCTCGAAGACGGGTACACCTCGTGGCGGGCGTACTCCGGCTCGAAGATCGCGGCGCAGATGTTCGGGTTCGAGCTGGATCGCCGCCTGCGTGCGGCGGGCTCCGGTGTGCAGAGCATCGTCGTGCATCCCGGCTACTCCACCTCAGGCCGCACGCCGGGGATCCGCGGCGTGAACCAGCCGTCGCGGCTGAAACGCTTCGCCGACAACCTGCAGGCTGCGTGGACGCAGGGCAAGGACGACGGGGCGCATGTCCCAGTGCGTGCCGTCATCGACCCGACGCTGTCCGGCGGCGAGTACCTCGGCCCCGCCCTCTGGACCAAGGGCGCACCTGCCCTCGCCCGCCCGACCCGAGCCTCCCGCTCCCCGCGCCAAGCCGCCCGCCTCTGGCCCCTCCTGGAGCACCTCACCGACCACCCCTTCCCCCTCCCCTGATCCCGCCATCCGCCTCCCGCCCCACCGTCGAGTCCACGAAAAGTGCACGCGACGCGCCGTGTCGGCGTGCACTTTGTGCGGACTCGACGGCGGGGCGGGAGCCCGGTTGGCGCGGGGGTCAGTCGACGACGATGGTCAGGAGGCGGTGGGTGGCTGGGACCGCCGCACGGAGGGCGTCGCGGGCCGTGGCGTAGTCGGGACCCTCGGCCTCGATCTCCTCGACGGCCGACTGCCGGATGATCGCTTTAGCGATCACCCGTCCGCCGCGCGGCATCGCGTTGTGCACCTGCAGGAGGTCGAACCCCTCCGGCACCTGCTCCTCGATGAGCGCTCGCGCCGACTCCGCGTCGTCCGCCTCCGCATCGAGCTCGCGCGTCTGGCTGGTCTGGATGAGTCCGCGCACCTTCATGCGTCCAACGCTAGCCGACCCGCCCCGGCACCCACCGTCGAGTCCACAAAAAGTGCACACGACGCGCCGTGTGGGCGTGCACTTTGTGTGGACTCGACGGTGGGGGGTGCGGGAGAGTGGGGGATACGGTGAGGGGATGGACTACCGCACGATCCCCCTCGACGACACGTCCGCGCGCGAGCTTGCGGCCACCGGGCTCCGGTACGCATTGGTTGATGCCGCCGACCCGGACGCACTCGACGGCTGGATCCGCGCCGACTTCCGCGGGTTCCACGGCCGCCGGCCGTCAGCGGAGATGCTCGCCGGGGCTCGCGAGAACTTCGCCGCTCGCCGCAACATCGCGGTCTACGACGACGAAGGCCCGAGCCGCGAGCCGGTCGGCACGGTCAACACCTGGCCGGCACCCCTCACCGTCCCGGGTGGTGCGCGCGTGGATTCGTGGGCGATTAGCTCGGTCACCGTCGCCCCGACGCACCGCCGCCGCGGCGTCGCACGGGCCCTACTGGGCGGCGAACTGCGGACGGCGCACGCTCTCGGCCTCCCGCTCGCCATCCTGACCGTCTCCGAGTCCGTCATCTACGGCCGGTGGGGCTTCGGGCCGGCGACCTGGTCGACGGCATGGACGATCGACACCAAGCGCGTTCGGTGGGCCGGCGGCGAGACCACCGGCCGCCTCTCCTTCGCCGAGCCGGACGAGTACGCCGAGATCGGCGAGCGGGTCCTCGACCGGGCGATGGCCGGCCGACACGGCGAGATCGGTCTCCAGCCGTACCTCGCGAAGCGGCTGATCGGTCCGCTTCCCGCCGACCCGGACGCGGAGAAGCTGCGCCTGGTCCGCTACGACTCGGCCACGGGCGAACCGGAGGGCTTCGTCTCGTACTCCCTCAAGGGTGACGACGACTTCACCCGCCACACGGTCGAGGTGAGATACCTGGCGGCGGCGACCCCGGAGGCGCAGCGCGCGCTCTGGCGCTACCTGCTGGACCTCGACCTCGTCGCTGCCGTCAAGGTCTGGACGCGCGGCGTCGACGAGCCCGTGCAGGCGCTGGTGAACGACATCCGCGGCGCACGGGTGACCGACCTCGAGGATCACCTTTGGGTCCGCATCCTCGACGTCCCGGCCGCACTGCAGGCGCGCACGTACGAGCAGGACGGCTCGGTGGTGCTGGACGTCGCCGACGACCTCGGCTTCGCCGCCGGACGCTTCCGCCTGACGGTGCGCGACGGCCGGGCCGAGGTGGCGCCGACCGACGACCCGGCCGACGTGACCCTGGCGGTGAACGCGCTCGGCAGCGTCTACCTCGGCCACGACGTGGCGCGGGGCCTGGCGCTGGCCGGCCGCATCGAGGGCGACGTGGATGCGCTCGACCGCCTGTTCCGCACCGCGGTGCCTCCCCGGCTCAGCACCTGGTTCTGACGCGGAAGCCGGAATAGCGTCCCGCTATTCCGGTTTAGGGGCCACAAACCGGAATAGCGAGACGTTATTCCGGTTCGGAGGTCGCAAACCAGCCTGAGGATTCGCTGACGACGCTCTGACTCAGTCGATCAGGTCGTGGCGGACCACGATCTGGTCGCGGGCAGGCCCGACGCCGATCGCAGAGATGCGCGCCCCGGAGAGCTTCTCGAGAGCGAGGACGTAGTCTTGCGCGTTCTTCGGCAGGTCGTCGAAGCTGCGTGCACCGCTGATGTCTTCGGTCCAGCCGGGGAACTCCTCGTAGATCGGCTTCGCGTGGTGGAAGTCGCTCTGCGACGCCGGGACCTCTTCGTGGCGCACGCCGTCGACGTCGTAGGCGACGGCGACGGGGATGCGCTCGATGCCGGTGAGGGTGTCCAGCTTGGTGAGGACGAAGTCGGTGACGCCGTTGACGCGGGCCGTGTAGCGGGCGACCGGGGAGTCGTACCAGCCGGTGCGGCGGGGGCGTCCGGTCGTCGTGCCGAACTCGAAGCCGCGCTCGCGCAGGAACTCGCCCCACTCGTCGAACAGTTCGGTCGGGAACGGGCCGGCGCCGACGCGGGTCGTGTACGCCTTGACGATGCCGATCACGCGGTCGATGCGGTTCGGGCCGATACCCGACCCTGTCGCTGCGCCTCCGGCGGTGGAGTTGGAGGAGGTGACGAACGGGTAGGTGCCGTGGTCGACATCCAGCATCGTCGCCTGGCCGCCCTCGAAGAGCACGTACTTGCCCTCCTCCAGCGCCTGGTTGAGCAGCAGGGAGCTGTCGACGACCATCGGGCGGAGGCGCTCGGCATGCTCCAGCAGCTGCTCCACGACCTCGTCGACCGTGATCGCGCGGCGGTTGTAGACCTTCACCAGGAGGTGGTTCTTCTGGTCGAGGGCGCCCTCGACCTTCTGGCGCAGGATGTTCTCGTCGAACAGGTCCTGGATGCGGATGCCCACCCGGTTGATCTTGTCGGCGTAGGTGGGGCCGATTCCGCGGCCGGTGGTGCCGATCTGGCGTTTGCCGAGGAACCGCTCCGTCACCTTGTCGATCGTGCGGTGGTACGACGTGATCACGTGCGCGTTGGAGCTCACCCGGAGGCGCGAGACGTCGACACCCCGCGCGATCAGCGCATCCAGCTCTTCGAACAGCACCTCGATGTCGACGACGACACCGTTCGCGATGACCGGGGTGACGCCCTCGGTGAGGATGCCGGAGGGCAGCAGGTGCAGGGCGTACTTCTCGTCGCCGATGACGACCGTGTGGCCGGCGTTGTTCCCGCCGTTGAACTTGACGACGTAGTCGATGCGGCTTCCCAGGACATCGGTCGCTTTGCCTTTGCCTTCGTCGCCCCACTGGGCGCCGATGATCACGATCGCGGGCACGTTGCAGTCCTCTCGGTGGATGGATCACGTCGGCGCCACGCGGACGACCGTCGCACTCGATCCTATCGCGGCCCCCTTTCGGCCCTCGGTTCGCACTAAGTTGCACACCAGTGTGCAAGAAGGCGTACACTGAGTGCATGCCCACCCCCTCCACCCGCGCTCCGCGCCGCGACGCGGCCGCCAACCGCGAAGCGATCCTCGGCGCGGCCGCCGGCGCCCTGAACGACGACATCGACGCCTCCCTCGAGAGCATCGCCACCCGCGCCGGCCTCAGCCGCCGTGCCGTGTACGGCCACTTCGCCACCCGCGACGAGCTCCTCGTCGAGGTGTTCACCCGCGGCGCGCGGCGCCTGGCAGCGCTGCTCGACCCGGTGTCGCACCCCGACCCGCTGGTCGAGATCGCCCTGTTCGGGGCGACGCTCTGGGCCGAGGTGGAGCACATCCGCGTCAGCGCGGCGCTGGCCGTGCGCGGCCCGCACCGCGAGCTGGTCGGGACCGCGCTCGACCCCGCGCGCGCGCGGCTGCGCAATACCGTGCGCCGGGGGATGGAGTCCGGCCACATCCGAACGGACCTCGACCGCGAGACGGTCACCCGGCTCATCGAGAACGCCGCCGTCTCCGTGCTCGACGAGGCCACCCGCGCCCGGTTGACCCCGGAGGCCGGACACCGGTTGGTGATGCTGGCCGGGCTCGGGGCCGCCGGGATGGGGTGGCGGGAGGCCGGCGAGCTGATCGCATCCACACCGGAGCTGGCGTTCGGCGGCATGGCCCCGGCGAGCGAAGGGGAGCGGCGATGAAGGTCGTCCTCGACCAGGTCGCCAAGGGCGCCGCGCTGGCGCCGACGTCCGCCACATTCGAGACCGGGCGCGCTTCGCTCGCCCGGGCGGAGACGGAGCAGCGCCCGACCGTGCTCGGCTTGATCGCATCGGGACGGATGCGCCCGGACGGCGGCACCGTCACGATCGACGGAAGCACCGACTACAGCACCATGCGTCGCCGCATCGCCCTCATCGACGCCCCCGACGTGTCGGAGCCCGCCGCCGATGTGACGGTCGCCGGCATCGTGGCGGAGGAGCTGATGTTCGCCGGCCGCGCGTCGCATCCCGTGGCCGTCGGTCGCTGCCTGCGCGACCTCGGGGCATCGGAGTCGGCACGCCAGGCGATCGGCACGGTGCCGCCCACCGTCCGCATCCGCCTGCTCGCCGAACTGGCGCTGCTGCGGAAGGGCGTGGACGGGCTGGTCCTGGTTTCGCCCGACCGTCACGGCGGCGACCCCGTCGAGTGGTGGCGGCTCGCCCGCGAACTCGCCGGGCGCGGCATCGCGGTGCTGGTCGTCGCCGGCGACGCCTCCGCTGCAGCGATCGCCGCGGCCTCCCTGGTCTCCCGCATGGACGCGACCGAACCCCAGACCTTTGACGAAGACCCCGGCCGGGACGACACCGACGATCTCCCGGACCTGATCGTGGAGAGCGCATGAAAATCCCGCAGATGATCGCGGCGGAGTTCCGCCGCCTGACCGCCAGCCCCATGTCCATCGTGGCGCTCATCGCCCTGATGTGCGTGCCGGTGCTCTACGGCGGCCTGTACCTGTGGGCCAACCAGAACCCGTACGCCAACCTGAACCGCATCCCGGCGGCCATCGTGGTCGACGACACCGGCACGAGCGTCGACGGGAAGACGGTGAACTACGGCAGCGATGTGGCCGACCATCTCATCACGGACGGGTCGTTCCAGTGGCACCGCGTGGCGCAGGGCTCGGCGGCGAGCGGGGTCGATAACTCGAAGTACGACTTCAGCATCACCTTCCCGAAGGACTTCTCGTCGGCGCTCGCGTCCGCCTCCGGCACGGCCCCGCACCGCGCCGTGGTGACCCTCACCACCAACGACACGAACAGCTACCTGGCGTCGACGATCGGCACTCAGGCGGCGGAGAAGATCCGCACCTCGATCGTCAAGCAGGTGAACGAGCAGGCGGCGAAGCAGTTCCTGGTGGGACTGGCCGACATCCGGTCGAACCTGGTGACGGCGGTGGACGGCGCGAACAAGCTCGTCGACGGCAGCGCGAGCGCGCAGTCCGGTGCGACCCAGCTGGCCGACGGGACGTCGCAGCTCGCGTCCGGCTCGCAGGAGCTGGCGGGCAAGCTCGGCGAGCTGGCCTCCGGTGCGCAGCAGGTCAGCGACGGAGCCGCCCAGGTCGCGGCGGGCAACGACCAGCTGGCGGCGAAAGCGAACGACGCGGGAGCGGCAGCAGCGCAGATCGCGGCGGCGGCCCCGGCGGCGCGCCAGGACCTGCTGCAGCGACTCACCGCCGCGGGTGCCACCCAGGCGCAGCTCGACCAGGTGACGGCCGTGCTCGGCGACCTCGACACCAAGGTGCAGTCCGGCAACCAGCAGATCCAGGGCGCGGTCGGCCAGATCAACCAGTTGGCCGCCGGGGCGGATCAGGTGTCGAGCGGAGCCTCGCAGGTGGCATCCGGCTCGCAGCAGGCCGCCTCCGGAGCCGCGCAGTTGGCTTCCGGAGCCTCGACGGCCGCCGGCGGGGCGGCACAACTGCGCGACGGGCTCAGCACCCTGCACGACGGCACCGCGCAACTGCGCGACGGGCTGACGTCCGGCATCGACCGCATCCCCGACAACTCCCCCACCCTGCAGGCGAAGCAGGCGTCGACGATCGCCGACCCGGTGAACCTCAAGAACGACTCGATCACCTCCGCCGGCACCTACGGAGCCGGGCTGGCACCGTTCTTCGTCGCCCTCGCGGGCTGGATCGGCATCTACGCCCTGTTCCTCATCGTGAAGCCGGTGTCGCGGCGCGCGATCACCGCGCTGCACTCGCCCGTCAAGATCACCCTCGCCGGCTGGCTGACGCCGGGCCTCCTCGGCGCCATCCAGATGATCGGGCTGTTCGCGATCGTCGCCGGTGCGCTCGGGTTCCGCATCGACAACCCGGTCGGGATGTACGGCATGATGGGCCTGGCCTCGGTCACGTTCGCCGCGATGATCCTGGCGCTCAACGTGTGGCTCGGCAGCGTCGGACAGTTCCTCGGTCTGGTGCTCATGGTGCTGCAGCTCGTGACGGCGGGCGGGACGTTCCCGTGGCAGACACTGCCGGGTCCGCTCGCCGCACTGCACCATGCCCTGCCGATGTCGTACGCGGTCGACGGCATCCGCCAGGTCATGTACGGAGGCAACCCGGCCACGGCCTGGGCAGACGCGGGGGTGCTCGCTCTGTGGATGCTGATCGCGCTGCTGATCGCGGGAATCGGGGTCACGCGGATGACGCACTTCCGCACCCTGCGCGACCTGCGGCCGTCGCTGATCGGGTAGCGGGCGCACCCTGGTGGGCGCGCGCCGGCTGGCGCTAGTGTGGCGCCCATCAACATCCCGATCCGAGGAGGACGACCATGGCCGATCTCGAAGTCCAGGCGGCACTCGCGCAGGCGCGCCAGGCGGCGAGCGCCGCCAGCTACGACATCCAGAAGCTGCCGGAGGACTCGATCGAACGGCAGGCGCTGCACAACCTCGTCACCGCTGTGGACTCCATCATCCAGGCGCTCGACGCCGACTGACCCGCGCGGGATGCGCGAGTTGCGACATCAAGTCGCGACTCGCGCGGAATAGGCGCGAGTACTCACGGATCGATGGGCGGCCGCGCGCGATAGTGCCGGGCCGCCCCCAGGCGGCGACGGTGGGCGGCACTAGTGTGGCGGCGTGACCGAAACGCTC
Organism: Leifsonia sp. 2MCAF36; assembly: GCF_052115525.1. Classification (NCBI taxonomy): domain Bacteria; kingdom Bacillati; phylum Actinomycetota; class Actinomycetes; order Micrococcales; family Microbacteriaceae; genus Leifsonia; species Leifsonia sp. 2MCAF36. The sequence continues at coordinate 25,928 of NZ_JBFRGV010000016.1, read as the reverse complement.
CGCATCCTGCACCTCTCCGACACGCACCTGTACGGCGACGGCCGGTTGCAGTACGGGGTCGTGGACACGCTGGCCGCACTGGATCGGGTGCTCGCGCGCGCCGCGACCCTCGCCGGCATCGACCTCATCGTCGTGTCGGGCGACCTTTCGGAGGACGGCACGGCCGCCTCGTACCGGAAGCTGAAGGGCACGCTGGACCCCTGGGCCGCCGAGCGCGGCGCCGCCGTCGTGTACGCGATGGGAAACCACGACGTGGCGGACGGCTTCGAGGAGGTGCTCGGCGCGCGCGAGACGGTGACCGCCGTGCGCGGGTTCCGAGTCGTGACGGTCGACAGCTCGGTGCCCGGCGCCGGCTACGGCCGGGTGGACGAGTCACAGCTGGAGTGGCTGAGCGGCGTGCTGGCGACGCCCTCCCGACACGGCACCGTCGTGGTCCTGCATCACCCACCTGTGGCGCCGACGACGGTGCTGTTCGAGCCACTCCGGCTGATCGACCCCGACGCCTTGCTCGAAGTGTGCAGTGACGGGGATGTGCGGCTCATCCTGTCCGGCCATTTCCACCACGGACTGGTGACGGAGGCGGGAGCCGCCGGCATCCCCGTCGTCGTCGCCCCCGCCGTGGCCAACACGACCGACGTGCTGTGGCCGCCCCCTCGGGAGCGGGCGGTGCGCGGCGCCGGCTTCGCGTGGGTGCAGCTGCCGGACGACGGACCGCTGCGCGCCCACCTGCTCACGGCTCCGGCGCCGGACGACGGCGAGACGGTGTACGACCTCGACACCGCCGCGATCCAGCGCATCGCCGCCGAGGCGGGGTGGCGCAGGTGAGTGCGACAGCCGGATACTCCGGCACCCCGCTGTGGAAGAAGCTCGGGCTGAAGCCGGGGATGAGCGCCGCCGTGCTCCACGCCGATCCCGGCTGGCGCATCCCGCTCCAGGACGGACCTTCGGTCGAGTGGGTCGACGACGGGGCGGCGGGACTCATCCTCGCCTTCTACCGGTCGGCCGACGCCTTCCTGGGCGAGCTGGACGACCTCGGCGAGCGCATCCGGCCCGACGGGATGCTCTGGGCGGCGTGGCCGCGCAAGGCGGCCGGGCACGTCAGCGACCTCTCCGACAACGTCATCCGCGAGGCCGCCCTGCGGCGCGGCCTCGTCGATGTGAAGGTGGCAGCGGTCGACGACGACTGGTCAGGACTCAAGCTGGTCTGGCGTCTCACCAACCGCTAGGCGAAGCGGACGTGCTGCGTGATCCACGTGTGCATGGCGATCGCCGCCGCCGCGGACGCGTTGATGGAGCGAGTGGACCCGAACTGGGCGATCTCGACCACGGCATCCGCCGCGTCCAGCGCCTCGGCCGACAGCCCTGGGCCTTCCTGCCCGAACAGCAGCACGCACTCCCGCGGCAGGGCGAAGGTCTCGATGCCGACCGAGCCCGGCACGTTGTCGATCGCGATCACCGGCAGGCGGGCGCCGTGCGCCCACGCCACGAAAGCGGCGACGTCGTCGTGGTGCACGACGTGCTGGTAGCGGTCGGTGACCATGGCGCCCCGCTTGTTCCACCGGCGCCGGCCGATGATGTGGACGGTGTCGGCCAGGAACGCGTTGGCGCTGCGGACGATCGACCCGATGTTCATGTCGTGCTGCCAGTTCTCGATGGCGACGTGGAATGGGTGCCGACGCTCGTCGAGGTCGGCGACGATCGCGTCCATGCTCCAGTAGCGGTACCGGTCGATCACATTGCGTGTGTCGCCGTGGCGGAGCAGCTCCTGGTCGTACCGGGAGTCGTCCGGCCACACGCCGGGCCACGGCCCGACGCCGTTGGTCGTCAGCTCGTGCGTCGGGTTCGGCGTCTCATCCACCGGACCAGCGTATCCACGGTCTCCGGGACACCTCACCGCTGCGCGGCCACGGCCCCTAAGCTGGACGCAACCGATTCCCGGCGAAAGGAGTCCGCGTGACGCGTCGCGACGAGATCGAGTGCTGGCTCACGGACATGGACGGCGTGCTCGTCCACGAGAATCAGGCCCTCCCGGGCGCCGCGGACCTCATCCAGCAGTGGCGGGACCAGAGCACCCCGTTCCTGGTGCTCACCAACAACTCGATCTTCACGCCGCGCGACCTTGCGGCACGGCTTCGCACATCCGGGCTGGATGTGCCGGAGGAGTCCATCTGGACGTCCGCGCTGGCGACCGCCGACTTCCTCAAGTCGCAGATGCCGGGTGGCAGCGCCTACGTGATCGGCGAAGCCGGGCTGACGACGGCGCTGCACGAGGCCGGCTTCATCATGACCGACACGAACCCGGACTACGTGGTCGTCGGCGAGACGCGCAGCTACTCCTTCGACGCGATCACCAAGGCGATCCGCCTGATCGGCAAGGGTGCGCGGTTCATCGCGACCAACCCGGACGCGACCGGCCCGAGCGCGGAAGGGCCGCTCCCGGCGACCGGCGCGGTGACGGCGATGATCACCAAGGCCACCGGCCGCGACCCGTACGTCGTGGGCAAGCCGAACCCGATGATGTTCCGCTCGGCGATGAACCGCATCGGCGCCCACTCCGAGAACACCGCCATGATCGGCGACCGGATGGACACGGACGTGATCGCGGGCATCGAGGCCGGTCTCCACACCATCCTGGTACTGACCGGGATCAGCGACACGGCTGAGATGGAGCGATACCCCTTCCGGCCCGACGAGGTGTTGAGGGGCGTGGACGAGCTGGTCGCCCGGGAACCGCTCGAGGCCGAGCTCTGACGCGGAGCCCCTCCGGCTCGGGGATGGACGATGGACGACTTCGCGCGCATCCGGTCCGCGATCGCGGACGCCGCGCGGGAGGCCTGGACCCGGCTGCGCGATGAGCGTCCCACCGACGACTTCTACTACTTCGGGTTGTGGACGACGCCGGTCGCGCACCGTCCAGCCCCCACGGCGTGTTCCCTGCAGGGGCTGCAGCGCGCGGTGAAGGCGTTCCGTGCGGACGGTGTCGCGGTCGAGCCGGACGAGCTCCGCTGGGCGGTGAACGCGTCGCCGTACGACCTGTTCGGGGACGAGTCGTTCGCTCGGCTGGAGCCGCTGTTCGAGGCGCAAGGCGACCCGTACGACCGGCCCCGCCCGGCGAACGAGGCTCTCCTCGGGGCGATGGAGGGTGCCATCGCCGACCTGGACGCGGCGGGCTTCTTCGGTGTCGGTGCGGAGCGGCAGGCGCTCGTCGTGAACGTCACGATGCCCGCGCACGAACGGCCGGAGGACGCGCTCGAGTCGGCCAGGCGGCTCAACCCGGCCGGCGCGCTGGAGCGCTACGCGGCCGACCTGTCGTCGTTCGAGCGCCTCGGGGTCAGGCGCCCGGACCGGGACCGGCGACCGACGACGTGAGCGGCTGCCCGCTGGAACGGTTGGCGAAGCAGTAGTAGGAGCGCTGACCGTCCTTCCACTGCCGCTCGGTCGCGGGGAAGGAGCCGACGACCTGCAGGTCCGGGTATGCCCCCGCCGCTTTCAGGTCAACGACGCCGCTCGCCGTGCACAGGCCCGGGATCTGTTGAGCGAGCGCGTCCGCCCCGGGATAGGGCGCGGCCGGGTCGGCGGAGAGCACGTTCGTGTACACGAGCTGGGCGGTGTGCGACGCGGTGCAGTCGACCACCGTGAAGTCTTGCGCCCACACCGAGGTGAACGGCTGGATGCACTCCCCGCCACCGAGCGCATCCCACGGGTGGCTGCCCGCACCGACGGCCGCGGCCGGCTTGGGCGTGACCGTCGGCACCGGAGTCGGCGTCGGGGACGGAGTGGCCGAGCGCGGAGGCGCGGAGGTGGTCGGTTGCGGCGCCGCCTTCGGCGCGCCCAGCAGCGACGGGATGCGCGTTCCGAGCGCGAAGAGGCCGATCAACACGAGCACGACGGCGAGCGCGGCCACGGCGATAAGCAGGATGCGGTTGTTGCGCGACCCCCAGATTCCCGGGCCGCCGGGAGGAGTGGGGCCACCGGGGCCGGCCGGCGTTCCGGCGGGAACGGCGGCGGGCGTCCCCGCGATCGCTCCCGACGCGGCGACTGCGGCGGCGGTCGGTGTAGCGGCGGTCGCGAGTGGCGTGAAGCGCGGGGGCGACCCCTGCCCGTAGGGATCCGTCGCGGGAGGCTCTGGGGTTCGCCGCGGGACGGCGAACGGGCTGGTCTCCGGCAGCTGCGGGCCTTCGAGATCGGCGGCCGCCTCCGGAGGCGACGTCCAGGCGGCGGTCTGCTCCCAGGCCGGCGCTGGTCGAGGTTCCGGATCCGGTTCCGGCTCTGGTTCGAGGTCCGGTTCGGGTTCGGGTTCGGGTTCAGGCTCGGTATCGGGCTCGACAGGCTCAGCCACCGCAACGTCGCCGAAGAGCGCTGCCAGGCCGTCCGAGTCGTCCTCGGCACCAACCGTGTCCTCCGTAGCGGCCGACGGTGCAGTGTCCAACGGTTCGGCCTCCGACGCGCCCGCGATGCTCTCGGCGTCGATGGGACTCGTCGCCGGAGACGGCATCCCTCCGAGCGCCAGCTCCGCCTCAGCGGCGGGGATGGCCGGCTCGGACGGGAGCACCGGGGCGGAGCGGTCACGGCCAGCGCGAAGGAGCGCGGCCATCTCGGCGGCGTCGAGCTGCTGCGTCGGCACGTCCTGCGTTGGGGCACTCTGCGCCGGTACCTCGGGAGTGGCGCCGGCCGGCGGCTGCTCCATCAGCGCCGCCGCGTCGATCGGCGGAAGCACCGGCGGGCCCGGTTCGGCTGTCCCGCTGCCGTCCGCCGCGGGAGGAGTGAGCGCTGCCGGGACGATCGGGATGATGCTCGTGGTGTCGCCGATGATCGACCGCCCCGACGGGGCCCCGTGGTCCCCGAAGCCGAGCAGGGCGGCCAGACCGTGGCTCTCCGGCTCGGGCGCGGGCGCGGCGGGCGCATCGAAGATCGTTCGTGGAGGCTCCGGCTCAGCAGCCGGAACCGGAGGCGATTCGATCACCCAGGAGCGCGCCGCGACGGGCGTCGCGTCAACCGGCGCCTCGTCGACCTGCTCCTCGTCGACCCGCGCGTCGTCCACCTGCGCGTCGTCGACTAGCTCACCCGTTGCCGACTCACCCGTTGCCGACTCGCTGTCGACCCCGGACGGTTCGACCTGCCGCGGGGCGGCGGCGGGCTCGGGGAACGGCGATCGGTATACGGGCGGCACGAGTGGTGCCGGCTCGGGCGCAACCACGGACGCGGACTCCCCCGCCACAGCGTCAGGCTCTCGGAGCGGGGTGGGCTCGACGGCTGCAGGCTCCGGCTCCGGTTCCGGTTCGGGTTCCGGGGCGACGAGCGGGTCCGCTCCTTCACCAGGGGTGAGATTCCACGAGAAAGCGACAGGGAACTGCGAAGGTTCCGGCTCCGCGGGGGCCGCTTGGTCTTCTTTCCTCAGCAGGTCATCGAAGCGACCGGCGTCCGGCTCCTCGGGCGCCACGACGGGGAGGGCGACCGTCGGCTGCAAGGCCGTCGGCTGTTCGACAGTCGGCTGCTCGACCGTCGGCTGCTCCCCGGTCGACTGCACCTGGCGGCCACCCGTCAACTGCTGCAGTAGCCAGTCGGAGCTGCCGAATTCCGGCTCCGTCGACTCGTCGGGGCTCTGCGGACGCCCGTCGTCCTCGGCGCCCCTCCCGCGCTCGTCGGACACTACGCCAACCCCAGGTCCTTCAGGCCGATGGCGGCGAAGTACGGGTAGCCCGCACCCTCGATGACCTCGCGGGCGCCGGTGTCGCGGTCGACGACCACGGCGACGGCCGCGATCTCGGCGCCGACCTTCTGCAGCGCCTCGATGGCCTTCAGCGGCGATCCGCCGGTCGTGGAGGTGTCTTCCAGCACGATGACACGCTTGCCTTCGAGGTCGGGACCCTCGACCTGCTTGCCCCGACCGTGATCCTTCGGCTCCTTGCGCACGACGAATGCGTCGTACGAGAGCCCCTGGGCGGCACCCTGGTGCAGGATGGCCGCGGCGACCGGGTCGGCCCCCATGGTCATTCCGCCGACCGCCACCACGTCGGGAACTTCGCGGATCAGATCGATCATGACCTGCCCGATGAGCGGGGCGACGCGGTGATCCAGGCTGACCTTGCGCAGGTCGACGTAATAGCTCGCCTTCTTGCCGCTGGTGAGCGTGAAGTCGCCGTGGAACACGGCCTCGGCTGCGATGTAGTCGATGAGCTGCTCTCGTGCGTCGGTCACATCCCCGATTCTAGAGGGGAACGCGCCACCGACCGGGAGTTCTCCACAGGCCCTTGGCCTTCCACCGAAACGCGGTCCGGCTCGGGCGTGGTCGGTGGCGGCCGATACGATCGGGGCATGCGCGTCGCCACCTGGAATGTGAACTCGATCCGTACCCGCGTGGTCCGGGTCGTCGACTGGATGGTCCGCGAAGACGTCGATGTGCTCGCGATGCAAGAGATCAAGTGCAAGCCCGAGCAGTTCCCCTATGCCCAGTTCGAGGCCGCCGGCTACGAGGTCGTGCTCCACGGCCTGAACCAGTGGAACGGCGTCGCGATCGCCAGCCGTCTCCCGATCGAGGATGTGACGATCGGCTTCCCCGACATGCCGGGGTTCCTGAAAGACCACGACGGCCCCGAGCTCCCGAAGGAGGCGCGGGCGATCGGCGCCACGATCGAGGGCGTCCGCCTGTGGAGCCTGTACGTGCCGAACGGCCGTTCCCTCGCCGACCCGCACTACGTCTACAAGCTCGACTGGCTGGCCGCCCTGGCAGCGGACACCCAGCGCTGGCTCACCGAAGATCCGTCGCTGCAGCTCGCCCTGGTGGGCGACTGGAACGTCGCGCCGCTCGACTCGGACGTCGGCGACCCGAGCCTGGTCCCCGGCCTGTCGACGCACATCTCCCCTCCCGAGCGCACGGCGTTCGCCGCGTTCGAGAAGGCGGGACTCACCGACGTCGTCCGTCCGATCGTGCCGGACGGCTTCACGTACTGGGACTACAAGCAGCTCCGGTTCCCGCGCAATGAAGGACTCCGCATCGACTTCATCCTCGGCTCACGCGCCTTTGCCGACCGGGTGGTGGGCGCCAGCATCCACCGCAACGAACGGAAGGGCGACGCTCCCAGCGACCACGTCCCGGTGCTCGTCGAGCTCGCCCCGGCGCCGGTCGAGGATGACGACGACGACCGCCCGATGATCTTCGGCTGACGGTCGACCCGGCGATGAGCGCAACGCCCCCTTCGCCCGGCTATCCGGCCGCGCCGGGCGGCCCGTTGCCCAGCGGCCTCCCAGCCGCGCGGCGGCCGGTGATCGTCTGGGACCTGGTCACGTCGATCGTGCTCCTCGTCGTAGCAGTGGTCGTCGCGGCGGCGCTGACCTTCTCTGCCTTCTTCCTGGTGTTCGCCAGCGACCCCTGTGGCGGGCCCACCGCCTGCGACACCGGGCGGATGGGCGCGGGCTTCTTCATCGCTCTGCTCGGTCCAGCTGCGGTGACCCTGGTGGCGGTGATCACGGCCGTCGTGCTGCTGGTGCGGCGACGGGTCAGCTTCTGGGTGCCGATCGCCGGCATCCTGCTGTCCGTCGGGGTGTGGGCCGGCGGGGCCGCTCTCGTCATCTCCGGCGTGCCCGGGGCGACGTTCTGACGCGAGCAGCTCACCGGGCGCGGGATGCGGCCGCCACCACACTCGTGTCGCTGTCCGGCTGGGCGCCCGGAAAGGACAGCCGCGGCGACCGGCGCGCGAAGACGACACTGGTCCGGGTCGACGCGACCGACGGATGACTCGAGAGACTAGCGACCACGAAGTCCCGCAGATGGTCGCTGTCCGCTGTCGCGACGTGGAGGATGAAGTCCTCCGCGCCGCCGAGGAAGAAGACCTGACGGACTTCCGGTAGAGCGCTGACCTCGGACAGGAACGCGTGGATCGACGCGCGCGCGCCGGACCGGATGGCGACGCTGACGAGCGCCTCGAGAGCGAGTCCGAGGCTGCGCGGATCGACCTCGGCACGGAAGCCCACGATGGCCCCGCTGTCGACCAGGTTGCGCACGCGGGCGAGGCAGGTGGAGGGGGCGACGCCGACCTCGGCGGCCAGCCGGGAGTTCGGCGTCCGTGCGTCCTCTTCAAGCAGGGCGAGGATTCGCAGGTCGACCGCATCCAGTACTGGCCGCACATTATTCGGTTGAGGAGGGGTCGGTGACGGCGCATTCCGACGATTCTGCGACAGCGTGACCATCATGCCTCCAGATGTTCGTAATTGTTGTCTGACATCTGCAACTTTGCCATAGTGGCCGCAACCGACAAAGGAGTTCAGATGCGCATCGGCGTCCCCAGGGAAATCAAGAACAACGAAAGCCGGGTGGCGATCACGGCGCCGGGCGTCCACGAGCTCTCGACGCGCGGGCACGACGTCCTCATCCAGCGCGGCGCCGGTGAGGGGTCCGGCATCGCCGACGAGCAGTTCGCTCTGGCCGGCGCAGTCCTCGTCGACGACGCCGAGGAGGCCTGGGGCTCGGCGGACCTCCTCCTGAAGGTCAAAGAACCGATCGCCTCGGAGTACGGCTACCTGCGCTCCGACCTCACGGTGTTCACCTACCTCCACCTCGCCGCCGACCGGGCGCTGACCGATGCCCTGCTCGACTCGGGCGCGACGGGCATCGCCTACGAGACCGTCCAAACCGCCGACGGCGCCCTGCCACTGCTCGCACCCATGAGCGAGATCGCCGGGCGCCTCGCCGGCTACGTCGGGGCCACGCAGCTGATGGCTCCCGCCGGAGGGAGCGGCCTCCTGATGGGCGGCGTCGCGGGCACCAACAAGGCGGAGGTGGTCGTCATCGGCGGAGGTGTGGCCGGCGAGCATGCCGCCGTCAACAGCCTGGGACTCGGCGCCCGGGTGACCGTGGTCGACGTGAACGTCGCCCGGATGCGCGGCCTCGAGGCAGCGCATCCCGGGCTCGAGACGGCGCTGAGCACGGCGTACACCATCGCAGAACTGGTCGAGCGCGCCGACCTGGTGATCGGCTCGGTCCTGATCCCCGGGGCCGCCGCACCGAAGCTGGTCACCGACGAGATGGTCGCGGGCATGCGCCCGGGGAGCGTCCTGGTCGACATCGCCGTCGACCAGGGCGGCTGCTTCGAGGGGAGCCGGCCGACCACCCACGACTCCCCGACGTTCGCGGTGCACGAGTCGACCTTCTACTGCGTCGCGAACATGCCGGGATCCGTAGCGCGCACCTCGACCGTTGCACTCACCAATGCGACGTTGCCGTATGTGCTCGGCATCGCCGGACGTGGCGTCAAGGCCGCGCTCGCGAGCGATCCGGCGCTCGCCCGCGGCCTCAACGTCCGCGATGGCGCCGTGCGCAACGACGCCGTGAAGCGGGCCTTCGCGCAGCGCTAGCCGCGAGCGAACCCGAACCTGATGAATCAACGAACCCGAAGGAGTATTCGATGAGACGAGAAGGCGGGCCCGGCGACGATTTCGCGGGCGAACAGGCAGGATACCGGCGGTCGCTCCGCCCCCGACAGCTTCAGATGATCGCCATCGGCGGCGCGATCGGGACAGGGCTCTTCATGGGGGCGGGCGGGCGACTCGCGAGTGCCGGTCCATCCCTGTTCATCGTCTATGCGATCTGCGGGGTGTTCGCCTTCTTCATCCTGCGAGCGCTCGGCGAGCTCGTCCTGCATCGGCCGTCCTCCGGCTCGCTCTCCTCGTACGCTCGGGAGTTCCTCGGCGAGAAGGCGGCATTCGTTTCGGGATGGCTGTACGTCCTCAACTGGGCCATGACGGCCATCGCGGACGTGACGGCGATCGCGCTCTACGTTCAGTTCTGGAAAGCGTTCACCTCGGTACCGCAGTGGCTCCTCGCCCTCATCGCTCTCGTCGTCGTGCTCGCGCTGAACATGGTCTCGGTGAAGCTCTTCGGCGAGATGGAGTTCTGGTTCGCACTGATCAAGGTCACCGCGCTCGTCTGCTTCCTGGTCGTCGGTACCGTGTTCCTGGCGGCGGGCTGGCCCGCGACGGTCGACGGCCAGGAGGTCGCGACCGGACTGTCGGTGTGGCAGGACAACGGCGGAATCTTCCCGACCGGCCTCGTCGCGACCGTCCTGGTCGTCCAGGGCGTCGTGTTCGCGTACTCCGGCATCGAACTGGTCGGAACCGCAGCCGGTGAGGCGGCGAACCCGAGCACGGTGATCCCTCGCGCCGTCAACACGGTGATCATGCGCGTCGCGATCTTCTACGTCGGGTCGGTGGTCCTGCTCTCGCTGCTTCTGCCGTTCTCGGCGTACACCAAGGGACAGAGCCCGTTCGTCACCTTCTTCTCCTCGATCGGGAGCACGCAGGTCGGCGAGATCGCGGGATCCGTCATGAATTTCGTGGTGCTCACCGCCGCGCTGTCCAGCCTGAACGCGGGCCTGTACTCGACGGGACGGATCCTGCGCTCCCTGTCGATGAGCGGCGCCGCGCCACAGTTCACGGGTCGGATGAACCGGCAGGGGGTGCCGTACGGCGGGATCCTCCTCACCGCATCCGTCACGCTCGTCGGCGTGGTTCTGAACCTGATGGTGCCCGCGGAGGCCTTCGACATCGTCCTCAACATGGCCGCGATCGGAATCGTCGCCGGCTGGGCACGATCATCCTCTGCCAGCGACGCCTCGCCCAGTGGGCTCGCGAGGGCAGACTGGAACGGCCGGCGGTCCGGATGCCGTTCTCCCGTGTGACGTCGGTGCTGACGCTCGTGTATCTCGCGGTGGTCCTCCTCCTGATCGCCCTCGACTATCCGACGGGAACCTGGACGGTCGGCGTCTTCGTCGTCATCGGTATCCCGGCGCTGATCGGAGGGTGGTTCGTATGCCGCGAACGGGTCATGGAGATCGCACGCGCGCGCACCTCCTATACCGGTGCCGTTCGAGCGGTCGGAAAGACCCCGGCCGGCAGCGACGCGGATGGCAGCGAGGCGGACCGCGGCGAGGAGGACCGCGTCTTGGAAGGGTAATTAAGGCCGACGCCATCCCGGCCTAGTTGGGAGCGGCCCCTCCCCACGATCCGCCTGAGAATTCCAGGGCCTGTACGCAACCCGACCCCGGCCTACCGTCTGCGTGGATACGAGAAGACGACGAAAGGAGCCGACATGGCTGCAGTGACCAAGTCCATCGACGTGAACGTGCCCGTCAACACGGCGTACAACCAGTGGACCCAGTTCGAGTCCTTCCCCCACTTCCTCGACGAAGTCGAGGAGATCACGCAGGTGGATGACACCACCAACCACTGGCGGGTGAAGATCGGGGGCGCGGAGCGCCAGTTCGACACCGTCATCACGGAACAGCTCCCGGACGAGCGCGTTGCGTGGAAGTCCGTCGCCGGCGACACCGAGCACGCGGGCGTCGTGACCTTCCACCGGCTCTCCGCCACGGAGACCAAGGTGACGGTCCAGCTGGAGTGGGCGCCCTCCGACGCGTTGGAGAAGGTCGGGTCGGTCTTCGGTGTGGACGACCACGCCGTGAAGAAGGACCTGGAGAACTTCAAGAAGTTCATCGAGTCCGAAGGCATCGAGACCGGCGCCTGGCGCGGTGAGGTGAACGGCGGCGAGACGGTCTGATCCCTCCCCTGGAACGTCGACGGCCCCGGTGGTTCGGCGGGTTCACGTGGTCGTCGCAACACCGAAGTGAACTAAACAAGTTCTAGCAGACGCTCGGCTGGAGTTTTCCAGCCGAGCGTCTTGCGTGGACGGCCGTCGAGTTTCTGAGCGACCCGTTCGAGGTCCGCGGGCCCGTCGACGGTCAGGTCGCTGCCCTCGGGGAAGGACTGGCGCAGTAGCCCGTTGGTGTTCTTCGTTCGACCCTCGCTGCCACGGCCCACAGCTGGCCACCATCAAAGACCGCCGACGACGAGGAACGCTCCCTCGGGCTCTGGCTCCTCGAACAACGCCGCCGCCCCACCCCGGAACGCACGCACATCCTCGATGTGGTCGCACCCGAATGGCGCAGCGCCCGGATCCCGAGTCGGGCGTGCGGCTGAAGGCGGGCCACTCTCAGCTACGAAGAGCCACATCACGGCTGCCGCCCCGAGGCGGCCCCGGACTTCCCGGTGCTGCGCTGCGTGGCGATCACCTCCGTGACGGTGCCATATTCGTGAATTCGCGGATCGTTGCCGCCGTCCAGCGCGTACCCGCGCAGCGTGGGGGAGCGCAGGGTGCGTGCCTCGAGCCACCAGGCGACGCCGGAAAGGATCAGGCACATGGAGATGTAGAAGACGGCGACCACCAGCCCCGTCTGCAGCAGCGGACGCCCTGGCTGAGAACTCAGGTACTTCGCGAAGTAGATGAGTTCGGGAAAGGTGATGATGAAGCCGAGCGCAGTGTCCTTGAGAGTCACTACCAGCTGGGCGACGATGACCGGCAGCATTGCCCGGATGGCCTGCGGCAACACGATGAACGCCATCACCCCGCTCTTGCGAAGGCCGATCGCGTAACCGGCCTCTCTCTGCCCGCGAGGCAGCGCCTCTACGCCGGCGCGTAGGGCCTCGGCGAGCACGGAGCCGTTATAGAGCACGAGCGCGATGACGACGGCCGCGTAGGGCGACATCGTGAACGTCGAGCCAGGGATGGAGTTGATGCCGTAGTAGAAGACCATCATCATCACGAGCACCGGCACGGCTCGCAGCAGCTCGATCAGGACGGTGACCGGCACGCGCACCCAGGCGTGGTCGGAGAGTCGGCCAATCGCCAGCATCAAGCCGAGCACGATGCTGCCGACCGCTGCGGCGAGGAATGCGCTGACCGTCGCCCAGAGCGCCTGCGCCAGCCCCTGCCAGACCAGGGTGTAGGTGAAGATGTTCCAGCGGACAGGGTCGAACTGCCCGGCGACGGCGAAACGATGGATCACGAAACCGAGGATCGCGAGGACCACGAGGGCCGTGACCACGCCGAGGATCCGGTTGCGCAGCACCGCGCGGGGGCCGGGTGCGTCGTAGAGAACGGATGCGCCGATCATCGGACGATCCTCCATTTCTTCTCGAACTGCCGCTGCGCGAGACTCATCAGCATCACCAGGACAATGAACATGACGGCGACCCACAGCACAATTTCCAGGACCGTGCCAGGACGGTTCGCGGAGTCGGCGACCGTAGCGCGGAGGGCCGCGAGTTCGGCGATCGAGAAGCCAGCGGCGACCGTTGTGTTCTTGAGGAGTGCTATGAATACGCTCATCATCGGAGGGACGACAGAGCGGAACGCCTGCGGCAGGATGACGAGAGTCATTACTTGGTAGAAGGTGAGGCCGATTGCGCGCGCCGCTTCCGCTTGCCCGACCGGCACGGTATTGACGCCGGCTCGCAGTACCTCGGCCACATAGGTGGCGGTGTAGACGCCGAGGGCGATGATCCCCAGCGGTAGAAACGGGATCTCCGGCAGATCCAGCTTCGGGTACCCGAACACGAAGAAGAAAAACAGCAGTGTCAGCGGCGTGTTGCGGATGAGGTTCACGTAGATCCCGCCGACAGCACGGGCGATCGGGACTGGCGAGACGCGCATGGCCGCGATGATTATGCCCACCGCGAGGGCCAGCACTCCGCCGCCGATAAACAGCACGATTGTGGTCAGGATTGCCTGGCCCCACAGGTCGAGGTTGCCAAAAAATGCGTCCACGCGATGCGCTCCTCTCGAACGGGGACTGAGGTCATCGATCACCTGACCGGCGGTGCGACCGGGACACCCTCGGGGCCTGGCCACACCACCGGTCAGGTGGGCGGGCTACTTCTCGACGGGGGGCTGCGTGACCTTCATGCCACTCGCGCCCAGGTTCTTCTCGAAGATGGCCTTCCACGTGTCCGGGCCGTCGGTGAGCATCGTGTCGATGAAGGTCTGGAAAGCCTGGTCACCCTTGGTCAGGCCGACCCCGTACTTCTCTGTCGTGAACGGCTTGCCCACGACCTTCAACTCATCCGGGTCTTGCGCGGCGTACCCGATCAGGATCGCCTGGTCGGTGGTGACCGCGTCGACCTGCTTGCTGATCAGCTGGTCGGCGCACGCCGAGTACAGGTCGAGGCCGACAGTCTTCACGTCGGGGAAGTTCTGCTGAATGTTCTGCAGCGGGGTCGATCCGGTCGCCGAGCACACCGTCTTGCCTGCGAGATCCGTGTGGCTCTTGACCGTGTCGTCGTTCTTGCGGACCAGCAGCCCCTGACCGGTGACGAAGTACGGGCCGGCGAAGTCGATGACCTGTTTGCGCTTGTCGGTGATCGAGTAGGTGCCCACGTAGTAGTCCACGTCGCCGTTCACGATGGCCTGCTCACGGTTGGCGGAGGGGATCGCCTTGAACTCGATCTTGTTCTCGTCGTAGCCGAGCGACGCCGCGATCCAGCGTGCGATGTCGATGTCGAAACCGCTGCGACTGCCCGTGGTGGCGTCTCGGTAGCCGAGTCCCGGCTGGTCCTCCTTGACGCCGATCGTGATCTTGCCGTTCTTGGTGATTCGATCGAACGTGGTGCTGCCGTGGAGCTTCACGTCTTTAGCGACCGTGAACAGCGCTGCGTCACTGGTCGATCTGATGCTCTCGCCAGAGTTGCCGCCCGTCGGGCTGGCGCTGTTGCAGCCGGTCAAGGCCACCAGTGCGGCGAGGCCGAGGCCGGCTCCGACGAGTGCGCGCGCGCGTTTCTTCAGCATGATGTTGTCTCCTTTGTAGTGCGGGTATGAGGTGCGACTCAGTGAGTGAGCAGTTTCGACAGAAAGTCCTTCGCTCTGTCGCTCTGCGGGTCCGTGAAGAACTGCTCCGGATCGGCCTCCTCGAGGATCCGGCCGTCGGCCATGAAAACGACACGGTTCGCCGCCTTTCGCGCGAACCCCATCTCGTGGGTGACGACGATCATGGTCATGCCGCTCGCCGCGAGCTCGATCATGACGTCGAGGACTTCAGTGATCATCTCTGGGTCAAGGGCGCTGGTCGGCTCGTCGAACAGCATGACCTTCGGATGCATCGCGAGGGCGCGCGCGATCGCGACGCGCTGCTGCTGACCGCCGGAGAGCTGCGCGGGCAATTTGGCCGCCTGCGCCGCGACGCCGACCCGCTCGAGGAGCTGGAGGGCGTCCTTCTCCGCTTCGCTCTTCTTCTTGCCGCGCACCTTGATCGGGCCGAGGGTGACGTTCTCCAGGATCGTCAGGTGGGCGAACAGGTTGAACGACTGGAACACCATACCGACATCGGCGCGCAGGTCTGCAAGTCGCCTCCCCTCAGACGGGAGTGTCTCGCCGTCAATCATGATCGATCCGCTGGTGATGGTCTCCAGGTGATTGATCGTGCGGCAGAGCGTTGACTTTCCAGATCCAGACGGTCCGATGATCACGACCACCTCGCCCCCGTGGACGGTGAGGTTCACATCGGTTAGCGCCTGGAAGTCCCCGTAGTGCTTGTGCACGTGATCGATGACCACGAGAGGAGCGTTTTGGGGCGCGACGGCTGCGGGTCCGGTCACGGCTGACTCTCCGTTGGATCCACCGGGCGGCCGAGACCGATCCCGGCGCTGAGCGCTGCGGTTGCTGTGCAGAACGTGCTCGTGCGTAGGACCTTGTTCATGCATTCCTCCTTGAATTGCGGTATCAGGTGCGATCCTCGGTACGGGCGGGAAAGCCCGATGTCGCCCGTACCGCCCGGTTGTGGCCGAGCGAAGGTAGCCGGATCAGGCACACCCTCCATCTCTATAGACGCGCCTACCTCGCGTTCATGACGCAGTTCGGCACAAATTCACCCGCGTGCCCACGCCGGCAGCCAGGCGTTCCGACCCAGGGCCGGAAAGCGCGACTGGCCCAGTTGCGATGTGCGCGGTTCGTTCGCTGCGCGAGAGGTGACACGGTGGAGTCGCGAGGTCGGTGGCACGCCGCGCCACGCCGCGCGACGACGGGATCTTCGAGCCAGCGCTCTTCCTGGGCGCGCTTGGCAGGGAGCGCACCGTCATAACCACCGACTGGACTTCGAAGCTGCAGTCGCCATCAGACCTGGTGGGATGACGTCCTGCACTCCGCGAGGATCCGCGATCTCTCACGACCGAGTCGCTGCCAACGGGCTCCGCTCGGCGTCGCCACGGGAGGGCGGCGCTTTGACTCAGTCGCTGCTGAGAGCCCGGTCACCAGGCCGCCGCAGCTACAAACGCAGCGGCCACAAACGCAGCGGGCTACAGGATGGGGCGTCCGCCCGTCACCGCGACGCGTGCGCCGGAGACGTACGAGCCGTCGTCGCTGGCGAGCAGCACGTACACCGGGGCCAGCTCCGCCGGCTGCCCGGCGCGGCCGAGCGGGGTGTCGCTCCCGAACTGGCTCACCTTCTCCTCCGGCATGGTGGACGGGATGAGCGGCGTCCAGATCGGGCCGGGCGCCACGCTGTTCGCGCGGATGCCCTTCTCGCCGAGGAGCTGGGCGAGCGATGCCGTCATGTTGGCGATTGCGGCCTTCGTCGCCGCGTACGGCAGCAGCGTCGGCACGGGCATGTCGGAGTTCACCGAGGACGAGCCGATGATGCTCGAGCCCGGCTTCATGTGCGGCACCGACGCCTTGGCGAGGTGGAAGAACGCCGACACGTTGGTGGCGATGGTGTGGTCCCACTCCTCGTCGGGCGTCTCCTCCAGCGACTCGCGGGTCATCTGGTAGGCGGCATTGTTGACCAGCACGTCGATCCCGCCGAGCTCCTCGACGGTCTTCGCGACAAGGTCGCGGCAGTGCTGCGGGTCGGACACGTCGCCAGGCAGTAATAGGGCCTTCCGCCCCGCCTCGCGGACCCACTTCGCCGTGTCCTCGGCGTCCTCGTCCTCGTCGAGGTACGAGATGGCGACGTCGGCGCCTTCTCGCGCGAAGGCGATCGCCACCGCCTTGCCGATGCCGCTGTCGGCCCCGGTGATCAGCGCCACCTTGCCGGTCAGTTTGCCGCTGCCCCGGTAACTCTCCTCACCGTGGTCCGGTCGCGGGTTCATCGCCCCGGTCTCACCGGGCGGCTGCTGCTGTTGTTCAGGGAAAGACATCCATGACCTCCATTCGTTGGGCCTCCTACGCAACACCCGGCGGGATCGGCGGTCAGGGGCTTAAGCGGACCGCCTTCTGCGCGTACCGTCCGCGCAATGAACGCCACACCGGACACCGCAGACTCCGCACAGCCGGACGATCACCAGAGCGATGCGGAGCAGACGGCGAAGGATCGCTCCTACAGCCCGGCGAGCGAGCGCGAGACCGAGGTCAAGCAGCAGGACTCGACCGGAGACTCCGTCCGGCCCGGCACCGGCGGTCCGGACGACGTCGGCGACGTGCCCGTCCCGCCGGAGGACGACCTCGACCCCGCGACGATCGTCGCGCGCGGCGACATCGGCCCGGAGTGAGCCCCGCGAGTCGCGACATGATGCGGCAACTCGCGCGGGATTAGAGCATCGAGTCGCCGCTCGATGGCGGCGACGCCTCCAGGCGCCGCTTGGCGGTCGCCGCGTAGATGCGCTCGGCCACCCACAGCAGAATGCCGATCGCGAGCAGCCCGAGCGCGATGCCGTACTGGCCGGCCGGGCGCCCGGAGGTCCAGGGGAAGACCAGGTAGAGGCACGTGATCGCGCCGACGATCGGGAGCAGCATCGGCGTACGGAAGTGCTTGTGATCGACCGGTTGCTTCCTCAGCACAAGCACGGCCACGTTCACGACGGCGAAGACGGCGAGCAGCAGCAGCGACGTCGTACCGCCGAGCAGTGCCACGATGGAGCCCTTCGGGTCCAGCGACACGTAGCCGATCAGCCCGACGGCGAGCGCCGAGGTGAAGAGGATGGCCGTCCACGGCGTCCGCCGCTTCACGGATACCTTCGACAGGAACGGAGGCAGCACCTTCTGGCGGCTCATGCCGTACAGCAGTCGGCTCGCCATCATCATGTTGATCAGTGCCGTGTTGGCGACGGCGAACATCGAGATGAACGGCAGCAGGTCGTTGATCGGGAAGCCCGGCGCAGCCGCTTCGACCGCGGTCACCAGCGGCGTCTCGCTGCCGGCGAGCTGCCCGATCGGCACCAGCGCCACCACCGTGATCGATACCAGCACGTAGATGACCGCCGCGATGCCGAGACCGCTGAGCATCATCTTCGGGAAGATGCGACTCGGATCCTTCGTCTCCTCGGCCATGTTCACCGAGTCCTCGAAGCCGACCATCGCGAAGAAGGCCAGCGACGTCGCCGTGCTGACCGCGAGCAGCACGCTCTTGTCGTCAGGGGTCTCGAAGGCGACCACACGCGACCAGTCCGCGTTGCCTCCCGTGATCGCCCACAGGCCGATGAAGATGACCAGGAGCAGGCCGGACAGTTCGACGAGCGTGAGCACCACGTTCAGCCACACGCTCTCCGTGACGCCGCGCAGGTTGACCAGCATGATGAGCACGATGAACGCGAGGGCGATCAGCAGCGTGGTGAGGTTGTCGTCGGGGATGCCGAAGCCGACCGTCAGGTTCACGGCGAACGCCCGCGACGCCGTCGACGCCGAGGTGATGCCGGACGTCATGACGATGAAGCAGACGATGAAGGTGAAGAAGTGGATGCCGAACGCCTTGTGCGTGTAGAGCGCGGCGCCCGCCGCCTGCGGGTACTTCGTCACCAGTTCCAGGTAGGAGAACGCGGTGACGGTGGCGACCGCGAACGCGAGCAGGAACGGCAGCCAGGCGGCGCCTCCCACCTCGGCGGCGACCTGGCCGGTCAGCGCGTAGACCCCGGTCCCGAGGATGTCGCCGACGATGAAGAGCAGCAGCAGCCCCGGCCCGAGGGCCCGCTTCAGCTCAGGTTGTTCCGGCTCGACGGTCTTGACCACCTGGGTCCACGACGGATTGCTCACACTCGGCTCCCTTCGACACATGCGTTCGGGGAGCTACTTTATGTGAGTTCTCACAGAAACGGGAGTCCCGGCTCCCGAGCGTCACTGCCGGCCGGTGAACTCGTCCATCGAGTCGTAGACGCCGAAGACGCGCCCAGCCACCACATCCCACGCCCGCGTCGGCAGCAGACCGCGCAACGTCTTCGCCAACCCGACGGTCCACGGGAGCATCAGCATCGGCCTGCCGGCCAGCATCGACCGCCACACCCGGTCGACGACATACTCCGGCGTCATCACCGGGGTGAGCAGCGGGCCCCGCGCGCCGGCGAACATCCCCGTTTCGATGTAGCCGGGGGCGACGGTGGTCACCTTGACGTGCCCGTAGCCCTCCTGAACGAGTTCCAGCCGGAGGCTGTCGCTCCACCCGATGACCGCCCACTTGCTCGCCGCATAGACGCTCATGCGCGGGTTGGACAGCGTGCCCGCCGCCGAGGCGATGTTCACGATCCGCGCCTCCCGGGCGCTCTGCTGCATCCCGGGGAGGAACTCCCGCGTGACGTACATCGGCGCGAGGGCGTTGACCTGCATGGTCGGTCGGGTGTCCTCGCCGTTGTCGTGCTCCCAGAAGTACTTCCCGCGGACGATGCCGGCGTTGTTGATGAGCACGTCGATACCGCCGACCTCCTTGCGGACCGCCTGCGCGCTCTGCGCGATCGCCCCGAGCTCGGAGAGGTCGACGACGTACGGGAGGACGCTGGTGCTCGGCCGACCTGCTGCGGAACTCGGCGAGCTCGGCGGCGCACCCCACGCGGCAGCGGTGCGCCCCGCGAGGACCTCGCGTCGCAGCAGGTGTGTCAGCTCCATGAGAGCCGCTTCGTCGCGGTCCCACAGGATGACCGCGCGCGCCCCCTCCAGCACCGCTCGCTCGGCGTACAGCCGCCCCATCCCGGAGGCCGCACCGGTGATGAGCACGCGTGCGCCGCGGACCGTTCTCGCCATGTCTCCATCATCGCAGGGTCCCCTGCCGGCGCGGGGCCCGCACGAACCCGGTTCAGGGTTTGCGGAGCTCGAGGAGGTGGCGGCTCGAGTGCGCGACGAAGACACCGTCGCGGCGGATGACCGCATCCAACTCCCGCAGCCTCTCGCGGTAGGCGTCGACCGTGAACCCGGGCACCCACCAGATCACCTTGCGCAGCAGGTAGACGACGGCCGCGATGTCGAAGATCTCGATGCGCGTCCGGGCCGTCTCCACCGATACGAGCTCGAAGCCGGCCTGTCGGGCCTTCGCGATCTCGTCGTCCGGATGCCGCCCGCGCCGCGCCTCGGGCAGTGGGCCGAGGAAGAACTCGATCAGCTCGAAGGCGCTGGCCGGCCCGACGTGTTGTGCGAAGTAGGTGCCCTCTGGGCGCAGCACCCGGTGGAGCTCGTCCCACCAGATCGTCGCCGGGTGACGACTGGTGACGAGGTCGAATGCGTCGTCGGCGAAGGGGAGGGGCGGTTCGTCCGGGTCGGCGACGACCACCACACCGCGCGGATGGAGCAACCGCGTCGCCTTGGCGAGGTTGGGCGGCCACGACTCGGTCGCGACAGCCGTCGGCGGGAAGCGATGCGCCTGGGCCAGCACCTCACCACCTCCGGTCTGGACGTCGAGGGAGGCGTGCGCGGCGGCCAGGCGTTCAGCCAGCTGCTGGGAGTACCGCCACGGCGGACGCTCCTCGGTCGCGCGGCCGTCGAGCCAGGAGAAGTCCCATCCCGAGACGTCGACCTGCTCGCCGAGTGCGATCAGCTCATCGAAGGGCGGCAGTGCGCCATGGCGGTCGTCGGCGTCCATGGGGCCACGCTACCTAACGCTGGTAATTGCGGAACCGCAAACAAGGGAGGAAGATGGCGACATCGGCGTGATGATGCGCCCGCTCCTCCCGGAGGTGTGCAATGACGGATGACACGATTCCCGTGCTGCTCAGAGGCTCGGGACTGAAACGGCGAGGCGGACTCTGGGGCGAGTGCCTCGCGGAGTTCCTCGGAACCTTCGTTCTGATCGCCTTCGGCGACGGCGTCGTGGCGATGGCGGTCGCCGCCCTCCCGGGCTCCGGCCGCACGTCGGGACCGACGACGTTCTTCTGGGGCGCCGGCGACTGGCTCCTGATCACCTGGGGGTGGGCGCTGGCGGTCGTCTTCGGCGTCTACGTCGCCGGTGGCGTCAGCGGGGCACACCTCAACCCGGCGGTGACTCTCGCCTTCGCCGTACGACGGGGCTTCGCCTGGGTGAAAGTGCTGCCGTACATGCTGTCGCAGCTGCTCGGCGCGTTCGTCGGCGCAGCGCTCGTCCTGGGCGTCTATGCGGCGGCGATCGGTGCCTTCGACGGCGCGAGCAAGGGTCCGAAGACCAACGGCCATACGCTCGCGTCGTTCTCGATCTTCGCGACGTTCCCGGCACCGTACTTCAACGGCAACATGCTGGGGCCGCTCTTCGACCAGATCGTCGGGACCATGTTCCTCGTGCTGCTCATCGTCGCGGTCATCGACCTGCGGAACACCGCGGTGAAAGCGAACCTCGGGCCGCTGATCGTCGGGTTCGCAGTCGCCGCGATCGGGATGTCGTACGGCGCGAACGCCGGATACGCGATCAACCCCGCGCGTGACCTCGGGCCGCGACTGCTGGCCTGGGTGGCGGGATGGGGCAACCTCGCGGTGCCCGGCGATGGTCCCTGGTTCAGCTGGTACATGTGGGTGCCCATCCTCGGGCCGCTCATCGGCGGAGTGATCGGCGTGCTCGTCTACGACCTCTTCATCGGCGACGTCCTGCACGCCCGCCTGCTGCGCACCGGGCCTGCAACACCGCTGCCGCCCGAGGCGCCCCCGCGCCCGCCCGGGCCGGACACCAACGAGCCGGACACGACAGAGCAGCGGCTCCGCCGTCGCACCTGAACGCACCATCTATACGATCGGGCACTCGACCCGCAGCTTCGACGAGGTGCTCGGGATGCTGCGCGAGAACGGCGTGACGGCCCTGGCCGACATCCGGCACTTCCCGTCGTCTCGGCGGCTGCCCCAGTGGAACCAGGAGGCGATCGTCGCCGCCCTGCCGCCCGACATCGAGTACCGCTGGCTGCCGAAGCTCGGCGGTCGCCGCCACACGGCGGCCGGCACGGCCAGCCCGAACGACTACTGGCAGGTGGCCGCCTTCCGCGCCTACGCGGACTACATGGCGACGGAGGAGTTCGCCGACGGGCTCGCCGAGCTGACCGCGCTGGCGGAGGTTCGCCGCCCGGCGATCATGTGCAGCGAGGCGGTTCCGTGGCGATGCCACCGCCGTCTGGTCACGGACGCGCTCCTCACCGAGGGGGTCGAGGTGTTCGACATCCTGTCGCCGACCTCTGTGCGGCCGGCGGTTCTGAATCCGCACGCGCGCATCCTGGACGGCCACCTCGTCTACCCGGCCGCCGACTAGCGATTCCCTGCGTCCCGCGAGCGTCCTGCGCAGTTTTCCGCCGGAATGGGCAACAAAACGCTTGCGATCCCCGGATAGGCTCGTGACATCCACTCAACTGCCGCGTGCGAGCGGCCGACCAACGACGGGAGGTTCGTCATGTCTCAATTCGTCCAGAACTTCACATCCAGCGCAATTGTCGGAGAACCCGAGGTCGTCGAGGACGGCCGGCCCGTCCGCGAGGTCGCCGACGATCCCGCGTGGCTGCGGCTCAAAGACGCGGCCGTCGCCCTGCAGGCGCTCCAGGTCAAGGACGGCTCGGTCGAGCAGGAGTCCGACCGACCCGCCGCCGCCGAGCACGTCCGCACCATCGTCGATTCGATCGCCGCACTCGCACCGGCGTTCCCGCACGACGCGTCCTACCTCGCCGCGCTGCAGCGCGACTTCACCCGCTGGGCGGAAGAGGGCTTCGGCGTGCCTGACTTCCTCGACGCGCTCAACGAGTTCCAGCCGCAGCAGCACCGCATCGACGGACTCGGCCACCTGGTCGTGTTCCCGATGTACACGCAGAACGGCAGCCCCGACCGACGGGTGGAGGCGCTGCTCGTCGAGGTGATCTGGCCGGAGTTCGTGGCGGAGCTGGAAGCCGGCGACTACGGCAACAAGCTGTTCGTCGCCCTGCGCTTCGTCGACTTCACGCCCGGCTACGACACCAACTCGGCCGTGCTGTTCCCCGAGACAGTGGCTATGCGCGAGATCCCGACCTTCACCTGGGGCGCGATCTTCCAAGACCGCGAGGCGGCACGCTACCGCCGCGTCGTCCGGGCGGCCGCGGAGATCACCAAGCTGGAGCTGCCGGCGGACGCGGCCGCGATGCTGGACGACCAGCACCTCACGGAGCAGACCTTCGTGATGTGGGACATCATCCACGACCGCAGCCACATGCGCGGCGACCTGCCGTTCGACCCGTTCATGATCAAACAGCGGATGCCGTTCTTCCTGTACTCGTTGGAGGAGCTGCGCTGCGACCTGACCGCCTTCCGCGAGTCGGTGAAGCTGGAGCGCGAGCTCAGTGCTTTGCCGGATGCGGAACTGACGGGGGCGCAGCGCGCCATCCGCGACACCGCCCACCTGGTGCAGTACGCGGTGATCTTCGACCGGATCTTCCGGTTCGCGATCACCGGCAGCCGGGTTCGCAACTACGACGGGCTCGGCGGCCAGCTGCTGTTCGCGTGGATGCACCAGCACGACGTTCTGCACTGGACGGACACCCAGCTCACCATCGACTGGGAGAACGTCCCCGACGTGGTCGTCGCCCTCAGCGACCGGATCAACGACCTGTACTGGCGGTCGATCGACCGCCCGAAGGTGTCGCACTGGCTGGCCGCCTACGAGATGCTGACGCAGACCCTGACCCCGCACCCCGCATCCAACTGGGCGCGCGGGCTGCCGGATGAGGTGCTCACCGGGGCGCCGAAGGGCTACACCGATCAGGTGCTGGACGACGAGTTCCCGCTGTCGATGTTCTACGAGGCGCTGAACAAGAAGATGGCCGGCGTCATCGAGTCCACTGCCGGCATCACCGGCACGACCGACGTCGCATGACGGACGCCGCTGAAGCGCACTCGGCGGCGCAGCCGGCGGCCCGGGCCTCTTCGGAGGCCGGGCCGTCCGGCGTCGCCGGCCGCCTGGTCCTGATCGCCGGCGCCACCAGCGCGTCGGGCGAGGCCGTCGCCCGGGCGCTGAACGCCGCAGGCGCCGTCGTGCTCGCGGTCGGCACCCGGCAGGAGGCGCTCGACGCCCTCGCCGCCGCCGTCCCGGGAATCGAGACGCGCGTCTGCGACCTGACCGACCGGGATGCCGTTGCCGAGCTCGCCATGCGCATCCACCTGAAGTTCGGGCACCTGGACGGCCTCATCCATCTGGTCGGCGGGTGGCGTGGCGGCGGCGGTCTCGCCGGGCAGAGCGACGAGGACTGGGAGTTCCTGGAGCGGGGCTTCCGGACGCTGCGCAACACCAGCCGCATCTTCTCCGACGACCTCGCGGCCTCCCCCGCCGGACGCCTCGCGATCGTCTCATCGACAGCCGTCGAGAAGCCGTACCCGGGCGGCGCGAACTACGCCGCCGCGAAGGCCGCCGCCGACGCCTGGGTGCGCGCGATCGCGTCGGGCTTCGCCAGGCAGTCGCCGCAGTCGGCGGCGACCGTGTTCGTCGTGAAGACGCTTACCGGCCTCGAGGCACAGCTCGGCGACGAGGTCGTCGCACTGTGGGCGGCGGACGCCGCCGAGATCAACGGCCGACGCATCGCCCTCGAGCCGTCCGGCCCGGCAAAGCCTGAGAGGATGGACGGGTGACGCTCCAACTCCACGACCTCACCCTCCGCGGCTTCGCCTCAGACAACTACGCGGGTGTGCATCCCGAGATCCTCGACGCCATCGCGGCGGCCAACAGCGGCCACCAGATCGCTTACGGCGAGGATGTCTACACGGGCCGCCTGCACGAGGTGTTCACGGAGCACTTCGGTGAGGGCGTCGAGGTCTACCCGGTGTTCAACGGGACGGGCGCGAACGTGATCGGACTGCAGTCCATGCTGCCCCGCTGGGGAGCGGTCATCTGCGCGAAGACCGCGCACATCAACACGGACGAGGCCGGTGCGCCCGAGAAGGTCGCCGGCATCAAGCTCCTTACGGTGGAGACCCCGGACGGCAAGCTCACGCCCGAACTCATCGACCGCGAGGCCTGGGGCTGGGGCGACGAGCACCGCGCGCAGCCGCTCGTCGTCTCGATCACGCAGACAACGGAGCTCGGCACGGCCTACAGCGTCGACGAGATCCGCGCGATCGCCGACCACGTCCACGCGCGCGGCATGAAGCTGCACATGGACGGCTCCCGCATCTCCAACGCGGCGGCCACCCTCGGGCTTCCACTGCGGGCGTTCACCAGGGACGCCGGCGTCGACGTGCTCAGCTTCGGCGGCACCAAGAACGGCATGCTCTACGGAGAGGCCGTCGTCGTGCTGAACCCGCAGGCATCGGAGGGACTCATCTACCTCCGCAAGCTGAACATGCAGCTCGCGTCGAAGATGCGCTTCATCTCGGCGCAGCTCATCGCGCTGCTCACCGACGACGTGTACCTGCGCTCGGCGTCGCATGCCAACGCGATGGCGACGCGGCTGCGCACGGCGCTGGAGGCGGGTATCGCCGACGGCAGCATCCAGGGCGTCGGCTTCAGCCAGAAGACGCAGGCGAACGGCGTCTTCGCCATCCTGCCGACCGGTGTGGCCGACCGCCTACGCGAGCACTTCCGCTTCTACGACTGGGATGCGGCCAACAACGAGGTGCGCTGGATGTGCGCGTTCGACACGACGGAGGACGACATCGACGCCTTCGTGGCCGCCCTCAAGCAGGAACTGAACGCCGCCTGAGGCCGCCCGCGCCGCGCGCCCTGCTCGCCCCACTCGTGAGTAGGTGTTGGTATTCGTGCCGAATGGTGACTTGATGTCGCAACTCGGCGGGCCTCCTCGCACCAGCTCCGTCGAGGCTCGCCAGCACGCCGCCGAGGCGTGAGTAGACGTCGGAATTCGTGCGGCGGTTTCAGTTGGTGAGTGCAACACCTCTTGTTCTTGGGAGGGGTTGGGATGGTTTCGGATTCGTCGTTGGAGACACGTGTTCAGGCGTTGAGGATGCTGGTGGGTGGTGCGTCGGCTCCGCAGGTCGTGTCGGCTTTGGGGGTTTC
>NZ_JBFRGV010000015.1:0-74897 GCF_052115525.1 Leifsonia sp. 2MCAF36 | reverse complement strand
CCAACTTCAACACGATCACCGACACCGACCTCGCCGAAACCCAACGGTTGCTCAACATCCGACCCCGGCAGACCTTGAACTTCCACACCCCAGCGGAGAAACTCGACGAGTACCTACGCGGTGTTGCACTCACCGCCTGAAACCGCCGCGCGGAATGGAGCAACTAGTCGCGACTCGAGCACGGGCGGGCGCCCGCGCGGGCGCTTAGGCGAACGCGCGGGCGTGGTCGACCAGACGGTCGAACGCGGCATCCAGGTCCGGGTCGACCTTCTGGCGCGAAGAGTCGGCGAGGTGCCACTCCACGATCTCGCCGGCGCCGCGCGCGAACGGCACCCGCGCCCGGAAGCGGGGCACGAGCGCCTTGACCTTGCTGTTGTCGAAGTGCATCGAGTGCGCCTTGTCGCCGAGGAGGCCGGGGCCCACCTCGGGCACCACCGCCGCGATCGACTCGCTCGCGACGTGCACCAGCTCGGCCTCGACGCCGAGCGCCTCGGCGAGGTCGCAGTAGATCTGGTTCCAGGTCGGGGCCTCGTCGCCCGTGATGTGGAAGCTGTCGCCCACCGCCTCCGGGAGCCCGAGCAGGCCGACGAAGGCGACGGCGAAGTCGGTGTTGTGGGTGATCGTCCAGCGGCTCGTCCCGTCGCCGTGCACGACGACAGGCGCCCCGCGGCGCATCCTGGCCAGGTCGGTCCACGCCCCCGTGGTCGGAATCAAGGTGCGGTCGTAGGTGTGGGATGGGCGGACGATCGTCGCCGGGAAGCCGCGGTCGCGGTACGCCTCCACCAGCAGGTCCTCGCAGGCGATCTTGTCGCGCGAGTACTGCCAGAACGGGTTCCGCAGCGCGGTCGACTCGGTGACCGGGACGCGCGACGGCGGCTTCTGGTAGGCCGAGGCGGAACTGATGAAGACGAACTGGCCGACGCGTCCCTCGAACAGGTCGAAGTCAGTGCGGACGTGTTCGGGGGTGAACGCCAGGAACTCTGCCGCGACGTCGAAACTGCGCTCGCCGAGCACACGGTGCACGCTCTCCGGTTCGCGGATGTCGGCGTGCAGCACCTCCACGCCGTCCGGCAGCGGCCGCAGCGAACTGTTCCCGCGATTCACGACCGTGACCTCGTGGCCCTGCTCGAGAGCCTCCACCACGCACGCCGAGCTGATGACGCCGGTCCCGCCGATGAAGAGTGTCCGTGTTGCCGCCATTCGCTGCTCCTTCATGCTTCCCGATCGGGACGTTCGTCCGAAGGGACACGCTAGTCCCGGGATGCGGTGCCCGCGACACCGGGAGGGGCTATACGACTCACGTGCGCGTACACTCCCTCGCGAAACCGACCGGAGGAGATCGCCCACCCGTGTTCCCGTTGCACAGCTGGCCCGCGCTGGCCGTGGCCTGCCTGGTGGCCGTCGTGGTCGCGGTCGCCGTCACGGCGATCCTCGCGCTGATCCTGCGCCTCATCGGTCGGCGCCGACAGTGGCCGGCCCTCCTGATCCGGCGCTCGCGGGTGCCGTTCCGGCTGTTCCTGCTCGTCATCGTGCTGTGGATCGCGGTGGCCCTCACCCTGCCTCCGGAAGTCGGGGGCCCCGTGCGGGACAACATCCGGCACACCTTCCTGATCCTCGCCATCGCCACCGGCGTCTGGCTCGGCGCGGCGCTCGTGGTGTTCGTCGAGGACCTGGGGTTGGACCGCTACCGGCTGGACGTGCCGGACAACCGTTACGCCCGCCGCGTGCGCACGCAAGTGCTCATCCTGCGCCGCCTCACGGTCGTGGCGGCCGTGGTCATCGGGCTGGGCGCCATCCTGCTGACCTTCCCGGCGCTCCAGGCGGCCGGCGCGAGCCTCCTCGCCTCCGCGGGCGTGGTCGGGATCATCGCCGGTGTCGCCGCGCAGTCGAGCCTCGCGAACCTGTTCGCCGGCATCCAGCTGGCCTTCTCGGACGCCATCCGCATCGACGACGTGGTGGTCGTCGAGGAGCAGTGGGGCACGATCGAGGAGATCACCCTCACCTACGTCGTGCTCCACGTCTGGGACGACCGCCGGCTCGTCCTGCCGTCGACGTACTTCACCACCAAGGCCTTCGAGAACTGGACGCGTCAGCACAGCGAGCTTCTCGGTTCCGTGGAGTTCGACCTCGACTGGCGCGTCTCCACCGGTGGGATGCGCGCCGAACTGAACCGTGTGCTCGCCGAAACCGACCTGTGG
The DNA here is from genome assembly GCF_052115525.1 of Leifsonia sp. 2MCAF36. NCBI lineage: Bacteria > Bacillati > Actinomycetota > Actinomycetes > Micrococcales > Microbacteriaceae > Leifsonia > Leifsonia sp. 2MCAF36. The sequence goes on along the minus strand of NZ_JBFRGV010000015.1, from coordinate 72,699 downwards.
GATCGGCGCACGGGCGTGCTGCAGGTCACCGACGCGGTAGGCGGCTGGGTCCGCGTCCGGGTGCTGGTCACCGCGAGGGACGCGCCGACGCTGTTCGACCTCCGGTGCCTGGTGCGGGAGCGGCTGATCGACTGGATGCAGCGCTACTCGCCCGCGTCGCTCCCGCGGCAGCGCGTCGAGTTGGTGCAGCCGACCGAATCGCTCCCGCGTCCGCCGCGTGCGCGAAGCGAGGACGAGGGGCGGCTGTTCAGCGGCTCACCGGAGGGGGAGCAGCGGGCGCAGCAGTTCACCGACGCCATTCCCGTCATCCGCGAACCGGACGGCGACCCGGTCGCGATCGACCCCGACGACATCCCACCGACAGCGAAGGAGAACAGATGACCGACCGCACGGCCGCCAGGCAGGGAACCGAGGTGGACGCGCCCGAGGACGCCGGGGATACCGCAGACGCCGGGGACGCGGGGGATGCCGAGGACGCCGGGGACGCCGCAGGCCCCGATGGTGCCCACACCCGGCCGGAGGGCCTGGACGATGCAACGGTGGATGCGCTCGGGTCGCTCTCCGAGGCGCTCGAGGTGGTGGAGCATGCCCGCGGGCTGCTGTACGGCTTCCACCGCCTCACGGGCACGGCCGACTTCACCCTCGGTGAGGCGGTGACGAAGCTCCGCGACGCAGGCCACGCCGAGCTCGCGGACCGGATCGAGCGCGAGCTCGTCGGGCGGAACGTGATCGGCGGGCGCTGGACGTTCCAGATCGTCGAGGACTACGACGACGGCTACTACGCCCTCTTCCGCGAGCTGGAGCGTGAGGCACGCGACCGGCTGGCCGGCGGCCGCCGCCACCTCTTCGAGGCGGAACTGAAGGAGGCACGGCGGACGCAGGGCGAACCGGGTCACGAGGCGCGGCCGTAGGCCGGCCGGCGGACGCCTCCCTCCGCTTCCGTCGGAGATCCGGCGGCTTCCGTCGGAGATTCGTCGCGTTTTGCCCTCGAATCTCCGCCTCACCGCGGTCGGTCGGAGATTTCACGACCAATCTCCGACGTTGCACCCGGGCCGTCGCCGAGCCCCCTTTCCACAGATTTCGTGTGCCCCGCGCCTCGCCGCTCCCACGCTGCGAGGCTTTTGCCATGATCGATGAACCAATGCTCCAGCGGCTCGGCGGAATAGCATCCGCGCACCAACTGCGGGCGGCCGGCGCCTCCGCCGAAGAACTGACGACCGCTATTCGCGGCGGCCTCCTGTGGCGGATCCGCCGGGGCGTCTACGCACTGCCTTCCGCGCAGGCCGTGGCGGTCGCGGCGGTCACAGCGCGGGGCCGCCTCTCCTGCGTGTCCGCGGCTCGCAGCTACGGCCTCTGGTCGGGGAGCGATACGAGGCTGCATCTGCAGTACCTGCCGCACGGCCGGGCCGGGCCGCCCGGTGAACACGTTCGGCATTGGCTGCCGACCGAGCCGGGGGAGGAAGTGTGGAGGGTCACCCTCGCTGACTGCTTGCGCACGGTGGCGCAGTGTGCGGATGAGGAGACCGCTGTCGCCGTGTTCGATACGGCCATCACGGCCGGTCTGACCAATCCGATAGCGCTGCGGAGGACCCTCGGACGCCAACCAGCGGAAGCGCGAGCGCGCGCACTCCTGGCCCGGCCCGGGTCGGAGTCCGGCGTCGAATCGATTGTCCGGCAGCGACTGCAGGCGTGCGGTCATCTCGTCGAGCAGCAGGTCCACGTGGCCGGTGTCGGACGCGTCGACCTGCGGGTCGATGGGGTGTTGTACCTGGAGATCGACGGCTTCGCGTTCCACAGCGACCGCGAGGCCTTCGAGCGCGACCGGGCGCGGGATGCGGCGCTCGCGGCCGCGGGGTTGGCCAGGCTCAGACTCTCGGCAGTGCACGTACGCGACGACTGGCCGGGTGTTCTGAGCCGGATCCGAAGCGTCCTGGCGCACTGGGCGAACTCACAGGAATGTCGGGACCAACCGGGCGGGGTCGCGTGTTCCATCTACTGACGGCGCAGCAGCCAGCGCGCCGCATGAGGAGGAAAACGTGACACAGGACTACCGCAAGGATCCAACGGCCGTCGGCCGGCTCACGCCGCAGCAGTACGCGGTGACGCAGGAGGCCGCCACCGAGCCGGCATTCCGGAACCGGTACTGGGACAACCACGACGAGGGCCTCTACGTCGACATCGTGTCGGGGGAGCCGCTCTTCGCGTCCGTCAACAAGTACGACAGCCGCTCGGGATGGCCGAGCTTCACCGTCCCGGTCGAGCCCGGCAACATCGTGCAGAAGACCGACAGCACGTACGGGATGATCCGTACCGAGGTCCGTTCCGCCCACGGCGACAGCCACCTGGGCCACCTGTTCGATGACGGTCCGGCCGAGGCAGGCGGCCTGCGCTACTGCATCAACTCCGCCGCCCTCCGCTTCGTCCCGCTCGCCGAGCTGGATGAGGCCGGTTACGGCCAGTACGCCCACCTTTTCCAGAAGTAACGAGAACCTAGGAGACGACAATGACACAGAAGGCCATCCTCGCTGGAGGCTGTTTCTGGGGCATGCAGGACCTCATCCGCAAGCTTCCGGGCGTGACGAACACGCGCGTGGGCTACACCGGCGGCGACGTCCCCAATGCGACCTACCGCAACCACGGCGGGCACGCCGAGGCGATCGAGATCGAGTACGACCCGGAGCGCACCAGCTACCGCGACCTGCTCGAGTTCTTCTTCCAGATCCACGACCCGTCGACCAAGAACCGTCAGGGCAACGACGTGGGTACCAGCTACCGTTCCGCGATCTTCTACGAGGACGACGAGCAGCGCCGCGTCGCAGAGGACACCATCGCCGACGTGGACGCCTCCGGTCTCTGGCCGGGCAAGGTGGTCACCGAGGTGAGTCCCGCCGGTCCGTTCTGGGAGGCCGAGCCCGAGCACCAGGACTACCTGGAGCGCATTCCGTGGGGGTACACCTGCCACTTCGTGCGTCCGGGCTGGAAGCTCCCCAAGCGCGAGGCCGCCGCGAGCTGATCGACGGCGTCCGTCAGCGACGCTCGAGGAGGACAGCCACCTCCATGTGGCCGGTCTGCGGGAACATGTCGAGAACGCGGCCGGCCCGGATGCGGTACGACGGCATCCGGGCCAGGTCGTGTGCGAGGCTCTTCGGGTTGCAGCTGGAGTAAACGACGCTCGGCACGCCCGAACCCTCCAGCCAGCCGGAGAGGTCCGCGCCGATCCCGCGGCGCGGTGGATTGACGACGACGAGTTCGGGGGCATTGGCGGCCGCCAGGGCGAAGGCGGTGGCGTCGCCGGCGCGGAACGCGACCTGGGGGAGCCCGGCGGCGGAGGCACTCGCCCGGGCGCTGCGGACCGCCTCCCGGCTGGTCTCCACGCCGACCACGCGGCGTCCCGGCGCCGCAACGTGCAACGCGAACCCGCCGACGCCGCAATACAGGTCCCACACCGAGGCGGGGGCGATCTCGTCCACCCACGACGACACCTGGCCGTACAGCTCGGCCGCGACGGCCGTGTTCGTCTGGAAAAAGCTCTGCGGTCGCAGTCTCAGAGCCACTCGCCCCATCCGCATCGGCAGCGCGGACTCCCGGGTGAGCACCACATCCGTGTCGCCCTCCACGACGGCCTTGTGCTCCGGCTGGAGGTTGACGGTCACCACGCGTGCGTTCGGCAGCTCGGCCAGCAGCTCGCTCAGGCCTGAGCGGACCCGCGCGACGGTCTGCTCGGACCGCCCCACGAACCGCACCATCAGCTCCCCGTCGGGGGACTCCGTCACCAGCACGAACTTCAGCTCGCCGCGGCGCCCGGGAACGTCGTACGGCTCGATCCGTTGCCGCGTGACGAACCGCGCCAGCACCGGAAGCGCCGCCCGGATGCCGGGTGCGCAGATGCCGCACTCGCGCAGATCCACACCGCGGCCCGCCTCGTCGAGGATGCCGATCGTCGGCGAGTCGACCGTGCCGCCCACGACCATCTTGGCCTTGTTGCGGTAGCCCGCCTCGGCGCTCGCCACCGGGGGAAGCCATTCGGCGTCGCCGAACGGGGCGAGCAGCTCACGGGCGAGGCGCTGCTTGCCTTCCAGCTGCTCCGCGTACGGCACGCCCATCAGCGTGCAGGAGCGGCAGACGCCGGCATCGAAGTACGAACAGTCCATGCGGCCCTCGGATGAAGAAATCGGTGCCCCCAGTAGGATTTGAACCTACGGCCTTCTGCTCCGGAGGCAGACGCTCTATCCCCTGAGCTATGGGGGCCAGGGTGCCCAACCAGGCTAGCATCCCCGCGCAGCGGCAGAGGACACCGCGGGCGACGGGTCAGGAGGCCGGGACGTTCCCCAGCACGCTCGCCATCAGCGGCGCGGCGTCGCCCGGCTCGAAGAACGCGCTCGACTCCGCGACGATCCAGTAGGGTCCACGGAAGATCTGCACCTGACCGGCTGCGCCCGGCTTGAAGTACCCCTCGACCTGCGGCGGAACACCGTAGGTCGGTACCGGCTGGGAGTCGGTGATCGCCGCGTTCTTGAGGCTCTCCATCACATCCACCGGCGGCTTGGCGACGGCGATCTGGATGACATCCTTGCTGGTCTGGTTCAGCCAGCCGCAGGTAGCGCCCCGCCAGTCGGCGATCTTCTTCTCGAGCGAGCCGCTCTTGGGGGTGTAGTTCGGGTCGATGCCGTAGTTCGGGTTGTACGCGTACAGCTGGTCGGCCGTCACGACCTGCGGGCAGGTCAGGCTGACAGGCGTCGTCGGGGCGGTCGGGGTGACCACGGGCAGCGAGGCCTTCGGAGTGGAGGTCGCGGCCGCGCCGCCGGCGCTCCCGTTCCCGTTTGCGGTCCGGCTCGCGGAGGGGGCCGGAGACGCCGACGGTGTGCAGCCGGCGAGGGCCACGGCGACGGCGAGGCCCGCTACCGTCGCGGCAGCGAGAAGGGCGAAGCGGCGGGTGGTGGTGGTCATCTGGCGACTCGTCTCTCTGCTCGGCGCGCGCTGTGCGGGAGCGCGCGTCGCGATGACCCTATCAATTGGAGGCGGGTCGTGACTGTCAGCCCGCACCGCCATCTGAGGTGGTCGGTCCCGCCCGGTAGAATCGTTGCTCATGACTCCCGCTGACCTCTCCGCCGCCCTCCTCGACATCGTGACGACGGTGGTCGAGCAGCGACGCGAGGCGGGTGCCGACATCCCGGAGCTGACCCTCACGGTCGACGATGTGCCGCTGGAGCGGCCCAAGAACCGCGACCACGGCGACTGGGCGTCCAACGTCGCCATGCGGCTCGCCAAGAAGGTGGGAGCGAACCCGCGCGAGCTCGCCGAGCAGGTCGCGACCGCCTCGGCCGGCATCGACGGCGTCGCCTCCGCCGAGGTCGCCGGACCGGGCTTCATCAACTTCCGGCTGGAGGCCGCCGCGGCCGGCCGGCTTGCGCAGACGATCATCGAGGCGGGCGACGCTTACGGTCGCGGCCATGTGGACGACGGCCTCCGCGTCAACCTGGAGTTCGTCTCGGCGAACCCGACCGGCCCCGTGCACATCGGCGGCGCGCGCTGGGCGGCCGTCGGCGACAGCCTCGCGCGCATCCTGCAGGCCGAAGGCGCGGATGTGACCCGCGAGTACTACTTCAACGACCACGGCTCGCAGATCGACCGGTTCGCGCGCAGCCTCCTCGCCGCCTACCTGGGCGAGCCGACCCCGGAGGACGGCTACGGCGGCGCCTACATCGGCGAGATCGCCGACCGCGTGGTCGCCGAGGCCTCCTCGCAGGGCACCGACCTCGCCCAGCTGCCCCGCGAGCAGCAGCAGGAAGTCTTCCGTTCCATCGGAACGCAGCTGATGTTCGAGGAGATCAAGCACCGCCTGCATTCGTTCGGCGTCGACTTCGACGTCTATTTCCACGAGGACTCGCTGCACGAGTCCGGCGCCGTGGAGCGCGCCATCGAGCGCCTGCGCGAGCAGGGCCACATCTTCGAGGCGGACGGCGCGATCTGGTTGCGCACCACGAGCTTCGGCGATGACCGCGACCGTGTGGTCATCCGCTCCAACGGTGAGCCCGCCTACATCTCCGGCGACCTGGGCTACTACCTCGACAAGCGCGAGCGCGGCTTCGAGCAGAACATCATCATGCTGGGCGCCGACCACCACGGCTACATCGGCCGGATGATGGCGATGGTGGAGGCGTTCGGCGACGTCCCCAATGTGAACCTGCAGATCCTGATCGGCCAGCTCGTGAACCTGCTGAAGGACGGCGAGCCCGTTCGGATGTCCAAGCGGGCCGGAACCATCGTGACCCTCGACGACCTGGTGGATGCGGTGGGCGTCGACGCTGCCCGCTATGCCCTGGTGCGCTCGTCGACCGACTCGCAGCTCGATATCGACCTCGACCTGCTCACCAAGCGCAGCAACGAGAACCCGGTCTACTACGTGCAGTACGCGCACGCCCGCACCCGCTCCGTCGGCGCCAACGCCGAGAAGGCCGGCGTCGACCGTAGCGTCTTCGCGCCCGAGCTGCTGACGCACGAGACGGAGTCGGCACTCCTGGGCGGCCTGCAGGAGTTCCCGAGGATCGTCGCCCTCGCGGCGGAGCTGCGCGAGCCGCACCGCGTCGCGCGCTACACCGAGGAGCTGGCGGGCCTGTACCACGCGTGGTACGCCGTGAGGGATGGTTCCACCCGCGTCCTCCCGCACGGTGACGAGCCCGTGACCGACCTGCACCGCACCCGGCTCTGGCTGAACGACGCCACCGGCCAGGTCATCCGCAACGGACTCGGGCTGCTGGGGGTCTCGGCTCCCGACCGCATGTAGGAGGCGACGAACGGATGAGCGACAACACGACGCAGGTGCTCCCCGCACCCCCGGCACCCGCGCGGCGCCCCCGACCGCGCTGGCTGCGCCTCCTGCTCTGGATCGGCATCCCGGTGGTGGCCATCGTGGTGCTGCTCGTGGTGGTCGACTCCGCAGCGCGCGCCTACGCCGAGCAGCGGGTGTCCGACGAGATCGAGAAGAACCTGCCCTCCGACATCCAAGGACAGGTTTCCACGCACATCGGCGGCTTCTCGGTCCTTCAGCAGTACCTCTCCGGGACCTTCCAGTCGGTGGAGCTCACCGCGCCCAACGTCGTCGCGAAGGGCGCGCCGCTGAGCGCGAAGCTGGTCGCGACGGATGTTCCGGCCGACTTCTCGAAGCCCATCTCGCACGCGACCGGGACGCTGTCGATCAGCCAGGATTCGCTGAACAAACTGGTGCAGATCCCCGGCACGACGGGCGATATCACCCTCGGCGACGGGACGATCGGCTACGACGGGTCGATCGACCTGCTCGGGCTTCCGGTCGGCTATGCGGTCACGGCCACCCCGAAAGCGGCAGGCAAGCAGGTGCTGCTCTCGCCGGACAAGGCGTCGCTGAAGACCGGCGCGGGCAACGTCAACCTCAACCGGCTGCTGCAGGCGCTCACCTCGCAGGGGCCGTTCCCGGTGTGTGCGGCACAGTACCTCCCGGACGGCGTGCAGGTGGCGGACATCGGCGTGACGCCGGGCCACGCGACGGTGACGCTGACCGCCTCGGACTTCGTCATGGACCAGAAGTTCCTCAACAGCAAGGGCAGCTGTTCGTAATACGCACCGAGCCCCCGCTGACGGCTCGATAGACTTCTGCTGTTCTCTCCATCCGGCTTCAGGGGCCAATCCGGGTCCGCTCGCCTAGGAGGCCCCCACTCGTCGCCACCCGTGAGGATCCCTATGGCCCACCTCGACTCCGCCGCGCCTGTCGCAGTCGCGCCGAATCCGCTCGCTCCGCCCTGGCTGCACGTCCCGGACGATGCCAACGCGCTCGCCCCGGGCCTGTGGTCCCGCACCACGAGCCGTGCCGACGGCGAACTCACCGTCGGCGGCGTCACCGCCGGACAGCTCGCCGCGCGCTTCGGCACCCCGCTCTACGTCATCGACGAGGAGGACGCGCGTTCGCGCGCCGCCGAGGTGCGCGAGGCCTTCGACCGCGCCTTCGCGGACATCGGCACCGCCGCAAAGGTCTACTACGCGGGCAAGGCCTTCCTCAGCGTCGAGATCGCAACGTGGATGGACGCGGCCGGCCTCTTCATCGACGTCTGCACCGGCGGTGAGCTGGCCGTCGCCCTCGCCGCCGGGGTGGACCCGGAGCGCCTCGGCTTCCACGGCAACAACAAATCGCTCGCCGAGATCGACCAGGCCGTGGGCGTCGGCATCGGGGCGATCATCGTCGACAGCCTGCAGGAGATCGACCGGATCGCCGCGGCCGCTGAGCGTCACGGCGTCCGGCAGAGTGTCCGGTTGCGCGTCAACAGCGGTGTGCACGCCCACACCCACGCGTTCCTCGCGACGGCCCACGAGGACCAGAAGTTCGGGATCGGGCTCGCGCACGCCGTCGAGGCGGTGGAGCGCATCCGCTCGCACGCATCCTTGGCGTTCCGCGGCCTGCACTGTCACATCGGCTCGCAGATCTTCGGTGCGGACGGCTTCGCAGAGTCGGCCGCGCGCCTGCTCACGCTGCACAAGCAGCTGCTGGCCGGCGGTGACGTGCCGGAGCTCAACCTCGGCGGCGGCTTCGGGATCGCGTACACGTCCGCCGACGACCCCGTGCCCATCGCCGAACTCGCCCGACGCATTGCGGAGACAGTGGCTGCGGGATGCGAGGAGCTCGACATCCCGATTCCGGTCGTGGCGTTCGAGCCGGGTCGGTCGATCATCGGAACCGCAGGGCTCACGCTGTACACCGTCGGCACTACGAAGGATGTGCCCGTCGTCTTCCAGGACGACGGCGAAACGGCCGTCCGCCGCTACGTCAGCGTCGACGGCGGGATGAGCGACAACGCGCGTCCCGCCCTGTACGAGGCCGACTATTCGGCCCGGCTCGCGAACCGCAGCTCGCTCGCCGCGCCCGCGCTGGTGCGCGTCGCGGGCAAGCACTGCGAGAGCGGCGACATCGTCGTCAACGCCGAGTACCTCCCCGGCGACGTGGAGCCGGGCGACCTGCTCGCTGTGCCGGCGACCGGCGCGTACTGCTGGCCGCTGTCCAGCAACTACAACCACGTCGGCCGCCCCCCGGTCGTCGCGGTCCGCGACGGTGACGCCCGCGTGATCATCCGGGGCGAGACCATCGAGGACCTCCTCGCCCGCGACACCGCGTACGACCCGTCGAACCTCACCTCCAGTATCCGCAGCACCGCGTCGAAGGAGCGCAACCAGGCATGATCGAGTACCGCAACCTCCGTGTCGCCCTGCTCGGGGCCGGCTCCGTCGGATCCCAAGTCGCCCGGCTCCTGCTCGAGCAGGGCGACGAGTTCGCCTCCCGCGTCGGCGCACGACTCGAACTGGTCGGCATCGCCGTCCGCGACGTCGACGCCCCGCGCGACGTCGACCTGCCCCGCGAACTGTTCACGACCGACGCCAGTTCGCTCATCCTCGGTGCGGACATCGTCGTCGAGCTGATGGGCGGCATCGAGCCGGCCCGCGGCTACGTGCTGGAGGCGCTGAATTCGGGCGCCGACGTCATCACGGCCAACAAGGCACTGCTCGCCACGCACGGCCCGGAGCTGTTCGAAGCGGCCGAGCAGGTCGGCGCGCAGCTCTACTACGAGGCCGCCGTCGCCGGAGCCATCCCGATCATCCGTCCACTGCGCGACAGCCTCGCCGGCGACCGGATCAACCGCATCCTCGGCATCGTCAACGGCACCACCAACTTCATCCTCGACCGTATGGATGTGAACGGCGAGACCCTGCCGGCCGCCCTGGCGACCGCCACCGAGCGCGGCTACGCCGAAGCCGACCCGACGGCCGACATCGGCGGCTACGACGCAGCGCAGAAGGCCGCCATCCTCGCCAGCCTCGCCTTCCACACCGCGGTGCCGCTGGACCTGGTCTACCGTGAGGGCATCACGAGCGTGACCAAGGCGCAGGTCGATGCGGCGCGCGAGGCCGGCGCGGTCATCAAGCTGCTCGCGATCTGCGAGCGGCTGACCGACCCGGAGACGGGGGAGGAGGGCGTCTCGGCCCGCGTCTACCCCGCTCTGATCAGCCGCGACCATCCGCTCGCCGCGGTCCACGGCGCCCACAACGCCGTGTTCGTGCAGTCCGCGGCCGCGGGCGACCTGATGTTCTACGGTGCGGGTGCGGGCGGTGTCGAGACCGCGTCGGCCGTCCTCGGCGACGTCGTGTCGGCTGCGCGCCGTCACGTCGTCGGCGGCCCGGGCGTCGCCGAGTCGACGCATTCCGACCTGCCGGTGCTGGACGTCGGCCGGGTCGTGACGCGCTACCAGATCACGTTGGATGTGGAGGACCAGCCGGGCGTGCTCGCGGCGGTCGCGCGCATCCTCAGCGACGGCGGCGTCAGCGTCGAGACGGTGCAGCAGTCGGTCCCCAGCCACACCGGTCCTGTCGTCATCGCGGGTAACGCAGCGCTCGAGGCGGGAGGCTCGATTCACGGCCGCGCGACACCCACCGCTACCCTGGTGATCGGCACCCACGAAGCCGAGGAGGCCGCACTCGCGGCCACCGTGGAGGCTCTCGCGGCGAGTGACGTCGTGATCGCCATCTCTTCCGTTCTCCGAGTCGAAGGATCGTAATGCCCCAGCCGAAGGCCTACAGTCGTCAGTGGCGAGGTGTCCTGCGCGAGTACGCGGACCGCCTGAACATCTCGGACGCCACTCCGATCGTCACGCTCGGAGAGGGCGGCACGCCGCTCATCCCGGCTCCGGCGCTCTCCGCCCGCACGGGCGCGGACGTCTGGGTGAAGTTCGAGGGCATGAACCCGACCGGGTCGTTCAAGGACCGCGGCATGACGATGGCGATCTCCAAAGCCGTCGAGCACGGTGCGAAGGCGGTCATCTGCGCCTCCACCGGCAACACGTCGGCGTCTGCTGCGGCCTACGCGACGCACGCGGGCATCCAGGCGGTCGTGCTCGTGCCGGAGGGCAAGATCGCGATGGGCAAGCTCAGTCAGGCGATCGCGCACAACGCGCAGCTGCTTCAGGTGCAGGGCAACTTCGACGACTGCCTCGACATCGCGCGCGAGCTCGCCACCAACTACCCGGTGCACCTGGTGAACTCGGTCAACCCCGACCGCATCGAGGGCCAGAAGACCGCGGCCTTCGAGGTCGTGGAGGCGCTCGGCGACGCCCCTGACTTCCACATCGTGCCGGTCGGCAACGCCGGCAACTACACCGCATACCACCGCGGCTACACCGAGGAGCTGCAGCGCGGCGAGACCACGAAGCTTCCGCGCATGTTCGGCTTCCAGGCCGCAGGAAGCGCGCCGATCGTGCTCGGCCACCCGGTCACCGAGCCCGACACGATCGCCACCGCGATCCGCATCGGGAACCCGGCCTCGTGGGAGCTCGCGCTCAACGCGCGCGACGACAGCGAGGGCTACTTCGGCGCGATCGACGACGCCAAGATCCTGGAGGCGCACCGCATCCTGTCGGCCGAGGTCGGCATCTTCGTCGAGCCCGCGTCCGCGATCAGTGTCGCCGGCCTCCTGGAGCGTTCCGCCGCCGGTGTCATCCCGGCCGGCGCGACGGTCGTGCTGACGGTGACCGGCCACGGCCTGAAGGACCCGCAGTGGGCGCTCCGCACGGCCGACGGTTCCGACGTGCAGCCGACCGTCGTGCCGGTGGACACGTCGGCCATCGCCGACGTGCTCGGCCTGGTCGCCGGAAGCGCGACCTCCGCCGCCGAGGCGACCGCGTGACCTCGGCCGACCTGAGCGGCCGCACGGTCGTCGTCAAGGTTCCCGCGACGAGCGCGAACCTCGGACCCGGATTCGACACGCTCGGTCTCGCGCTCGCGCTGTACGACGAGCTCGAGGTGTCCGTCAGCGACCAGCCGGGCGCCACCGTCGACGTGGTCGGCGTGGGCGAGGGCGAGGTGCCGACCGACGAGAGCAACCTCGTGGTCCGTGCCATCGCGCACACCTTCGAGGCGGCCGGTGTCCCGCTGCCGGGACTGCACCTGCGCGCGCGCAACAGCATCCCGCACGGCCGCGGGATGGGCTCCTCCGGCGCTGCGATCGTCTCCGGCATCATGGCGGCGAAGGGTCTGCTGGAGGGTGTGGTCGACCTCGACGCGCAGCAGCTGCTCGCGCTGGCGAACGACATGGAGGGGCACCCCGACAACGTCGCGCCCGCCCTGTTCGGCGGACTCACGATCGCCTGGGTCACTCCGGACGGCCCTCGCTTCAAGAAACTCATCGTGCACCGCGGCGTCTCGCCGCTGGTCCTCGTGCCCGAGCACGTCATGTCCACCGCTCTGGCTCGTAGTCTGCAGCCGGAGTCGGTGCCGCACGAGGACGCCGTGTTCAACGTCTCCCGCTCCGCTCTGCTCGTCGCCGCTCTCATCCAGAGCCCCGAGCTCCTCCACGCGGCAACCGAGGACAAGCTCCACCAGAGCTACCGGGCGTCCGCCATGCCGGAGACCGACCGCCTGATCACCCTGCTGCGCGAGAACGGCTTCGCGGCCGTCGTCTCGGGCGCCGGGCCCTCGATCCTGGTGCTCGGCAGCGACCCGAGCCAGCGGCTCGCCGCAGCGAAGCTCGTGGAGGAGTCGGCGCAGACCCGCTGGCAGCCGCTCATGCTGGCCGTCGACTTCAAGGGTGCGACCGTGACCAGGAAAGATGCGGCACTGTCGGACACACCGGCGGCCTGACGTCCTGCGTCATCTCTCCGAGGTGATAAACTGCAGTGCACCCGTGAAGAACCCGCGTCACGAGCGAATCCAGCTTCCGGGTGATCTCTTAGCAATCATGCCGTCACTCCTGCCTGCCCTCCCGGGTCTCCCTTCGCGGGGAATCGGGGCGGCGACGTCGCGCGAATCAGAACGCAGCACGTACCGGCAGTTCATGTGACGAAGCTTCACAGACGGCGCGTAAGGCGCGCCGGGGGAAAGGATCCTCTTCCGTGACTGATGTCGAACTCCACGCCGGGGGCGTGGACACAACCGACCTGACCACGCTCAAGGTGGCAGAGCTGCAAGCTCTCGCCGCCCAGCTCGGACTCCCGGGCGCGACCCGGCTCCGCAAGGGCGAGCTGGTCGAGGCGATCGCCGCCGCGCGTGCGGCGGGCGCTCCGGCCGACGCCGCTGAGGCGGTCGAGCCGGCCGCCGCCGAGCCCGCCGCGGCCTCGCAGGTGCTGACCGAGCCGCTGATCGCCGAGCCGCTCATCGCTGAGCCGGCCGGCGCCGAGCGCGTCGAGCCCACCGTGGGCGACCCGGTTCTGCCGCAGGCGGATGCCGTCCGCGAGCCGCGCCGCCGCGGCCCGCGCCGCGCCACCAGCCCCGACGGCACCCAGATCGCCACCCAGGACGCCGCAACCGCCGTCGATGGCAGCACCGGCGTCGCCGCCGGATCGCACGTCAACTCCGGCGCGACCGGCGTCGACTCGCTCATCCCCGACGTGGATGCGCTCCTCGACTCAGCGCTCGCCTCCCGCGAGCAGGCACGCGGCCAGCAGAACGGCGGCGAGCAAGGTCAGGGCACCGGCGGACGCCGTCGCCGCGGCCGCGGTCAGAACGGCGACCAGGACGCGCAGCAGAACGGCCAGCAGGGCGCAGCCGAGCAGAACCGCGACAGCCAGAACCGTGACGGCCAGAACCGTGACGGCCAGAACCGTAACGACCAGGGCCGCAGCGAGCAGCAGGGCGGCGACCAGACCTCGGTCGACCAGGCCGACGCCGCACGCCAGGACGAGAGCCAGCAGGGCGAGCAAGGCGACTCCGCCCAGAACGAGCAGCAGGGCGGCAGCCGCAACCGCCGCAACCGCAACCGGAACAAGAACAACACCCAGAACGAGCAGGGCCAGCAGGGCCAAGGTCAGCAGGGCCAGTCTCAGCAGGGCCAGGGCCAGAGCCAGGGTCAGCAGCCCAAGGATCTCCAGCAGGGCGGCGGCCAGCAGGGCGGTCAGCAGAACCGCGGCCAGGGCGCCCAGAACGAGCAGCTGCTCGACGGCGAGCGCGGCGGCCGCTACCGCGACCGCAACCGCAAGCGCCGTGGCACGGCGCCGGGCGACGAGTTCGAGCCGGAGCTGACCGATGACGACGTCCTCATCCCGGTCGCCGGCATCCTGGACGTGCTCGACAACTACGCGTTCGTCCGCACCACCGGCTACCTCCCGGGCGCCAGCGACGTCTACGTCTCGCTCGGCCAGGTGAAGAAGTACAGCCTGCGCAAGGGCGACGCCGTGGTCGGCGCCATCCGCCAGCCGCGCGACAACGAGAACAACACCCGCCAGAAGTACAACGCGCTGGTGAAGGTCGACTCGGTCAACGGCCAGACTCCGGAGGAGGCTGCTGCGCGCGTCGAGTTCGGCAAGCTGACGCCGCTCTACCCGCAGGAGCGCCTGCGCCTCGAGACCGAGCCGTCGAAGGTGACCCAGCGCATCATCGACCTGGTCGCCCCGATCGGCAAGGGCCAGCGCGGCCTGATCGTCGCACCGCCCAAGGCCGGTAAGACCATCGTGATGCAGCAGATCGCCAATGCGATCACCGCGAACAATCCTGAGGTCCACCTCATGGTGGTGCTCGTGGACGAGCGTCCGGAAGAGGTCACCGACATGCAGCGCACGGTGAAGGGCGAGGTCATCGCCTCGACCTTCGACCGCCCCGCCGAGGACCACACCACGGTCGCCGAGCTCGCCATCGAGCGCGCCAAGCGTCTCGTGGAGCTGGGGCACGACGTGGTCGTGCTGCTCGACTCCATCACCCGCCTGGGCCGTGCGTACAACCTGACCGCTCCCGCGTCCGGTCGTATCCTCTCCGGCGGCGTGGACGCGTCCGCGCTGTACCCGCCGAAGCGGTTCTTCGGCGCCGCTCGCAACATCGAGCACGGCGGCTCGCTCACCATCCTGGCGTCGGCACTCGTCGAGACCGGCTCCAAGATGGACGAGGTCATCTTCGAGGAGTTCAAGGGCACCGGCAACATGGAGCTCCGCCTGTCGCGCCAGCTGGCCGACAAGCGCATCTTCCCGGCCGTCGACGTCAACGCCTCCGGCACCCGTCGCGAAGAGCTGCTGATGGGCCAGGACGAGGTCAAGATCACCTGGAAGCTGCGCCGCGCTCTCGCCGGGCTCGACCAGCAGCAGGCCCTTGAGATCGTCCTCGGCCGCCTCAAGGAGACCTCGAGCAACGTCGAGTTCCTCATGCAGGTGCAGCAGTCGATGCCGGCCCCGACCAACGGCCACGGCAACGCCCACTCGCACGGTCACGAGAACGACCGCCGCTAGCTGACGAAGCGCCCGTCCGCCGTGCTCTGAGCGCGGCGGGCGGGCGCTTTTGCGATCCCGGAACCGACACTCCAGAAGGAAGCCCCATGTTCGAATCGGTGAACACGCTCATCGCCGAGCACGACGACCTGCAGCGCCAGCTGTCGGACCCCGACCTGCACAGCGACCCGGTCCGCTCCAAGCGGGTGAACCGGCGCTACGCCGAGCTGTCGCGCATCGTGGCCTCCTACAACGAGTGGAAGGAGCTGTCGGACGACCTGGACGCGGCTCGCGAGCTGGCAACGGAGGACGCCGCCTTCGCCGAGGAGATCCCTGGACTCGAGGAGAGCGTGACCGAGACCGCCGAGAAGCTGCGCCGGCTGCTCATCCCGCGCGACCCCAACGACAGCCGCGACGTCATCATGGAGATCAAGATGGGCGAGGGCGGGGCGGAGTCCGCACTGTTCGCGGGCGACCTGCTGCGCATGTACCTGCACTACGCCGACTCCAAGCGCTGGAAGGCCGAGATCATCGAGCAGACGTCCAGTGACCTGGGCGGCATCAAGGATGTCCAGGTCGCCTTCAAGGGCAACTCGAGCGACCCGGCGGAGGGCGTCTGGGCGCACCTGAAGTACGAGGGCGGAGTGCACCGCGTGCAGCGCGTGCCGGCGACCGAGTCGCAGGGCCGCATCCACACGTCCGCCGCCGGTGTGCTCGTCTTCCCCGAGGTGGATGAGCCGGAGGAGGTCGACCTCAACCCGAACGACCTCAAGATCGACGTGTTCCGGTCGTCCGGCCCTGGCGGTCAGTCGGTGAACACGACGGACTCGGCCGTGCGCATCACGCACGTGCCGACCGGCATCGTCGTGTCGATGCAGAACGAGAAGAGCCAGCTGCAGAACCGTGAGGCGGGGATGCGCGTGCTGCGCGCAAGGCTGCTCGCCCGGCAGCAGGAGGAGGCGGACGCGGAGGCCGCCGTGTTCCGCAAGGGGCAGATCCGCACGATGGACCGCTCGGAGCGCATCCGCACCTACAACTTCCCGGAGAACCGGATCGCCGACCACCGAACCGGCTACAAGGCCTACAACCTCGACGCCGTCATGAACGGCGCCCTCGGCCCCGTCATCGAGTCGAACATCCTCACAGACGAAGAATCCCGCCTGGCCGACCTGGCCAACGACTGACCACCCCTCAACCATCGCTTCCTCGCTTAATCCGCCGACACGCGGTCGAATCCCGGATTAACCGAGGAAGCGATTGTGGGGGAGCGGGTCTAGCGGAGGGCGGTCGTGGCCCGGTCGCGCGTGGTGAGGTCGCGGTGGGTGGCGGCGGCACGCCAGCCGTCGGCGGTGAGGAGGTCGCGGATCGCGGCGCCCTGCAGCTCGCCGTGCTCCAGCACGAGGGTACCGCCGGGGTGCAGGAGGCGCCAGGCGACGCGGGAGATCGTGCGCACCACATCCAGCCCGTCCGGGCCGCCGTAGAGGGCGGCGTGCGGGTCGTGCAGCCGCACCTCCGGGTCGCGCGGGATCGCGTCATCCGGAACATATGGCGGGTTCGAGATCACGACGTCGGCGGTGCCGTCGAGCTCGGGGAGCGCGTCGGCGAGGTCGATGAAGACCGCGGTGATGTTGGCGGCCCCCACCTGGTCCACGTTGCGCCGGGTCCAGATGAACGCTTCGGGGGAGTTCTCCACGGCGTACACGCGCGCATGCGGCACCTCGGTGGCGAGGGCCAGGGCGATGGCGCCGCTCCCGGTCCCCAGGTCGACGGCGGTCGGCTCGGCCGACGGGACGGCCCGGAGTGCGTCGATCGCGAACTGCGCCACCTGCTCCGTCTCGGGTCGCGGCACGAAGACGCCCGGCCCGACAGCGAGCTCGAGTGAACGGAACGGCGCCCGGCCGGTGATGTGCTGCAGCGGCTCGCGCGCCGCGCGTCGTTCCACCACCGCGCTCACCCGCTCGACGTCGTCGGCCGCGACCTCCGCGTCCATGACGACCAGGGCCTGGACGCGCCCCCGGCTCTGACCCAGGACGTACCCGATCAGCAGCTCGGCATCCACCTCGGGGTCCGGCACGCCGGCACGTGCGAGCGCGGCGACAGCGTCCTCCCGGAGGGCACGGACGGTGGTGGCGGGGGGAGGGGAGGCTTCGGGGGTCATCGCCCGACGAGCCTACCGTTCGTCACATACGTTAACCGTCTCGCTCCGCCGTCTAGAGTGGTGACGCGATCCCCCCGACACCATCCATCCCCACGAGGAAGAGGCCCATGTCCGGACACATCTACGACAACATCACCGAGGCCGTCGGTCGGACGCCCCTCGTGCGGCTCAACAGCCTCACCGAGGGCCTCGACGCGACCGTTTTGGGGAAGCTGGAGTTCTACAACCCGGGCGGCAGTGTGAAGGACCGCATCGGTGTCGCCATCATCGACGCCGCCGAGAAGGCGGGCGCTCTGCGCCCGGGCGGCACGATCGTCGAGGCCACCAGCGGCAACACCGGCATCGCGCTCGCCCTGGTGGGTGCGGCGCGCGGCTACAAGGTCATCCTGGCGATGCCGGAGACCATGAGCAAGGAGCGGCGGGTGCTGCTGCGGGCGTTCGGCGCGCAGATCGTGCTGACCCCCGGCCCCGACGGGATGCGCGGAGCGGTCGAGAAGGCGCAGGAGATCGTCGAGAGCACCGAGAACGCGATCTGGGCGAAGCAGTTCGCCAACGAGGCGAACCCCGCCATCCACCGCGCGACCACCGCTGAGGAGATCTGGGAGGACACCGACGGCGGCGTCGACATCTTCGTCTCCGGCATCGGCACCGGCGGCACCATCACGGGCGTCGGCCAGGTGCTCAAGGAGCGCAAGCCCGAGGTGAAGGTGATCGCCGTCGAGCCGCTCGACTCGCCCATCCTGAACGGCGGCAAGCCCGGCCCGCACAAGATCCAGGGCATGGGGGCGAACTTCGTGCCGGAGATCCTCGACACCACCGTGTACGACGAGGTCGTCGACGTCTCGTTCGAGGATGCGCTCGACGTCGCCAAGAAGCTGGCGAGCGAGGAGGGCATCCTGGCCGGCATCTCGTCCGGTGCGATCGTCTGGGCGGCGCTGCAGCTGGCGAAGCGCCCGGAGAACGCGGGCAAGACGATCGTCGCGGTCGTCTGCGACACGGGCGAGCGCTACATCTCCACGCCGCTCTGGGCCGACCTCCTGGACTGAGCGAGTGCCGATCTTCGGGGCGCGCGAGGACATCAGGAACGCGCGCCGGCATGACCCTGCCGCGCGCAGCGGGTTCGAGGTGGCGGTCGCCTACTCGGGGCTGCACGCGGTGTGGTCGTACCGCGTGGCCCACCGCCTGTGGCGGGCGGGACTCCGCACGCCGGCGCGCTTCCTGTCGCAGCTGACGCGGTTCCTCACCGGAATCGAGATCCACCCCGGCGCCCGGATCGGCCGACGTTTCTTCATCGATCACGGGATGGGCGTGGTGATCGGCGAGACGACCTGGGTCGGTGACGACGTGATGCTCTACCACGGAGTGACGCTCGGCGGCCGGGGCAGCGGTCACGGCAAGCGGCATCCCACGGTCGAGGACGGCGTCGTGGTCGGTGCCGGCGCGAAGGTGCTCGGCGCGATCACGATCGGCGCCCACTCGGTGATCGGGGCGAACGCGGTGGTCACCAGGGACGCGCCACCGGAATCGTTGCTGGTCGGTGTCCCCGCGCATCCGCGGCCGCGTTCCGGCCACGAGCAGATCCCCGGCGACGACTGGCTCGACCCGGCGATCTACATCTGACGGGCGGTGCGCTCGCGGGCGCGGGCGATCGCCTCACGCTCGCGCTTGCGGGCGTCGCGGAGCTTCGACTCGGCCTCGCGGCGCGCCTTCGTGGCCTCGCGGACCGCCTTGTCTCGGGGCACCGGCTCGGGCAGCGGCGCCGCGGTGACGGGCGTCGCGCCGCCCTTCTGCGCCACGTAGCGTTCGATCCCGTCCAGGATGCGGTCCAGACCGTAGGCGAAGTCGTCCTGCTCGCCGCCGTCGGCATCGGCGTAGGTGCCTGAGGACACCAGCGGCGCCAGGTCGGGGAAGCGCTCCGGAGTGACCAGCTCGGCGAGCGCCGCCGTGAACGCCTCCCCGTAGGCCGGCGGCCCGTCGGCCTGCCGTGACCGGGTGATGTCGCGCTCGACGACGCCGACGGCACGTGCGTACGACGACAGCAGGAGCGCCGTCGACATCTTCTCCGCGTCGGACAGGGGCAGGTCGCGCATCTCGCGCAGTCCCCAGTCGAGAACCGTGAGGTTGTTGGGCATCAACGGGATGCCGCTGATCGGGATGTCGGGAAACCAGGGGTGCGCGCGCATCACCTCGATCGTCGCCATGGACCAGCGCCGCAGCCCCTCCCGCCAGTCCTTCTCGGCGGCGTCGGCGCCGACCAGGGCGTCATCCGGCGGGATGGGCACCTCGCACACCGCATCCTGCATCAGCGCGAGCACGTCGTCTTTGCTGGTGACGTAGCGGTACAGCGACATCGTCGTGAAGCCGAGCTCGCTCGCAATGCGGCTCATCGACACGGCGCCCAAGCCCTCGGCGTCCGCCAGTTCGATCGCCGTGTCAACTATCCGTTCGATGCTGAGCTCGCGTTTCGGTCCGCGCTGCGGATGCTCGGCCACGCCCCAGCTGAGGGCGACGGCGCGGGGGAGCGCCTCCTCGACGTCGTCGGCCATGTTCGAGCCTTTCTGCTGCGGGGGTGTTGACACCCATCCTAGAACTGTGTACCACTTAAACAACCGTATACGACATAAACAGTTTACGTGACACACAGTCGAAAGGATTCCCATGACCGGACCAGCGATCGAAATGGCGGGGGTGCGCAAGTCATACGGCGCACAGACCGTCCTCGACGGCATCGACCTCCACGTGGAGGCCGGCAGCGTGTTCGCGCTGCTCGGACCCAACGGTGCGGGCAAGACCACGCTCATCACCATCCTGTCCACCCTCGTGCAGCCCGATGCGGGCGCGGTGTCGGTGGCCGGCCACGACCTGGCGACCGACCCGGACGGCATCCGGCGGTCGATCAGCGTCACCGGCCAGGCGGCCGCCGTGGACGGCGTGCTGACGGCAGAGGAGAACCTGCGCATGATGGCGCGGCTCTCCGGCTTCACGGCCGGGCAGGCGAAGCGCCGGGCGTCGGAGCTGATCGACCGCTTCGACCTCGGCGGCGCCGCGCGCAAACGGGTGACGACCTACTCCGGTGGGATGCGGCGCCGGCTCGACCTCGCGCTCAGCCTCGTCGCCACACCGCCCGTCATCTTCCTGGACGAGCCGACCACCGGCCTCGACACCCGCAGCAGGCTGACGCTGTGGGACATCATCCAGGACCTCGCACGTCGCGGCACCACCATCCTGCTCACCACGCAGTACCTCGAGGAGGCCGACCAGCTGGCCGACCGGATCGCGGTGCTCGACCGCGGGGTGATCGTCGCCGAAGGTACCGCTGCGGAACTCAAGGCGCAGGTCGGCGGCGAGGTCGTCGAGCTGCGGGATGCACACGGCGACATCGTCCGCGAACTGCCGACCGACGGAAGCGTGGATGCGCTCCGCACCGCGATCGACGAGCTGGACGCGCTCGGCGTGACCGGCGGCTCCATCGGCATCCGCAAGCCGTCGCTCGACGACGCGTTCCTCGCCCTGACCGGGCAAGCATCCAGCACCAGCACCGCTCCCACATTCGAGAAGGAGGCCGTCCGATGACCGCCGTGAACATCCCGTCCGCCGGTATCCCCGTTCGCCCGGAGCGGCCGGTCACGCCGCTCGCCAGCGCCCGCGTCTTCGTCGGCCGCAGCATCCGCCACTCCCTGCGCGACGTCGAGGCGCTCACCATGGCGATCGTCCTGCCCGTCATGCTCATGCTGCTCTTCACGTTCGTGTTCGGGGGAGCGCTGGATGCGGAGGGCGGGTACGTGCAGTACGTCGTCCCGGGCATCATCCTGCTCTGCGCTGGCTTCGGCGCGTCCAGCACGGCGGTGGATGTCGCCCGCGACATGAGCGACGGCATCGTCGACCGGTTCCGAACCATGCCGTTGCGGTCCCGCGGCGTGATCACCGGGCACGTGGTCGCCAGTCTGCTGCGCAACCTGCTCGCCTCCGGTGTCGTCATCGCCGTGGCCCTGCTGGTCGGCTTCCGGCCCACCGCGAACCTGCTGCAGTGGTTGGGTGCTCTCGGCATCGTCGCGTTGTTCATCCTCGCGATCACGTGGCTCTACGCCGGGATCGGCCTGGCCGCCAAGAGCCCGACGGCGGCGAGCGGCTACGGTTTCGCGCTGCTCTTCCTGCCCTACCTGTCCAGCGCGTTCGTGCCGACCGACACGATGCCGGGCTGGCTGCAGTGGGTGGCCGAGAATCAGCCGATCACGCCGATCATCGAGACCATCCGCGCGTTCCTGTTCGGGCGCGACCCCGGCACGGACCTGTGGTGGGCGCTCGGCTGGTGCGCCCTCATCGTGGCGGCCGCCTACGTCTGGGCCGCCTGGCTGTTCCGCCGCTCCGCCGGCCGCCGCTTACCCCCGCCCCGCTCACCCCCGACCCCCCACCATCGAGTCCTCACAAAGTGCACGCGACACGCCGTATCCACGTGCACTTTTTGAGGACTCGATGGTGGGGGCTGGGGTTCAGGTCAGCGCGGGCGGGCGGCGAAGGCGTGCACGGCGTCGAGGAGGGCCTCGGTGTCGAAGGTGCCGTCGTCGCGCTTCGTGAAGTGGTGGGCCTGCATCCCGCAGGCTCGGGCACCCTCCACGTTCGCGACCGAGTCGTCGAACAGGATGGCGTCCTCCGGCCGGACCCCGAAACGCCCGAGCGCGCGCGTGTAGATGCGGCGCTCGGGCTTTCGGGCGCCCAGCACCGCCGACACCAGGTCGTTGCCGCCGAGCACGTCCACGATCTCGGGCGTCAGTTCGGGCAGCGAGTCCTTGAAGGGGATGGGGTTGTTCGACAGCAGAGACACCGTCCCGAGGGTCGCCGCCTCGCGCAGCGCCGAGATGGCGCCGGGGATCGGCGTCATCGCCGCTTTCCGCGCCGCCTGCCACTCGCCGAGGGTCAGCCGGGCGCCGGTGACTTCGGCGAACGCCGCCAGATACTCCTCGCTCGTGGAGTACTCCCCGATCTCCGCAGCGCGCTCGAAACCACCCGCCCACCACGACGAGGCGAGCCGGTACTGGCTCACCCCGCCCAACTCCGCCAGCTTGGGCAGCCGCTTGTGGAAGTCGTAGTCGTAGAGCGTCTTGTCGCAGTCGAAGAAGTAGACATCCATCGCGTCCAGTATCGTCCTCCCAGTCTGGGCGTCGCGTCCCCGGCTATCATTGAGCCGTCATGGCACCCATCTACGACTGCTCGGTCGACTCCGAACTGCTCACCGGAATGCGTCTCGCCCGGGCGGCGATCGGACGCGGCGAACTCGTCGTCATCCCCACCGACACCGTGTACGGTGTCGCAGCCGACGCCTTCAACCCTGCGGCGGTCCAGCGTCTGCTCGATGCGAAGGGACGCGGTCGCCAGTCGCCGCCGCCTGTGCTGGTTCCCGGCATCCCGACGCTCGCGGCGCTCGCCGAGCGGGTGCCGGATGAGGTGGATGCGCTGGTGAAGGCGTTCTGGCCCGGCGGTCTGACCATCGTGCTCCCGGCATCGCCGTCGCTGGTGTGGGACCTGGGGGAGACCAAGGGTACGGTCGCGCTCCGCATGCCGCAGGACACGATCGCGCTGGAACTCCTGTCGGAGACCGGACCGCTCGCCGTGTCGTCCGCCAATCTGACCGGCCGCCCGGCCGCACGCACCGCCGCTGAGGCCGAGGCCATGCTCGGCGACTCGATCTCGGTCTACCTGGACGGGGGAGAGGCCGGAACCGGCTACGAGCGCCTCGAGGGCAAAGACTCCTCGTCGACGATCGTGGATGCGACCGCGCTCGCCGCGGGCGCCGGGGGCCTGCGCATCCTGCGCCAGGGCGTCGTCTCCTTCGAGCAGCTGCGGGAGGTCGTCGGCGACGCCCTCGCCGTCCCCTCGGACGCCTGAGCCGTGACCCTCCTCCTCGCCCTCGCCCTGATCTCGGCGGTCATCACGTTCGGGATGTCGTTCGTCGTCTACAAGCTGGCCATGCGGTACCGGCTGTACCCGAAGATCCGGTCGCGCGACGTGCACACCCGCCCGACGCCGCGACTGGGCGGGGTGGCCATGTTCCTCGGCATCCTCGTCGCCTTCGGGGTCTCCTGGCTGCTGTCGAGTCAGTTCGGTGTCCTCGGCCTGATCTTCTCGGACCAGGGGCCGATCCTCGCGATCCTGGGCGCATCCCTGCTCATCGTCGTGATCGGGGTCGCCGACGACATCTGGGACCTCGACTGGATGACGAAGCTCGCCGGCCAGTTCGTGGCCGCCGGACTCGTCGCCTGGCTGGGCGTGCAGATCTACTCCCTGCCGATCGGCGGCCTGACCGTCGGATCGCCGGTGATGTCGATCATCATCACGCTGTTCGCGATCGTCCTCGTGATGAATGCGATCAACTTCATCGACGGGCTGGATGGTCTGGTCGCCGGCGTCGCGCTCATCGCCAACGGCACCTTCCTCGTCTACACGTACCTGCTGCAGCGCGAGATCAGCCCGCAGAACTACTTCAGCCTGGCCGGCGTGATCGCGGCCATCCTGGTCGGCGCGTGCGCCGGCTTCCTGCCGCTCAACTGGCACCCCGCGAAGATGTTCATGGGCGACGCCGGCGCGCTGCTGATCGGGCTGCTCATGGCGACCTCGGCGATTTCGGTGACGGGGACCATCAACCCGGAGGCGCTGCAGACCCTCGGCAAGTCCTCACTGGTGCCCGCGTTCATTCCGATCATCCTGCCGTTCGCCGTGCTGGTCGTGCCGTTGCTCGACTTCGGCCTAGCGGTCATCCGGCGCCTGCGCGCCGGCAAGTCGCCGTTCAGCGCGGACCGGAAGCACCTGCACCACCGCCTCCTCGACATGGGGCACACCCACCTGCACGCCGTGCTGATCTTCTACGCGTGGACGGCCGTGCTGTCGATCGGCTGCCTGCTGTTCTTCTTCGACCCGTACTGGATGGCCATCGTCTTCGTCTCGATCGGCCTGGTCGTCTGCACCGCCTTCACGCTCGCCCCGCTCAGCCGCCGGAAGGCGAACGAGGCCGTGGCCGAGCTCGCGCCGGCGGGCAGCCCGGAGGCCGCCGAGACGGCGCGCTTCGACCAGCTCGATGAAGCCAGCGAGCGTCACGCCACCACCGCCCCCGCCCTCACCGAGGAGTCCCGATGACAGACCAGCCTGGCGCCACCCCGGCGCGGCAAGCCGCCCAGCCGACCTCGACGCCGGTCCTGCGCGACGTCCTCAAGTACGGGCTGATCCTGGCCGGTGCCATCGCGATCATCGGGATGCTGCTGGGCGGCCTCTTCGCCGGATGGGTCGGCGTCACGAGTGCGCTCATCGGCACGGCCATGGCCGCCGTCTTCCTGTCGATCACTGCGCTCAGCATCCTGATCGCCAACCGGTTCATCGCCTCCGACCTCTTCGTCGGGCTGTTCTTCGGCATCGTCCTGGGCGGCTGGATCGTCAAGTTCGTGCTGTTCCTGGTGCTCGCGATCCTGCTGCGCGACCAGCCGTGGATCAACCCGGTGGTGCTGTTCCTGAGCCTCATCGCGGGAGTGATCGGATCGCTCGTCGTCGACATGATCGTGGTGTTCCGGTCCCGTGTCCCGTACGTCAGCGACGTCACCCTTCCGGGTGAGAAGCGCTGACCCGTAGCCAATTCGTTATGGGCTGAAAACTCTTGTAGAGTTGTCAGTGATCCCCCACCCGTTCGCCTTCAGAACACATGAAGTGCGAGAAGTGCAGGGTGTGCCACCGTTCGTCGTCGCGAGAGCCAAGAGCTCGACGCCCCGAAACAGGAGATAGCGCTGTTAGCTAACGCTGTGAACCTGCTGGTCCAGGCCGCAAGCTCCGATGATGGAAGCTTCCATGGCCCCTCGATCAACGAGTTCTTCCCCCCGACCCTGTTCACCATCGGTGGCCTCGAGTTCAACCGCATCATCGTCGTCCGCTTCATCGCGACGATCGTGCTGCTCCTGATCTTCTGGCTCGGCACGCGGCGCATGCGCCTCATCCCCGGCCGTTTCCAGTCGGTCGTCGAGATGGGTCTCGACTTCGTCCGGGTCAACATCGCGGAAGACCTGCTCGGCAAGAAGGACGGCCACCGCTTCCTGCCGCTGCTCACCACGTTCTTCTTCATGGTGCTGTTCTTCAACCTCACCGGCATCATTCCGTTCCTGAACATCGCGGGCACGTCGGTGATCGCGGTTCCCCTGCTGCTCGCGATCATCGCGTACGTCACGTTCATCTACGCCGGCGTCAAGAAGAGCCCGAAGAACTTCTTCAAGAATGCGCTGTTCCCGCCCGGCGTGCCGTGGCCGCTCTACATCATCGTGACGCCGATCGAGTTCATCTCGACGTTCGTCCTGCGGCCGATCACGCTGACGCTCCGACTCCTGATGAACATGGTCGTCGGGCACCTGCTGCTCGTCCTGTTCTTCGGCGCGACCGCGTTCTTCTTCTTCACCGCGGGGAGCTGGTGGGCGCTCTTCGGCATCGGAACCTTCGCCTTCGGCTTCGCTTTCTCGCTCTTCGAGATCCTGGTCGCAGTCCTGCAGGCCTACGTCTTCGCACTGCTCACCGCTGTCTACATTCAGCTGGCAGTCGCCGAGGAACACTAAGAACGATCCGCGCACTCGCACGGATCGCCATCACGGAAGGAAACACACAGTGGACATCGCTGCAATCAACGGCAACATCGCCACCGTCGGTTACGGCCTCGCCGCCATCGGCCCGGCCATCGGCGTGGGCATCGTCGTCGGCAAGACCATCGAGGGCGTCGCCCGTCAGCCTGAGCTGGCCGGCCGTCTCCAGGTTCTGATGTACATCGGTATCGCGTTCACCGAGGCGCTCGCCTTCATCGGTATCGCTACCTACTTCATCTTCGTCTGAGTCCTCTTTTCTCTCTCAGTAAGGAGGAACCATGCTCAAGAGTGTGGTGATCGCAGCCGCGGAGGCGCAGCACAACCCGCTCATCCCTGAGTGGCCGGACGTCATCGGTGCGCTGATCTGCTTCATCGTCATCCTGTTCTTCTTCTGGAAGCTCGTGCTTCCGCGCATGAAGAAGCTGCTGGATGAGCGCGCAGAGGCGATCGAGGGCAACATCGAGAAGGCCGACGAGGCCCAGCGCAAGGCCGAGGCCCTGCTGGAGGAGTACACAGCCCAGCTCGCCGATGCTCGCGCAGAGGCAGGGAAGATCCGCGAGACCGCTCGTTCCGACGGTCAGAAGATCGTCGCGGAGGCCCGCGAGGCCGCCGCGACCGAGGCGGCCCGCGTGACCGCCCAGGCCCAGGCCCAGCTCGAAGCCGAGCGTCAGACGGCACTCGTGCAGCTGCGCGGAGAGGTCGGCTCGCTCGCGATCGACCTCGCGTCGACCGTCGTGCGCGAGGCCCTCGACGAGGACAAGCGCGCCCAGGCCATCGTCGACCGCTTCCTGGCGGACCTCGAGGCGGACGAGCAGAAGGCAGGATCGGGCAACTGATGGGAAGCGCCACCAGAGAAGCATTGGCCCGGTCCGTGTCGGCACTCGCCGACCTGGGATCCAAGGCCGATCTGGCGACGGCTGAGGACCTGTTCGCCGCAGGACGAGTCGTCGCCGACTCCGCCCAGCTCCGAGCCGTCCTCAGCGACCCCACGGCCGCATCCGACGCGAAGTCCACGCTGGTGCAGCGCGTGTTCCGGTCGCTCTCCGAGCCGGCCGTCACGCTGCTCGGCGCCATCGCCGCACAGCGCTGGTCCAGCCAGAACGACATGCTCGCCGCGATCGAGGAGCTGGGGATCCGCGCGATCGCCTCCTCCACACCGCGGTCCGTCGACATCGTGGCTCAGCTGTTCACCTTCGGAGGCGCCGTGACCTCCGACGCGCAGCTCGAGCTCGCACTGCGCAGCAAGCTGGCGACGAGCGAGTCCAAGACCGCGCTGGTCGAGCGTCTGCTCGGCGGCCGTGCGTCGAAGGAGACGGTCGCCATCGCGCGCCAGCTCGTCGAGCAGCCCCGCGGTCGCAGCATCCGGGAGTCGCTCCGTGCCGCCGCGCGCATCGTGGCATCGCAGCACGGCCAGGCCATCGCAACGGTCTTCGCCGCGACTCCGCTGCCAGACTCTCAGGCCGAGCGCCTACGCTCGGTGCTCAGCGCCACCTACGGCGACCTCCGGATCAACCAGGTCGTCGACCCCTCGATCATCGGCGGATTGCGCGTACAGATCGGTGACGACGTCATCGATGGAAGTATCGCGTCGCGTCTCTCCGAACTCCGGCTTCAGCTGGCGGGCTGACCGCCCCAAGATAGGAATCACAATGGCAGATATTCAGATCAGCCCCGACGAGATCCGCGACGCGCTCAAGGACTTCGTCAACAGCTACGAGCCCAGCGGCGCGGAAGCCACCGAGATCGGGCACGTCCTGGACGCGTCCGACGGCATCGCGCACGTCGAGGGTCTCCCCAGCGTCATGGCCAACGAGCTCATCCGCTTCGCCGACGGCACCCTGGGCCTCGCCCAGAACCTCGACGAGAACGAGGTCGGCGTCGTCGTGCTCGGCGAGTTCGACCAGATCGTCGAAGGCATGGAGGTGACGCGTACCGGTGAGGTCCTCTCCGTCCCCGTCGGTGACGGCTACCTCGGCCGTGTCGTGGACCCGCTCGGTAACCCGATCGACGGTCTCGGCGAGATCGCCAGCGAGGGCCGCCGCGAGCTTGAGCTCCAGGCCCCCGGCGTCATGCAGCGCAAGTCGGTGCACGAGCCGCTGCAGACCGGCATCAAGGCGATCGACGCCATGATCCCCGTCGGCCGCGGTCAGCGTCAGCTCATCATCGGCGACCGCCAGACCGGTAAGACGGCCATCGCGATCGACACGATCATCAACCAGAAGGCCAACTGGGAGTCGGGCGACGTCAACAAGCAGGTCCGCTGCATCTACGTCGCGATCGGCCAGAAGGGCTCGACCATCGCCTCGGTGAAGGGCGCGCTCGAGGACGCCGGCGCGATGGAGTACACCACCATCGTCGCGGCCCCCGCCTCCGACCCTGCCGGCTTCAAGTACCTCGCTCCGTACACCGGCTCGGCCATCGGCCAGCACTGGATGTACGGCGGCAAGCACGTCCTCATCGTGTTCGACGACCTGTCGAAGCAGGCGGAGGCGTACCGCGCCGTGTCGCTGCTGCTCCGTCGTCCGCCGGGACGCGAGGCCTACCCGGGTGACGTCTTCTACCTGCACTCCCGTCTGCTGGAGCGTTGCGCCAAGCTCTCCGACGAGCTGGGCGCCGGCTCGATGACCGGTCTTCCGATCATCGAGACCAAGGCGAACGACGTCTCGGCGTACATCCCGACCAACGTGATCTCGATCACCGACGGCCAGATCTTCCTGCAGTCCGACCTCTTCAACGCCAACCAGCGTCCAGCGGTCGACGTCGGAATCTCGGTCTCCCGAGTCGGCGGCGACGCGCAGGTGAAGTCGATCAAGAAGGTCTCCGGCACGCTCAAGCTCGAGCTGGCACAGTACCGGTCGCTCGAGGCGTTCGCGATGTTCGCGTCCGACCTCGACCAGGCCAGCCGCCGTCAGCTCGCCCGTGGTGCGCGCCTCACCGAGTTGCTCAAGCAGCCGCAGTACTCGCCGTTCCCGGTGGAGGAGCAGGTCGTCTCGATCTGGGCCGGCACCAACGGCAAGCTGGACGAGGTCGCCGTGGAGGACGTCCTGCGCTTCGAGGCGGAGCTGCTGGACCACCTGCGCCGCAACACCGACATCCTGACCACGCTGCGCGAGACCAACGTCCTCGACGACGACACGGTCGCGAAGCTCGGTTCCGAGGTGGACGCGTTCAAGCTCGAGTTCCAGACGGGCGAGGGCAAGCCGCTCGCCTCGGTCGGACGCGAAGAGTTCACGGCCATCGACGAGGACGAGGTCGACCAGGAGCGCATCGTCAAGGCCAAGCGCTGAGCCGCTGAGCTGACGACAGAGAACTAAGAGGAGACACATGGGAGCACAGCTTCGGGTCTACCGGCAGAAGATCAGATCTGCCCAGACGACCAAGAAGATCACCCGTGCGATGGAGCTGATCTCCGCCTCCCGCATCCAGAAGGCGCAGGCGCGGGTCGCCGCGAGTTCGCCGTACGCCCGCGCCATCACGCGCGCGGTGTCGGCGGTGGCGACCTACTCGAACGTGGACCACGTCCTGACCACCGAGCCGGAGAAGATCGAGCGCGCGGCGATCGTCATCTTCTCGTCGGACCGGGGGCTCGCGGGCGCGTTCAACACGAACGTGCTCAAAGAGTCGGAGAAGCTCGCCGAGCTGCTGCGCAGCCAGGGCAAGGAGGTCGTGTACTTCCTCGTCGGGCGCAAGGCACAGGGCTACTTCAGCTTCCGCCGCCGTGCGTTCGAGCGCGTCTGGACCGGCAACACGGACGCTCCGGAGTTCGAGCAGGCCAAAGAGATCGCCGACGCGATCCTGGAGTCGTTCCTGCGCGACGCGTCCGACGGCGGCGTCGACGAGATCCACATCATCTACAACCGCTTCGTCAGCATGCTGACCCAGGAGCCGCAGGTCATCCGTCTGCTGCCCCTGGAGGTCGTGGAAGGCCTGGAGGAGCCGGACCGCACACAGGTCCTGCCGCTCTACGAGTTCGAGCCCGATGTGGGGACCGTTCTCGACTCGCTGCTGCCCGTCTACATCGAGAGCCGCATCTTCAACGCCATGCTGCAGTCCGCCGCTTCGAAGCACGCGGCGACCCAGAAGGCGATGAAGGCCGCGAGCGACAACGCCGACAAGCTCATCACCGACTACACGCGTCTTGCGAACAACGCCCGTCAGGCGGAGATCACCCAGCAGATCTCCGAGATCGTCGGCGGCGCGGACGCGCTGAGCTCGGCTAAGTAAACGTCCTACGAGAGAGATAAGAATCATGACTACCGCTACCGCCGAAGCCCAGGCTTCGACCGCGCAGCCGGGTGGAGTCGGGCGCATCGCGCGCGTCACCGGCCCGGTCGTCGACATCGAGTTCCCGCACGATGCCATCCCCGGCATCTACAACGCCCTGAAGACCACGATCACGATCGGCGAGGAGTCGAACGAGATCACGCTCGAGGTCGCACAGCACCTCGGTGACGACCTGGTCCGCGCCATCGCGCTGAAGCCGACCGACGGCCTGGTCCGCGGCGGCGAGGTGCGCGACACCGGCTCGCCGATCACGGTCCCCGTGGGCGACGTCACCAAGGGCAAGGTCTTCAACGTCACCGGCGACATCCTGAACGGCGAGCCCGGCGAGAAGATCGAGATCAGCGAGCGCTGGTCCATCCACCGCAACCCGCCGGCGTTCGACCAGCTGGAGTCGAAGACCCAGCTGTTCGAGACCGGCATCAAGGTCATCGACCTGCTCACCCCGTACGTGCAGGGTGGCAAGATCGGCCTGTTCGGCGGCGCGGGTGTCGGCAAGACCGTCCTCATCCAGGAGATGATCCAGCGCGTCGCGCAGGACCACGGTGGTGTGTCGGTGTTCGCCGGTGTCGGCGAGCGCACCCGTGAGGGCAACGACCTCATCCACGAGATGGAGGAGGCGGGCGTCTTCGACAAGACCGCGCTCGTCTTCGGCCAGATGGACGAGCCGCCGGGAACGCGTCTCCGGGTCGCGCTCTCCGCGCTGACGATGGCGGAGTACTTCCGCGACGTGCAGAAGCAGGATGTGCTGCTCTTCATCGACAACATCTTCCGCTTCACGCAGGCCGGCTCCGAGGTCTCCACGCTGCTCGGCCGCATGCCGTCCGCTGTGGGCTACCAGCCGAACCTGGCCGACGAGATGGGTCAGCTGCAGGAGCGGATCACGTCGACCCGCGGCCACTCGATCACCTCGCTGCAGGCGATCTACGTGCCCGCCGACGACTACACCGACCCGGCGCCGGCGACCACCTTCGCCCATCTCGACGCCACGACCGAGCTCTCCCGTGAGATCGCGTCGAAGGGTCTGTACCCGGCCGTCGACCCGCTGACCTCGACCTCGCGCATCCTCGACCCCCGCTACCTGGGCGCCGACCACTACCGCGTGGCCACCACGGTCAAGCAGATCCTCCAGAAGAACAAGGAGCTGCAGGAGATCATCGCCATCCTCGGTGTCGACGAGCTCTCCGAAGAGGACAAGATCACGGTGTCGCGTGCGCGCCGGATCCAGCAGTTCCTCTCGCAGAACACCTACATGGCGAAGAAGTTCACCGGCGTGGAAGGTTCGACCGTCCCGCTCAAGGAGACCATCGAGTCCTTCGATGCGATCGCCAAGGGCGAGTTCGACCACGTGGCGGAGCAGGCGTTCTTCAACGTCGGAGCGATCTCCGACGTCGAGGAGAAGTGGGCGCAGATCCAGAAGGAGAACGGCTGATCATGGCTGTCCTCACCGTCAGCGTCGTCGCCGCGGACCACGAAGTGTGGTCCGGAGAGGCCAGCATGGTCGTCGCGCGCACCGTGGAAGGGCAGATCGGTATCCTGCCCGGCCACGAGCCGCTCCTCGCCATCCTCGCCCAGGGCGAAGTTCGCGTGACCCTGAACGGAGGGGAGTCGATCACGGCCCAGGCCGATGACGGCTTCCTCTCCGTCGAGAACAACACGGTCACTGTCGTGGCCCGTCAGGCCGAGCTGGTCTGACATGCCGGAGAAGCAGGGAGCCCCGTTGGAGCGCCAGTTCGGAGACGTCCGCGTCCCGATGCTGGTGGCTATGGCGGGGCTTCCCGGCTCCGGAAAGTCCACCATCGCGGAGATCCTCGCCGGGCGCATCGGCGCCACGGTGATCTCGGTGGACCCGATCGAGGCGTCGGTCCTCCGTGCGGGGATCGACTCCGACCAGCCGACCGGGCTCGCGGCTTACCTGGTGGCGGAGACGATGGCCGAGCAGGTGCTGCTCTCCGGCCACTCCGTCGTCGTGGACGCGGTCAACGCGGTGGAGCCGGCGCGCCTGCAGTGGCGCGACCTGGCGGAGCGCTGCGACGTCAAACTCCGGGTCGTGGAGACGGTGTGCTCCGACCCCGCGCTGCATGAGGAGCGCCTCTCGAAGCGCTCAGGGCTGGTCGCCGCCTACGCCGTGGAGCAGAGCGTCGACGAGTACCACGAGTGGAAGGGCGCCTGCGGCACCATGCCGCGCATCACCCTCGACACGTCTGCGCCGCTCGGCGAGAACGTCGACCGGGCGCTGGACTTCGTGGAGGGCTAGGGTGCTCATCCTGCTCCCGCCCTCCGAGACGAAGAGGGACGGGGGAGCGGGGTCCCCGCTCGCCCTCGGCCGTCTGCGCTTCCCGTCGCTGCACGCGGTTCGGCGTGACGTCGTCGGCGCGGTGGTGGCGCTGTCCGCGGATCACGCGGACTCCGTGCGCGCCCTGAAGCTGGGCCCGAAGCAGACCGGCGAGGTCGAGAGGAACCGGACCGTCCGTTCGGCGCCGACGATGCGCGCGCTGGAGCGCTACACAGGGGTGTTGTATGACGCGCTCGATGCAGGATCGCTGTCCGATGTCGAGTGGGCGGTCGCTGCCGAGTCGGTCGTCGTGCAGTCGGCCTTGCTCGGGCTGATCGGCGCCGCCGACGAGGTGCCGGCGTACCGGCTGTCGTTCGACTCGCGGCTGTCGCTGGAGCGCGGCGCTGCGTCGCTCAAAAAGCGCTGGGCGGCGGCCGGGGGTGCCGCGCTCGCGGAGCGCGACGACCTTCTGCTCGACCTCCGTTCGGAGGGCTACGCCGCGCTCGCACCCCTGCCCGACCGGGAGGGCGCGCACTATGTGCGTGTGCTCGCCCGGGATGACAACGGCCACGTTCGTGCACTGAATCACTTCAACAAGCAGGCGAAGGGCCTCCTCACTCGGGCCTTGATCGAGGCGGGGGCTTCCTTCCGTTCGACCGCCGAACTGCTGCGGTGGGCCGCCGACGAGGGCTACGAGCTGCGCGCGGCGGCCGACGGCTCCCGAGAGTTGGAGTTGGTGGTGCCGGAGGTCCGGGGCGTTCCGGGGCGCCTCATGGCCGCGCTTCGCGCCTGACCGGGAGCTACGCGACGACGAGGTGAACTCCTAGTGGTGCACCGGTGAAAAGTGAGATATGCTCACAGATAAGAGAGAGGATCACTGATCCGGGGCGAGGGCGCGCACAAGCGGCGATCCCTTACGACCTCAACAAGTCGGGCCGATGTACGGTGGCCGGCGCGACATCCCCGCGCGTCGTTTCCACGTCGGAGTGTGAGGAACCAAGGATCCGCCTGCGGTCGGGCACGTGCGGATGCTGCCTCACCAGCGAGAATCCGGCGTCGGAGTCCTTTCCGTCGTCGGCCCGACTCTCTCGGTCCTACCGCCGCCGTGCGTACCTGCGTCGGGCAGAGTGCGCACGGTCAGGCGCGGAAGCAGCCGTCGAAGTGGTCGTCGACCATACCGGTCGCCTGCATCAGCGCATACATCGTGGTGGGGCCGACGAATCGGAACCCGCGGCGCCGGAGCTCCTTGCTGAGGGCGGTCGACTCGGGCGTCACCGCTGGGATCTCTCCCCACCTCCGTGGGCGCTGCTCAGCCCGCCGCTCGGGTGCGAAGCTCCACATCAAATCCTCCAGGGGAACGTCGAGCGCGAGCACCGCCCGGGCGTTCGAGATGGTGGCCTCGATCTTGCCGCGGTGGCGGATGATCCGCGCATCCAGCAGCAGGCGTTGCACATCGGTCTCGGTCATCGCGGCGACACGCTCCGGCTCGAAGCCGAGGAACACCTCACGGAAGGCCGGGCGGCGTCGCAGGATGGTGATCCAGGAGAGCCCCGCCTGGAACCCTTCCAGGCACAGCTTCTCGTAGAGTGCCCGAGGGTCGTGCTGCGAACGTCCCCACTCCTCGTCGTGGTAGCGCCGGTACTCGGGGTCACTTGCCGACCAGGAGCACCGAGCCAGCCCGTCCTCGCCCACCACGAGAGGGGGGCGTTCGGGTGCCGGCTCGGCGTCGGGACCCTCGGTCGTCGGTTTCGGCCTGGACCTGCTCGTCGACTCGCTCGTTGTGTCCGTCGTCGCGCTCATGCGGCCAGCATGATCCCCTCGTGTTCCAGCAGCCACAGCTTGGTCGGGATGCCGTCGCCCCCGCTGTAGCCCGTGACGCGGCCGCTGGATGACAGTACCCGGTGACAGCCGACGATGATCGGGACCGGGTTGGCGCCGACCGCTCCGCCGATCGCCCGGCCGTAGCCGGCGTGCCCGAGGGACGCGCCCAACTCGCCGTAGGAGACGAACGTTCCGTATTCGAGCTCGGCGATCCGCTGCCACACCGCCTGCCGGAAGGGGGTGCCCTGCAACCGCACCGGCACGTCGAAGGTTCGGCGCGTGCCGGCGAAGTACTCGCCGAGCTGGGCCGCGGCGTCGTCGAGGACCGGCGTGCTGCGTTCGGGATGATCGTCGAGCGGGAGGTGACCCGCCCGCTCGATGGAGAGTGACGTGACAGCGGTGCCGTCACTGGTCAACTCGAGTCGCCCGATGGGGCTCGTGGTGCGAAGGAGGTAGGCGAAAGAACTGCTCATGGGTCGACTCTAGAGCGGACCGCCGACGTGCACTCGCGAGAATCGGACATCGGGGAGAACTGCCGCAGATCGCCGGCTGGGGACGGATTCACGACCGCAATCAACCGCCGCCGCGTGCCTAGACTCGGAGGCATGGCGAACATCGAATACCGCGCTCTCGGCCGCTCCGGACTGGTCGTCTCGACGATCGGCCTCGGCTGCAACAACTTCGGCCGGAAGGACACAGCGACCGAGACGCAGGCGGGGACCGACGCCGTGATCGGGGCGGCGATCGACGCCGGTGTGACCCTGTTCGACACGGCAGACATCTACGGCAAGGAGCGCGGCCTCTCCGAGACCCTGATGGGCGCAGCGCTCGAGGGCAAGCGCGACCGGATCGTCCTCGCGACCAAGTTCGGGATGGACATGGCCGGCGCCAACGGCCCGGACTGGGGCGTGCGCGCGTCGCGGCGCTACATCCGGCTTGCGGTGGAGGGCTCATTGCGCCGCCTGCGGACGGACTGGATCGACCTGTACCAACTTCACCAGCCGGACGCGGTCACGCCGATCGAAGAGACCCTCGAGACGCTGGACGACCTTATCGCCGAGGGCAAGATCCGGTACATCGGCCACTCCAACCTGAGCGGCTGGCAGATCGCCGAGGCGGAGTTCACGGCCGAACTGCACAGTCACCCCAAGTTCATCTCGGCGCAGAACGAGTACAGCCTGCTGGCGCGCGAGGCCGAGCGCGAGGTCCTGCCGGCGGCGAACCGATACCGCCTGGGGTTCCTGCCGTACTTCCCGCTCTACAACGGCCTGTTCACGGGCAAGTTCACCCGCGAGGGCGGTCCGGCGGACAGCCGGATCATGAACCTGCGCAAGCACCTGCTCGACAACGCACCATGGGACCGGATGGACCGCTATCAAGCTTTCTGCGACGAGCGCGGCGTCACCATGCTGCAGGCCACCTTCGCGTGGCTGCTCGCCCAGCCGGGACTCACCAGCGTGATCGCCGGTGCCACCAAGCCGGAGCAGATCGTCGCCAACGCGGAGGCGGCAACGGCGTGGACGCCGACGGCGGAGGAGGTCGCGACGATATCGGAGATCTTCACGATCGGCTGATACGAAACGCTTGTGAGTGAGCACTCACTCCGCATACAATCATCGAGTGATCACCGGGGAGGAAGCGGCTGCACCGCGCATGCGAGCCCAGCCGATGTCGGCTGAGGACCGCAAGGCGATGATCGTCGACGCCGTCATCCCGCTGCTCCTGGAACACGGCCGGGGGATGACCTCGCGCCAGATCGCCGAGGCGGCGGGCATCGCCGAAGGCACCATCTTCCGCGCGTTCGGCGACAAGGAGACGCTGGTGCAGGCGGCGATCGAGAAGTATCTCGACCCGGAGCCGCTGCGCGAGGCCCTCCGCAGCATCGACCCGGCGCTGCCTCTGGAGAACAAGGTCCGCGCGATCATCCTGTTGCTGCGCGAGCGCTTCCACAGCGTGATGCGGATCATGTCGGTGATCGGACCGCAGCGCCCACCGGTCCCGCAGGAGCGCGGAGAGTTCGCGCGGATCATCGCGCACATCCTCGAGCCGGAGACCCGCGAGCTCAACTGGCCGCCGGAGCGCGTCGCGCACGTGTTGCGGCTGATCAGCTTCTCGTCGGCCTTCCCCGCGCTCAACGAGGGCATCGAGTTCAGCGTCGACGACCTCGCGCGCATGGTCCTCGTCGGCATCGCCGGCAGCTCGCCGCACGTTTCTCACCCCGCTCCACGGCACTCGACTACACCCGACAACCTGACGTCCCCTACGGAGGCATCATGCTCCTGAGACTCCTCGGCCGGTTCCTCCGGCCGCACTGGCCGCTCCTGATCGGGGTGATCGTCTTCCAGCTGGCCCAGTCGCTGCTGTCCTTGTGGCTGCCCACGCTGAACGCCCAGATCACG
The DNA here is from genome assembly GCF_052115525.1 of Leifsonia sp. 2MCAF36. NCBI lineage: Bacteria > Bacillati > Actinomycetota > Actinomycetes > Micrococcales > Microbacteriaceae > Leifsonia > Leifsonia sp. 2MCAF36. The sequence continues at coordinate 35,962 of NZ_JBFRGV010000015.1, read as the reverse complement.
GACAACGGCATCGCCAAGGGCGACACCGGTTACATCCTCTCCGTCGGCAGCGAGATGCTGGGCGTCACGCTGGTGCAGGTCGCCTGCGCGATCACGGCGGTCTACTTCGGTGCCAAGGTCGCCATGCTGGTCGGCCGTGACCTGCGCGAGGCGATCTTCCACCGGGTGGGCGAGTTCTCCGAGCGGGAGGTCTCGTCGTTCGGGGCGCCGTCGTTGATCACGCGCAACACGAACGATGTGCAGCAGGTGCAGATGCTGGTCATGATGACCTGCACGCTCCTGGTCTCAGCGCCCATCCTGGCGGTCGGCGGGATCGTGCTGGCGATGCAGCAGGACATCGATCTCTCCTGGCTGATCGCGGTCAGCGTCCCGGCCCTCCTGGTCGCGGTGAGCATCATCATCTCGCGCATGGTGCCGTTGTTCCGGCGCATGCAAGACCGCATCGACCGCGTGAACCGAGTGCTCCGGGAGCAGCTGAGCGGCATCCGCGTCGTCCGCGCGTTCGTTCGCGAGGAGGTGGAGACCAACCGTTTCCGCACCGCCAACGATCAGGTGACGGAGACCGCGCTCAAAGCGGGACGCCTGTTCGCGCTGATGTTCCCCATCGTGATGCTCGTGCTGAACGTGTCCAGCGTCGCCGTGATCTGGTTCGGCTCGTTCCGCATCCAGGACGGCTCGCTGCAGGTCGGCACGCTGACCGCTTTCCTGCAGTACCTCATGCAGATCCTGATGGGCGTGATGATGTCGACGATGATGGCCGTGCTCGTTCCACGCGCCGCCGTCTGCGCCGACCGGATCGGCGAGGTGCTCGGCACCGACTCGTCGGTTCGTGCATCCGAGAACCCGATCACCGAGGTCACGGCGCACGGGACGGTCGAATTCGTGGACGTCGGGTTCTCGTACCCGGGCGCCGAGCATCCGGTGCTCACCGACATCACCTTCCTCGCCGAGGCGGGCAGGACGACCGCGCTCATCGGGAGTACCGGCGCGGGTAAGACCACGCTGGTGAACCTCATCCCACGCCTCTTCGACGCGACGAGCGGCATCGTGATGGTCGACGGGGTGGATGTGGCCGACCTCGACCCCGAGCTGCTCTGGTCGCGGATCGGCATCGTGCCGCAGCGGCCGTACCTCTTCTCGGGCACCGTCGCCTCCAACCTCCGCTACGGCAACCCCGACGCGACGGACGAGGAGCTGTGGCATGCGCTCGAGGTTGCGCAGGCGCGCGACTTCGTGAGCGAGATGCCGGAGGGGCTGGAGGCGCCGATCGCGCAGGGCGGCACCAACGTGTCCGGCGGTCAGCGTCAGCGCCTGGCGATCGCCCGAGCACTTGTGCGCAAGCCGGAGATCTACGTCTTCGACGACTCGTTCTCGGCGCTCGACACGGCGACGGACGCCCGGCTGCGCGCCGCGCTGGCACGGGATGTGACCGAGGCGACGATGATCGTCGTCGCTCAGCGGGTGTCCACCATCGTGGACGCCGACCAGATCATCGTCATCGACGACGGCCGCGTGGTCGGCCGCGGGACGCACGACGAACTCGTGGAGAGCAACCCGACGTACGCGGAGATCGTGTCGTCGCAGCTCGCCGCCCAGGATGCGGCTTAAAGGAGAGCACGGGATGAGCGACAAGACGACAGCACCGGCCCGGCCGATCGGCCCGCCGATGCGGCGGGGACCCGGCGGCGGCGGACCCTTCGGCGGAATGGGCATGCCCGCGGAGAAGTCGATGAACTTCGGTCCGAGCGCGAAGCGCCTGCTCGGCCGGCTGCGCCCGGAGCGGCTTCCGCTCGTGGCGGTGACCTCGCTCGCGGTGGTGTCCGTGGTGTTCGCGGTGCTCGGGCCCAAGCTGCTCGGGAACGCCATCAATCTCGTCTTCGCGGGAGCCCTGTCGCTTCAGTTCCCGAAGGGAATCACGCAGGAGCAGGCCATCGCGGCGGTCCGCGCGAAGGGAAACGACCAGTACGCCGACCTGCTCTCGGGTGCCACCTTCACCCCTGGTGCCGGCATCGACTTCACGGCGGTCGGGCAGACGCTGCTGTGGGTGCTCGCCCTGTATGTGCTCTCGTCGGTGTTCAGCTACCTGCAGGCGTACGTGCTCAACGGCGTCACCCAGCGCACGGTCTACCGCCTGCGCGCGGACGTCGAGGACAAGCTCCACCGGTTGCCGCTGAAGTACTTCGACGGGATGCAGCGCGGCGAGCTGCTCAGCCGCGTCACCAACGACATCGACAACATCTCGCAGTCGCTGCAGCAGACCATGAGCCAGCTGCTGACCTCGCTGCTCACCGTGGTCGGCGTCGTGGTGCTGATGTTCGTCATCTCGCCGCTGCTGGCGGTGATCGCGCTGGTCACCATCCCGCTGACCCTGCTCATCACCACCGTCATCGCGAAGCGCTCGCAGAAGCTGTTCGTGGCGCAGTGGCGGCACACCGGCGAGCTGAACGGCCAGATCGAGGAGGCCTTCACCGGCCACTCCCTGGTGAAGGTGTTCGGCCGCCACCGCGAGGTGGAGGCGCGCTTCCGGGAGAAGAACCAGGAGATGTACCGCGCCAGCTTCGGCGCGCAGTTCATCTCCGGCATCATCATGCCGGCGATGATGTTCGTCGGGAACCTGATGTATGTGGCGATCGCGGTCGTCGGCGGCCTCCAGGTCGCGGCGGGCGCGATGCAGCTCGGCGACGTGACGGCGTTCATCCAGTACTCACGGCAGTTCACGCAGCCGCTCACCCAGTTGGGGTCGATGGCGAACCTGCTGCAGTCGGGCGTCGCCAGCTCCGAGCGGGTGTTCGAACTGCTGGATGCGGACGAGCAGTCCACCGATCCGCGGCAGCCGGAGAGCCCCGAGGGCACAAGGGGCCTTCTCGCGTTCGAGGACGTCTCCTTCCGCTACACCGAGGAGACACCGTTGATCGAGGACCTCTCGCTGGTCGCGCAGCCGGGTCAGACGGTGGCGATCGTCGGTCCCACCGGCGCGGGCAAGACCACCCTGGTCAACCTGATGATGCGGTTCTACGACCTCGACAGCGGGCGCATCACACTGGACGGCGTCGACATTGCGAGCATGAGCCGGCACGACCTGCGCAGCAGGATGGGCATGGTGCTGCAGGACACCTGGCTGTTCAAGGGCACGATCCGTGACAACATCCTGTACGGCCGCCCGGATGCGACCGAGGAGGAAGTGCTGGATGCGGCCCGCGCCACCTACGTCGACCGGTTCGTGCACTCACTGCCGGACGGCTACGACACGGTGCTCGACGACGAGGGAGCGAACATCTCTGCGGGGGAGAAGCAGCTGTTGACGATCGCGCGCGCCTTCCTGGCGCGGCCCAGCGTGCTCATCCTCGACGAGGCCACGTCGTCGGTAGACACCCGGACCGAGGTGCTGGTGCAGAAGGCAATGAGCGCGCTGCGGGCGGACCGCACGTCGTTCGTGATCGCGCATCGGCTGTCCACGATTCGAGACGCCGACCTCATCCTGGTGATGGAGGCGGGGCGGATCGTGGAGCAGGGAACCCACGCCGAGCTGCTCGCCGGCGGCGGAGCCTACTACTCGCTGTACAACGCCCAGTTCGCCGGCGCGGCCGACGCGTAGGAGGTCACTGCTCCTTGAGGCGGGAGGCGAACGCGCGCACGCACCAGAACGCACCATAGGCGATCAGGCCCAGCGCGATCAGCACCAGCAGGACGACCCCGAACGGCACCTGCGTCAGTGCCTTGAGGCTGCCGTCCAGCCCGCCGGCCTTCTCCGGGTCGGCGGTGATCGCCCCGAACACGACCAGACCGCCCACGATGACGAGTGCGACACCCTTCGAGACGTAGCCGACCCGACCGAGCGTCGTCGTGATGGTCGCCCAGCGATTCGGTGGGAGGCGCAGGTCGCGCTCGAAGCGGTGCGTCACGCCGTTCACGACGAAGACCACTCCCGCGGCGACGATGCCCAGGCCGATGGCGGCCAGCAGCACCACGCCGCCGGGCATCCCGAGCAGTTGGGAGGACCACGTCTTCTCCGACGACGACGAGTTCTTGTGGCTCCCGGCGGCAATGGAGATCGTCACGCCGGCCAGGACGGCGTAGATGACACATTTGGCCACTTCGATGAGCTTCTCGCCGGGCCTGTGGGCGGTGATCGACTGCAGGATCTGCCACAGCGCGAGGAAGATCAGCCCGACGATCACGGCCCAGAGCACGAACAGACCGCCCGGCACGGCGACGACGGCCTGGAGGGCGCCCGACTGGTCGGCGCTGCCTCCGTGGCCGAACGCGACCGCGAGGGCGATGATCCCGATCAGGATGTGCAGGATGCCGATGGCGGCCAAGCCCACGCGGGCCAGCACGCGGACGGCGGGCTGGCGCTCGACGCGGGAGGCGATTCGGGTAGGGGACGTCATGTGATGCACGGTACGCGGCGTTCACGGGTTCCGGAATCTCGGGTACCCTGGAGGACTGAGTCCGCCGCGCCGTCGCGTGGCGGCGAGATCTGAATAGAGGAGGCCGGCATGGACATCGACCTCAGCGTCTTGCGTCTCATGGAGCGCGAGAAGGAGATCCCGTTCGACGAACTGGTGCAGATCATCGAACAGGCGATTCTGACCGCCTACCTGAAGCACACCAACCAGGCCGACCACCGGCACGGTCACAGCGACCAGCCGCCGGCTGCGCGCGTGCACCTCGACCGCAAGACGGGGCATGTCACCGTCTACGTTCCCGAGCACGACGACGAGGGCAACATCATCGGCGAGGCCGAGGACAGCCCCAGTGATTTCGGCCGGATCGCGGCCTTCGCCGCGAAGCAGGTGATCAACCAGCGCCTGCGCGACATCGCGGACGAAGCGGTGCTCGGCGAGTTCCGCGGTCGCGAGGGCGACATCGTCGCCGGTGTCATCCAGCAGGGGCCGAACCCGCGCATGATCCACATCGACCTGGGGTCGGTCGAGGCGATTCTGCCCCCCGAGGAGCAGGTGCCCGGCGAGGAGTACACGCACGGGTCGCGCATCCGCGTCTACGTCACCAGCGTGTCCAAGGGCACGAAGGGTCCGTCGATCACGGTCTCGCGCACCCACCCGGCGCTGGTTCGCAAGCTGTTCGCGCTCGAGGTTCCGGAGATCGCGAGCGGTGTCGTCGAAATCGTGTCGCTGGCCCGCGAGGCCGGCCACCGGACCAAGATGGCCGTCCGCGCGACGGAGCCGGGGGTGAACGCCAAGGGCGCATGCATCGGCGAGCTGGGCCAGCGCGTCCGGGCCGTGACGGCGGAGCTCAACAACGAGAAGATCGACATCGTCGACTACTCGCCCGACCTGGCGACGTTCGTCTCCAGCGCCCTGAGCCCGGCGAAGGTGACCAGCGCGTTCGTCATCGACGAATCGCTGAAGGCCGTGCGTGCGTTGGTGCCGGATTACCAGCTGTCGCTCGCGATCGGCAAGGAGGGCCAGAACGCCCGACTCGCCGCCAAGCTGACCGGCGCGAAGATCGACATCCAGCCGGATTCGATCCTCGATCGCGACTGAGTTCGCGGCCACCACCACCCGGCGGTTCGGTGCTGGGCGTGGAGAGGAGTAGGATGGAACCCGTCAGAACGTGCGTCGGATGCCGTTCTCGCGCTCCCCGATCCTCTCTTCTGAGGATCGTCGTCCATGATTCAGAACTCGTGGCGGATCCGTCCGCCACTCGTCCGGGGCGGGGTGCGTGGCTGCATCCGGTCGACGAGTGTCTCGACCTCGCAGTGAAACGCCGGGCCTTCGGGCGGGCGCTTCGCGTGGAGGGGATGCTCGACACCGCGACCATCCGGTCGCAATTCATTAGAACAGGCTGAAGAAGTTGACTTCACATGAGTGACAACCGATGAGTGTCTCGAAATGAGATCCGTCCGCAAGTGACGCCTGCCCCTGTCTGGGGTGGGCCCAGACAGGAGAATTGTGGCTGCAAAACCACGCGTACATGAGGTCGCGAGCGAGCTCGGCGTCGACAGTAAGGTCGCGCTCGCGAAACTCAAAGAGATGGGCGAGTTCGTCAAAGGACCGTCCTCCAGCATCGAGCCTCCGGTAGCCCGCAAGCTGCGTGCCGCCCTCGAGGCCGAAGGTGCGAAGCCGTCCGCCGACAAGGCGACCGCGGCTGCGCCGAAGGCGCCGTCCCAGGCGCCGCGTCCCGCCGCGCCCCGTCCGCAGCAGCAGCCCGCTGCTGAGTCCGACGAGGACACCGGTCCGAAGCCGCAGGCGCCGATGTCGGTCGCCGAGCGTCAGGCCGCTGCCGAGAAGGCCGCTGCCGAGAAGGCCGCAGAGAAGGCGGCCGAAAAGGCCGCTGAGCAGGCCGCCGCCGCCAGCACGACGGCGACCGAGACCGCACCGGCAGCGCCCGACGCGGTCACGCCCGCGAGCCCGCGTCCGGCCGGCGGCAGCATCCCGCGCCCCGGTTCCCCGCGACCGGGCAACAACCCGTTCTCGAGCAACCAGGGGATGGGCCAGCGCCCGCCGCGCCCGGGTAACAACCCGTTCTCGTCGTCGCAGGGCATGGGCCAGCGCCCGTCGCCGAGCAACATCCCGCGTCCGACCCCGCCGCGTCCCGGTTCGCCGCGCATCGGCGCGCCCGGCCAGGGCGGTGGCGGAAACAACCGTCCCGGTCAGCGTCCCGGTGGTGCAGGTGGAGGCCGTCCCGGCTTCCAGCAGCGCCCCGGCAGCGGTGGCGGCGCGGGTGCAGGTGCCGGCGCAGCCGGTGGATTCCAGCGTCCAGGCGGCGGCTTCGGCGGCCCGCGTCCCGGTGGGGGCGGCGGTCGTGGTCGCGGCCCCGGCGGCGGCACGGCCGGTGCCTTCGGTCGCGGTGGCGGCAAGAGCAAGGCCCGGAAGTCGAAGCGCGCGAAGCGCCAGGAATTCGAGATGCGGGAGGCCCCGTCGCTGGGCGGCGTGAGCGTTCCCCGCGGCAACGGCGACACCGTCGTCCGACTTCGTCGTGGCTCGTCCATCTCGGACTTCGCGGACAAGATCGACGCCAACCCCGCGTCGCTGGTCACCGTGCTCTTCCACCTGGGAGAGATGGCGACGGCGACCGAGTCGCTCGACGAGGCCACCTTCGAGGTGCTCGGCGAGGAGCTCGGCTACCGCATCCAGGTCGTCTCGCCCGAGGACGAGGACAAGGAGCTCCTGGAGGGCTTCGACATCGACCTCGACGGCGAACTCGCCGGCGAGTCCGACGCTGTCCTCGAGATCCGGCCGCCGGTCGTCACGGTCATGGGCCACGTCGACCACGGTAAGACGCGCCTTCTCGACGCGATCCGTAACGCCAACGTGGTCGCCGGTGAGGCGGGTGGCATCACCCAGCACATCGGTGCCTACCAGGTGTGGACCGAGCACGAGGGCTACGAGCGCGCCATCACCTTCATCGACACCCCGGGCCACGAGGCGTTCACCGCCATGCGTGCCCGTGGTGCGCAGGTGACCGACATCGCGATCCTGGTGGTCGCGGCCGACGACGGCATCATGCCGCAGACGATCGAAGCGCTGAACCACGCACAGGCGGCCAACGTGCCGATCGTGGTCGCGGTGAACAAGATCGACAAGCCCGACGCGAACCCGGCGAAGGTGCGCCAGCAGCTCACCGAGTTCGGCCTGGTGGCCGAGGAGTACGGCGGCGACGTCATGTTCGTCGACGTCTCGGCCCGTAACGACATCGGCATCCAGGACCTGCTCGACGCGGTCCTGCTGACCGCCGACGCCGGTCTCGACCTGCGTGCGAACCCCAACAAGGACGCCCGCGGTGTCGCGATCGAGGCCAAGCTCGACAAGGGCCGCGGCGCCGTGGCGACCGTGCTCATCCAGTCCGGAACCCTCCGGGTCGGCGATGCGATCGTGGCGGGCACCGCCTACGGACGTGTCCGTGCGATGGCGGACGAGAACGGCGATGCCGTCTTCGAGGCCGCCCCGTCGCGTCCGGTCCAGGTGCAGGGTCTCTCCAGCGTCCCGCGCGCCGGCGACGTCTTCCTCGTCACTGAGGAGGACCGCACGGCCCGTCAGATCGCCGAGAAGCGTGAAGCAGCCGAGCGCAACGCGCAGCTGGCCAAGGCCCGCAAGCGCATCTCGCTCGAGGACTTCACCCGCGCTCTGCAGGAGGGCAAGGTCGAGGCGCTCAACCTCATCATCAAGGGCGACGTGTCCGGTGCCGTGGAGGCGCTGGAGGAGTCGCTCATGAAGATCGAGGTCGACGAGTCGGTCAGCCTGCGCATCCTGCACCGCGGTGTCGGTGCGATCACGGCGTCCGACATCGACCTGGCGACGATCGACAACGCCATCGTGATCGGCTTCAACGTCCGCCCGGACGTGAAGGCGCGCGAGCGTGCGGCCCGCGAGGGTGTGGATGTCCGGTTCTACTCGGTCATCTACAACGCGATCGAAGACATCGAGAACTCGCTGAAGGGCATGCTGAAGCCCGAGTTCGAAGAGGTCCAGTCGGGTGTCGCCGAGATCCGCGAGGTGTTCCGCTCCTCCAAGTTCGGCAACATCGCCGGTGTCATCGTCCGGTCCGGAACGATCACGCGCAACGCCAAGGCGCGCGTCATCCGCGACGGCGTGGTGGTGGGGGACAACCTCAACATCGAGTCGCTGCGCCGGTTCAAGGACGACGTCACGGAGGTTCGTACGGACTTCGAGGCCGGTATCGGTCTCGGCAAGTACAACGACATCCAGATCGGCGACGAGATCGAGACGACCGAGCTTCGCGAGAAGCCGCGGGCGTAATTCGTGCGATGGCCGGTGGCTCTGCCACCGGCCATCTTGCCCGAAAGGAGAACACAGTGGATCCGGCTCGCGCGAGGAAGCTCGCGGACAGAATCAAGGAGATCGTCGCCAAGCGGCTCGATCGCGGCCTGCGCGACCCGCGTCTGGGTTTCGTGACCATCACGGACGTCCAGGTGACCGGCGACCTGCAGCACGCGACCGTGTTCTACACGGTGTACGGCAGCGAGCAGGAGCGCGAGGACAGCGCCGCTGCCTTGAAGGCGGCGACGGGGATGCTGCGCACCGAGGTGGGCAAGAACATCACCGCGCGACTGACGCCGACGCTGGCGTTCCAACTCGACGCGATCCCCGAGAACGCGGCCCACATCGAGGGCCTGCTGCGCGAGGCGCAGCAGCGCGACACCGAGGTGGCCGGGCTCGCCGCCGGTGCGAACTACGCGGGCGATGAAGACCCGTACGTGAAGCCGCGGGTGCTGACCGACGAGGACGACGAGGACGACGAGCACCACGAGGAAGAGTGACTGACCCCGCGTGACGGGTCGGCCGTATGCTGGCGGCATGTTCGCCGTCTCCTTCTACGATGCCGACCCGAACGCGGGGCCGGACCACTTCCAGCGGCTGGTCGACACCTACCCGCGCCATCGCGCCTACCTCGACGAGTTCGCGAAGGACGGCGAGGTGCTGATGATCGGCACTTTCGGCAACCCGGCGACGGAAGGGTCCATGGCCGTCTTCCGTTCACGCGAGGCGGCCGAGCGCTTCCGCGAGGGCGACCCGTTCGTCACCGAGGGGCTCGTCTTCCGCTCGCGCATCCTGGACTGGGACCCCCTGGTGTTCCCCGAGCACTGAGGTGCTCGTACCTGCTGCTCCCCGCGGCGTGTCGGGCGCACGTACGAGCACTTCGGCGCGTCAGGGGAGTGTGTAGCCGCCGTCGACCGCGACGGCGAGACCGTCGGCCAGCAAGCCCGCCAGAGCGCGGTCGCGTTGCGCGGCCTCCGGCCACACGGAGGTGAGCTCCTCGGCACTGACCGGGATGTGCGACGCACGCAGCTCGGCGAGGATCCGGCCGCGCACCTGACGGTCGCTGCCCTCGTACCGCTTCTGCACGGCTTTGCGCGGTCCGTCGTAGGCCGGGTAGCCCGCCTGCCGCCAGGCGCACCGGTCGGCGACGGGGCAGGCGTCGCAGCGGGGCGTCCGGGCGACGCAGACGATGGCGCCGAGTTCCATCATCCCGGCGTTGAAGGCGGCTGCGACCGGCCGGTCGTGCGGCAGCAGCGCCTCCATCGCGGCGAGGTCGCGTGTCGCCTGCGGTGGCCCGGGCTCGCCCTGGCCGCCGATCGCCCGCGCGATCACCCGCCGGATGTTCGTGTCGACGACTGGGTGCCGGTTGCCGTACGCGAAGACCGCGACGGCGCGCGCGGTGTAGTCGCCGACCCCGGGGAGCGCGAGCAGCGCATCCACATCCTGCGGCACCACCCCGCCGTGCTGCTGGGTGATCGCGACCGCCGCGGCATGGAGCCACAGGGCGCGCCGCGGGTAGCCGAGCGACTTCCACGCGCGGACCGCCTCGCCGGGCGGCACGGCGGCGAGATCGGCGGGTGTCGGCCAGCGGGTGAGCCACTCCTCCAGCCGTGGGATGACACGGCTGACCGGGGTCTGCTGCAGCATGAACTCGCTGACCAGCGTTCCCCACGGGCTGAAACCGTCGCGGCGCCACGGCAGGTCGCGCCGGTTGGCGTGGTACCAGGCCACCACCGTGCCGGCGAAGTCGTGCATGCATCGAGGCTAACCGTTGGTGCGGCCTATGCTCGTCGCATGATGCTTCCGCCGACGCCGCGCGTGCTGTTCCTGCGTCAGCTGGTCGGCGCCATTCGGCGGGACGCTTCCGCCGGACGCGTGGTCGTCGCGGTCGACTCCGGGTCGGGAGGCGGAGGCGCGACCTCGGGCGGTGTCGCGTTCGCCGACGACCTCGCTGTCGTCTTCCGGGAGGCCGGAGTAGGTAGCTTCCGCGCGTCCCTCGGAAGCTTCCACAACTCTCGCGCCTTCCGCAGCCGCCTCGGACCCGAGACACCCGAGGCCTACTACCGCGACGCCTACGACTACGTCGCCCTGCGGCGGGTCCTGCTCGACCCGTTCCGGCTGGGTGGCAGCGCGGGCTTCCAGACCGCCGCCTTCGACGTGGTGCGCGACCAGGCAGTGGAGGCGCGCTGGCTGACGGCCGGCCAGGATGCGGTGCTCGTCATCGACGGGGAGTTCCCGCTGCGACCGTCGTTGCGGCGGGAGTGGAATGCGTCCGTCCTGCTCGTCGACGCGCCCCAGGCTGCCGCGTACGTGGAGGATGCGCATCCCGCCGAGTTCGCGTCGTACCTGGTCGACGACAGCGAGCCGTCGCATCCGCGCTGGGCGCCGCGGGAGGGCTGAACCCGCACTCAGGCTGCGAGCAGTGGCCGCATCCGGTCGGCGACGTCGGCGGGAGCGAGGAACGTTCCGCTCCGCTCGACCTCGTGCACGAGCGCGGTGAGACCTTGGTTGATGGGCGCACCGATGCCGGCTGCCCGCGCCTCGTCGACGACCGCGCCGTTGAGGTAGTCGATCTCGGTGAGTTGTCCGCGGCGGATGCTCTGCAGCGTTGAGCCCGGGTTGGGCGTCGCGCCCATCCGCCGCTTCATCAGCAGCGGCACGGACTGCGCGGCCCAGCGCGGCGCTCGCGCGACCACGCGGAGGGTCCGGTCGTCGAGACCCTGCAGACTGCCGTAGTGCACGCCGCGGGCGTAGCCGACCCGGGTCGCCTCCTGCAGGCTCGCGGTGAGCACGGCGCGCAGGCGCCGGTCGCCGATCACCTCTTGCGCGCTCAGGCCGGTGATCGCCGGGAGCGCGTTGATCTGGTTCACGATGAGTTTCGTCCACTGGGCGCCGGTGAAGTTGTCGATCGCGTGGGCCGGCATGGCGGCGTCCAGGATGCGGGCGGCGTCGAGCGCGGCAGCAGGCGGCGGTCCGTCGCCGGCCCCGAGGTAGGTGTTGGCCGTCGTGGTCACGGACACCCGGCCGGGGGAGAGGTAGCTGGCGGCGTAGAGCGCGAGGGCGCCGACGCAGTCGGAACCCGGGAGGAGGGCCTGCGCTTCGCGCAGCCCGGCCAGGCCGTTCTGGACGATGACGACGGGGATGCCGTCCAGGAGCCCGGCGTTGGCGCGGATGGCGGCCGCAGCATCCTGGGCCTTCGTGCAGACGAAGACGAGCTCTGGTCGCGTCTGCAGGGTCTCCGCGGCGGCGACGCGTGCCGTGTGCACACCCCAGCCGCCATCGAGCCGGAGCCCTGACTCCCGGATCGCGGCGAGCTGTTCGCCGCGCGCGGTGACCTCGACGAGGTGGCCCACGCGGTCGAGGAGCGCCGCGATGGTCCCGCCGATGGCCCCTGTTCCGATCACGCCGATACGCACGCGCTCCAGCCTAACCGCGCCCGGCGAGCAGCCGGCGCGACGCGAACCAGGGGACGCAACACGCCGTTCCCCGTGAGGGATGACGGCGTGTTGCGTCCCCTGGATGCGCGGTCAGTCCGCGAGGACCGGCGCCGGTTCGGCGACGGCCAGCGCGTCGACCGCGGCCTCGACGGGTGACTCCGGCGCGGCAGCGGCAGCGGCGGCTGCCCGCGCGGCGGCTCGTCGCCCGGGCAGCGCCAGGCTGATCAGGGCCGCGGCCCCCAGCACTCCGGCGCCGACCCAGACGGCCGGGATCGCCGCATCCACGTAGCCGGTCGGGGTGAGCGTGCCACCGGCGCCGGTGAAGACGGCGGTCAGCACGGCGACACCGAGGGCCACCCCGACCTCCCGCAGTGTCGAGTTGGTGCCCGACGCCTTCGCATGGTCGGCCGGCCGCATATTGGCGAGCACAGCCGTCGAGCTGGGAGCGAAGACGAGCCCCATGCCGATGCCGGCGAGCAGGAACGGCGGCCACATCTGCGAGTAGGGCAGCGTGGCCGAGAGGGTCAGGGCGATCCAGCCCATCGAGACCGCGAGGAGCGCGAGGCCTGCCACGACCGGCAGACGGGTTCCCGTGCGGGACGACAGCAGGCCGGTGAGCGGTGCGACGACCATCGGCGCGAGCGTCCACGGCATCGTCATCACCCCCGCCTCGAGCGGAGTGTGGCCCTGCACCACCTGCAGGAACTGGATGAGGATGAAGATCGCCCCGAAGATGCCGAAGCTGAACGTGACACCGACCAGGTTCGCGACCGTGAAGCTGCGGTCGCGGAACAGCCGCAGCGGCAGCAGCGGAGCCGCCGCCCGCGACTCCCACAGCACGAAGCCGACGAGCAGCGCAACGCCGGCGATCAGCGGGACGAGCACTTCGGCGCTGCCCCAGCCGGCGTCGTTCCCACGGACGATGGCGTAGACGAGCCCGAGGACGCCGGGGGCGGCGAGGAGCAGACCGACGATGTCGGCCCGGACCCGTGCGCCGAAGCTGTTCGGCAGGGCGATCAGGACGAGCGGGACGGCGATCACGCCGAGCGGGACGTTCAGCCAGAAGATCGCCTGCCAGTTCCAGCCCTGGACCACGGCACCGCCGATGAGCGGGCCGAGGGCGACACCGAGGCCGGAGATGCCGCCCCAGATGCCGATGGCGGCCGGGCGGAGGCGCTGGCTGACGCTGCCCGCCAGCAGGGTCAGCGAGAGCGGGAGGAGCGCCGCGGCTCCGGCGCCTTGCAGCGCCCGGGCGGCGATCAGCATCCACGGCTCGGTCGCCAGGGCGCTGGCGGCGCTGGCCAGGGTGAAGACGCTGATGCCGACGAGGAACACCGACCGGCGTCCGAACCGGTCGCCGAGACCGACCGCCATCAGCATGAGCGTGGCGAAGGTCAGCGTGTAGGCGTTGACGACCCACTGCAGCTCCTCGATGGAGGCCGAGAGGTCTTTTGCGATGACGGGGAGCGCGCTGGTGACGACGAGGTTGTCGAGGGTCGCCATGAACATCGGCAGCGACGCCGCGACGATCGCCAGCCAGACGGGGATGCTGCGGGTGCGCGGTGCGGCAGGAGCGGACATGCGACGCCTCCGAATGTTGTTATTGGATGATTACAAGCCCTGACTTTAGTAATCGACTGATAACCTGTCAAGTGTGACGGATAAGAACAGTGAGCGGATCCCCTCCGCGGAACGTCGGGTGCAGATCCTCGAAGCCGCCAGCCGGGTGTTCGGCGAACGCGGCTACTTCGGCGCGACCACCGACCAGATCGCCCGTGAGGCCGGAATCAGCCAGCCCTACGTCGTGCGGATGTTCGGCGGCAAGGAGAACCTGTTCGTCGGCGTGCTCACCCGATCCCTCGAGCGGCTGCTCGTCACCTTCACCGAGACGATCGAGGCGTGGAAGGCCGACGGATCGCCCGCCGTCGCCGACGGTACCGCGGGCGTGTTCGTCACCGGCGCGCACGGCGAGATCGGCCGCCGGCTCGGACTCGCCTACGTCAGCCTGATCGAAGACCGCGGGCTGCTGCTCTCCCTGATGCAGGCGTTCAGCATGGGCCAGGACCCGACCATCGGCGCCAAGGCGCGGGACGGCTTCCTCACCATCTACCGGCTGCTGCGCGAAGAGGTCGGCTTCGAACCTGAGGAGGCGCGGTCCTTCCTCGCCGAGGGGATGCTGCTGAACACCCTCCTCGGCCTCCGGCTCACCGACGAGTACGAGAAGGACGACGCGGCGACCGAGCTGATCGAGTGCACCTTCCGCACCAAGCTGCAGCTCGTGCTCGACATCTCGGCCGGCGAAAGCGCTCGCGCGTGACCGGCAGCGGTCTCATCCTGGTCGACAAGCCGGACGGGATGACCAGCCACGACGTCGTCGCCCGGGTGCGTAGGGCGGCAGGCACCCGCAAAGTCGGCCATGCCGGAACGCTCGACCCGATGGCCACAGGCCTGCTCATCGTCGGAGTCAACTCCTCGACGCGCCTGCTGACGTACATCGTCGGTGCGGACAAGGAGTATCTGGCGACCATCCGGCTCGGCGCGGCCTCGACGACCGATGACGCCGAAGGGGAGCTGCTGGTTCCCGCAACGCAGGAGGCGCTGGATGCCGTGGAGGACACGGCGATCGAGGGCGGCATCGACGCACTGACCGGCGAGATCGATCAGATCCCGAGCTCGGTGAGCGCGATCAAGGTCGACGGCAAGCGAGCATACGCCCGCGTCCGCGCCGGCGAGCAGGTCGAACTGAAGCCGCGCGCGGTGACGGTCTCCGAGTTCGAGTTGCTCGGCACCCGCCGGATCGAGGGCGCGATCGACCTGGACGTGCGCGTGGTGTGCTCGTCGGGTACGTACATCCGCTCGCTCGCGCGCGACCTCGGCGCCGGACTCGCCGTCGGCGGCCACCTGACCGTCCTGCGGCGCACGCGGGTCGGCGCGTTCCACGTGCGCGACGCGCACGACCTCGCTACGCTCGATGCCGAGGCGGCGCTCATCCCGGCGGTGGACGCGGCCACCGAACTGTTCGAACGGCTCGACCTGACGGAGCAGCAGGCGATCGACCTCATGCACGGGAGGCGCATCCACGTCGCCGACCGGGAAGGGTCCGGCGGCCGCCCGGTCGCCGCCGTCGCCCCGACCGGTGCGCTTGTGGGACTGATCGAGTTCCGCGGAAAGGAAGCCAGGACGCTCGTGAACTTCCCCACGGAGGAGGCCGTCGCCCCCGCGAACGGGACGTCGAACGACTCGGCGAGCGGAACCGCATGATCGAGTGGTACACCACGGTGCAGGTCGTCGTCGCCTGCGCCGCCGGCATCCTGTGCCTGGTGCTGGGACTGGCTGGACGGCTTCCCGGCGACGTCTCGATGGGCGCGGTCGCGCTGGTCGAACTGCTGCTGCTCGCACAGCTGGTCGTCGCGATCGTCGCTCCGGCGGTGGGCAACAACCCGTCCGGCAGCCTGGCCGAGTTCTACATCTACCTCATATCGGCGATCATCCTTCCCCTGGCGGGAGGCTTCTGGGCGCTGATCGAGCGCAACCGGTGGAGCACCGTCATCCTGGGCGGCGTCTGCCTGGCCGTCGCGGTCATGGTGTACCGGATGGGCCAGATCTGGTTCGTCCAGGGCGCCTGAGCCGCACGCGCTGCTCCGCGTGGCAAATAGAATCGAAGAGATGTCCCACCACACCATGTCCGCGCGCACGAACTCCGATCCGCCGTCCCCGAGGCGCCGGATGTCGGGGGTGGGCCGGGTGCTCGTCTTCGTCTACGGTGTGCTGGCGCTCGCCGCGGCCGGGCGGAGCGTCTTCCAGATCATCGACCGCTTCCACGAGGCGCCGGTCGCGTTCAGCCTGTCCGCGCTCGCTGCGGTCGTGTACATCGTGGCGACGGTGTCCCTCATCGCACCCGGGCGCGTCTGGTACCGCGTGGCGTGGATCACGATCAGCTTCGAACTGGCGGGCGTTCTCGTGATCGGCACGCTGAGCCTGTTTGCGCCGACCGTGCTCGGGCTGCACGACATCGACCCCTTCGGCCGCGACGCGACGGTGTGGTCGGTTTACGGGATGGGGTACCTGTTCATCCCGCTCGTCCTGCCGGTGCTCGGTCTGCTGTGGCTGCGCGGCCACCGGCCGTCGGACGCGGCCGACGCGCCTGGCGCGCCTGACGCGCCGACCGCCGGAGCCGCGTCGTGAAGGTCTTCCACGCGGTCTCCGAGGTTCCGGACGGATGGGGGCCGAGCGCGGTCACGATCGGCAAGTTCGACGGAGTCCACACCGGGCACCGCGCGGTGATCGACCGGTTGCGCGCCGTCGCCGCGGAGCGCGGACTGGTGTCGACGATCATCACCTTCGACCGCAATCCCCTCGAAGTGCTCGCACCGGAGAAGTGCCCGGCCTCCCTCGTCAGCAACGCGCAGAAGCTCGACCTGCTGGCATCGACCGGGGTGGACGCCACGCTCATGGTGGCATTCGACCACGCGCTCGCCGCACTCGAGCCGGAGGAGTTCGTCCACCACATCCTCGTCGAGCGACTGCACGCCGCCGCCGTGCTCGTCGGCAGCGACTTCCGGTTCGGCGCCCGCGGCGCGGGCGATGTCGGGCTCCTGCGCCGGCTGGGGGAGACCTACGGCTTCACGGTCGAACTGATCGACGACGTGCGGCCCGAGCACGGCCGCCGCGTCTCCTCCACCTGGATCCGCGAACTCCTCGCCGACGGCGACGTGGGCCACGCCGCCGAGCTGCTCGGCTCGCCTCCCACCGTGCGCGGCATCGTCGTGCACGGCGCCGCCCGCGGCAGGGAACTCGGGTTCCCGACCGCGAACCTGTCGCCGGAGTCGGAGGGACTCATCCCCGCCGACGGCGTCTACGCCGGCTGGCTCACCGACGCCGGTCAGCGCTACCCCGCCGCCATCTCGGTGGGGAACAACCCGACGTTCGAAGGCGTGCCACACAAACAGGTCGAGGCGTACGTGCTCGACCGTGAGCTCGACCTGTACGACCACACGGTCGAGGTGTCGTTCGTCGAACGGATCCGCGGCATGGTCGCCTACACCGGCATCGAGCCGTTGATCGCGCAGATCGCAGCCGATGTGGAGCAGGCGCGCAGCATCCTCGGCGCAGGCGAGCCATCCTGATGGCGGAAGCCGAACCCGCCGCGGTCCCGCGGCCGCTCTGGCACGGCCGTGCCATCGCCCTGGTCGGTATCCTGCTCGTGGCGGCCAACCTTCGCACGGCGGTCGCCGCGCTCTCGCCGATCTTCGCCGAGATCCGTACCGACTTCGCCGTCTCCAACATCGACGTCGGTCTGCTCGGGATGCTGCCGCCGATCTGCTTCGCCGTGTTCGGCCTGATCGCTCCCTCCTTCACGCGACGGCTCAGCCTGGAGTCGGTGGTTCTGCTGGCGCTCGGCGTGATCCTCCTCGGCCACCTGGTGCGGGCGTTCTCGACGTCGTTCGCCGTGCTCGCGATCGGGTCGGCGGTGACCTTCGCCGGGATGGGCGTCGGCAACGTCCTCCTGCCGCCGCTCGTCAAGCGCTACTTCCCGGACCGCATCGGTCTGGTGACGTCGCTCTACGCGACCGTCATGTCGGTGTCCACCCTGCTGCCGCCGCTCGTCGCGGTGCCTGTGGCGGACGCTGCGGGGTGGCATGTCTCCGTCGGCATGTGGGGCGTCGTCAGCCTGCTGGCGATCCTGCCCTGGCTGCGCATCCTGATCACCCGGCGCCCGGCGCACCCCGACCAGGACGTGGAGGTGGAGGCGGCCCAGCCGGCGATGGCGGGACGCGTGTGGCGCTCGTCGCTGGCCTGGTCGCTGGCGGTGGTGTTCGCGGTGTCCAGCCTCAACGCGTACGCCATGTTCGCCTTTCTGCCGCAGATCCTGCACGACGTCGCCGGGGTCGCACCGGCGGATGCGGGTGCGCTTCTCTCGGTGTATGCCGGGATGGGCATACCTGCCGGGCTGCTGGTTCCGCTGCTCGCCGCACGCATGCGGAACGTCGCGATCCTGATCTACGCCGGCGTCGTGTTCTTCGTCGTCGGGTACCTGGGGCTGATCCTCGCGCCGGGGACCGCGACCTGGCTGTGGGTGGCCTTCGCGGGCCTCGGGCCGCTGCTGTTCCCGCTCTGCCTCGTGCTCATCAACGTGCGAACCAGGACGCATGCCGGGTCGGTCGCGCTCAGCGGCTTCACCCAGGGCCTCGGCTACACGCTCGGAGCGCTCGGCCCGCTCGCCGTCGGCGTGCTCCACCAGCTCACCGGCTCGTGGACGGTCCCCCTCCTGGTGCTGACCGCCACCGTCCTGGCCGCCGCCATCGCCGGGTCCGTCGCCGCCCGCCCCCGCTACCTCGAGGACTGACCCCCCTCCCGCTCCCACCGTCGAGTACACAAAAACTGCACGGTTTCAGTACGGAAACCGTGCAGTTTTTGTGTACTCGACGGCGGGGGATGGGGTCAGGGGAGGAGGTGCGAGCGGTGGATGAGGGCAGCGGCGCCGATCAGCGGGCCCTCGGAGGAAAGGGCGGACGGAACGATGCGGACCTTGCGCACGAACGGGAAGTAGTGCTGCTCGACGACGGTCCGCATGTGGTCGAAGAGGTCGGGAGTGGAGTGCGAGAAGCCACCCCCGATGGCGACCAGTTCCAGGTCGAGCAGCGCCGTCGCCGAGGCGATCGCGTGACCGACCGCCCGGCCGGTGCGCGCGATGGCCTCCCGAGCCACCGGGTCGCCCGCCGCGTAGGCGGCCGCCAGTTCCTCACCGGTCGTCCCGGCGAAGCCCTGCCGCCGCGCCCACGCCACGGTGTGCGGGCCGGACGCCATGGCCTCCAGCGCATACGGGCTGCCGAAGGTGTCCTCGCCGCGGATTTCTCCCACCTCAACATGCCCGATGTGGCCGGCGTTGCCCGTCGGGCCGGTGATCACCCGCCCGCCGACGATGAGGCCGCCGCCGATGCCGGTCGAGATGACCATCCCCATCACGTTGTCGACACCCTGCGCCGCACCGACCCAGTGCTCCGCCATGGTGATGGCGACGCCGTCCATCTCCAGGGTGACCGGCGCGTCGATCCCGAGTTCTGCGGCGACGCCGGCGACGTAGTCGCGCATCGGGTAGTCGCGCCAGTGCGGCACGTTGAGGGGCGAGACGAGGCCGCGCCTGCGGTCGATCGGCCCGGCACTGCCGATCCCGACCCCCACGATCGGTCTGCCTGCGGGGAGGGATGCCGCGGCCGAGCGCACCACGCCGCCCACGGACGCCTCCAGTTCCGGCACGGTGGCATTCCGCCCGGTGGGGTGGCGGTGGCGGGACCCCTCGACCAGGCGCCCCTCGGTGTCGACGAGGGCGGCCTCGACCTTGGTTCCCCCGAAGTCGACGGCGAGAGCGTAGGCGGTGGCGGCGAAGTTCGGGTCTGTTGGCACGACCCAACGATAAACGAAAGCACTGGTGCTCATTTGAGCAGAGACCACGCACATGTTGCTCGCCTGGTCGACCGTTCCTAAGCTGGAGGGGTGGGCCTGAACGATTCCGACGAAATCCTCGCCGTCAAAGCCGCAGAGCTCTACTACGAGGCTGGCAAGACGCAGGATGAGATCGGCGTCGCCCTCAACGTCTCGCGCTGGAAGGTCGGCCGGCTCCTCGTCGCCGCTCGCGAGCACGGGTTCGTCCGCATCGAGATCGTCCACCCGAGCGCACGGCGCTTCTCGCTGGAACGCGAACTGTGCGGCTTCTACGGCCTCGCAGACGCGGTCGTCGTCCCCGCCGCCGAGTCCGACTCGGAGGTGCAGGGCAGGGTCGCACAGGCCGCGGCCGACTACCTGACCACACTGCGCCCAGTGCCACGCACCCTCGGCGTCAGCTGGGGCCGCACGCTGCACGCCGTCGCCGCGCGCCTCCGCCCGGGGTGGGCGGTGGGCGTCAACCCCGTGCAGATCAACGGGAGCGTCTCATCCACCCGTCAGGCGACCGCCGCCGCCGACACAGCCGTCGTCATCGCGCGCAAGGCGCAGGGCACCGCGACCCTGCTGCCCAGCCCCGCCATCTTCGAGCACGCCGCTACGCGCCGCGCGATCGAGGCCGACCGCTCGGTGCAGAGCGTGTTGGAACTCGCCCGCAACGCGGGCACCTACCTGTTCAGCGCCGGTGTTGTCGACACCAGCTCGGTGCACGTCGACTCCGGCTACCTCTCGGTGGAGGACGTCGCCGCGCTCGCCGAGAAGGGCGCCGTCGGCGACGTTGTCGGCCGCTTCATCACCGACGACGGGCAGGTCGCCGACCCGGAGCTCAACTCGCGCACGCTGGGGCTCAGCCTGGACGAGCTGCGCGCGGCCCGCACATCCATCGCGGTCATCGCCGGCGAGGCCAAGCATCGCGTCGCGCACGCTGTCGTCGCGAGCGGGCTGTGCACCACCCTCATCACCGACGAGGCGACCGCCAACGACTTGCTCGGGCGTTCCGCCCCGGGCGCACCCGCTTGAGCAACCCATCCTTTTGGAGGAACACGTGACCATCGAGACAACGCCACCGGTGCGCACCCTCGCGCCGGCGGCCCGCGCCGTCGAGGTGCTCGGCGGCGACCTGACGGAGGGGTCGCTCCGCCGCTACCTGAACGGCATCCCCGGGGTGGATGCGGTGGGCCTGGAGCAGCGCGCGGCCGGCCTCGGCACGCGCTCCATCAAGACGACCAGCAAGAAGCGGGCGCTGGACACGATCATCGAGCTCATCGACCTGACCACCCTCGAGGGCGCGGACACGCCCGGCAAGGTGCGCTCGCTCGTCGCGAAGGCGCTCACGCCGGATGCGTCCGACCCCTGGACCCCGCGCCCGGCCGCGGTCTGCGTTTATGGCGACATGGTGCCGTACGCGGTGGAGGCGCTGGGCGCATCCCACGCCGGTGCCGTCCGTCGCGCAGGTGGCCAGGGCGGCGTGAACGTCGCAGCGGTCGCCACCGCCTTCCCGAGCGGTCGCGCCTCCCTCGCCGTCAAGCTCGCCGACACGGCGGATGCGGTGGCCGCCGGCGCGGACGAGATCGACATGGTCATCGACCGCGGCGCGTTCCTCTCCGGCCGCTACGGCCTGGTCTTCGACGAGATCGTCGCCGTCAAGGAGGCCTGCCGCCGCGAGGACGGCACATACGCGCACCTCAAGGTGATCCTGGAGACCGGCGAGCTGAACACCTACGACAACGTGCGCCGCGCATCCTGGCTCAGCATCCTGGCCGGCGGCGACTTCATCAAGACGTCCACTGGCAAGGTCTCGCCGGCGGCGACTCTCCCGGTGACGCTGCTCATGCTCGAGGTCGTTCGCGACTGGCACCGGCTCACCGGCGAGGAGATCGGCGTGAAGCCCGCCGGCGGCATCCGCTCGTCGAAGGACGCCATCAAGTACCTCGTCACCGTCGCCGAGACGGTGGGCGAGCGCTGGCTGCAGCCGCACCTGTTCCGGTTCGGTGCCTCCAGCCTCCTGAACGACGTGCTCCTGCAGCGCCAGAAGCTGGCCACCGGCCACTACTCCGGCGCCGACTACGTGACGATCGACTGACCCGGCTGTTCCGACTGTACCGACTGTTCCGACTGCCAAGAATTGTGGATGACATGAGTTTCCTCGAATACGCCCCGGCCCCCGAGTCGCGCTCGATCCTGAACCTGCGGGACGAGTACGGCCTGTTCATCGACGGCGAGTTCGTCGCCGGTCACGGCACGCCGTTCCAGACCATCTCGCCGGCGACAGAGGAGCGGCTGGCGACGATCGCGACGGCCGACGCGTCCGATGTGGACACCGCCGTCGCCGCGGCCCGCCGCGCGTACGACCGGGTCTGGTCGCGGATGAGCGGCAGCGACCGCGGCAAGTACCTGTTCCGCATCGCCCGCCTGATCCAGGAGCGCGCCCGCGAGCTGGCAGTCGCCGAGAGCCTCGACAACGGCAAGCCGATCAAGGAGAGCCGCGATGTCGACATCCCCCTGGTCGCCGCCTGGTTCTTCTACTACGCCGGGTGGGCGGACAAGCTGGAGCACGCCGGTCTCGGCCCGGCCCCGCGCGCACTGGGTGTCGCCGCGCAGGTGATCCCCTGGAACTTCCCGTTGCTGATGCTCGCCTGGAAGATCGCGCCGGCGCTCGCCGCGGGTAACACGGTCGTGCTGAAGCCCGCCGAGACGACGCCGCTGACGGCGCTGCTTTTCGCGGAGATCGTGCAGCAGGCCGACCTTCCGGCAGGCGTCGTCAACATCGTCACCGGCGCAGGCGAGACCGGCCGAGAGCTGGTCGGGCACCCGGACGTGAACAAGGTCGCCTTCACCGGATCCACCGCGGTCGGCAGGGAGATCGCGCGCAGCGTCGCAGGCACCTCCAAGAAGCTGACGCTGGAACTGGGCGGCAAGGCGGCGAACATCGTCTTCGACGACGCGCCCATCGACCAGGCGATCGAGGGCATCGTCAACGGCATCTTCTTCAACCAGGGCCACGTCTGCTGCGCGGGCAGCCGGCTCCTGGTGCAGGAGAGCATCCACGACGAGGTCGTCGACCGGCTGAAGCGCCGCCTGTCGACCCTGCGCCTTGGCGACCCGCTCGACAAGAACACCGACATCGGAGCGATCAACAGCGCCGAGCAGCTGCAGCGCATCCGCGAACTCTCTGACATCGGCGAGGCGGAAGGTGCGGAGCGCTGGACGGCCGACTGCGCCATCCCGGAGAACGGGTTCTGGTTCGCGCCGACGATCTTCGACAACGTGTCCACCAGTCATCGCATCGCGCGCGAGGAGGTGTTCGGCCCGGTCCTCTCGGTGCTGACCTTCCGCACCCCGGCCGAGGCGATCGCCAAAGCCAACAACACCCCGTACGGGCTCTCGGCCGGCATCTGGTCGGACAAGGGCAGCCGCATCCTCGCCGTCGCCGACAAGCTGCGCGCCGGTGTGGTCTGGGCGAACACGTTCAACCGCTTCGACCCGGCCAGCCCGTTCGGCGGCTACAAGGAGTCCGGCTACGGCCGCGAAGGCGGGCGCCACGGCCTCGGTGCCTACCTGGTGCCGGGCCGTTCGCTGCCCACCGCGAGCACCATCCCCGCCCGCCTCACTCGCAAGGGAGCCTCCAAATGAACCGCCTCGCGGTCCCGAAGACCTACAAGCTCTACATCGGCGGGAAGTTCCCGCGCAGCGAGTCGGGCCGTACGTACGAGGTCGTCTCGGCGAAGGGCGCCTTCCTGGCGAACGCCGCCAAGGCCTCCCGGAAGGATGCGCGCGACGCGGTCGTGGCGGCGCGGGCGGCGGTCTCGGGATGGTCGGGCGCGACCGCCTACAACCGGGGTCAGGTGCTGTACCGGATCGCCGAGCTGATGGAGGGACGTCGGGCGCAGTTCGTCGACGAGATCCAGAAGGCCGAGGGCGTCTCCGCGGGAGCGGCGACCGCGCAGGTGGACGAGGCGATCGACCGCTGGGTCTGGTACGCCGGGTGGTCGGACAAGTTCGCGCAGGTCGCGGGCAACGCCAACGCGGTCTCCGGACCGTACTTCAACATCTCCGTCCCCGAGCCGACCGGTGTCGTCGCGATCGTCGCGCCGCAGGACTCCAGCCTCGTCGGCTTCGTCAGCGCGGTCGCCCCGGCACTCATCGCGGGCAACACCGTCGTCGTGATCGCGAGCGAGCGCTTCCCGCTCTCCGCGATCAGCCTCAGCGAGGTGCTGGCGACGAGCGACGTCCCGGGTGGGGTTGTCAACATCCTCACCGGCTCGCCGGCGGAGATCGCGCCCTGGCTCGCCTCCCACGCCGACGTCAACGCGCTCGACCTGGTCGGTGCGGGGGAGCTGGAGTGGATCGACCTGCAGATCGCTGCGGCGGACACCCTGAAGCGCGTCCTCACCCCAGAGAACGGGCCGGACGCCGCGGCCCCGTCCCTCGACCGCATCGCGTTCTTCACCGAGACGAAGACCGTCTGGCACACCAAGTCGCTGCTGTAGCGGAGGGCCGGCCTCGCACGGCGTTCCTTCCACTGCCGAGAGTTGTGGGGGAGGATGGACGGGAGACGAGGGAGGTCGGGATGCCGGACGACTGGAGACCGGAACGCGGGGAACTCGCCCTGGTCGGCGACAGCCTGACCCAGGGCGGTGACTGGGAGGCGCTGCTTCCCGGTGAGGCGGTCCGCAACTTCGGGATGGCCGGCGACACCACCGACGACGTCCTCGCCCGGCTCAGCGATGTGGTCGAGTCGGAACCCGCCACGATCGCCCTACTCGTCGGCACCAACGACCTGGCCTGGCGCCGCTCGGTCGAGCACGTCGTGCGCAACATCGAGACCATGCTCGTGACGCTCCGCCGGGAACTGCCGGAGACGCGCATCCTGGCCCAGTCGGTGATGCCGCGCGGCCACGAGTTCGCCGACCAGATCCGTGACATCAACCGCCACCTGTGGCAGTTCGCGCCGAGTGCGCACGTCGGCTGGCTCGACCTGTGGCCGGCGCTCGCGCTGGAGGACGGCGAGCTCAACCCCGCGTACACCGAGGACCGCTCACAAAGTGCACGCCCCCACGGCGTGTCGCGTGCACTTTGTGAGGACTCGACGGTGGGGGTTAGGAGGCGCGGAGGAGGTGGGTGTAGACGGCGATGCCGCGGAGCCACGTGGCGACGTGGATGTGCTCGTCGCGGGCGTGCAGAGCGCCGCGCTGGCCGGCGCTCAGCTCGAACGGCGTGAAGCGGTAGACAGCGTCGCAGATGCCCGTGAAGTGCCGGCTGTCGCTCGCGCCCAGCATGATGTACGGGGTCACGATCGCCCGGGGGTGCACGGCGCCGATCGCCGCGGCCAGGCGGTCCCAGTGCGGCCCGGCGCTGGGGGAGACCGGTGAGGGCTCGCTGGCATCCACCGCCTCCACCCGCACGGCGTCGTCGCGGATGGCCCGGCGGAGGTGGTCGAGCGTCTCGGCGACGGACGACCCGACGGCGATGCGCGTGTTGACGATCGCCTCCGCGGTCTCCGGCAGGGCGTTCGCGGCGAGGCTGCCGCGGAGCTGAGTCACGGCGGTGGTCGTACGGACGATCGCACGGGTCTCGTCGCTCAGCCGGCCGAACACGGCGTGAAGCAGCGGCTGCAGCCGCCGGGCGCGGATGAAGACGGCGCGGAGGGGGCCGGTGGCGTGCGCGCCGAGCGTCTCCACCATCCTCAGGTTCGTCTCGGTCAGCCGGGCTGGAAAGGGCCGGGCGTTGAGACGGGTGATGGCCCGCGCCAGCCGGACGGTCGCGGTCATCCGTGGGGGAGTGGACGCGTGACCTCCGCTCTGCTCGACGGTGAGCCGCACGCTGGTGATGCCCTTCTCGCTGACTCCCACAACCGCGATGGGGGCGGTGACTCCAGGGAAGATGCGCTCCACCACCGCGCCGCCCTCGTCGAGCACCATCGCCGGGCGGATGCCGCGGCCGGCGAGCGTCGCGGCGATCGCCTGGGCGCCGGAGCCGACCGTCTCCTCGTCGTGACCGAAGCTCAGGTAGACATCGTGGGTCGGTTGGAAGCCCTCGCGCACGAGAGCCTCCACGGCCTCCAGGATCGCGACGAGAGCCCCCTTGTCGTCGATCGCGCCCCGGCCCCAGAGCAGGCGGTGCTCGCCCGCGCCGGTGAGTTCGGCGGAGAACGGGGCATGCGTCCATCCCTCGTCCGTGGCCGGAACGACGTCGTAGTGCGCCATGAGCACGGTGGCGGCGCCCTCCTCGCGGCCCCGCCAGCGGTACAGCTGTGTGCGCCCGTGCCGTTCGAGTTCGAGGGTCTCGTGCAGGGCCGGGTACAGCTCGGGGAGCCTGTCGAGGAAGCGGTCGAACGCCGCCCAGTCGGTCTCCTCGACCGCGTTGTGTGAGATGGTCGGAATGCGCAGCAGGGTGCGGAAGCGCTCCAGCGCCTCGTCGTCAGCGTCTGTCACCGGTTGCCCGTCACTCGCCGGCCGCCTGGCGGAAGGCGTCGAACGCCTGGTCGGAGAACAGCACGAACCGCACGTGCTCGACCGAGCCGACGCCGGAGGACAGCACCGCGCGCACGGTGCTCACGGCGAGGCGCGCCGCGTCGTCCATCGGCCAGCCGTAGATGCCGGCCGAGATCGCCGGGAACGAGACCGTGCGGGCTCCCAGCTCGCGCGCCACCCGGAGCGACGACCGGTAGGCGTTCTGCAGGAGCGGCGTGCGGTCCTCGGTGGCCGACCACACCGGTCCCACAGCGTGGATCACCCACTTCGCGCCGAGGTCGCCGGCGGTGGTGGCGACCGCCTGACCGGTCGGCAGCCCCTCCGGTAGGGATGTGGCCCGGAGTTCGCGAGTCGCCTCCAGGATGGCCGGCCCGCCGCGGCGGTGGATCGCGCCGTCGACGCCTCCGCCGCCCAGGAGCGAGCTGTTGGCCGCGTTGACGATCGCGTCGACGTTCTCGTCGGTGATGTCTCCACGGACGATACGGATCAGTTCGGTGTCCGTCATGCGCCCGGCTCAGCCCCGGTTGTTGGAGAGCTCGTAGATTTTCAGAAGTTCGACGATCGAGTCGTCGCGGGCGCTGCCGCCCTCCTCGAACGCTTCAGCGACGTGCGTGCGGAGGTGGTTCTCGACGAGCAGCCGATTGAGCGAGCCCAACGACTTCTGGATCGCGAGGGACTGCGTGATGATGTCGATGCAGTAGTCCTCGTTCTCGATCATCTTCTCCAGCCCGCGGAGCTGGCCTTCCAGGATGCGCGTCCGGTGCAGCGCGCGCTTCTTGATGTCTGCGATCACCCCTTCAGGATAATCCCGTGCGCGCGATACCCCACAGGGGTAATCTCGCGGCACATATCCCCCCAACGGGGGGGTGTAGGTGGACATACAGATGGGTCTATCCTCCACACAGGGGTTGAGAAATATTCGTTTAACAGGAAAGGCCCGACTTTGCTGAAGAACCTCAGCCCGCTGCTGTCCGGTGCGCTCTTGAGCGCACTTGACTCAATGAGTGTTGGCGAGACGCTTACCCTCGTCGGCAGCGGCTACCCGGAAGAAGAAATCACCACGCCCGTCGTCCACCTCGGTGACGACGTCACGACAGAGGCCGCCGCTGAGGCCATCCTCTCCGTGTTCCCGCTCGATCCGGAGGATGCCTCGCCGATCGTGTTCCTCGACCTCGCCGACGAGCCCTACGACGTACCCGACGTCGCGTTCGCGGTGAACGGGATCGCGTCCGACGCCGAACTCCGCCGAGTTCCGATGACCCGACTCGAGCTCGACCCATTCCTCGAACTCGCCCGAAACTCCGCAGTCACCGTGCGCGTCGGCTCCGACGCGCCGCCGTGCGCATTCCTGCTCCGCCGGGGGGCGCTGTAGCCCGCAGCCTCCCCGAACCCACAGCGTCCCGCAGCGCACAACGTCGCCCGCCCGGCCGGAGAGAGAGGTCTCCGAAACCGGGCGGGCGCACCATGTCCGCCGGACGACGTCGAGTCGGACCGCCGCGTAGAGTGGGATCCCGTGTCCCGTCCCCACACCCCGCAGCCGCCCGCCTTCAACCGTGCGGCCCTCGCGCCCGGCATTCTCGGGGCGATCGTGCTCCTCGCGGGGCTCGCCCTGGTCGGCGGCGACTGGTACCTCTACATCCGGTACGCCGTCAGCATCCTGGCGCTGATCCTCTGCGTGTTCGCGGGGCAGGCCAAGAAATGGTGGTGGCTGGCCGGTCTCATCCCGGTCGCCGTGGTCTGGAATCCGGTCTGGCCGCTCCCGCTGAGCGACCTCGTGGTGCAGGGATTGTCGATCCTAGCGGCGGTCCTTTTCGTCGCAGCGGCGGTCACGATCAAGATCCCCGCAGACACGCGTCGCTGAACCGGCTCTTGTGCCGTAAAATAGTGGTGCGCGGCCGTCCTGTGCCGCGCTCCCGGCGTCACCCGCGTCGAGCCCGGTCCACTCGGTACCGGTCCTCTTCGCCTCCGCCGGCCTCACGCCAACATGGCGTCGCGTCCTGAAGACGGCGCGCGGCGCCTTCACTGGAGGACCATGTCTCGTTCCGGTCAGCGGACCAGCCCGACCAGGCCGCAGCAGCGGAAGAACCGGCACGCCAACAACGACGGACTCATCCCCGTCCTCGCTCGCAAGGTGCGCGAGGTCGAGGCGAAAGCCGCCGACGGCAAGAAGCTCGGACCCACCAACCGCACCAAGTTCCAGGTGATCGCCTTCCTGATGCGCGAGGAGCGCGCCCGCGCGAAGGCGGACACGGAGCTGAGCGACGCAGCGCGTGCCGAGCAGTTGAAGCGGCTCGACGGCATCGCCACCATCCTGGCCAAGACGGCCGCCAGGGACACCTCGCTCATCCAGCTGCTGGAGAGCGAGTCGGCGTCCAGCGCCACCGCCCAGAAGCTGCGCCGGGACTGGCTGCTCGAGTCCGGCACGGAGCTCTCGCCGGACGACCTGATCATCACCATCGAGCGTCCCGTCGCCAAGCAGGACAGCGTCATCCCGCCGGAGCTGGCCGAAAAGCAGGTCGTGCCGCAGTCGGTGAAGGCGCGGCAGCTTTCCAACCCGTTCCTCGCCCCCGACTTCTCACGGCTGACGCCCGAGGCGCCGAAGCCGCGTCGCCAACTCGACTCGTGGGAGCTCCTCGGCCCGCTGTTCAAGTCGTTCGAGTACGGCGCAGGCGGCCAGGCGGCCAGCATGGACCTGCCGCCCGCTCCGCTGATCGACCGCTACTCGCCGCAGGGTCTCGAGCTGATGCACCACCAGTCGCGGTTCATCGAGAGCGTGCGTCTGGGGCACCGCTCCTTCCTGCTCGCCGACGAGCCGGGCCTCGGCAAGACGGCGCAGTCCATCCTCGCCGCCTCCGTCGCCGGCGCGTATCCGCTGCTCGCCGTCGTTCCGAACGTCGTGAAGATGAACTGGGCGCGCGAAGTCGAGCGGTGGACGCCGTACCGCCGTGCCACGGTCATCCACGGCGATGGTGAGGGTCTGGATGCGTTCGCCGACGTGGTCATCGTCAACTACGAGGTGCTGGACCGGCACCTCTCCTGGCTGAGCACGCTCGGCTTCAAGGGGATGGTCGTCGACGAGGCGCACTTCATCAAGAACCTGCACTCGCAGCGCTCCCGGCTCGTGCTCGGGCTGGCGGATGCCATCCGCGCGAGCACACCCGATCCGCTGATGGTCGCCTTGACGGGTACCCCTCTGATCAACGACATCGACGACTTCAAGGCGATCTGGCAGTTCCTGGGCTGGATCGACGGCAGCAAGCCGACCGCGCAGCTGATGGAGCACCTGGAGGAGTCGGGGCTGACCCCGGCCGACTTCGGGTTCTACTCGGCCGCCCGCGAGGCGGTCATCGACATGGGCATCGTCCGTCGCCGCAAACTCGACGTCGCAGCCGACCTGCCCAGCCGTCGTGTGGTCGACCTCCCGGTCGAGCTGGACGACGACCTCGGCCGCTCGATCCGCCAGGCCGAGAAGGAGCTCGCGGCGCGGCTGGTCGCGAAGTACCAGCGGGCCTCGGCCGCCGGGCGCCCTGACTCGTTCGACGGCGACGACGAGGCGCACCGCCGCCACCTCATCCGCCTGGTCGCCCAGTCGGAGCTCGAGGAGTCGAAGTCGACGAAGTCGGGCGAGAACGTCTTCACCATGGTCCGGAAGATCGGTCAGGCGAAGGCCGGACTGGCGTCCGACTACACCGCACAGCTGGCGCGCTCGGTCGGCAAGGTGGTGTTCTTCGCCAAGCACATCGATGTGATGGATGCGGCGGAGGAGGCTTTTGCGGCCCGCGACCTGAAGACGATCTCGATCCGCGGCGACCAGTCGGCACTGTCGCGGCAGAAGGAGATCGACGCGTTCAACAACGACCCCGAGGTCGCTGTGGCGGTGTGCTCGCTGACGGCCGCCGGTGTCGGCCTCAACCTGCAGGCCGCGTCGAACGTCGTCCTCGCCGAGCTGTCCTGGACGGCGGCCGAGCAGACCCAGGCGATCGACCGCGTGCACCGTATCGGTCAGGAGGAGCCGGTCACGGCGTGGCGGATCATCGCGGCGCAGACGATCGACTCGAAGATCGCGGAGCTGATCGACGCCAAGCAGGGACTCGCGGCGCGGGCACTCGACGGCAGCGACGTCGAGGTCGGCTCGACCGACTCGGTGCAGCTGGACGCCCTCATCCACCTCCTCGAGGACGCGCTGGCGTAGTCCGGCGTCGTAGACGGAGGAGTCGGCACGCTCTAGGCGGCCGACTTCCTCCGTTTCCCGTTGCTGCGCCAGCTCGCCGCAGGAAGTCCTCCCTTGTCCCCGTCATGGACGCAGGAGGAGTTCTCGGCTGCGTTGCGGCGTGGCGGCGGCTGCCGGAGGAGCCTTCGCCTCCGTTGCTGAACTCCTCCGTCCAGGCACGGCTCAGCGGCGCGGGTCGGCGGCCCTGGACGGGGCTGGAGGAGTCGGGGCGGGGTCAGTCGAGTTCGGCGTCGTCCGCGTCGAGCGGCACGGGGCGGTCGTCGTCCGGGACCAGCTCGTCGTCCTCGTCGTCGGCCACCGGGAGGTCCTCAGGGTCGCGCACCACCGGCTCCGGCTCGTAGTCGGCCTCCTGCGCCTCGCGGAAGTCGTCGAGGTCCTCGTCGTCTCGGTATTCACGTCCTCTGGGGTCGCTCATGCCCCGAGGGTACCGCCGGTCAGGTCGCCCGTGAAGAGCGGAGTCAGGACAGCTCGAAGACGAAGAACGCGCCCCGGTCGTCATGTTCGATGCGGGCGGGGCCGCGGAATCCGGCGAAGTCTCCCGTGCCCGTTCCCGGGACGATGTTGCCGAAGGCGGAGGCGTCGTCCGGGTGCTGGAGCGCGCCGTGGTGCACCGTCAGCGAACCGGTGCGGCCGTCATCGAGGCGTCCCGTGATCCGCTCGGCTGCGAGGTAGCCGCGACCGCCCTCCTCGGTTCCGGAGGAGATGAAATGCGCGACCGATTCGCCCACCAGTCCCTCGGTGTAGGTCTTCCGCATGACGACGGCACCCACCCACTCGCCGTCGATTCCGGGGAGGTCCGCCGGTTCCCAGCCGGTCACGTCGAAGCGGGCGGTGATCGTCTCAGCACTCATGCGTTCACCGTAGACGGGTCGCCGGGGTCGGCGCTTGAAATTTCGCGACAGCGCGATTGTGGACTAAACAGGGGGGATGCCGGACCAGCCCCACCACTCGCAGATCGAAATCGAGCGCAAGTACGACGTGGATGCCGAGGCGCAGCATCCACTGCTCGTCGGCGTCGGCGCGGTCGCCGTGCAGGGCGAGCCCGAGCGCAGCGAACTCGTCGCGACCTACTTCGACACCGCCGACCTGACGCTCGCCCGGAACAGCACCGCCGTCCGGGTCCGCCGGGGCGGCCACGACGGGGGCTGGCATGTGAAGGAGCCGGCCGACGAAGGCCGCACTGAGCTGCACTGGCCGCTCACCGACGGCGACGAGCCTCCCGCCGAGCTGCTTGACCACCTGCGGCACCTGATCGGCGACGAGCCGCTCGTCCCCATCGCCCGCGTCACGAATCAGCGCGACAGCGTCCTGCTGCAGGATGCGGCGGGTTTCGAGCTCGCGGAGCTGACCGACGACCATGTGCGCAGCGAGAACCTGCGCTCGGGCGCCACGCTGGAGTGGCGGGAGTGGGAGGTGGAGCTGCTCAGCGGCGCACCGGACACGCGCGAGCGCCGCAACGCCCTGCTCGACGAGATCGAGGAGCGCCTGCTGGCCGCCGGCGCCCGTCCGTCGGAGAGTTCGTCGAAGCTGCAGCGAGCCCTCGGCCTCTGATTCGCCTAGCACCAGGGGACGTCCTCCGTCCAGTGCGATTTTGTGCAGCCCCGCGTGGGCAGGCATGATTCAAGCACGCAATGAGAAACGGAGCGACATGAAGATCGGCATCCTCACCAGCGGCGGCGACTGCCCGGGCCTGAACGCGGTCATCCGCGGCGCCGTCCTGAAGGGCGACCGCGTCCACCGCTCCGAGTTCGCCGGATTCCGCTACGGCTGGCGCGGTGTGGTCGATGGCGACATCATGCCGCTCGACCGGCACAGCGTCCGCGGCCTCTCCCGCCAGGGCGGCACCATCCTCGGCTCCAGCCGCACCAACCCGTTCGAGACGGACAAGGGCGGCCCGGAGAACATCCAGCGGATGATGGACGAGAACGGCATCGACGCCATCATCGCCATCGGCGGCGAGGGGACGCTGACCGCTGCCCGCCGCCTCACCGACGCCGGACTCAAGATCGTCGGCGTGCCCAAGACCATCGACAACGACCTCGCGGCCACCGACTACTCGTTCGGTTTCGACACCGCCGTCGAGATCGCGACGGAGGCCATCGACCGCCTCCGGACGACCGCTGAGTCGCACCAGCGCTGCATGGTGGTCGAGGTCATGGGGCGCCACGTCGGCTGGATCGCACTGCATTCCGGTATGGCGGGCGGCGCGCACGCCATCCTCATTCCGGAGCAGCCGCAGTCGATCGAGCAGATCTGCGAGTGGGTGGAGTCGGTCCGAGACCGCGGTCGCGCCCCCGTGATCGTCGTGTCGGAGGGCTTCCACCTGGACACGATGGAGGAGGCGCACTCGCACAAGGGTCTGGATGCGTTCAACCGTCCCCGTCTGGGCGGCATCGGGGAGATGCTGGCGCCGATGATCGAGGAGCGCACCGGGATCGAGTCGCGTGCGACGGTGCTCGGCCACATGCAGCGCGGCGGGGTTCCCAGCGCCTACGACCGGGTGCTGGCCACGCGACTGGGCATGGCCGCCGTCGACGCGGTCTACGAGGGACGCTGGGGCTCGATGGTGTCGCTGCGCGGCACGGATGTGGTCAACGTCTCGATCGCGGATGCGACCGGCGGGCTGAAGACGGTTCCGGACGCACGCTACGAGGAGGCGGCGCTCCTCTTCGGCTGAGTCCAGCCTCCAGGGTCTCCGTCCTCCCGGGATTTCGCCTCCCTGCGCACCGCCAGCCGACGGGTCTAGGCTCCTCCTACCAGAGGGAAGGAGCCCGCCCGTGCCGCGATTCGTCCAATTCGAGGAGTTCGGTTCGCGCGACTACCTGCAGATGGTGGAGCGCGAAAGGCCGTGGCCCGGACCCGGCCAGATCCTGGTGCGGGTGATGGCGGCCGGGCTGAACCCGATGGACTACAAGGCCTACCGCAATGAGCAGGCCGCTGGTCGAATGGGCGTGACCCTGCCGAGCGGGATCGGGATGGACTTCGCCGGCTTCGTGGAGGAGCTCGGGGAGGGCGCGACCCGCTTCGAGCTGGGACAGGCCGTCCTCGGCACCGCTCCGTTCGCGTCCATCGCCGACTTCGTCGTCGTGCCGGAGGACGGGCAGGTCATCGCGAAGCCCGATCCCGTGACCTTCGAAGCGGCCGGCTCTCTCGGCGTCGTCGGGCGGACGGCCATGGCGACGGTGCGCTCCCTCGACCTCCACGAGCGGGACACCGTGCTGGTCAGCGCTGCCGCCGGCGGTGTCGGCGTGCTGGCCGCGCAGCTCGCGGTGCGATCCGGCGCGACCGTCATCGGGACCGCGGGCGAGGAGAACCACGAGTTCCTCGAGTCGCTGGGCATCATCCCGGTCACCTACGGGGATGGGCTGGCCGATCGCGTTCGCGACCTGATCGACGACGACCGGGTGACGGCAGTGCTCGACAATTACGGCGGAGGAACGATCGAGGCCGCCGTCGACCTGGGTGTCCCGATGGACCGGGTGAACTCGATCGCCGTGTTCGGCCCGGCCGCGCACGGCGCGAAGAATGTCGGCGGGCGGGCGGCGGGGAACGCCGAGCTCGCCGAGCTGGCCGACCTGCTGGCCGAGAACGAGCTGGTGCTGCCCATCGACTCCATCTACCCGATCGAGCGGACAGTCGAGGCGTACGGGAGGCTCGAGGCGGGCCACGTGCGCGGCAAGGTGGTCATCGTCACTGACTGACCGCGGCCGCTGAGACGGCCGCCGAGAGGAGCATCCATGATCGCAGAGGACATCGCCCGGCAGCTCCGGGACGCTGGTTTGCGCTGGCAGCCGGCCTCGGGGGACACCTTCGCCATCGACCGGCCCGGGATGGAGGGCGAGAAGTTCACCGTCAGCGAGATGACGATCGAGCCGCATCACTTCGACACCGGCACGATCCTCGGCTTCAACGGCACCACCGAGTGGGCGCTCGACTCGCTCGCCGTCGAAGACGCGCTGTGGATCCCGCGCGAGGATCAGCTGCGCGAGCTGCTCGGCGGCAGCTTCCGGCACCTGGCCCGCACGCCGGACGGGTACCGCGTCACGGCGTTCTTCGGAGGCGAGGAGCGGATGTTCGAGCACGACGACGCCGCCACCGCGTACGCTCAGGCGCTGCTGTCGCTGATCGGGGCGTCGGTCTCGTAGCGGGCACGGTGGGAGCGGTCAGCCGGTCAGGATGTTCGGATCGAGCTCGGCGACCCTGCGCGCGCCCGCGAGGCCCAACGTGATGTCGAGCTCCGCAATCGTGTTGCGCAGCAGCTCCCGGACGCCGTCCTCACCGGCCAACGCGAGGGCGTAGGCATAGGGCCGGCCGATCGCCACGGCCCGCGCGCCCAGGGCCAGCGCGACCACCGCGTCCGACCCTCCGCGGATGCCGCTGTCGAAGATCACGGGGATGCGGCCGTCGACCGCGTCGACGACGCCCGGAAGCGCATCGAGCGCCGCGACCTCCCCGTCGATCTGCCGGCCGCCGTGGTTGGAGACCTGCACCGCGTCCATCCCGGCGTCGATGGCTCGGCGGCTGTCGTCGGGATGGAGCACTCCCTTCAGCACGATGGGGAGCCGGGTCCGCTCCCGCAGGAACGCCAGGTCGTCCCAGGTGAGGGACGGGTCGGCGAAGACGTCGAGGAACGTCTCCACCGCCGCGAGCGGTTCGCCCGACCGCAGCTTCTCGCGCAGCGGCCCGGGGTGGTGGCGCAGGATGCTGGCGAAGGACGCCAGTGCGGCCGGCGTCGGGGTGGTGGACGGGCGCCCGCCCGCGGAGGCCCGCATCCGATCGCGCACCAGCTCGCGGAACACCGGGTCGCTCGTGTACTGCGCGATTCCCAGCCCGCGGCTGAAGGGCAGGTAGCCGAGGTCGAGGTCGCGCGGACGCCAGCCGAGCACGTGCGTGTCCAGCGTGACCACGATCGCCTCGCATCCGGACCGCTCCGCCCGGTCGACCAGGCTGCCGACGAGGTCGCGCGACGAGCTCCAGTAGAGCTGGAACCAGCGCGACGCCCCAGGCGCGACGGCGTCCATCGCCGCGGCGACCTCCTCCATCGACTGCGACGCCTGGGTGGAGAGCGTGGCCGGGACGCCGAGGGATGCTGCCGCTCGCGCCGCCGCCGCATCTCCGCGGCGCCGCGCCAGCTCGAGCACGCCGATCGGCGCCAGGAGCAGCGGGGTCGGGTGGCGGACGCCGAACAGGTCGATCGAGAGGTCGCGGGCGGAGACGTCGCGCAGCACCCGCGGGATGATGCGTCGCCGCCGGAACGCCTCCAGGTTGGCCGCCGCGGTGCGCTCCAGGCCGGCGGAACCGGCGACGTAGGCGAACGCCGCGCGCGTCATCCGCCGCTCCGCCGCCCGCTCCAGCTGCGCGAACCCGACCGGGATGCGTGGCCGGCGCCCCGCGACGCCTCCGCGGTAGATCTCGGACTGGGCGTCGCGTCCCGCGCTGGAGCTCATGCCCTCATTCTGCTCTCCTCCGTCCCGCCGCCAGACGTGTCCCTGCTCCGGACGCGATCGAGTTGACACGACACGCCGTCGCGGCGCCGGGCGGGGCGGCGTGTCGCGTCAACCAGCGGGGGCGGGGGTGGCGGCGGTCAGCGGCGGCGCGGGCGCTTGCGCGCGCCGCCCGCGCGGGGGGCGGCGGGCT
>NZ_JBFRGV010000014.1:0-67275 GCF_052115525.1 Leifsonia sp. 2MCAF36 | reverse complement strand
CCCCCAAAGCCGACACGACCTGCGGAGCCGACGCACCACCCACCAGCATCCTCAACGCCTGAACACGTGTCTCCAACGACGAATCCGAAACCATCCCAACCCCTCCCAAGAACAAGAGGTGTTGCACTCACCAACTGAAACCGCCCGCCGAGTCGCGACAAGATGTCGCGACTCGGCTCGCTTGTGGCGCGCTGGGGACGAGACCGTGCGGTTACTTCGTGTAGCCTCCGGACGACCCCGATGAGGACGACGACATGATCTTCGTGCCGTCCGGGCCGACGACCCACCAGATGCCGGCGAAGCCCTGGCCGGTGACGTCTCCGGCCGATGTGTCCTGCGCGAAGGTGTAGAGCGGTCGGCCGTCGAGCGTGACCTGCTTCTTGCCGTCGACGCCGGTGATCGTGCCGATCTTTCCGCTGACACCGGTGACGGTCGGGTGGTCACTGCTGGCCTCGATCGCCGGCCACTGGGCGGCGCAGGCGCCGGTGCAGACGCTGGTGCCCGAGTTCGCGGTGTCTTTGTCGAAGACGTAGGCGGTGAGGCCCTTGCCGTCGACGACGACGGTGCCGAGGGTGGTCGAGCCGGTCTTCAGGATGGCCCCGGAGGATGCCCCGGAAGACGAGGCGGACGTCGACGGCGAGGACGAGCCTCCGGGCGCCGAGTACCCGCCCCCTGCGCCTCCTCCGGAGGAGCAGGCGGCGAGCGCGAGAAGCGCGGCGGCCGCTCCCGCGGTCACGGCGGCGATGCGGATGCGTGCGGTGTTGGTTCTCATGAGCGGATGTTCCCTTCCACTCTGTGCACGCTGCAGGGGCCCCGAATGGTTCAACTCGGAGCGAAAAAACAAGAGGACCTGCGGCGAGGCCGGCCGCGGTGGTTCAATAGCCCCACGAACCACGACCACTCCATCGAACGCGCGCGGATGGTCGAGGAGCAGCTCGCCCGCCGCGGGATCGAGGACCAGCGTGTCCTCGATGCGATGAGGCGCGTGCCGCGGCACCTGTTCGTCGAGGATGCGGCTGCGCCGTACGCGTACGAGGACCATCCGATGCCGATCGGCGACGGCCAGACGATCTCGCAGCCGTACATCGTCGCGCTCATGGTGGAGGCCGCCCGCATCGGACCGGAGGACAGCGTGCTCGACGTCGGCACCGGGTCGGGTTACGCGGCGGCGGTCACGGCGGAGCTGGCGCACCGCGTGGTCAGCATCGAGCGGCATCCGAACCTCGCGATCGGAGCGGCGGCGACGCTGGAGGCGCTGGGCTACCGGGTGGAGGTGGTCACCGGCGACGGGACGTTGGGCTGGCCCGCCGGAGCTCCGTACGACGCGATCGTGGCGGCCGCGACCGGACCGTCCGTCCCGCCCGCCTGGGTGGACCAGCTCCGCCCGGGAGGCCGGATCGTGATGCCGGTCGGCCGGCCGGGACGGGCGCAGCACCTCGCGCTGTTCACCCGCGACGTCGACGGGACGCTGACCGAGACCAGCCTGGGCGCGGTGGCGTTCGTGCCGTTGGTCGGCGACCAGGGCTGGCCCGCGCAGGGCTGACGGGCTAAGCGTTGAAGCGCTGCTGCGCTCAGCCGGCTCAGGCGGCGACGGCGACTCGCGCTTCGAGCACGCCGAGCAGGGCGGTGAGCTGGCCTGCGGGCGCTGCCACATCCTCCGGGTGCCACTGCACGGCGAGGAGGGGCGCATCCCGGTGCTCGATCGCCTCGACGTGACCGTCGTGCGAACGCGCCGTGACCACGAGGCCCGCCCCGAGGTCGCCGGCCGCCTGGTGGTGGGCGCTGCGGACGTCCACGGGCGATTCGCCGAGGAGATCCGCGAGTCGGCTGTCGGGCTGGAGGTGCACGGTGTGGGTGGTGAGCACCTGCGGGATGGGGACGCCGCGGTTCACGTGGCCGCACTCGTCGCCCAGGTCTTGCACGAGCGTCCCGCCGAGGGCGACGTTGACGATCTGGAGGCCGCGGCAGATGCCGAGCAGCGGCGTGCGTCGCTCGAGGGCGGAACGGACCAGCGCGATCTGGGCGGCGTCAGCGACGGGCAGATGGCGCGACTCGTTCGGGTAACCGGTCTCGCCGCCGTAGAAGCCGGGGTGGATGTCCTCCCCGCCGACGATCACGATGGCGTCGGCCGATGCCGTGGCGGCCAGCAGCCCGTCCGTGCCCTGGTCTGCCGCGACGCGGTCGACCGCCCAGCCGTGCGACCGCGCCTCGGCGATCACGTTGCCGACGAGGAGCTGCACGTAGTCGTGGTACGCCGGATCGTGGGACCGGAAGCGCGTGGCCTCGACAACCGCCAGCGTGGGCTGCAGCGACATGGTCTCCTCCTCTCGATCCGGCTCCCCCCATCCCACCAGGCGTCGGCCCTGTCCGCACCCGCGGGCGTAACAGGCGGAAACAGTGACACACCGCAGGCCCCCGCATAGACTCGGCTGAGTATCAGCTGGACCCGAGAGAGTGGGTGCATGCCCGTGCGACGTCTGCTGACCAGCGCTCTGCTGGCGCTGGGGCTCATCGCCGGACCGAGCGTGCTCTCGGCCGCTCCCGCCGCCGCACAGGACCCCGTCGACCTGGGCCCGAGCCACGTCGTGGACCAGTCGCACGTGCTCAGTGGCACCGACCAGGCGCAAATTTCGGACGCCGCGAAGAAGCTTTACGACGACCACCGCATCGACCTGTACGTCGTCTACGTCACCGACTTCACCAACCCGACCGAGGCAGCGGACTGGGCCAATGAGACCGCCGCCCGCAACGGGCTCGGCCAGCGTGACTACCTGCTCGCCGTGGCGACCGACGGACGCACCTACTACCTGTCGGGAGACGACGAGGGTCCGGTCAGCTCGAACCAGCTCGACAGCATCGAGCAGAACGACATCGAGCCGAAGCTGCACGCGAACGACTGGGCGGGGGCCGGCGTCGCCGCCGCGACCGGGCTCGGCGACGCCGTCGGCGGTGGAGGCGGCGGCGCGGTGTTCTTCTGGGTGTTCCTCATCGGGGTGATCGTCGTCGGGCTGGCCGTCTTCCTGCTCGTGCGCTCGCGCAGCACGCGCAAGAAGCAGGCAGCGACGGGGCCGGCCACGCCGCAGGGCGAGCTGCACACCATCCCGTTGCCCGACCTCGAGCGGCGCGCAGGATCGGCCCTGGTGCAGACGGACGACGCCATCCGCACGAGCGAAGACGAGTTGGGCTTCGCGACCGCGCAGTACGGGGCGGACGCGGTGGTGCCGTTCCAGGCGGCCCTGGACGCGGCGAAAGCTCAGCTGCGGGAAGCATTCACGCTGAAGCAGCGCCTCGACGACGCCGAACCGGACACCGACGACCAGCGCCGCGAGTGGAACATCCACATCGTGCAACTCTGCGGCGCGGCGAATCAGACGCTCGACGCACAGGCCGATGCCTTCGACGAACTGCGGGCGCTGGAGAAGCGCATCCCGGAGGCCACGGCCGAGATCACCACGCAGGCCGGCGCGCTGCGACAGCGGCTGGTGACGACCCGCGCTGCGCTGGACGGGCTCGCCCAGCGCTACACCGACGCGGCGCTGGCGACGGTGCACGACAACATCGACCAGGCGACCCAGCGCCTCGACTTCGCCGACACGGCGTTGGCCGGTGCCGCCGAGAAGACCACGGCAGGCGATGCAGGGGCCGCTGCCGTCGGTATCCGCGCCGCCGAGGAATCGGCCGACCAGGCAGGCCTGCTCCTCGACGCCGTCGACCGGCTCGGCACCGACCTCGCGGCGGCGCAGCAGTCGCTCGACGGCACACTCGCCGAGCTGCGCAGCGACCTCGCCGAGGCGAAAGCCCTGGCGGCATCCAGCGACCCGGGCGGCACGATCTCCGCCACCGTGGCGGGCACCGAGCAGACCGTCAGCGATGTGCAGGCGAAGCTCACGGCCGGGCGAGTCAATCCGCTGGAACTCGCGCAGCGGCTGGACGCGGCCAACCGCTCCATCGACGCGGTGCTGCAGGGCGTCCGGGATGCGCGAGCGCAGGCGCAGCGCGCGCAGTCGGCGCTGCAGCAGACGTTGCTCAGCGCCCAGGCGCGCGTGTCCGCGTGCCAGGACTTCGTCACGGCCCGGCGCGGAGCGGTCGGCCCGGAGGCCCGCACCCGGCTCGCGGAGGCCGGCCGTCTCATCGTCCAGGCGCAACAGGCCGCTGCGACGGATCCCGTGTCCGCGCTCGCGCAGGCGCAGCGTGCCGCCCAGCTCGCCGACGAGGCGACACAGCTCGCCCAGCAGGACGTCGGCGTCTTCCAGCCCGAGATGGGCGRGATGGGCGGCGGTCTCGGCAGCGTCTTCGGCGGCGGTACATCCGGCCGAGGCGGCGGAAGCGGCGCTATGGGAGCGATCCTGGGCGGCATCCTCATCGACTCGGTGCTGCGCGGCGGAATCGGCGGCGGAGGCGGCGGCGGCTTCGGCGGCGGCGGCGGCTTCGGCGGCGGCGGCAGCTGGGGTGGCGGCGGAGGCGGCTTCAGCGCCGGCAGTTTCGGCGGCGGCGGCACCCGCAGCCGGCGTGGAGGCGGACGGTTCTGACCGTCCACCAGAGAGACTTCACAAGCGCCCATCGGGGGCGGGAGCGAAAGGAAGAGCACATGGCGAAGCAGTCCATTT
Source organism: Leifsonia sp. 2MCAF36 (assembly GCF_052115525.1). Lineage (NCBI taxonomy): Bacteria > Bacillati > Actinomycetota > Actinomycetes > Micrococcales > Microbacteriaceae > Leifsonia > Leifsonia sp. 2MCAF36. Next base: position 62,668 of record NZ_JBFRGV010000014.1, on the reverse strand, counting down.
TCGGGCGGATCTCGCAACTCCTGCGGGCGAACGTCAACGCCCTCATCGATCAGGCGGAGGACCCGGAGAAGATGCTGGACCAGATGGTCCGCGACTTCACCAACAGCATCGCCGACGCTGAGAGCGCCATCGCGGAGACCATCGGCAACCTGCGGATGCTCGAGGACGATCACGGCGAGGACGTCGAGGCAGCGAGCGAGTGGGGCGACAAGGCGCTCGCCGCCAGCCGCCAGGCCGACCAGTATCGTGCCGCCGGCGAGACCGCCAACGCCGACAAGTTCGACAACCTGGCCAAGGTGGCGCTGCAGCGGCAGATCTCGTCGGAGAACGAGGCGAAAGCCGCCGAGCCGCAGATCGCCGCGCAGACCGAGGTGGTCGAGAAGCTGAAATCCGGCCTCAACGGAATGAAGGAGAAGCTGGAGCAGCTCAAGAGCAAGCGCTCCGAGCTGATCGCGCGCGCCAAGAGCGCCCAGGCGCAGGCGCAGGTCATCGACGCTGTGAAGAGCGTCGACATCATGGACCCCACCAGCGAGGTCTCCCGCTTCGAGGAGAAGATCCGTCGCGAGGAGGCGAAGGTGCGCGGGCAGCAGGAGTTGGCCGCCTCCAGCCTGGACGCCCAGTTCGAGCAGCTCGACGATCTCGGCGAGCTGACCGAGGTGGATGCGCGGCTCGCCGCATTGAAGTCGGGTTCGCAAGGGTGAGCGGCGCGTCCTTCCTCGTCGTCCCGCAGTGGCAGGGTTCCGGGTCGTCGCGGGCCATGCGGCTCATCGACGGCGCCGACGCCATCCGCGGCGACCTGCCCGCGGCACGTACGCACCAAGTGCCGGTTCCGGCAACGGCCGGCGAGTCGCTGGGAACCGGGGTCAACCGTTTCTCCTCGCTGACCGCCGTTCGTGAAGCGACCCAGGCGGAGCTGGCGCTGCTCGAGTCGCCGGTGGTGACCATCGGCGGCGACTGCGGCGCCGAACTGGCGGCCGTGCAGCATGCGCTGGCCGCGCATCCCCAAGGCTCGGTCGCCGTGGTGTGGTTCGACGCGCACGGCGACCTGAACGATGTGGACTCGTCGCCGTCCGGCGCATTCTGCGGGATGGTGCTGCGGGCACTCCTCGGGGACGGTCCCGACGGGCTCGCCTCGACCGGGGCGAGCATACTGGCTCCCGGACAGCTGGTCCTCGTCGGCACCCGCGCCCTCGACGACGGGGAGTCGGCCTTCGTCGACGAGAAGCGCATCCGCGTCGTGGAGTCCGGCCGGCTGGATGACCCGGAAGCCATCGTCGAGGCGGTCGCCGCCACCGGTGCCACCGCGGTCTACCTCCACATCGACCTCGACGTGCTCGACCCCTCCGCAATCGAGGGCGTCGGCTCGCCCGAGCCGTTCGGGGTGCAGCCGGAACGGCTGACCGACGCCATCCGCGCGCTCCGCCGTCGCTTCGAGCTGACCGGCGCCGGCCTGATGGAGTTCGCGCCGGAGTCGCCGGACGCCGCCGAGCACGACCTCCCGGTCATCCTGCGGATCCTCGCAGCGCTCACCGGGCCGACCGGAGCGCAGCCGACGGGGTCCGGTTCCGGGTCCGGGTCCGGTTCCGGGGCCGGGTCCGGGTCCGGTTCCGGGGAGGACCGGTAGCTTGGGAGGCATGAGCGAGCCCAAGATCCTCACCGAGCGGCGGGGGCACATCCTGCTGATCGCCCTCAACCGCCCCGAGAAGCGCAACGCCGCCGACTTCGAGCTGCTCAGCCTGCTGGCGGACGCATACGGCGAGTTGGAGCGGGACCCTGAGCTGCGCGTCGGCCTGGTTCACGCGGTCGGCGAGCACTTCACGGCCGGGCTCGACCTCGCCGACCTGGGGCCGCGCATCGGCAGCGATGGCCTGTCGTTCGTCGGCGAAAATGGCATCGATCCCTGGCAGGTCTCCGGACAGCAGCTCAGCAAGCCGGTCGTCATCGCGGTGCAGGGAACGTGCCTGACGCTCGGCATCGAGCTGATGCTGGCGTCCGACATCGTCGTCGCCGCGGCCGGGACGCGGTTCGGGCAGGTCGAGGTGACCCGCGGCATCCTGCCGTTCGGCGGCGCGACGCTCCGCTTCCCGCGAGCGGTCGGCTGGGGCAACGCGATGCGCTACATCCTCACCGGCGACCTCTTCGACGCCGCCGAGGCGCACCGGCTCGGCCTCGTCCAGGAGGTCGTCGACGACGGCGCCGAGTTCGACCGCGCGCTGGAGCTGGCGGAGCGGATCGCCGCGCAGGCGCCCCTGGCAGTGCAGGCGGCGCTCGCCAACGCGAAGCGGGCGGTGCGCGACGGGGATGCGGCGGCCGAGGCCGAGCTGCAGCCTGCCCTGGTGCGGCTGTCCGGCAGCGAGGATGCGCGCATCGGCATGGAGGCCTTCCTGACCCGTACCGAAGCGCGGTTCGTGGGTCGCTGACACCCCGTTGCACACGACGAATACACAGCACGGCACCGCCGCGGCAGAGCAGGAGAATGCATGAGCGAGACCAGGGACTACGACGTCATCGTCATCGGAGCGGGAGCGGTCGGTGAGAACGTCGCCGACCGTGCGGCCCAGGGCGGCATGAGGACCGTCATCGTCGAGTCCGAGCTGGTCGGAGGCGAATGCTCCTACTGGGCGTGCATGCCGTCCAAGACGTTGCTGCGAAGCGGCGCTCTGCTGCGGGCCGCCCAGAAGGTCGGCGGCACCCGGGAGGCGGTCACCGGTCCCCTCGACGTGGCCGCCGTGCTGAAGCGGCGCGACGACATGACGAGCAACTGGAAGGACGACGGCCAGGTCGACTGGCTGAACGGCGCCGGCATCGACCTGGTGCGCGGCTGGGGCGTCATCACAGCCCCGAAGGAGGTGACGGTCACGGCCGAGGACGGCACGGTCACGGTGCTCCGGGCGAAGCACGCGGTCGCGGTGTCGACCGGATCCGCGGCCCTGATGCCCGACATTCCCGGGCTGCGTGAGAGCGAGCCGTGGTCGAGCCGCGAAGCGACCAGCGTCCAACGTGTCCCCGTCTCGCTCGCCATCCTCGGCGGCGGGGTGGTCGCGACCGAGATGGCCACCGCGTACGCCGGCTTCGGCACCGAGGTGCACCTGATCGCCCGGAGCGGTCTGCTCGGCGGCGAGGAGCCGTTCGCCGGCGAAATGGTGGCCGAATCCCTCACCGCGCTCGGGGTCAGCCTCCACCTCGACGCGACGACCGAGCGCGTGGCGCGCACGGACGAGGACGGCTTCCGCATCGAACTCGGCGACGGGACGGTGATCGAGACCGACGAATTCCTGGTCGCCACCGGCCGGCTCCCCCGCACCTTCGGCATCGGTCTCGACGCCTTCGGGCTGGAGGAGGGAGCGTGGCTCGACGTCGACGACAGCCTTCGGGTGCTCGGTGCCGACGGTGACGTCGTCGACGGCGGCTGGCTGTACGGCGTCGGCGACGTCAACCACCGGGCGCTGCTCACGCACCAGGGCAAGTACCAGGCGCGCGCGGCCGGGGACGCGATGGCCGCCCGGGCCCACGGGCGCGACGTGTCGCTCGAGCCGTGGGGAGCGTTCGTCGCGACAGCCGACCACCAGGCGGTGCCGCAGGTCACCTTCGCCGACCCGGAGGTGGCCTCGGTCGGACTGACCGCCGCGCGCGCCGAGAAGGCCGGCCACCGCATCCGCGTCGTCGACTACTCGATCGGGAGCGTGTCCGGCGCGCACGTGGTCGCCGACGGCTACGAGGGCACGGCGCGCATGGTCGTGGATGAGGACCGCAACGTCGTGCTCGGTGTCACCTTCGTCGGCCAGGACGTCGGCGAGCTGCTGCACTCGGCCACCGTCGCCGTCGTCGGCGAGGTGCCGCTCGATCGGCTGTGGCACGCCGTCCCCTCGTACCCGACCATCAGCGAGGTGTGGCTCCGGCTGCTGGAGACCTACGGGCGGCCCGCCGAATGACACGCTCCGTGACCTCGGTCGCAGGCTCCGCGCTCGGCCGGGTCGTGCTCGACTCCCCGCTCAGTCGCCTCGGGTACCTGTACGCGACGGCGGTCGGCCACGCGTGGGGCTTCCTGTGGAGCACCGGCCGCATCGAACGGCGAGCCGGGCTGACGGTGTTCCGCGGCATGCCGAAGCGGACCTTCGGCCGCGGCGGTTCCTGCGTGGGCGGCGTCTACCTCACGGACCACAACGTCAGCGACGACGTGCTCGAGCACGAAGCGGTCCACAAGCGGCAGTGGCAGCGCTACGGGATGCTGTTCCCGTTCCTGTACCTCCTCGCGGGGCGCGACCCGCTGCGCAACCGATTCGAGATCGAGGCCGGCCTCGAGAAAGGCGGCTACCGATGACCCGCACCATCGTGATCACCGGGGCCAGCTCCGGGATCGGGGCGGTCGCCGCGGAGCAGCTCGCTGCGGCCGGCGACGAGGTCGCCGTCGTCGGACGCAACCCGGAGCGGACGCGCGCCGTCGCCGAGCGGATCGGCGCGACGCCGTTCCTCGCGGACTTCGAGCGACTCGACGACGTCCGGGCCCTCGCCGCTGCGCTCCTCGACCGCTACGACACGATCGACGTGCTCGCCAACAACGCCGGCGGTCTGAACCACGAGCGAGAGCTCACGGTGGACGGGCACGAGCGCACCATCCAGGCGAACCACCTGGCGCCGTTCCTGCTGACGGCGCTGCTGCGGCCGCGGCTGGTCGAGACCGCAGCGACCGGACGGGACGTGCGCGTCGTCTCGACGGCCAGCCTGGCCAACCGGTTCGGCAGCCTGCGCATCGACGACCTGGACTGGGAGCAGCGACCCTGGCAGGGCGGCTGGCGGGCGTACGGCACCGCGAAGCTCGTGACGATCCTGTTCGCGTCGGAACTGGCCGAGCGGCTGACCGGGACGGGCGTGACCGCGTACTCGTTCCATCCCGGAACCATCGCGACCAACTTCGGCAACTCGTCACCGCTGATCCGGTTCGGCCACCTGGTGACGCGCAGTTCGTTCGGCATCACGGTCGAGGCCGGTGCCGCACCGCTGCTGTTCCTCGCGGGACCGGCGCAGGTCGGCGCCCCCAGCGGCACCTACTTCGACCGGCTGACCGCGAACGGCCGGACCAACCCGCAGGCGCGCAACGCACAGCTCGGCCGCGACCTCTGGACCGCGAGCGAGGCACTCGTCGGCCTCGACGTGCCCGCCTGACCCGTCAGCTATGTGACGCAACACGCCGTTTCCGCGGGTCGCTTGACGGCGTGTTGCGTCACATAGCTGGGTGGGCGGGAGCGGCGAGGGCGGTGGGCGCCATGCCGACCGTGTGGATGAGGTGGTCGCGCACCTCGGTCGCCAGCGTGTGGCCGCCGGTGACGATCGCGCGGGTCTCCCCCGGGCCGTCGCACAGCATCTCGTCGCACCAGGCGCGGACCGCGCGGGTCCCGGCCTCGCCCGGTGAGCAGCGTTCGCGGGTGCCGGGCCGTCCGCTCCGCTCGGAGCGCGCCAGCCAGGTGACCGTCATCCGCAGCGGCGTCGCCAGCGGCGCGACCTGCGAAGGGTCCGCCACCTCCACGAACACGCGGCCGCGGGCGCACAGCGGCAGCAGCGCGAGTTCGGCCTCCAACTCGGTGAGCGAGGTCTCGTCGCCGACGACCAGGAACTGCACACGGTCGTCGACGTGCGCCGTCGAGGCGGTGTGGGAGGCGTGGTCGGGGCGGTACATGTCGCATCCACTATAGGCGAGCCTTACCTAACCGAGCTGAGCGCATCCCTTCCGGACGTCGGGGGTTCGCGGCATGATCGGAGGATGCAGCCCTCCGCATCCTCACCGATCGCCCCGATGCTCGCGAAGGCGGTGCCCGCCGTGCCGGCTCCCGACAGCGTGGCAGGCGGCCTGAGCTACGAACCGAAGTGGGACGGCTTCCGCGCCCTGATCTACGCGGCCGACGCGGGCGACGGAACGGTCGGCGACGTGGAGATCGGCAGCCGGGGCTCGAAGATGCTGACCCGCTACTTCCCCGAGCTCGTGGAGGCATTCCGCCGGCTCCTGCCCGGCCCGTGCGTCCTGGACGGCGAGATCGTGGTGCCGACCGGCGAGCCCGGCCGGCAGCGCCTCGACTGGGAGGCACTGTCGCAACGCATCCACCCCGCCGCCAGTCGCGTGAAGCTGCTCGCGGAACAGACCCCGGCCACCTTCGTCGCCTTCGATCTGCTCGCCCTCGGCGACGAGTCGTACGTCGACCGACCGTTCGCAGAGCGGCGGGCCGCGCTGGAGGACTTCGCCGGCGACCTGCCCGAGCCGATCAAACTGACCAGGACCACCACCGATGGCGAGCTCGCCCGCCGCTGGCTGGTCGAGTTCGAGGGAGCAGGGCTCGACGGGGTCGTCGCCAAGCCCCTCGCGGGCGCGTACGCCCCCAACAAGCGCACCATGCTCAAGATCAAGCACCACCGGACGGCGGACGTCGTCGCGCTCGGCTACCGCATCCACACCAGCGGACGCGGCGTCGGTTCCCTGCTCGTCGGCCTGTACGGCGACGACGGCCAGTTGCGCAACGTCGGTGGTGTGTCCGCGTTCACGGACGCGAAGCGCCTGTCGCTGATCGACGAGCTCGAGCCGCTCGTGGAGCGAGACGAAGGGGGCGCCGCGGTCACCGGCGAGACGGACCGCAGCCGGTTCTCCGGCAGCAAGGACGTGTCGTTCGTCCGCCTGCGCCCGGAGCGGGTGCTGGAAGTGCGGTACGACCAGATGGAGGGGATGCGGTTCCGGCACACCGCGCAGTTCGAGCGCTGGCGTCCCGACCGCGAGGCGCGCTCCTGCACGTTCGAGCAGCTGGACCGTCCGATCGCCTACGACCTCGGCGACGTCCTGACCTGAGCCGCCACTGACCCGGGATCCCCGATCCCGCCAACGTAGGTGGAAAGCGCTCACATCTCCGACGCAAAGCGGCCAGTCGGAGATCGGCAGCTCTGCGGCCGCGAATCTCCGACCGAAGCAGCAGTATCTCCGACGGAGGGACCGCGCCGACCTCGCGCAGGGGAAGCGCCCGAGCTACGCCTTCTTCGCCCGGCTGGGCTGCACGCGCGGCGGCTCGCCCGGCATCTTCGGGTAGTCGGGCGGGAACGGCAGCTCGCCCAGCCCGTCGGACAGATCCCGCTCCCACCAGCCCAGCAGCTCGTCGATGCGTCCGGGCTGCTCCGCGAACGCCTCCCACGGGTCGCCCACCGTGCGCAGCCGCTCCGGCATGGTGAGCACGGTGAACTGTTCCGGGGAGATGTGCTCCAGCTCGTCCCAGCTGATCGGGGCCGAGACGGAGGCGTGTGCGAGCGCCCGTGGACTGTAGGCGCCGGCCATCGTACGGTCGCGGTTCGCCTGGTTGAAGTCGACGAAGATGCGCTCTCCGCGCTCCTCCTTCCACCACGCCGTTGTCACCCGGTCGGGCATCCGGCGCTCCAGTTCGCGCGCCGCGGCGATCACTGCATGGCGCACGTCCAGGAACTCGCGCTCCGGGACGATCGGCGCGAACACGTGCAGGCCGCGGTTGCCGGAGGTCTTGATGAAGGCCGTGAGCCCGGCCTCCTGCAGCACCTTCCGCAGCTCGATGGCCGCCGGGACGGCGTCGGCGAACCCCGTGCCGGGCTGCGGATCGAGGTCGATCCGCAGCTGGTCGGGGTTGTCCGAGTCCTCGGCGCGCGACGGCCACGGATGGAACACGACGGTGTTCATCTGCGCGGCCCAGACGGCGGCCGCCGGTTCGTCGATGACGAGCTGGGGATGCGACCGAGCGCTCGGGTAGACGACGGGCACCGCGCGCACGTACTCCGGCGTGCCGCGCGGCGGGTTCTTGGAGAAGAACTGCTCGCCGTCGATCCCCTCGGGGAATCGCTGCAGCGAGACCGGGCGGTCGCCGTTGGCCCGGACGAACGCCTCACCCACCTCGACGAGATATTTCGCAAGGTCGAGCTTGGTGATCCCGGCCTCCGGGAAGATCACCCGGCCGGGACTCGAGATGCGCACCTCCCGGTCGCCGTGGGGACCTGGAACCGTGAGGACGACCGCGTCACCTGCCATGCGACCACCGTACCGCCCGAACCTGCGGTGTCCGCGATGTGAATTCCTTGTGGGATCGCGCGGGGCCGCTTGAGCGTGCGCTCAAGTGGGCCAGAATGGCAGGGCGGGCGCTCATCCGGGCGACCAGCGACTGTGGTCTTCGAGAAGAGGTGCATGACCCTGAGGATCGTCAGCTACAACCTCCGCAAGCACGCCGCGAGCGGCGAGTTGGACGCCATCGCGCAGGACTACGACGTCGATGTCTTGTGCTTGCAGGAGTGCGACAGCGAGGCGCTGCCGCAGCGGCTGCACCACCTTGCGCTGGCCGACACCACGCGCGCCAACCGGCTCGGGCTTGCCGTCTACGTGCGCGACGACCGCTACGAGATCCTTCACTCGCAGGTGTTCGCGGTGCAGAAGTCGCTGCACGACCGCGTTCTCGCTCCCGCGAACGAGCGTCTGCTGGCCGTGCACCTGCGCGACCGGGACAACGGCGAGGACATCCTCGTCGGCTCGTTCCACGCGGCGCCGCTGACCGCGCTCAACTCGCTGCGCCGCAAGCAGATCGCGGCGGCGCACGACGGCATGCGCTCGCTCTCCCCCGACACCCCAGCGGTGATGGTCGGCGACTTCAACTATCCGTGGTTCATCCGCGGACTGGAGCGCCACCTGACGACGTCGGGATACACGCTGAAGCGCACCACGCAGCCGACCTACCTGCGGTACAAATTCTTCTCCGGCTACTTCGACTTCGTCACGTCGACGGGGTTCGAGATCGAACACGTGGATGTGTTGCCCGCCGGCGCCTCGGATCACCGGCCGATCCGGCTGGATGCGGAGCTCGCCGCCTAGCTGTACCGACGGCCCCGTCGCCGACCGGACCCGACCTCCTCACGTCCGCCTCCCCGGCGTACCGTGAACGGCGTTCCGACGGCGAGGGGGTGTGGATGACGGTCCCTGCCTGGCTGACCGGGTGGCTGGCCGGCGACGACTACACGATCGCCCGCGAGATCCTCGAGCGCGGCGTCGCGGCGCTCTACCTGATCGCGTTCGTCTCGGCGGTGAACCAGTTCCCGGCGTTGCTCGGCGAGCACGGCCTGCTGCCCGCCCGGCGATTCCTGCGGCATCCGTACGCGCGGAAGCAGCCCACCCTGTTCCGCTGGCGGTACTCCGACCGGCTGCTGCGGGTGGTGGCGTGGACGGGCGCCGTGCTCTCCGCACTCGTCGTGGCCGGCGTCGTCCAGCTCGCCCCGAGCTACGTCTTCGTACCGCTCTTCCTGATCATCTGGTTCCTGTACCTCTCCATCGTGAACATCGGGCAGACGTTCTACGGCTTCGGCTGGGAGAGCCTGCTGTGCGAAGCAGGCTTCGTCGTCGCTTTCCTGGGCGCGTGGGACACCGCCCCGCCGATCACCATCGTGTTCTTCGTCCGCTGGCTGGTGTTCCGGCTGGAGTTCGGCGCAGGCATGATCAAGATGCGCGGCGACCGCTCCTGGCGCGACCTGACCGCCCTGTACTACCACCACGAGACCCAGCCGATGCCGAACCCGGTGAGCCGTTCGGCGCACCTGCTGCCGAAGTGGTGGCACCGGGTGGAGGTGCTCGGCAACCACTTCGCCCAGCTGATCGTGCCGTGGTTCCTGTTCGCTCCGCAGCCGGTCGCGAGCGTCGCCGCGGCCATCATGATCCTCACCCAGCTCTGGCTGGTGCTGACGGGCAACTTCGCCTGGCTGAACTGGATCACCATCGTGCTCGCCTTCGCGGGCATCAGCGACGCGGTCTGGTCGTGGATGCTCGGCGGCGCACAGGTGGGAGGCTTCGGCGCGGACAGCGTCCCGCTCTGGTACGCGGTGGTCGCCGTCGCCGCGACGGTCTTCCTGGTCGTGCTGAGCTGGCCGCCGCTGCGGAACCTGTTCTCCCGGCACCAGCTGATGAACGCCAGCTTCAACCGCTGGCACCTGGTCAATGCGTACGGCGCCTTCGGCAGCGTGACGAAGGAGCGCTACGAAGTCGTGGTGGAGGGCACGGCAGACGACCCTCGCGACCCCCGGGCGACCTGGTTGGAGTATCCCTTCAAGGGCAAGCCGGGCGACCCGCGCCGGACGCCCCGGCAGTTCGCGCCCTACCACCTGCGGCTGGACTGGCTGATGTGGTTCCTCGCCCTCGGCTCCCGCGACTCCCCCTGGTTCGAGGTCTTCCTGCTGCGGCTACTGGAGGCGGACCGCCCGACACTGAAGCTGCTGCGGGGTGACCCGTTCGGCGGTGCGCCGCCGCGCGCCGTCCGGGCCCGGATGTTCCTCTACCGCTTCAGCACGCACGCCGAGAAGCGGGAGACCGGCGACACCTGGGTGCGGTCCGAGGTCGGCGACCTGGTGCCGCCGGTGAGCCTGCGCGACGGTCAGTAGCCAGTGCGCGTCTCCTCGAGCCGGGCTAGATCGCGCGAGATCAGGAGGTTCAGCCGCGCAGGCTTCTCGCGTTCGTAGTCGTCCTTCAGCGCCTCCGCGCCCGAGAAGGCATCCAGCCCCGCCTCGATGGCGCGCCCGACCTCATCCCAGGCGTCCTTCCTGCCGCGCTCGACGAGGGCGAGCAGCTCCTCGTCCGAGTCCGCCTTTGCCCGAAGTTGCTCAGCGAGGGCGATCGCCGCATCCCGCCGCAGTCGCAGGTTGTCGACGTCCACCTTGCGGTAGTCGTGCGGGTGCATCGCATCCCCACCGAGGTTCTCGGCCGCCCCCAGCTCCTCCTCGATGCGCCCGGCGGCAATGCCCTGCTCGGAGGCGAGCTCGCGGAGCATGGCCGCCGCCTCCATCGCGTGCAGCGCCGGATCGTACGAGTTGCCGTACTGGATGGTGTCGACGACGATGTGATTCTTCACCCACATGCGCGTGGCGTAGTCGGCGAGCAGCATGCCCTCCTCGATGGACTGCTCGAGAGTGGGCGCGACCGGCTCCGGCAGGGCGTCCTCGTCGAAGGGACGCGTGCGCGTCGTCTTCTCGACGCCCCTGCGAAACCACTTCGGCCAGCGCATGGGACTCCTCGATACCTGAAGCGCCGTTCGCGGCGCCGCCCCTCCATTCTGTCCGATCGGGCGGTCCGATACGGCGGGAGCGGCCGGAAGTCCGGCGGGCTCAGCGGCCGGCGAAGAAGTCGTTGGCGCGTCTGGTGTACAGCAGCAGCACGATCAGCAGCGCCCAGAGGATCTGGATGACGCCGTTGACCACCTGAGACGCGAACAGCAGCAGAACGCCGTTCAGGATGTCGATGATCATCACGACGGTCACGATGGCGCGCGATCCGGTGCTGCCGCGCAGCAGACCCCGGGCGACGATGACGATGACCACACCGAGGATGAGGGAGATGATGGCCGCCGTCGTGATGCCGGTGAGGGCCGCAGAATCCCTGCCCGAGACCATCGAGTTGCGCGTGAGGAGGATGATCACGCCGCCGATGATGTTCAGGATGCCGTTGATGTACGTGAGGACGGCCACGAATGTGACCGACCCTGGGCGTTGTGCCATGTCCACTCCTTCGCTTCACCGGTGGCGGTTCCACCGGTGGCCGGTTCACCGGTAGCTTGGCGGATATGGCCGGTTACCGCTATGAGTTCGAGGCAGAGCTGTTCCGTTGGGCGTCGCGGCGGGAGCTGTGGGTGTTCGCCCGGCTGCCGCTGGAGGTCTCGGAGGAGATCCGGCTGCAGCCGCATCCACCGGCCGGTTTCGACTCGGTGAAGGTGGCCGTGACGTTGGGCGGCTCGCGGTGGTCGACGTCGATCTTCCCGGAGTCGGACGGCACGTACGTCGTGCCGATCAAGAGCGCCGTGCGGCGGGCCGAGGGCGTGGAGCTGGGCGACCGGGTGCGGATCGGCGTGGAGACCCGGCTCTAGGAACGCCTCCGGCTACTTCGCCCCCGACATGATGGTGTTCAGCGCGAGCACGATGATGAGGCCGTTGAAGAAGTAGCTGAGCACGGAGTGCCAGACGATGGTCCAGCGCAGCCGCGTGCTGAGCACCTCGACGTCGGAGGCGGCGAACGTCGTCCCCAGGGTGAACGCGAAGTACACGAAGTCGAGGAATCGCGGGTCCGCCGGCGGCGCACCCGCCGGGTGCGGGAAGCGCAGCATCGGCTCGTCGGCCGCGTAGTAGCGCTGGAAGTAGATCTGCGAGAAGCCCCAGTGCAGGAATCCCCAGGCGAGCAGCATCGACCACACTCCCACGATGTCCGTGAGCGAACCGATCTGCGGGTCGTTGTGCAGGGCGAGCACTTGCACGGCCGCCCCCAGGCCGATCAGGCTGGCAAGGATGGTGGCCGTCATCGACACCAACCGGGCGATCCGTCCGGTCTCCCAGCGCGCCGGCCGCGCTCCCTGCGGCGCGGGCTTCTTGGCGATCCGGCCCAGGGCGAACAGCACGACGATGAGGTAGAGGGTCCCGATCCCGCACCAGATGGCCAGAAGCTCGATCGTCGTGGCGTCGTCCTCGCTCAGGATCAGCAGCCAGACGCCCACGACGATCATCGCCAGCTGGGCGACGATGCTGGCGCCGAAGCCGACGAGGGCCATCGGCCGCCTCAGGGGCGCGCTCTGCGACATACCTGGATGCTAGCGGTGCCGTCGCTCATCCCGGCGCAGGGCAGGATGGAGTGGTGCAACCGCTTCTCGTCGTCGCCGCCGTCCTCCGAGACGGCGAGGGCGACGACGCCCGCGTGCTGGCCTGCCGCCGAGCCCCGGGGCGGGATGCGGCCGGCCGCTGGGAATTCCCGGGCGGCAAGGTCGAGGCGGGCGAATCGCCGGAGGCCGCGCTGGAGCGGGAGATCCGGGAAGAGCTCGGTGTCGGCATCCGGGTCGGACCACTCCTCGACCGGACGGTGACCGCCCGTGCGAACGGCCGTGCGATCGACCTGGCTTGCTACGACTGCCGACTGGACGCTGACCCGCCGACGGCGAGCACCGACCACGATGTGCTGCGCTGGCTGCCCGTCGAACAGCTCACCGGGCTGGACTGGGCGGAGGCCGACCTTCCCGCCGTGACCATGCTGACCGCGCGCGGCCGTGCTCAGCCGAAGGAGGACGCGTGAAGGCCCTGTACTACGAGCGATTCGGTGGACCCGTGGAGGTCGCCGACCTGCCCGATCCGGCCGTGCCGGTCGGAGGGGCGGTCATCCGGGTGGAGGCGTCCGGTCTCTGCCGCAGCGACTGGCATGCCTGGGTCGGTCACGACGACACCGTTCCGCTGCCGCACGTGCCGGGTCACGAGTTCGTGGGCGTCATCGAGGCAGTCGGTGCGGGCGTCACCGGTTGGCGGCCGGGCGACCGGGTGACCGCGCCGTTCGTGAACGGCTGCGGCGAGTGCGAGTGGTGCCGGGCGGGTGCAGCCCAGGTCTGCCCGCGCCAGACGCAACCGGGCTTCACGCACTGGGGTTCGCACGCCGAGCTGGTCGCCGTGCGGGCCGCGGACACGAACCTCGTCCGCGTTCCGGACGGACTGGAGCCGGATGCGGCCGCCGCACTGGGCTGCCGGTTCGCGACGGCCTACCGGGCCGTGACCGCGCGGGCCCGCATCCAGCCGGGCGAGTGGCTCGCGGTGTTCGGTGCGGGCGGCGTGGGCCTCAGCGCGGTGATGATCGGCGTGGCTCTCGGCGCACGCGTCGTGGCGGTGGACCGCTCCCCCGCCGCGTTGGAGCTGGCCGCTCGACTGGGCGCCGAGCTCACCGTGCTCGCGGGCGACGACGCGCCCGAGCGCATCCACGAAGCGACCGGCGGCGGCGCCCACGCGGCGATCGACGCGGTCGGCTCGGTCGACACGGCGAACGCGGGCATCCGCTCGCTGCGGCGGCGCGGACGTCACGTGCAGGTCGGGCTGCTGGCCGGCTCCGTTCCCGACCTGCCTCTCGACCGCGTCATCGCATGGGAGCTGGATGTGCTCGGCAGCCACGGCATGGCCGCAGCCGACTACCCCGCCATGCTCGAGCTCGTCGCGGCAGGGCGCCTGCGGCCGCAGGAACTGGTCGGCGGCGCCGTCGGCTTCGCGGAGGCCGCGCGACTGCTCCAGACGGCGGACACCGCGCCCCCGACCGGGATCGCGGTGCTGCATCCCGCCGGCTGACGGACGCGGCGTCCGATTTGGCAGAATGGAACGATGCGAATCGCAGACTTCACTCGCCCGGACACGGCCGCCGCCCGCGCAGCCGTGGTGATCGCGACGACGTATCACTCCCCGTCGCTGCTGAACCATGTCGAACGCTCGTGGCTCTGGGCGGAGGGTTTCGCCGCACTGCGAGGCTTCGAACCCGACCCCGAACTCCTGTTCGTCTCGGCACTGCTGCACGACCTCGGCATCACGCCCGAATTCGACAACCAGACGCTCGCGTACGAGGATGCGGCCGGACACGTCGCCATCGCTCTCACGGCGGGCGCGGGCTGGCCCGCCGACCGCCGCATCCGGGCCCACGAGGTGATCGTCCGGCACAACTGGCCGGAGGTCGACCCGGCGATGGATGTCGAGGGGCACCTGCTCGAGATCGCCACCGCGCTCGACATCTCCGGCGCTCGTTCCGACGACCTCCCGCTCGACTTCCGCCGCGAGGTGCTCACCGCGTATCCGCGGCTCGACCTCGCTGCCGAGTTCGGCGCCTGCGTCGCCGACCAGGCGGAGCGCAAGCCGGACACCTCGGCCCGCCGGCTCGTCGACGGCGGCGTGCAGCGCAAGCTCCGCGACAACCCGCTGGAACGTATCCTCGAAGGGTGACCGTCGCCCCTCCCGAGTCCGTCGCGCTTCCCGCCGTGCGGGCCGGCGTGCCGACCGGCGCGCTCCCCGCCGACGTCTGGCGCGGCCGGGAGCGGGCGCACGCCGAGCGGGCCGATGCCCTCACCGCGGACCACCGCGAGCGGTCGGCCCGCGGAGAGAAGCACCCGGTCTGGGACTTCCTTTTCACCTACTACTCGTATTCCCCGGCCCAGCTGCGCCGCTGGCATCCCGGCCCCGGCGTGGAGCTCGATGAAGCGGCCGAGGACGCCCGGGCCGGCTGGCGCTGGTACGCACCGGGCTGCGTCCCCGGCTCGCTGGTCGTCGACCGCGACGCGTTCGAGCACGAGAAGGCTCCGCTGCTGCGGACCGTGGAGCGCATCCTCCGCTCCACGGCCGCACGGCCTGGACGGTTCGGCTGCTTCGGCCTGCACGAGTGGGCCATGGTCTATCGGGAGGACGAGCACCGGCACCCGGCGCCCCTGCGCTTGGGGCGGGATGGGACGGATGCAGTCGTCGAGGCGAACGAACTCCGCTGCACGCACATCGACGCGTTCCGCTTCTTCACCCCGGATGCGGTCCCCCGCAATCACTTCCGACCGACCCGCGCGACACAGCCGGAGCTGGAGCAGCCGGGTTGCCTGCACGCCGGGATGGACGTCTACAAGTGGGCCATGAAGCTCGGCCCGCTGGTCCCTGGAGAGCTGCTGCTCGACGCCTTCGAGCTGGCCCGCGACATCCGGCTGCTCGACATGCAGGCGTCGCCCTACGACCTGCGGCAGTGGGGCGCCGAGCCCGTCGCCATCGAGACCGCGGAAGGGAAGGCCGAGTATGTGCGCCTGCAGCGCGCATTCGCAGAGCGGTCCAACGCGCTGCGCGGGCGCATCCTCGCCACGTGGCTCGGGCAGGACGACGGCAGTCCCGTCACCGCAGACGCCTGAGCGACGGGGTCACCGGCCACGGGCTCGCCGGCGCGAGCAGGTCAGCACGTCAGCCGGTCGACGTCGGTGACGGCGTCGAGGTGCCCGGCGCAGGGGTGGGGCGCGGCGTTCCGGTCGACTTCTGCCCGTTGCTCACCGTGAGGGTGACCGAGTCGCCGTCCTCCACTGTCGCCCCGGCGGGCGGGTCGCTGGCGGCCACCGTGCCGGCGGGCTGGGCGCTGTCCACCGGGGTCGGGTCGACCGTCACGTCCAGGCCGAGTCCGTCCAACAGTTTCTGCGCCACGTCCGGTGCCTTTCCGGCGAGGTCGGGCATGGTGATCTCGTTCCCATAGAGCACCGCCTGTGTCGGCTTGGTGAAGTCGTCGCCGCCGTACGCGACGTTCATCGCCTTCAGGATCGGCTTGGCGATCGAGAACTTCACGTTGCCGCCGCCGATCCCCTTGAAGCTCAGCGACCGCAGCGGTGTGGATCCGGAGACGTTGCCCACCCAGGTCGCCGTCGCCACCTTGGTGGTGGACGTGATCAGCCAGTTCTCCAGGGAGTCGTCCGTCGTCCCCGTCTTGGCCATGATCGGGACGTCGTCGTACGGGTTGGCGCTCGCGGCCGTCCCGCCGCCCTTCATGACACCCTGCAGCGCGTAGGTCACCCCGGCCGCGATCTCGGGCTTGAGCCCCTGCGTGCAGGTCGACTTGCCGACCTTGTGGTCGGTGCCGTCGGCGTTCACGACCCGGTCGATCGCGATGGGCGTGCACACGATGCCGTTGTTGGCGATGCCCGCGTAGGCCGTGGCCATCGTCAGCGGCGAGATGTAGTTCGTGCCGAGGATCATCGACGGCGTCTGGACCCAGGGGTTGCTCTTCGACGCGGGATGCACGCCCAGGCCTTTGGCCGCGTCCAGGATCGAGCACAGGTCGACCTTCGTGCCCATCTCGGCGAACGCGGTGTTCACCGACTGCGCGGTCGCAGACATGACCGAGAGGCGGCTCGCCGAGCCCTCGTCGTTGGTGACCGGCCACGGCGGGCCGTTGATGTCGGCGCAGGTGTTGGTGAAGTCGGAGGTCGGGAAGAGGTGCTGGGAGGCATTCACCGTCTCGTACAGGCTGTGCCCGGCCTCCAGCCACGCGGCGAGGTCGAACGCCTTGAATGTCGAACCCGTCTGGAAGCCCTGCGAGCCGCCGTAGTCCTCGTCGGTGTTGTAGTTCACCGCGGTCGTGCCGTCGACCGGTGTGTCCGTGTTGTTGAAGGCCCGGTTCTGCACCATCGTGACGACGCGTCCGGTCCCCAACTCGAGCGCGACGTTGGAGGCGCCGAGGTCGATACCGGGACGCGAGCCCGGGATGTATTTGCTGAGCGACGCCTGAGCCACCTGCTGCAGGTCGAGGTTCAGTGTGGTGTAGATCTTGAGGCCGCCCCGGTTGAGCGTCTGCAGGCGGGCGTCCGAGGTGGAGCCGTACGCCGGGTCGGTGAGGATCACATCCCGGACGTAGTCGCAGAAGAACGCGGCGTTGAACTGCTGCGCCGCCGCGCATCCCTGCGTCGTCGGGGTGATCGTCGGCGTGATCGGCGTCGCCTTCGCCGCGTCCCGCTGCTGCTTCGTGATCGTGTGCGTGATGTACATGCGGTCGAGCACGTAGTCGCGGCGTTCCTTGGTCAGCTTGTAGCCGTTGGCCGCACCGTTCGCCTTGTTGTTGGGCTGGTCGATGCGCAGGTTGGCCGGGTTGTTGAGGATCGCGGCCAGCGTCGCCGCCTGGGCCAGGTCGAGCTTCGCGGCGGTCGAGTTGAAGTAGTACTGCGCGGCGGCCTGCACTCCGTACACCTGGCCGCCGAACCCGACCACGTTGAGGTAGCCGGTGAGGATGTCCTTCTTGCTGTAGGTCTTCTCCACCTGCACCGCGTAGCGCATCTCCTGCACCTTGCGCTGGAGGGTCACCCCCGCGGCGTCGGCGTAGCAGGCGTCCACCTTCTTCTGGCTGGTGAGGGCCTCGCACTTCTCGACCTCGACGTTCTTCACGTACTGCTGGGTGATCGACGAGCCGCCCTGCACGTTTCCGCCCGCGACAGTCGAGACCGCACCGCGGAGGGTTCCCCAGATGTCGACCGCGCCCTCTGTGTAGAACCGCGGGTCCTCCGCCGAGACGGTCGCGTCTTTCACCGTCTGGGCGATCTGACCCCAGGACACGTCCTGCCGGTTCTGTGCGAAGAACTTCGCGATCGGCACATCCTGGCCGCCCTGCTTGGCGTAGACGGTCGAATTCTGGGCGAACTGCTGGATGTGCAGGTCTGCGGGAAGCGCGTTGAAGCTGCTCGCACCGGCGGCAGCGGTCACGCCGGCGCCGAGGAACGCGGGCAGCGCCAGCAGCGAGCTGAGCACCGCGGCGACCAGGGCCAGGCCGAGGAACTGGGCGATCAGCCCGCCGCGCGTGCGCGCGGGCTTCAGCTCGAAGCGCTTGACCGGCTCCAGCCGCTCATCGAGGGCGGCCAGGCGTGACGGAAGGCGGAGTCGTTCGGGGGCAGACACGCCTTCCAGGCAACCAGTCCTTTCTGGGCGAGTCCAGGGGGTTGCGTGTGCGTCGGTTTGGAGTCGTTCAGGATGCGCACACGCGAGGGCGCCGCGCGCCGGGCCGGCTTCGCCCGATCTGGTGGACGCAACACGCCGTTATCGCGTAGCCGAAACGGCGTGTTGCGTCCACCAGATGCCGGGATGCGCGAAGGCGCCGGCCCTGGGACGGGCCGGCGCCGTGGCGGGTGGTGCGGGGGCGGTTACGCCGCGACGGGGAGGGACGCTGCGGCGGTGACGCGCAGGTCGCCGGCCTCGGCGTCCACGGTCACGCGGCCGCCCTCGCCCAGCTCGCCGCTGACCATCAGTTCGGCGATGCGGTCGTCGACCTCGCGCTGGATGACGCGACGGAGCGGACGGGCCCCGTACTCCGGCTCGTAGCCGGCGTCCGCGATCCACGCGACCGCCGCATCCGTCGCCTTGAAGGCGATGTCGCGGGCGGCCAGGCGGGAGGCGGTCGCGTTCAGCAGCAGACGGACGATGTCGCGCAGCTGCTCGGCGTCCAGCTTCCGGAACAGGACGATCTCGTCGATCCGGTTCAGGAACTCCGGACGCATGGCCTCACGGAGCTTGCCCATCACGCGGTCGCGGATGTCCTTCTCCGAGGCGAAACCGTCCGACCCGGCCGGGATGAAGCCGAGAGCTCCGCTGCGGCTGGCCAGGAACTCCGAACCGAGGTTCGACGTCATGATGACCACCGTGTTGCGGAAGTCGACCGTGCGGCCCTGACCGTCGGTCAGGCGGCCGTCGTCCAGCACCTGCAGCAGCAGGTTGAACACGTCCGGGTGCGCCTTCTCGATCTCGTCGAAGAGCACCACCGAGTACGGGTTGCGGCGCACGCGCTCGGTCAGCTGGCCGGCCTCGTCGTAGCCGACGTATCCGGGAGGGGCGCCGACCAGCCGGGCGACCGTGTGGCGCTCGCCGAACTCGCTCATGTCGAACCGCAGCATCGCCTTCTCCGAGCCGAACAGCGACGCCGCGAGCGACTTCGCCAGCTCGGTCTTGCCGACACCGGTGGGGCCGAGGAAGAGGAAGCTGCCGACCGGACGGCCCTCGTCGCCGAGGCCGGTGCGGTTGCGCCGGACAGCCTTCGCGACCGAGACGACTGCGTCGTGCTGGCCGATCACCCGTTCGTGCAGCTCCGACTCGAGGCGCGCCAGGCGCTCACGGTCGGCCTCGCCGACGCGGGACACCGGGATGCCGGTCGAGCGCGACACGATCGCAGCGATCTCCGGCTCGCCGACCACCGCATCCACCCGGGGAGCCGACGCCAGCTCGTCCAGCGAGTGCTGAACGGACTCGATCTCGTCGCGCAGCCGCGACGCCTCCTCGTAGTGCTCGGCGGTGACCGCGGAGTTCTTCTCGGACTCCAGCGTGGCCAGCCGCTCCATCAGGGCGGAGGTGTCGACGCGCTTGCCCAGCGAGAGGCGCAGGCGCGCGCCGGCCTGGTCGATCAGGTCGATGGCCTTGTCGGGAAGGAACCGGTCGGAGACGTAGCGGTCGGACAGCTCCACGGCGGCGCGGATGGCGTCGGCCGTGTAGCGCACGCCGTGGTGCTCCTCGTAGGCGGCGCGGAGGCCGTCCAGGATGAGCACTGCGTCCTCCACGGACGGCTCGCCGACGGTCACCGGCTGGAAGCGGCGCTCCAGCGCCGGGTCCTTCTCGATGCGGCGGTACTCCTTCAGCGTGGTCGCACCGATCAGGTGCAGGTCGCCGCGTGCCAGACGCGGCTTGAGGATGTTGCCGGCGTCCATGCCGCCGGACTCGCCGGAGCCTCCGGCACCCACCACGGTGTGCAACTCGTCGATGAACACGATCAGCTCGTCGGTTCCCGCGCTGATCTCGTCCATCAGGGTGGTGAGGCGCTCCTCGAAGTCGCCGCGGTAGCGGGTACCCGCGACCATCGCGGCCAGGTCGAGCGAGACGACCCGCTTCTCCTGCAGCTGCTCCGGCACGTCTCCCGCGACGATGGCGCGGGCCAGGCCCTCGACGATCGCCGTCTTGCCGACGCCGGCCTCGCCGACCAGCACCGGGTTGTTCTTGGTGCGGCGAGAGAGGATCTCGACCGCCTGCTCGATCTCGTCCAGCCGGCCGATGACCGGGTCGAGCTTGCCGTCGCGTGCGAGCGCGGTCAGGTCGGTGCCGAACTGGTCCAGCATGGGGGTCTGCGAGGCCTCCTGGGAGGTGGCACGGTCGCCCGCGCCGCTCGCATCCACCGTCGCACGGTCGCCCATGGACTCGGTCAGCGCCTCCGGGGTCACACCGGCGGCCTGCAGCACCCGGCCGGCCGGGGCGTCACGACCGATGACGAGCGCGAAGAAGACGTGCTCGGGGTCGATGTACGTGGAGCCGGACGCCTGGGCGACCTGGTACGCGTGGAAGAGTGCGCGCTGCAGCGCACCGGTGATGGAGGCGCCGTCCGCACGGATGACGTCGCTGGAGGCGGGTAGGCGCGACTCGGCGGCCTGCGCGACGCGCGATGGGTCGACGCCGATGCGGCGCATGGCGTCGGCGGCCGGCTCCTGCTCGGCCATCACGCGGAGGACGTGCAGAGCGTCCAGCTCGTTATGGCCGTGCTCCAGCGCGAAGCGCCCCGCCTCGGCGAGGATCTCCTGGGTGCGCCGGCTGAGGAAGCGGCTGATGTCGATCGAGCGTGCGTTGCGCGCACGCTCACCCGCGAGGTACCGCGCAAGGAACTCGTCGAACGAGTTGTTGCCGTCACCGTCGGGAGTGAAGTTCTCAGGCACGTGTTCTCCTGTTTCTGAAAGTTGAGCCTTGTGCACTCAAGTCCAACGCAGGAGGGGGGCCTTTATTCCTGGCTCTCGGGCGACGATTTTCGGCGGATCTTGCCGGTGGCTGCTAACGGCGGAGAAGGACCTCGAAATCTCCGACGCACCGCGGTGAGAAGGAGATTCGACGGCTCAGGCCGCCGAATCTCCTTCTTTGGCCGGCGGATCTCCGACGGAAGGGCCCCTCAGGACGTCACTCGCCCGCGTGAAGAGCGTCGAGCGCCGCGACGTCCTCGGCCGACAGCTCGAAGTCGACGTCGGCGTTCTCGACGATGCGGCTCGGGGTCGTCGACTTCGGCAGGGGCAGGATGTCCTTCTGCAGCAGGTAGCGGATGCTCACCTGTGCCACCGACTTCCCGTACTTCTCCGCGATGTCTGCGATGTCCGCGTTGTCGAGCAGGCGCCCGGTCGCCAGCGGCGAGTAGCCCTCGACGAGGATGTCGTGCTCCTGGCAGTAGGCCGTGGTCTCCGGCTGCGTGTTCCCCACGAACCACCGGATCTGGTCGGCGTGCGGGACAACCTCCGTCGCGTCGATCAGCGAATCCAGGTCGGCGACCGTGAAGTTGCTGACGCCGATCGATCGGGTCCGTCCCTCCTCATAGACCTCCTCGAACACCTTCCAGACCTCGATGTTGCCTGCGCGATGGTCGCTGCCGATCGCGTTCCACGGCCACGGCGCGTGGATGAGGTACAGGTCGATCGCGCCCAAATCGAGCAGCTCCGTCGACCGGTCGAACGCGTGACGCGCGCCCTCCGCATCCTTCACCTCGGCGGGGCACTTGGTGGTGATGAAGATCTCGTCGCGCGGGATGCCGCTGTCGCGCACCGCGCGTCCCACGCTCGCCTCGTTGCCGTACGCGCGAGCCGTGTCGATGTGCCGGTAGCCGGCGTCCAGAGCGGTGCGGACCGAGTCGTAGGTCTCCGGGCCGTCGGGGATCTGCCAGGTGCCGAACCCGATCTTGGGGATGGTGACGCCGTTGGAGAGCGTGAACGTGTCGGTCAGTGCGGGCATGCGTGATTCCTCTCAGAAGGATGCGGTGCGGCACATGGTAGCCCCGCCCCACGGATCAGTTCAGCGGCTCCAGGCTCCCGTTGCGCAGGTGCTCGTAGACGACGGACGTCCGGACGTCGGCGATCTCCCGGCGCTGGGTGAGCCGGTCGATCACGAAGGCGTACAGGCTCTCGTTGTCGGCGACCGCGACGTGGACGATGAAGTCCTCGTTCCCGCTCGTGACGAACACGCCGAGCGTCTCGGGCAGCGCCGCCACCCAGTCCCGGAATCCCTCGATCACCGGACGCGACGGCGGCCGGATGCGCACGGCGATGAGCGCCTGAACCGGGCGGCCGATCGCCGCCAGGTCCACGTCGAGCACGGCGCCGCGGATGATTCCGCGTCGCCGCAGCGCCCTGGTGCGCTCCAGCGCGGTGCTCGGTGAGACCCCGACGGCGGCGGCGATGTCTCGGTTGCTGCGCCGCGCATCCGACTGGAGTTCTCGCAGGATCGCCCGATCAAGTTCGTCCATGTCGTGCAGAATACCGCGGTCGCCGAACGAAATTCGGATCGTCAGCATCAGACGAGCGTTGTCTGTAGATTCAGGCCGATCGAGCCGAACGAAAGGACATATGCTATGACGAACTCCGTCGGCTTCCTTCCCCACGAGGTGGACACGGGCGCGCCGACGCGGTCGGCCCGGCTGAATGGGTGGTCGTGGTGGACGAGTCGCTGCCTGCGGGCATCGCCGCCAATGCGGCCATCTGCGCGGCGGCGGCCACTGCAGCTCGTGTGGACGGACTTCTCGGCCCGGACGCGGTGGACGCCGACGGGAGCGCGCATCCCGGGCTGCCCTGGGCGGGATGCTCGGTTCTGCGGGCCTCCGGCACGCAGCTGGCGGCGATCCGGGTGAAGGCGGGGACCGCAGAGGACGTCTTCGTCGCCGATATGCCGGCTGCCGCACAGCTGACCCGCGTCTACGACGAGTACCTGCAGGGGGTGACCGGGTCCCGCTCCGGCGAACTCCCCTACTACGCGGTCAGCATCGTCGGTCCGCGCAACCGGGTCGACCGCATCGTCGGCAAGCTGGCGCTGCTGTAGCGCGGGATGTCGGACCTCTGCGCTACCGTCGGCGCATGGAGATCATCCTCGTTCCCGGATTCTGGCTCGGCGCCGACGCCTGGCGGGAGGTGGCGCCCGTCATCGAGCGGTCGGGGCACCATGCGCATCCGCTCACGCTGCCCGGCCTGGAGTCGGGAGAGACCGATCGCGGCCGCATCACGGTGCCGGACCAGGTGGATGCGATCGTCCGTCAGATCGACGCGGTCGGCGACGCCGGCGCACGGGATGTGGTGCTCGTCGGGCACTCGGGCGGCGGTCCGCTGGCCTACGCCGCGACGGGACTGCGTCCGGACCGGGTCTCGCGGACGGTCTACGTCGACTCCTGGCCGCTCGGGCCCGGCGGCGTCATCGCCTCGGACCTGACGCCCGTCGACGGCGAGATCGACCTGCTCGACTGGGAGGACTTCGAAGACGCCGACCTGGTCGACCTCACCGACGCGCAGCGGGAGGAGTTCCGCCGCACGGCCGTCCCTGAGCCGGGAGCGATCCCCACCACCCCGATCGAGCTCACGGACGACGCACGACGTCGAGCCGTCCCGGCCACGATCGTCGCGTGCGAGTTCACGCCGGCGGACCTCCGCTCCTGGGTCGACGGCGGCTCGCCGGTGCTGGCGGAGGTCGGGCGCCTGGAGCGCCTCGACGTGGTCGAGCTGCCGACCGGACACTGGCCGATGTTCACCCGCCCCGCCGAGCTCGGCGCGCTGCTGGCGGAGGTCGCCGACCGCTGAGGCTCGCACTCGGTGACGCGCGCACTCAGTGCTGCAGCGCGCTCTTCAGCAGGATGACGACGATCCCGAACGATCCCGTGACGACCGCCCCGACCAGGCAGACCAGCACGGAGCGGCCGCGACGCCGGAACGCCGAGAACCCGAGGATGGCGAGCATCAGCACGGCCAGCCAGAGCGCCAGGGCGACACCGAAGTCGGGGGGCAGTGCCCCGATGGCTGCCAGCAGCAGAGGGATGCTGGGCACGATGGCCGCCTCCAGCATCCCACCGGACTCGCTGAGCGCGTGGCGGATCGAGTCCCGCACGCGGCCCCTGACGCTGGCCTCATCTGCCTGGAATCCGAGCGCGGTCGAATAGACGTGCGCGAGCCAGAAGACGACGATGCTCACCAGGCTGAAGACGAGCAGGCGCACGGCCGACTCCTGGTCGTCGTCGGCGCCCGAAGCCGCCGCCACGACGCTTGCATAGACGATCGTCCCGTAGATCGCGGCCGGAGACCCCCAGTGCCGCCACAACCCCCTCCGGACGGACGGATCGCGGTCGCCCGGAGGGTTTCCCGGCTCGTTCAGGTCCATCGGCGCCGCGTCGCCGCACTCTCCAGGGCGGCGTCCAGCTCGATCGCTGCACGGATCAGCGCCAGGTGGGTGAAGGCCTGCGGGAAGTTGCCGAGCTGCAGACCCGACGGGTCGATCTCCTCCGCGTACAGGCCCACATGGTTGCCGTAGGTCAGCATCTTCTCGAACGCGTACTGCGCCTCCTCCAGCCGCCCAGCGTCGGTGAGCGCCATCACGTAGAAGAAGGAGCAGAGCGAGAAGGTGCCCTCCTCGCCGGGCAGGCCGTCCGGCGAGGCCGCCGGGTTGTAGCGGTACACCAGGCTGTCGGTCACCAGCTCCTCCCCGATCGCGTCGAGCGTCGACAGCCACATCGGGTCCTGCGGCGCGATCATCCCGACCCGCGGCATCAGCAGAGTGATCGCATCCACGACATCGGTGCCCGGGTACTGCGTGAAGGCCTTCCGCTCGGGGTTCCAGCAGCGCGTGAACACCTGCTCGTAGATGGCGTCCCGTTCGGCCGTCCACCGTTCCAGCGGCGCGGGGAGGCCGCGGTCGCGCGCGATGCGGATGCCCCGGTCGAAGGCGACCCAGCACATGATTCGGCCGTAGGTGAAGTCCTTCCTGCCGCCGCGGGTCTCCCACACCCCTTCGTCGGGCTGATCCCAGTTGTCGGCCAGCCAGTCCAGGATGCCGCGCAGCTTCGCCCACCCCGGGTTGCCGATCGGGCGGAACTGCTCGCCGACGGCGAGCGCCTCCAACGCCTCCCCGTAGATGTCGAGCTGCAGCTGGTCCGCCGCCCCGTTCCCGACGTGGACGGGTCGCGAGCCGGCGTAGCCCTCGAAGTGGTCCAGGGTGAGCTCCTCCAGGTCGGATGATCCGTCGATCCGGTACATGATCTTCAGCGGCCCGGACGAGTCGCCGACCTGTTCGATCACCCGATCGCCGACCCACAGCTCGAACGCGATCGCTTCGTCGGTGTAGCCGAGCGCGAGCAGGGAGAAGACCGAGAAGGAGGCATCCCGAATCCACGTGTAGCGGTAGTCCCAGTTGCGAACGCCGCCGAGCTGCTCCGGCAGCGCGGCCGTCGGCGCGGCCACCAGCGCCCCGGTGGGTGCATACTGCAGCAGCTTCAGCACCATCGCTGAGCGCTCCACCTCCTCCCGCCAGCGTCCCGTGAAGGTGCTGCGGGAGAGCCAGTCGCGCCAGAAGTCGACGGTGTCGCGGAACAGCCGGGTACCCCTGGCGGCTCCGAGCCCGCGCGGATCGGCGGCAGGCTCGGTCTCGAAGGCGAACAGCCGGCGTTGCCCCGCGGTGAGCGTGATCGTCACGTCGACGTCGTCGCCGTCGAGGGCACTGCCGCCGAGATCGCCGTCGAGGTCGCCGCCGTCGAGATCGTCCGGGCCGACTCCGAGCAGCGCCGCGCTGTTCTCGCCGTCGTCGAAGCGGACGCCGTGGGCGGTGGCGGTCGCGGTGTGGGTGCGGCGACCGTAGTCGAACCGTGGCCGGCACTCCACCCGGAACGTCACCTCGCCGCGGACGACCCGGACGACGCGCACAATGGTCCGGCTGGCGGTCGGGACCTTCGGTTCGGCGGCGACGGGCATGAAGTCGATGACTTCGCCGACACCGTCCGCGGACATGAACCGCGTGATGAGGACCGCCGTCTGTGGAAAGTACATCTGCTTGACGCGCATCCCGTCGCCCGGCGCGTGGATGCGGAAGTAGCCGCCCTTCTCGGGGTCCAGCAGAGCGGCGAACACCGACGGCGAGTCGAACCGCGGCGCGCAGAACCAGTCGATGCTCCCCGCCGTGGAGACCAGGGCGACCGTCTGCAGGTCCCCGATCATGCCGTGCTCGTCGATTCCCGGGAAGCGGGAGCCCCCGTGCGATTCCGCAGCCATGTCCGCCCCTTCCGTCCCGCCGCCCCTGCTCGCGCGCATGCTAACGCCGCGGACATCCGGGCGGGAAGGGGCCGTTGCCCGTACCAGAGGGGCGACCGCGATCTGCGGTCTAGCCGAGGCCGGCAACGCGGAGGCATCATGCAGCCGACGGGAGGAATCCGGATGTCCGCTACCGGGGGCGCCGTGACGGGGTGGGTGCTGGCGCCGCTCGCCCTCGCGCAGTTCATCTGCTCGTTCGCCGGCTCCAACATGAACGTGATGCTCAACGACATGAGCGAAGATCTGGGCACGACCGTGCCGGGCATCCAGCTGTCGATCACGCTGTTCCTGCTGACCATGGCGGCACTCATGGTGCCGTTCGGCAAGCTCACGGACCTTCTCGGCCGCAAGGTGTGCTTCCTGCTGGGGCTGGGGATCTACGGGGTCGGCGCCGTCCTGAGCGCGTTGGCTCCTGGGCTGGGGCTGCTGATCCTCGGGAACTCGATCCTGGAGGGAGCGGGCACTGCACTTCTGATCCCACCGGTGTACATCCTGGTGACGCTCTATTGGAAAGATCTCCGTTCGCGCGCCCGCTCCTTCGGGATCGTCAGCGCCGCGGGAGGTGTGGGGGCCGCGACCGGTCCGCTGATCGGCGGATGGATCTGCACCGCGATCAGCTGGCGTGCTGCCTTCGTGTTCCAGGCGATCATCATCGTCGCCATCCTGCTGCTGGCCCTGCGCCTCAGGGATCCGATTCCCGCCGACCCGACGATGCCGTACGACGGCATCGGGGCGGTCCTCTCCGGCGCCGGCTTGGTGGTGTTCGTGACGGGCATCCTGGCGATCGACGACCGCGTCGTCCTGGGAGTCGTGCTGCTCGTCGCGGGCGCGGCCATCATCGCCGGCTTCTACGCCTGGATCCGCGGACGGGAGCGTCACGGCCGCGCGGCGTTGCTCTCCACCGCGCTGTTCCGGAATCGAGAATCGAACCTCGGGCTGGTCACTCAGAACTTCCAGTGGCTCCTGCTGATGGGAATCTCGTTCCTTGTGGCCGGCCACCTTCAAGTGGTGCGACAGTATGACGCCGTCGAATCGGGCGTGATCTTCAGCGCTGCGACGGTCGGAATCCTGGTCTCCTCGCTCAGCGCCGGCCGTCTGGTGCGGTCGATCGCCCAGCGCACGCTGATCCTCAGCGGCTTCCTGGTCACCGCCCTCGGGACGGTTCTGCTCCTGCTGGTGGGCGCTGTGCCAGGGGCGTGGCCGTTCGCCCCCGGACTACTCGTCATCGGCCTGGGGCTCGGGGTCATGCTCACACCCAGCGTGAACGTCGTGCAGTCGGCCTTCCCGGAGGAACTACAGGGAGAGATCTCCGGCCTGTCCCGCAGCGTCTCGAATCTCGGATCGAGCTTCGGGACGGCGATCGTGGCAAGCATCCTCGGCCTCACCGCGCGGGGCCCCGGCGACAACTATGCGCTCGCCATGGTGCCCTTGATCGTCGTGGCGATCGCAGGGGCGGTCGTGGCGGGTTTCCTGCCGGGACGAAGGGCGGCGCCGGCCGGCCGCGTTGCCCGCGCGACCGAGGCCTGATCGAACGTTCAGGCAGCGACGGACAGAGGAGGAGGACCGACGATGACCGGGATCCGGCAGAGAAGCACCACTCGTGTGGCCATGAGGGCGGCCGCGCTCGACTTGGAGGGTGCCGCCATCGTCGTGGGCGCCGCCGCGCTGGTGGTCGCCGCGATCGTCTCCCTCCCCTTCTTCTGGGGTCGGTCCCTTCCCATCGTAGGTCCCGGCTCGGTGTCGCAGTTCACCGCACTGGCCGCAGGCATCCTGGCCGTGGCCGCGTACGTCGTCGGTCGCCTGTGGCACCGCGACGCGCTGACCCCGTTCGGTGGCCGACCGGACCGGGAGCCCGGGAGCGCCCCCCGGAGCGCACCCGCCGTGTCCGTGTTCGACACGGCGGTGATCGCCGTGTCGCACGGGATGATCGCCCTGCTGGGCTGGCTGCTGCTCGGAGCCGTGCTCGCGGACGGCTTCGCCGACGCGACCGTTTACGCGTTGTCGGCGACCGCGCTCGCCGGTGCGGCTGCGGGCGTGACGGCCTACGCGGTCTTCCTGTCGGCGACGCGAATGGACCTGATGCGCCTGTCGACCGTGCTGGCGGTCTTCGCCGTGGTGGGCATCCTGGTGGCGACGCTGACCGCGCCGGACCCGCACTGGTGGCAGTTCCACCTGAGCGCGCTGGGCATGACGAACAGCGTTTCGTCGCTGACCTTCAACCTGACGCTCATCGTCGCCGGGCTGATGATGGCCGCGATCGCCCGCTATGCGACGGACCTCACCGGGGTCGACGCCTCTCTCCGCGCGGCGACGCTGCGCGTGCGCGTGTGTCTCATCCTGATCGGGGTGCTGCTGGCGGGGGTCGGCCTCTTCCCGCTCGACGTGTCGCAGATCCTGCACAACGTCTCGGCGGTCGGGATGCTGATCGCCTTCGCGCTGCTGATCTTCTGGGTGCGCCCGGCGCTGCCGCAAGCGCCGCGCGCCTTCCTCCTGTTCGGCTACCTGTCGTTCGCGGTGATCGTGGTGGCCGCCGTGTTCTTCGTCACCGGCTACTACGTCCTGACAGCGACCGAGCTGATCGCCGGCGTCATCGTGTTCGCCTGGGTCACGGTGTTCCTGCGCGTGAGCGGTGCGGGCGCGCGCGCCTGACGATCCCGGCAATGCTGCGAGTGCGGCCATACTGTGCGTGTGGCCGAACGAAGCGAGAGGTTCCGCATCGGATTCTCCGCCGACCTGCTGCGGCCGGCTACGGGCGACGCATCGCACCGCGTCACCTACATCGAGCTGTTCTTCGACCTGGTGTTCGTTTTCGCCATCACGCAGGTCTCGCACATCCTCATCCACGAGCAGAGCGGCAGCTCACTGGTGCACACCCTCATACTCGGCTGGGCCGTCTGGTGGATGTGGGTCTACACCACCTGGGCGTCCAGCTGGCTGAACCCGGAGACCGGTGCCGTTCGCGCCCTCTTCATCGTGCTGATGTTGTTCGGTCTGCTGGTCTCGATCGCGATCCCCGAGGCGTTCGGTGCGCGCGCGCTGCTTTTCGCGGTCAGCATGGTCGCACTGCAGCTGAGCCGCAGTGTGTTCGCGATTTTCGCGTTCGCGCGACAGAGCCCAGCGCATGCCGTCAACTTCGTGCGCATCAGCGTCTGGCATGCCGTCGCGGGCGCGGTCTGGATCATCGGCGCGTTCGTGCCGGATCAGGCCCGCCTCTGGGTGTGGCTCCTCGCGCTGGTGATCGACCTGGTCGGCCCACGAGTCCGGTACTGGACACCGGGCCTCGGGGCCTCCCGGGTGGAGACCTGGAACGTGTCAGGAGAGCACATGTCCGAGCGGGTCAGCCTGTTCCTGATCATCGCGCTCGGCGAATCCATCGTCGTCACCGGGTCGACCTTCGGGGCCGGAACGATCGGGTGGGCGACCTTCGGCGCTTTCGTCGGCGCCTTCGTCGGCACGGTGCTGATGTGGCTGCTCTACTTCACCCACAACCAACGGAGCGGCAGCGAGTACATCGAGAACGCTGCCGGGCGCGGCATGGTCGCGCAGACGGCGTTCACGTACATCCCGATCCTGTTCGTCTTCGGCATCGTGCTGGCCGCGGTCGCCGACGGTCTGGTGCTGCAGGATCCGACCGGAGACACGAACGTGTGGACCGCCGGGCTGCTGACCGGCTCGGCAGCCCTCTACCTGGTCGCCAACGCGGTCTTCCGGCGAGCGGTCGGCGGACCGTGGCTGGGCACACATCTGGTCGGCGCCGTTGTCGCACTCGCCCTGTTCGTCATGCACAGCGTGCTCACGCCGCTCGCTCTCAGCTGGTTGGTCAACCTGGTGCTGCTCGTCGTCGTCGTTCTCGACGAGACCGCGAACCGGCGCCGAGCAGCACGAGCGACTGCCGACGCCGGGCCGTGATCACGAGGCGGCACGGAGCGCCCTACGCCGCCTCCTTCCCGTGCGGGTCGGACGCGTTGAGCACCTCCACCACACGGTCGTAGTCGCCGCGGGCCTCGCCGTAACGGAGGAACTTGACCCGTTCGACCTGCAGCTCCTTGGCGTCCGGCTGCGTCTCGATCAGCTCCATCACCTCGGCCACGAAGTCGTCGAGGGGCATCGCGAACTCGCTCTCCTCCTGGCCGGGCAGCAGGGCGGTCCGGACCGCCGGCGGCACCAGTTCGAGGATCTTCACCGAGGTGTCGGCCAGCTGGAGGCGGATGCTCTCGCCGAGCATGTGGACGGCGGCCTTGCTCGCGTTGTAGCTGGGTGTCGCCTTCAGCGGCGTGAACGCCAGACCGGACGAAACTGTGACGATAGTCGAGTCGGGGCGCGTCTGCAGGTGCCCCACGAATGCGGCGATCAGGCGGATCGGGCCGAGCACGTTGGTCGCGACGACAGCCTCGGCCGAGTCCAGGAAGCCGGCCGGGGTGTGCCAGTCCTCGACCCGCATGATGCCGGCCATGGCGACCAGAACATTGAGGTCAGGATGCGCGGCGAGCACCTCGGTCGCAGCGTCCCGGATGCTCTGGGCGTCTGCTGTGTCGATGCGCACGGTGTCGATGCCGGGGTGCTCGGCGGCGATCTGCTCGAGCAGCTCGGTGCGCCGGCCGCCGACGATGACGGTGTTACCGCGGTCGTGGAGGGCGACGGCGAGGGCGAGCCCGATTCCGCTGGTCGCGCCGGGGATGAAGACGGTGTTTCCTGTGATGTTCATGCCTCCACCTTCGGGCCGGCCGCCAGGCGGAGGAAGTGGAGCGGTCATCCAGGGATCGGCGGTCCCTGGTTGCCGCGGGCGAGGGCGTCCATGATGGAGGTATGGACCGTGCCGCACTCGCCGACTTCTTGCGACGCCATCGCGAGACGCTGCATCCCGAAGACGTCGGCCTGCCTGCCGGCGCCCGCCGTCGTGCCCCCGGGCTGCGGCGCGAGGAGGTCGCCCTCCTGGCGGCGATGTCCACCGACTACTACACCCGGCTGGAGCAGCGGCGCGGCCCCCAGCCGAGCGAGCAGATGCTGTCGTCGCTCGCACGGGCGCTGCGGCTGACCGCCGACGAGCGGGACTACCTGTACCGCGTCGCCGGACACAACACTCCCGATCGACTCTCGGGTGCCGGGCACGTCTCCCCCGCCCTCCTGCGCGTGCTGGACCGCCTCGACGACACACCGGCGCTGGTGCTGTCGAACCTGGGCGAGACGCTGGTGCAGAACCGGATGGCCGTCGCCCTGCTCGGCGACCGCTCAGGCTACACGGGCCTGGCCCGCAGTGAGTACTACCGCTGGTTCACGGATCCGGAGACCGCGCGGGCGCAGTACCCGGAGGACGACCGCGCGCGTCAGAGCCGGGCGCAGGTCGCCTCGTTGCGCGACGCGTACGGCGCGATGGGTCCGCGGTCGCGGGCGGGTGAGCTGGTGCGGGCGCTCCTGGCGGAGAGCCCGGAGTTCGCCGAGTTGTGGGAACGGCACGAGGTCGCCCGCCGGTTCGAGGACCACAAGACGCTGCTGCATCCCGAACTGGGGGCCATCGAGCTGGACTGCCAGGCGCTGTTCACCGAGGACCAGTCGCAGTGCCTCCTCGTGCTCACCGCTCCGCCGCGCACGGAGGCCGCCGAGAAGCTGGCGCTGCTCTCCGTCCTGGGCACCCAATCCTTCGCCCCCGCCTCCCCCCGCCGCTAGCGCCCCACCGTCGAGTACACAAAAACTGCTCGCCGTCGCGGCGTGTCGCGTGCACTATTCGTGTACTCGACGGCGGGGCGGTGGGGGCGCAGGGGCGGGACGGCGGGGGTACAGTCCTCGGCATGACCGCCCGCACCCTGCTCCTCATTCGTCACGGCGAGAGCACGGCGAACGTCGCCGCTGCGGCCGCGGAGGCCGCCGGCGTCGATGTCATCGCCGTCGAGGCGCGCGACGCCGACGTCAGCCTTTCGCCGCTCGGCGAGCTGCAGGCCGGGGCGTTGGGCGCCCGCCTGCGCGAAGCGCTGCCCGCCGACGCCGTCGTGTACAGCTCGCCGTACCGCCGGGCGATCCAGACCGCGCAGTTCGCCCTGGGCGAGCGTGTCCCGCTCCGCATCGACGAGCGCCTCCGGGATCGCGAGCTGGGCATCCTCGACCGGCTCACCGCGGTCGGGGTGGAGCGCCGGCTGCCGCTGGAGGCCGACCGGCGGCGCTGGTCGGGCAAGTTCTACTACCGTGCACCGGGCGGCGAGGCGTGGACGGATGTGGCGTTGCGGCTCCGCTCGTTCCTGCGGGATGCCCTCCCCACCGATTCGAGGGACGGTGTGGTGGTCGTCTTCGCGCATGACGCGGTGGTCAGCCTTTTCCTGTACGTGCTGCTGCGGATGACCGAGGCGCAGCTGGCCGAGCACCTGCTGACCCATCCCATCGCGAACGCGTCGGTGACCGAGCTCAGCTTCAACGGCGCCGAATGGCACCTGCAGGCATTCGCCGATGACACGCACCTGACGGCCGCGGGCCTGCCCGCGACCGAGCACGCGGGTGAGGCGCGGACCGATGCGTGAGCGGACGGGCGCGCATCCCGAGCCCGCCGAGGAGGTCACACCCGAGCTGCTGCGCGCCTGGCCGCTCCCGGAGCCGTCCGGGTCCAAGCGTTCCCGCGGCGAGGTGCTGGTCCTCGGCGGAGCGCTCCGCTCCCCTGGCGCTGCCATGCTCGCCGGTCGCGCCGCCCTGCGCGTGGGCGCCGGGCGCCTCACACTGGCGGTCGGAGCATCCGTGGCCGCGCAGGTGGCGGTCGCCTTCCCCGAGTCGGGGGTCGTCCCCCTTCCGGAGACATCCAGCGGTGCTGTGCGCGGTGCGGGTGTCCGCGAAGCGGCCGGCGACCTGGCCGGCGCGGATGCGGTGCTCCTCGGGCCGGGGCTCGACGACGCGACCGAGACTGCCAGGATGCTCCCTCGCGCCGCCCGCGCGGCCGGCCGCGACACGGTGATCGTCCTCGACGCCTTCGCGCTCGGCGCGCTCGCGGGGCGACCGCGTCTCGCGGGTGACGGCCCGCGCATCCTCACCCCGAACACGGAGGAGGCGTCTCGGCTGCTCGGGCGCGAGGCGGACGACCTGGACGCGGACACCCGGGAGCTCGCCCACCGCTACCGCGCCGTCGTCACCTGCTTCGGCCGGGTCGCGTCGCCCGACGGGCGCCTGCTCAGCGTGGGCGACGGCGACGCCGGCCTCGGCACGTCGGGAAGCGGCGATGCGCTTGCCGGAGCCATCACCGGACTCGCGGCCCGCGGTGCGGAACCGCTCCAGGCCGCGGTCTGGGGCACCTACCTGCACGTGGCTGCCGGCCGGCGGCTCAGCGGGAGCGTCGGCCGCCTGGGTTTCCTGGCGTCCGAGATCGTGGACCGGTTGACGGCGGAATTGGACGCGCTCAGCTGACCCATCCCGCACCCGAAAGTTCTCTCTAGCCGCGCGAACGCGCCCGGCGATACTCTCACCGCACATCCAGACGTCGAGCTGGAAATCGAGAGGGGAGTCCACTATGGACTGGAGCAACTTCTGGAGTGTCGTCTGGCTGTTCTTCTGGAGCTTCGCCTTCGTGGCGTACCTGTTCGCGCTGTTCGCGATCATCAGCGACCTGTTCCGTGACCACAAGTTGAACGGCTGGTGGAAGGCGCTGTGGATCATCTTCCTGATCTTCGTGCCCTTCCTGACGGCGCTCGTCTACCTGATCGCGCGCGGCCCCGGCATGGCCGAGCGCAACCAGAGGGAGGCGCGACAGATGCAGTCGGCGACGGACGACTACATCCGTCAGGTCGCCACGTCGAGCCCGGCCGACGAGATCGCGAAGGCCAAGGCGCTGCTCGACAGCGGAGCCATCACGCCGGACGAGTTCGCGCACCTGAAGGCTCGGGCACTCGCGGGCCACGGCGCACCGCCGGCCGCACCCGGCGGCGCAGGCGCAACGCCGATGGCGCCGGCCGCTCCGGCAGGTCCCACCACGACACCGCCCGCAGCGCCGACGGTCTGAACGACCCCGGCACGGCGCGCGCCGTGACCGGACCGGCATCCCGGATCCACAGCCGTCGCCCTCGGACGACGGCTGTGGTTCTCCAGGCCCACCGCTCGCGACCGTTCACGGCCGCCGTCAGGGAGGAGTGCTCCAGATGAGCACGGGTGAAGCTGCGCCTGCACCGCAACCGGCACCGAAGCAGGGCAGTCGGTGGCCGTTCCGCCGCCGTCCGCGTCCGACGGCGCCGGCCGGCCCGATCGACCCCGACGCCGAGCTGAACGCTTCGGGAGGTCTCGGGCGCGGCCTCCGAATCCTCCTCGGCCTCGCCGCGGTGGCCGTGGTCTCGTTCGGCATCGCGGGCATCCAGGGCATCTTCGCGCCGACCTTCCTCGCCCTCATCCTGACCATCTGCGCTCAACCGGTGCGCGTCTGGCTCGAACGGCATGGAACACCGCAAGGGTTGGCCACCGGCGCCGTCGGCCTGACGGTGTTCGCGCTCCTCGCCGGCTTCATCGGCCTGCTGTGGGTCGCGCTGGCTCAGTTCGTGGGGATGCTGCCCCAGTACAAGCCGCAGCTGCAGCAGCTGGGCGATCACATCGCGTCCTGGCTGCAGAGCATCGGCGTCGGGCCGCAGCAGTTGCAGCAGATCAAGTCCGGGTTCAATCCGGGAACGATGCTGAATTTCCTCACGGGTCTGCTCGGCAACGCCCTCGGCATCGTCGCCCTGCTGGTGATCGTGCTCACCATGCTCATCCTGATGCCGGCCGATGCGGCGTACACACCGTCGCTGCTCCGTCAGCTGCAGCCGACGCGCCCGAACCTGGTGTACGCGATGAGCGGGTACGCCCACTCGGTCCGCCGCTACATGGTCGTCACCACTCTGCTCGGGATCGTGCAGGGCGTCCTCAACGGCATCCTGCTGTGGATACTGGGCGTGCCGGCGGCGCTGTTGTGGGCCATCCTGTCGTTCCTGTGCAGCTTCATCCCGAACGTCGGCTACTTCTTCGCGCTGGTGCCGCCGATCGTCTTCGGCTACCTGACCGGCGGCTGGGGCACCGTGATCGCGAT
Organism: Leifsonia sp. 2MCAF36; assembly: GCF_052115525.1. Classification (NCBI taxonomy): domain Bacteria; kingdom Bacillati; phylum Actinomycetota; class Actinomycetes; order Micrococcales; family Microbacteriaceae; genus Leifsonia; species Leifsonia sp. 2MCAF36. The sequence continues at coordinate 27,289 of NZ_JBFRGV010000014.1, read as the reverse complement.
CATCGTCATCTACGGGATCATCAATGCGGTGGTGCAGTCAGTCGTCCAGCCCAAGGTGGTCGGCAGCGCGGTCGCCCTGAGCCAGACGCTCACCTTCTTCTCCGTGCTGTTCTGGGCGGTCGTCCTCGGCCCGATCGGCGCCATCCTGGCCATTCCGCTCACCTTGCTGTTCCGGGCCATCCTGATCGACTCCGATCCGCGTGCGCGGCTGTGGCGGCCCATCATCGGCGACCTCAGCCACACCCGCGAACTGATGAAAGAGGAGTCGCACGCCCGGCGGGACGAGCGGCAGCAGCGCCGCGACCAGACCGGCCACCGTGGGTAGCGCGATCGGGAAGAACGCCGTCGAGGTGCTCGCAGTTGCCGCCGACACGCCGCAGCCAGGTGCACCTGCGAGCACCTCACGCGTCAAAGAGACGCGGGGTGGCTAGCCTGCCGCGACCGCGAGGTCGCTGCCTCCCTCGACGGTGAGCCGGCGGCCGATCCTGACCCGTTGCGGCTGCTCGCTGAACGCGCCGGCGAACAGCGCCTCGCCCTTGCGGAACGACGGCGACGACTGCAGCAGGTCCGGCGGCACGAAGCCGAACACGTCGGCGAGCTCCGCGAGGTCGCGCGGCGAGTTCATCCGCATCAGTCCCAGGTTGTCGCACTGTGAGAGCACATTGGGGTGGATCTTGGTCGGCCGTTGAGTGGACAGGAACAGCCAGAGTCCGAACTTGCGGCCCTCCGCGGCGATCTGGATGAGCTGCTCGGTCAGTTGCGCCTCCACACTCGACCGCGGCGCCGGCGGGCAGAAGTTGTGGGCCTCGTCGATGACGATGAGGATCGGCCGGCGCTCCATCCGCTTCAGCCACAGGTCCTCCAGGATGCCGAGCGCCGCGGCCTGCGGCTCCCCGGGATGTGTGAACCCGCCGACATCGAGGACCACCGCGCGCGGCCGCTCGGCGACCGCGGCTGCACCGGAGGACCCGCCGAACGCCCACAGCGGCCACTCCAGGATCTGCAGGTTGTCGAGCCGGAGGCCCAGGCGTCGCCGCGCCGGGTCGGTCGACGCGGCGAGCGTCTGCAGGAACGTGTCCCGGGAGAAGGTCTCCGGCGTCACATCCAGGTGCAGGAGGGCGTTGTACTCCTCCTCGTCGACGATCGGGTCCAGGCGGCCGACGGCGGCCTTGGAGCGCACGCTGAGGTCGACGAAGCGGATGTGGAGCTGCGGTTCACGCTCGGTGCTCGAATGGAGCACCCGGATGCCGAGGTCGCCCCAGCGCTCCGCGTCGGCACGGTCCGCGTCGTCACGCGTGCGCGCCAGCTCGGTGAAGTCGGCGTTCGGATCCAGGACGGCGATCGGCAGCGCGGTGTGCAGCAGCAGCTGCTCGAGCACGACTCCGAGGGCGTACGTCTTTCCGGACCCGCTCTGCCCGCACCAGAAGGTGTGCCTGTTGAAGCGGGAGCCGTCCAGCACGGCCGGCCGTTCCGGGCTCTCCGCCAGGGTACCGACGGTCAGCGGAATCACGGGCCCCTCCTCCCAGCGGCCCTTCCGGCCCGCGTGCGGCCGATGCTAGCGCCGGGATGCGGTGCACGGACACCCCGAAGTCAGCGGGGTCCGTCAGGCGGGCCGCAGGGTCTCCGGCAGGGGGAAGGGCAGCGTGTAGAACAGCTGCGGGGCATCGATGGCGCCGAAGTCGTCCTTCTTCACGACGATCCGCTGCGTCGACACTTCGGTGAGACGGACCCGCAGGCGGCGCCCGTCCTCGAGCTGCAACTCGTACCGGTCGGCGAGGTAGCCGATGCCGGCCCGCTCCAGCGTCTCTTCGCCCGTGAGCCAGTCCACCGCGCCTCCCAGCTCCCGTCCGAGGAGGTCGACCGGGACGAACCCGTCACCTTCCGGACGCAGCCATCCGACGCGCTCGCCGTCCTCGCGGCGGTGCTCGATCCACTCCTGCATTCTGCATACCCTAGCGGCCGGGCGCGGACCTATGATGAGCGCGTCCACGCCCGGTGGTGCTCCGCGTCGACGTCGGGGCACCGCAACCGGAAGGAGGCGCGGCATGACACTGGACGTCGCAGAGGCGGGTGAGCGCGCGGAGAGTCCGCTCACCGCAGAGGAGCTCCGCGAGGCGGGACGGGCTGCGCGTGCAGCCCTGCCGCGCTCCGATCAGGCGGACTACGCGCCGCCGCCCGGCCGCGACCCGGTCGGCATCCTGCAGGCTCAGCACGAGAACCGCCTGCAGAACCTGATCGACCTCCGGGTCGAGCGGATGAGCGCGAACGCGTTCGCCTTCTATCGCGGGACGGCGGCGATCCAGGTAGCCGACCTTGCGGGCGCCCCGACCACGGGCGCGGAGGTGGTGATCTGCGGCGACGCGCACCTGAGCAATTTCGGCATCTACCGGTCACCCGAGAACGCCATGGTCTTCGACATCAACGACTTCGATGAGTCGACGGTCGGCCCGTGGGAGTGGGATGTGAAGCGCCTGCTCGCCAGCGTCGTCCTCGCCGGGCGATCCCTGGGGCTGCCGGCCGACCGCATCCGTGACACGACGGAGGCGGGGGCTGCGCAGTACCGGACCGCGCTGCGACGTGCCCTCGAAGCCCCGCTGACCACCCGGTACTACTCGCCCGCGACCGTCGAGTCCTCGCGAAACCGCAACGCCCTGAGCAAGGACATGGTGCGACTCGTCGACCAGGTGACCAAGGAGTCGCGCAAGCGCACCAGCGAGCACGTCGCCCGCAAGACCCTCGAAACGGGTGAGGATGGGGTGCTGCGCTTCGTGGACAGTCCGCCCATCCTGCGGCGGGCCGAGCCGGAGGTGCAGGCGCTGGCCCAGGGCGCCTACGAGCAATACAGGAGCACCCTGCCTCCGAACACTGCGCTCCTCGCGTCGCAGCTGCGGCTGGACGACGTCGCCCGCCGTGTCGTCGGAGTCGGAAGCGTCGGCACCCGGTGCTTCATCATCGCCCTCCGCGGTCCGACCGGCGAGGTGGTGCTCCTGCAGTTGAAGGAAGCCGAGGCGTCCGTCGTCGAGCGGTTCGGCGGTGTGGCCCCGCTGACCGGGTACCTCGACCTGAGCCTGCTGCCCGATGAGCAGGGCTACCGCGTGGTCGCCTGCCAGCGCATCCTCCAGGCAGTCTCCGACCCGTTCCTCGGGTTCCTCCGGGTGGAGGGTTTCGCCTTCTACATGCGCCAGTTCCGCAACCGGAATGCGTCGTTCGACATCCCATCGATGAACCGGACGCAGTTCTTCGACTACGCCCGCATGTGCGGTGCGGTGCTGGCACGGGCGCATGCCCGCTCGCCCAAGGCGCCGTTCGTCTCCGGCTACGTCGGCTCCGGTCCGTCGTTCGTACGTGCTCTGGCGGAGTGGGCGGAGCGCTATGCGGACCAGGCGGAGGCCGACTTCGCGGAGTTCGTGGTGGCCGCGAACGACGGAGCGTTCGCCGTCACCTGACGCCGGTGGGGCGGGCGCGCTGGCCCTCCGGCAGGAGGAAGGCGCGCACGGCCTCCTCGACGGCGGGGGTGTCCAGGTGGAGGCCGTGCCGCGCATCGAACTCGACGAGGGCGGCGCGCGGGATGCGGTCCGCGAGCACGCCCGCGTGCGCCAGCGGGGTCAACGCGTCGTGCGTGCCGTGCACCACGAGCGTCTCGGCACGGATGCGATCGAGGACGCCAGAGCCGTCGTGGTCACGGCTCGCGGCGAAGTGCCCGCGCAGGGCGGGACGGGAGGCGACCCGGCTGAAGAAGCGCTCGACATCGGCGGAATGCGTGTCCGCCCACTCCGCGTCGAAGAACAGGGGAACCATCCGCGCCAGGTCCCCGCTCAGCAGGTCCGCGATCGCAGCGGGGTCGCGCGGCGCTGCGCTGCGGTCCCCGGAGCTGGTGGCCAGGAGCACCAGGCGCCTCACGCGCTCGGGGTGGTCGGCCGCGAGCCACTGTGCGACCCGTCCGCCCATCGAGTGGCCGACCACGTTGGCCGCGGCGACTCCGGCTGCGTCGAGCACGGCGACGGCGTCCGCCGCGAACCCCCGCGTCGAGTACGCGGACGGGTCACCGAGTCCGCTCTCGCCGATGCCCCGGTGGTCGTACACGATGACGCGGAAGTCGCGGGCCAGCGCCTCGGCGAACGCGCCCCAGCCGTGCATCCCGGTCGCCTGGCCGGCGATGAGCAGGACGGGGACTCCGACGCCGTGCTCCTCGAACGCGATCGGGGTTCCGTCGTCGGCGGTCGCGAACTCCGTCACGACGTCGTTCCGCCGATCGGATGCTCCCGCACGGCGCGCGCGCTCCAGCGCCCGTCGGCCTTCTCGACCCGGATGCGGTGCTCGAATGCCCGGGAGACCCTCTCGGTGGTGACCACGTCGTCGATGTGTCCGAGCGCGACCGTCCGGCCGTGAGCGATGAGGAGCGCGTGCGTGGTCGACTCCGGCAGCTCCTCCAGGTGGTGGGTGACCAGCACGGACGCGAGCTCCGGAGACGTGTGCGACAGACCGTCGATCGTCTCCAGCAGCTGTTCCCGCGCGGCCACGTCGAGCCCGGTGGTCGGCTCGTCGAGGAGCAGCAGTCGCGGGTCGGAGATCAGCGCGCGGGCGATCAGCGCCCGACCGCGTTCGCCCTGCGACAGCGTGGGCCAGCGGGCGTCGGATCGTTCGTCGAGGCCGACCGCGTGGGTGAGGTCGCGGGCCCGGCGCAGCTCGGCCTCCGTCGCCTCCCACCGCATCGGCGGCTCCAGCGTCCCGGTCAGCCCGGTCAGCACGACCTGGGTCACCGTCAGCGGCGAGCGCACCGGGTGGCGCGGGTTCACGTGGCCGATGTGCCGCCGGAGCTCCTGCAGCTCCACCCGGCCGAGGCGCCGCCCCAACACGTCGACCGTGCCGGACGTCGGGAAGCTGAGGGCGCCGCAGAAGCCCAGCACGGTCGACTTGCCCGCGCCGTTCGGCCCCAGCAGGGCCCAGTGCTCCCCCGCTCGCACGGTGAGGTCGATGCCCTCGAGGATGTGCGTGCCCCCGCGGCGGAAGGTGACGTCTCGCAGGACGAGCACGGGGTCGGGGATCACCGATCCACCCTACCGAGCCCGCTGGCCCTCCCTGATAATCGGCACAATGTCCCTTCACGGTTTCGCGACCGGGGTCTATCGTGCGTGTTCGACGTCTGCATCCTGTACAACGGATGCGTCAGAAGGAGAACACGACAGCCGTGGCCCTCGACCTGCCGACCATCCCCCTCATCACCGCACGCTTCCGTGGCGACGCCACCGCCGAGCTCAGTGTCGACGGCGAGCGCGAGGAGTTCGCGGCCGACAGCGTCGAAGCGCTGCGCGACGCCGTGCTCACCCGGGTGACCGCCGTCGCCGCCGACCTCGGGCGCCCGGTGCAGCTCACCGCCGAGGACGACGATGGCGCGTGGCTGCTCGCGGTGCATCCCGACGGCGAGATCGGCGAGGAGGAGCCGCTCGACGCGGACCCTGTCGAGCAGGGCGATGTGCCGGCGCCGTTGCCGGCGCACGGCGCCCACTCGGCCGGGGCGTACGCCGAGCTGGATGCGCTGGACGCGCAGGACGCGCCGGATGTGCGGGATGCGCAGGATGCGCCGGATGGGCAGGAGGCGCCACTCGGCGCAGACGCGCCGGACACGCAGGACGGCCCGCAGCGCACCTCGTTCCTGCAGGAGCAGCCGAGGACCGACCGGGCCGCACGCGGCTGGCGCGGCTTCCTCGTGCGCGTCGGGCTGCCCGTCGCGGCGTCGCGGTCGGAGCGCGAGGAGCGCGCCGAGGTGCAAGCGGTGAGCCGGCACTGGGCCGGTCCCCGCACCATCTCGATCGTCAACGGCAAGGGCGGCGCCAACAAGACGCCGACCACGGCCATGCTCGCTTCCGTCTTCGCGCGCAACGGCGGCTCCGGTGTGCTCGCCTGGGACAACAACGAGACGCGCGGCACTCTCGGCTGGCGGACGGAGCAGGCGGCGCACGACGCCACCCTGCAGACCCTGTTGCCCGCGGTGGATCACCTGCTCTCCCCCGCCGCGCAGTCCTCGGAGCTCGGCTACTTCGTCCACCACCAGACCGCCGACAAGTACGACGTGCTGCGGTCGAATCCGGCCATGCTGGCGACCCAGCAGCGGATCACCACCGAGGACTTCGACCGGCTCCACGCGGTGGCCGCCAAGTACTTCCGGCTCATCTTCGTCGACTCCGGCAACGACGAGTCGGCGGAGCGCTGGCTGCGCATGATCGACCACACCGACCAGCTGGTGATCGCGACAACAGCGCTCGGTGAGCACGCGGAGGCGGGGGCGCTGCTGCTGGAGGCCCTCGCGCAGCGCGACGAACGGTCGGCCAGGCTCGCCCGCGACGCCGTCGTCGTGGTGTCGCAGTCGGAGCGGACCGGAAACCGCACCGATGCCCGCACGGTCGCCGCCGGCTTCGAGCCGCTCGCCCGGCGCGCGGTGACCATCCCGTTCGACCCGGCGCTGCACGGCGGCAGGCTCGATTTCGACTCGCTGGCGAAGCCGACACGCCGGGCGTGGCTGCACGCGGCAGCCGCCGTCGCGGAAGGCCTCTGACGGGCCGGAGACCTGTGACCGCGCGGTATGCCATGGGTCACGGTTGGGTGACGTTCGGGCTTCCTTCGACCTTCACCTAGCCGACGCACAGGCCCAGTGCCTACGCTCGCCCGATATGACGACGCAGCCGCTGAGAGTGGGGGTCCTGGCTCGCCGCCGGCTGGCCCGGCTGGCCCGCCGCGATGCCGCCGCCGTGCACGACACGGAGCCGGACCGCGCCGACGCCACGACACCGACCGTGGCGACCCTGCAGGCGCGTGCCGACGCCTACGCCCGCCGCGAGGAGCAGCGGTTCTTCCGGCGGATGCGGCGCGAGCTGACGGAGCACCGGGTGCTCGTCTCCGCGCTGCGCAGCGACATCGACGCCTACGACCGGCAGCTGGAGCGCATCTCCGATGCCGGTGGCGAGGCCGCCGCCCGGCCGAACATCGCCGAGGGCCGAGGGCCGGCCTTCGAGGAGCTCCGGCGGCTGGAGCGCCGCATTCGACGAGCCCACCGTCGCGCCGACGAACTCAGCGCCCTCATCAACTCCCGCTTCACCGCCGCGCAGCTTCGGGCGGCACGGATGTTCGACCGCTCCGACGAGAAGACCGCGCTGTACTGGGGAGCACTGCGCGAGGCCACCGCCGGGCGCGTCGCGCCCCGGCCGCCCGCGCTGCGCCGCTCGGAGTGGCTCACCGCCCGCGGGACCGCGGTCGACGCTCTGCACCCGATCAGCGAATCCCGCACCGTGGACACGATCCGCGAACACGACGCCGACACCAGGAGGACCGATGCCAGGACGTGAACGGCTGAAGGACTACCGCGTCCCGGCCACCGGAGGGCTGCGCCGTCGGCTCCTCTGGCGACTGCGGCGCATGCGCCACGCGGTCGACGTGGAGACGCTGGAGGTGTTCGAGCACGAGCTCGCCGCCTTCGAGCGCGCCGGCGTGGCCGACCTGGAGGCGCAGCGAACCCGCAACGTCGCCGCCGCGTCCTCACGGCTCGCCGAGGCGCAGCAGCGCGAGGAGCTGATCCGCCGGGCGCTCGAACGCGCCGAGGCGGATATCCGGCGCGCCGACCAGGACGTCGAACGGCTGGATGCCAAGCTCGCCGGCCACGACCCCGACTTCCACACCTACGCCTGAGAGGCCGCCATGGCTCGCGACATCGTCACCCGCCCGCCCCGCCTGAGACCGCGCGTCGGGCACATCTCGCCGTTCGCGCACGCGATGGTCTACGTGCTGTTGCTCGCGATGATCACGGTCGACTACATCCTGTTGGCCCAGGCGCTCACCCTGCTCCTTCGCAACGACAGCCAGTACGGCTCCATCGGGCTGCAGATGTACGTCATCACCCTCGGGATCTCGCTTGCGGTGGTCACACTGCCGCACGTCGTCGCCATCCTGCTGCGGCGGGTGCAGGCGGGAGTGATGTCCCGTCGCTGGATCGCCACCTCGATCGTGCTCGGCCTGGTCTGGGCGGCCATCCTCGTTGCGATCACCGTCGCGCGGATCAAGGCGGGCATCGACGCCCAGAGCGCCGGCGGCCTCACCGGTCTCGTCGGCGGCTCGCAGACGGCCGCGCCCGCCGTGTTCTCCTGGACGGCGCCCGACACGATCATGGCGTTCCTCATGCTGGGCGTACTGATGACCTCCGGCGCCGTCAGCTTCGTCGCCGCCTGGCTGACCACCCGGCCGCTGCTCACCGCGGCCGAGAAGGCGCACGCGCATGCAGCACGCCTGCGGGTGCACCGGGACCGCCTGCTCGGCGAGGCCGTCGCCGCACAGGAGCGGACGCGGTCCGCGCACCAGCTCGACGCCCACGACGCCGTCCGCTACACCGGCGCGCGGGTGACCTTCCACTCGCGGATGGATGTGGTGCGCGCCCAGCTGGCCACCCGCCTGGCCCAGCGCGAGCGCGACCCGGAGAGCACCAGCCAGATCATCCGGGAGCTGCGCGCGCGTCGCAGCGTCGAGGCGCCCGACGTGGCGGCGCCCTTGCCTCCCGGCGGGTCGACTCCGGGCGGCCCGACGCCCGGCACGGCGACCGGAGGTGTGCAGTGAGCATCCGCCCGCGCCTCCGCCCGCGCCTCCTCGCCGCGGCGGCCGCGGTGGTGGCGGTCTGCGCCGGCCTGACGGCCTGCACGCCCGCGACGGCCTCCGGCGAAGCCTGCGACCAGTCCCACAAGCGCAACCTCGGAGTGGTCGCCGGCAGCACCGCCAACGCGCCGGCCGTCGCCCTCCCCGCCTCCGCTTCGTCGCAGCTCTCCGCCGCGAGCAAGACGAACGGGGCTGTGACCGTCGTCGTGCCGTCGGGAACGCCGCAGGTGATGGGCACCACCCCGCTGGGCTCGTCGGCTCAGGATGCGATCGTCTGTCAGAACGACCAGCGCACCAAGCTCACGCAGATCACCTCGTACATCGGCGGACTCAAAGCGACGGCTCCGGAGGTCGATTACCTCGGAGCGATCGACCAGGCGGCGCGCGACCTCGGCAGCGACCCGATGGGCGTGATCGTGATCGGCAGCGGACTGCAGACGACCGACCCCCTGAACTTCGCCGGGACCGGCCTGCTCTACGCCGACCCGAGCCAGGTGGTCTCCGACCTCACCTCCCGCAACCTGCTGCCGTCCGACCTCAAGGGTGTGACGGTGTACTGGTCCGGGATGGGCGACGTCGCGGGTGCCCAGCAGCCGCTCACCGTCCCCGCCCGCAGCAACCTGGAGGCCATCTGGTCGGCCGTCGTGAAGGCCGCTGGTGGCACGCTCTCCCTGCTGCCTGAGCCGGCCTCCGGCAGCGCCGCCCCGTCGCTCCCGGCGGTCACGCCGGTCACTGTCGAGGCGGTGGCCACCAAGACCGACTGGACGCACCCGGTCGTGATCCGCAACAGCGACCTGCTCTTCGCCAAGGACACGGCCGACTTCTCCGACCCGGCCGCGGCTCAGAAGGTGCTCGCCACCCTGGTGCCCGCGATCGAGCAGAACGGGAAGCCGGTGACGATCACCGGCACCGCGTCGAAGGATCAGGCGACGGACAACACCGCCGACACAGCGCTCTCACAGCGACGGGCCGACGCGGTGAAAGCCGCGCTGGTGGGCCTGGGCGTGCCGACCTCGCTCCTGAAGACCGCCGGCGTCGGGTTCCAGTGGTGCGGCTGGAAGAGCGAGACGGACGCGACGGGAAAATACTCCGACGCTCTCGCCGAGCAGAACCGTACGGTCATCCTCACGTCCGCCGGCGTCGGACTGTGCGGCTGACCGAAACGTGCGGCTGCCGGGGAATGCCGTGAGCGGGACCGGGGTTCCTCCGGCATGACGACTATCGGATTCATCGGTTCAGGACACATCGGCTCCCAGCTCGCACGTCTCGCGGTGGCACGCGGCTACGACGTCGTGCTCAGCAACTCGCGCGGCCCGGAGAGCCTTCACGGCCTCGTGGGCGAACTCGGCGAGCACGCCCGTGCGGCGACACCGGTCGAAGCCGCGGCGGCGGGCGACATCGTCGTGGTGACCACCCCGCTCGCCGCCGAGGCGACGCTGCCGGTCGAGGAGCTCGCCGGCAAGGTCGTCATCGACACCAACAACTACTACCCGCGGCGCGACGGGCACATCGCCGAGCTGGACGACGAGTCCACGACCGTGGCGGAGCGCCTGCAGAAGGTGCTGCCCACCTCGCACGTGGTGAAGGCCTTCAATCACATCGGTGCGGGCGAGCTGACCAGCCAGGGCCTCCCGGCCGGTTCCCCCGACCGCCGGGCCCTCATCGTCGCGGGCGACGACGCAGCGGCGCGCGACCGCGTCGCGGCGCTGATCGAGGAGTTCGGGTTCGACGCGGTGGACATCGGCGAGCTCGCCGAGGGGTGGCGCGCCCAGCGCGACACCCCCGCCTACGTCAGGCGTTACGATGCCGCCGGACTGCGTGAAGCCCTTGCCGCGGCCAAGCGCTACCGCGACATGTGAGTGCTGACGGCGGGGCTCAGTGCGCCGGCTCGGCGACGAGCTCCGCCGTCATCGTCGCGTCGTCCGAGTCGGCAGCCGCGCGGGCGGAGAGGTAGCTCCCGCTCACGAAAGCCGCCGTCGCGAAGACGAGGGCGACGATGAGGTCGGACCACTGGGTGGGCGTGAGGTGCTGCAGAAGCCCTCCCGTTCCCCGAGTGGTGCCGGTCGCGCCGGGCGCCAGGAGCAGTCCGAGAGCCAACGCGCAGACAGCGGCGGAGAATCCGAGGACGTACCAGGCGATTTCTTTCACGTGCCTAGCTAACAGCGTCCGACGAAGCGGATGAAGAGGCTTGCGTGGCAGCCCGGTGATGTGCTATCGGTCTGATGCAGCACGCCCTCTGTACATTTCCACACGAACGTCACACAATGACGTTATATGAGCCACCCTCAGGTAATCCGTACGCCGGACCAGCGGCTCCGGATCTTCGTCTCGTCAACGCTGCAGGAGCTCGCCGCCGAGCGCCGCGCAGCACGGACGGCCATCGAGCGCCTCCACCTGGCCCCGGTGATGTTCGAGCTCGGCGCCCGGCCGCATCCCCCTAGGCAGCTGTACCGCGCCTACCTGGAGCAGAGCGACGTCTTCCTCGGCCTCTACTGGGAACGCTACGGCTGGGTGGCCCCCGACGAGGACGTCTCCGGGCTCGAAGACGAGTACAATCTCTGCCCGCCTGAGCTGCCGCGGCTGCTCTACGTGAAGAGCCCCGCCACCGACCGCGAGCCGAAGCTGGCGACGCTGCTGGCGCGCATCCGGGACGATGATCGTGCAGCGTACAAGTACTTCGAGACGGCGAAGGAGCTGGCCCAGCTGATCGAGAACGACCTCGCCACCCTCCTGGCCGAGCGCTTCGACCAGAGCCGGGCCGTGGTCACCGCGGACGTCGCAAGCGACGCCGACCGCGTGGTCGAACCCGTGCGCCTTCCGGTGCCGTTGACGGGCCTGGTCGGCCGCGAAGACGACGTCGCCGCGATCGTCGACCGGCTGGCGCACGGCACACGCTTCGTGACGCTCGCGGGACCCGGAGGGATCGGCAAGAGCCGGCTCGCGATCGCCGCGGCCCGAGCGGCGGCGCAAGAGTTCGACGACGGCGCGGTCTTCGTCGACCTGTCCGCCGTGTACGACCCGCAGCGCGTGCCCAACCGGATCGCCCAGGCTCTCGGAGTGCGCGACACCGGCGACGCGCCCGTCCTGGACAACCTGGTGACCGCCCTGCGCGACCGCCGGATCCTGCTCGTGCTCGACAATTTCGAGCAGGTCCTGGATGCAGCCCCGCTGCTCACCGGGCTCCTCGCCGCCGCGCCGGGCCTGGCGATGCTGGTCACCAGCCGGGCGCTGCTCCGGGTCAGTGCCGAGCAGAGCTACGAGGTCGGGCCGCTCGCCGAGGACTCATCGGTCAGCCTCTTCGTGGAGCGGGCTCACGCCGTGAAACCGGACTTCGAGATCACGCCGGAGAACAGGGATGCGGTGACCCGTATCTGCGCCGCCCTCGATGGGGCACCGCTGGCCATCGAGCTCGCGGCCGCGCGCATCCGCGTACTCTCCCCCGCCGAGCTGCTCGACCGGCTGGACCGGCGGCTGTCGGTGCTCGTCGGCGGCTCGCGCGACCTCCCGGAACGCCAGCAGACCATCCGGCGCACCATCGAGTGGAGCACGCAGCTGCTGACGCCCGAGCAGCGCAGGCTGCTGTCGCGGCTGGGCGTCTTCGAGGGCGGCTTCACTCTGGAGGCCGCGGAGTTCGTGGGCGCTGACGGTGACAGCACTGACGACGACAGCGCAGACGGCGACAGGCCAGACGGGGACACCGCCGACGGCGACCGGTCCGACGTGCTGAGCGATCTGGCCGTCCTGGTCGACTCCAGCCTGGTGTCCCAGCACGACAGCGACGACCGTCCCCGGTTCACCATGCAGGCCATCGTCCGTGAGTACGCCCGGGAGCAGCTGGCGTCCGGCGGCGGGCTCACTGCGGCCCAGGACGCCCACGCCCGGTACTTCATCGACCTCGGCTCCCGGGCGCGGCTGCCGTTGAAGGCCGGCGGTCAGCGCGAGTGGATGCAGCGGCTCGGCGACGAGCGCGACAACCTGCGCGCGGCCGAGCGCTACCTGCTGGACTCCCGCGACTGGGACCGCGCCGCCCAACTCGCCTTCAACCTGTTCCTCTACTTCTGGGTGATCGGCCTCCTGGGCGAAGTCCGGACCTGGATGGACGAGCCGCTGGAGTCCGGAGACGCGCTCCAGGACCGCACCCGGGCGATCGCGCTGTACTTCACCCGCACCATCCGGTTCTGGAAGGACCCCGACGGCCGGGTGGCGGCGGATCTGTCGGAGAGCGCGGACCTGTTCCAGCAGTGCGCCGACCGGACGGGTGAAGCGATGGCCCTGATCTCCCTCGCCCTTGCACTGATGGCGGGCGAGAAGCCCGACGCCGAGCGGGCCGCGGAGGTGATGGAGCGGAGCCTGACGTTGTTCCGCGACACCCACGACATCTGGGGCGAATCCATGGCACTCGTGCTGCTCGGGAGGGTCGCGCTGCTCAGGCAGGAGGTACGGACGGCCTTCGAACGCTTCGACGAGTCGCTGGCGCTGACCCAGCGCAGCGGGGACGCGGTCGGCGGCCGCATCGCGGCGTATCACCTCGGCTGGGCGCACCTCCTCCTCGGGTCGCCTCAGGACGCCCGCAAGGACTTCGCCCTCAGCGTCACCCTGTCCACCTCCCTCGGCCACATCGAAGGCATCGCCTACGGCTTGGAGGGGCTCGCCGCCGTGGCCGCCCTGGCCGGGGACGTGGACCGGGCCGGCCGCCTGGCGGGCGCGGCGCACGCCCTCCGCGAGCGGTCCGGAACCCACAACGGGCCGACGTTCACCTTCCACCAGCGATACCTGGACCGGCTCGCTGCGGTGTCGCCGCCTGGCCGCCTGGCTGCGGCTGTGGCCGAGGGCCGGGAGCTCGGCGTGGAGCAGGCCGTCGCCGAGGCACTGACCGAGCCCAGCCTGAATTGACCGCAGCGGTTAAACGGTGGAACCCCGGCACCAGAACGGTGCCGGGGCTCCTCCAGATCCCGGTGAGCGCACCCGAAACGCCGGGCCGGGATGGTCGGTGGGTCAGGCGATGAGCGCCCGCTGCCCGTCCTCCTCGGCAGGAGCCGGGGCGACCCAGGCGCCGTAGACGGCGATGCGTGCGGACTCCTGCGTCGCGTACACGCCCAGCTCGCGGCCGGTGCAGTCGGTGGCGGCGAAGCCGTCGAAGTTCTGGTCGACCATGCCGACATAGGCGGTCGGGGTGGAGGCCACCCACAGGGACGCCGCCGGCGAGTGCCAGGAAACGTACTCAGTGGGAAGATCGATGATGTCTGCGAGCTGCTCGGCCATGGTTCTTCCTTACTGCTTCTGCCCTCGTGGATGCGGTCGAAGGTCTCTCCTCAAATGATCGGTCGACCGCTTCGGCGGCGCAAGAAAATGAGGGGGCCTTGCTTTCGCAATCGGCTTCCGCTATAAGTGCGTCAACGCTGCCCTGGAGGGCGGATCTCCGACTCCTCCATCATGATCATGCCGGAGGCGCGCGCGCCGGTCTGGATCATGGCCTCGATCCAGTCCTTGTTCAGCGTCGGGATCTTCGAGCCTGCGAAGAAGATGTGCAGCGGCACACCGTTGTCCACCCAGATGGTGTGCCGTCCACTGCCGAGCTCGGCGGGGACAGGCCAGGTGAGGAAGAAGTTCTCGCCCCGGCGCAGCTTGGTACTGATCGCGATCTGCATGTGGAAGAGCAGGCGGTCGTCGAGTTCGTAGCTTTCGCCGTCGTAGCGGAGGGTGCCCACGGGAACCTTTCTCGTCGTCGTTTGCCGCGCGTTCAGTGCTGCTGGCAGCTTATACGCCCGGAATACGGGTGTATCGTGACGGCGCGATAGGGTTCAACAACATCCGCACCGAAAGGATAAACCGCATGATCGTTCACCGCCTCACGGTTGATGGAAAGGACTACTTCCTCCCTGATCCGGTGATCGAACTCCGCGGAAAGATCCTCGAGGCGGTGCGTGCCGGCGGTGGCTACGTCACCATCCCGCCGCTGCGCGGTGGCCCCGGTGTGGATGTGCTCTTCTCCCCCGGCATGCCGGTGACCTGGGCGCAGATCGAGGTCGACCCCCCGGCCGCGCGCCAAGAGGAGCCGCGGGTCGACATCGACTCGTTCGACGCCCTCTGAACTGCTCGGCTGCTCAGGAGCGCGTCGAACGCGCGTGATGCCACAGGCGCAGAGCCTTGGCCGGCTGCGGCTTCGCGATCCAGAACCCTTGTGCCCGGTCACATCCGGCAGCGACCAGCCGGTCCAGCTGCGGGCGGTTCTCCACGCCCTCGCCGACGACGCGCATCCCGCGACGGTGCGCCTCTGAGATGATCTCCGCCACCTCGTGCGCCCGCTCGTCGGCCTGGACCAGGCTCTTGTCCAGCTTCAGCTCCGTCGCACGCAGCGCCTCCGCGCGGGCGAACGACGAGTGACCCGTACCGAAGTCGTCGACCGAGATGGTGACGCCGGCGGCGGTGAGCGCCTCCAGCGGCCCGGCAACGCGATCGGGATGCCGGATGCGCCGGCTCTCGGTCACCTCGACGATCAGGGCCGTGGGGTCGCAGCGGCCGGTCTCGAAGGCGCCCTCGAACATGTCGTAGAGGGCCGGGTCCTCGAGCTGGGTCGCCGAGACATTCACCGCAACATCGATGGTGCAGCCGGGGATGAACTCCGCGGTCACATCCGAGAGGATGCGCGCGGTCAGCAGCGGCAGCAGGCCCGACTTCTGGGCGACGTCGATGAAGACGTCCGGGGCGATCGAGCCGCGCTCCGGGTGCGTCCAGCGGGCGAGCACCTCGACCCCGACGACGGTGCCATCGGTGACATCGATCTGCGGCTGGTACGCAGCCAGGACCTGGCGCTGCGCCAACGCGACCTGGAAGTCGCGGGCGAAGTCCTCGAGGGTCCCGTCCACCAACGTCATCTTCTCGATAGTCCTCAGGGGCGTGGACCTTGTCAATTTTTGCGCCGACCCCTTGCGAAGTAGGCTTCGGCCCGCTAAAAGCGGTTCGCCTGCGCGCGGAATCGGCGCAACCGCAGGCTGTTGCTGACAACGAAGACGCTGGAGAGCGCCATCGCAGCGCCCGCAAGCAGCGGGTTCAGCAGACCGAGGACCGCGACCGGGATCGCCGCCACGTTGTACGCGAACGCCCAGAACAGGTTGCCCTTGATGGTGCCGAGGGTGCGCCGGGACAGCCGGATCGCATCCCCGACCGCGAGCAGGTCGCCGCTCATCACCGTGATGTCGCTTGCGGCGATCGCCGCGTCGGTCCCTGCGCCCATCGCGATTCCGAGGTCGGCGGCAGCGAGCGCCGCGGCATCGTTGACTCCGTCGCCGACCATTGCGACGACGTGCCCGTCGGCGTGCAGCCGACGGATCGTGTCGAGCTTGCCTTGCGGGGTGACCCCGGCGCGCACATCGTCGATGCCGACCTGCTCGGCGACGGCCCACGCCGCGCGCTCGTTGTCGCCCGACAGGAGGACCGGTTCCAGCCCGAGGGCCCGGAACCGCGAGATCGCTTCCGCGCTGGACTCCTTTACCCTGTCGCTGACGGTCAGCACTCCCCGCGCCGCGCCGTCCCAGCCGATCACGACGGCGGTCATCGCCTGTCCTTCCGCCTCCCGGATCGCCTTTACGACAGCCGCGGGCATGTTGAGAGCCCACTCGTCGGCCAACCAGGATGCGCGACCGAGGGCGACGTCCAGGCCGTCGACGACCGCCTGGACGCCGAGGCCGTGCTCGGAGCGGAACGACTCCACGTCGGCCAACGGGATCCCTCGGTCGCGCGCACCGTCGACGATCGCCCGGGCGACCGGATGCTCCGATCCGTTTTCGGCCGCTGCGGCGACCGCGAGGATGGTGGCCTCGTCCTCCCCCTCGGCGGCGTGCACACCGGCGAGGCGCATCCGACCGGTGGTGACGGTCCCGGTCTTGTCCAGAACGATGGTGTCGATCCGGCGGGTCTGCTCCAGCACCTGCGGGCCTCGGATCAGCAGGCCGAGCTGCGCTCCGCGACCGGTGCCCACCAGCAGCGCGGTAGGGGTCGCCAGGCCCAGCGCGCACGGGCAGGCGATGATGAGGGTGGCGACCGCCGCGCTGAAAGCCGGCTCGATGCCGGCGCCGAGCGACAGCCAGGCGACGAAGGCGATCAGCGCGACACCGATGACGACCGGGACGAAGATCGCCGAGACCCGGTCCGCAAGGCGCTGAGCGTCTGCCTTCCCGGTCTGGGCTTCTTCGACCAGCCGACCGAGCCGAGCCAGTTCGGTGTCGGCGCCGACGGCCGTGACTTCGATCACCAGGCGTCCACCGACATTCACCGTGGCACCGGTGACGTGGTCGGAAGGGCCCACTTCGACCGGCACCGACTCACCGGTGAGCATGCTCAGGTCGATCGCGGAGGACCCGTCGACCACACGGCCATCGGTGGCGACCTTCTCCCCGGGCCGGACCACGAAACGATCCCCGAGGACGAGAGATGCCACGGGCACCCGCGTCTCCACCCCGCCTCGGAGCAGGGAGGCATCCTTCGCCCCGAGCTCCAGCAGTGCCCGCAACGCGGCGCCGGACTCGCGCTTCGCCCGCGCCTCGAAGTATCGGCCGGCAAGGATGAAGACCGTGACGGCCGACGCGACCTCCAGGTAGATCTCCTCCGAGCGGGAGCCCGGCGCAGAGATCAGCTGGAATGTCATGTGCATGCCGGGCATCCCGGCGTCGCCGAGGAACAGGGCGTAGAGCGACCACCCGAAGGCAGCGATGACTCCGACGCTGATCAGCGTGTCCATCGTTGCTGCGCCATGCCGCGCGTTGACCCACGCGGCGCGGTGGAACGGCCACGCGCCCCACACAGCGACGGGGGTGGCGAGGGTCAGGGCCAGCCACTGCCAATCGGTGAACTGCAGAGCGGGCACCATCGAGAGGACGACCACCGGCACGGTCAGAGCTGCCGAGACGAACAGCCGCCGGCGCAGTTCCGCTGTCTCGCGGTCGGCCGGAGAGGTCGGGGTCTCGTCCATCGTGTCGGGCGGCACCGGCAGGGCGGCGGTGTAGCCGGCGGCCTCGACGGTGGCGATCAGCAGGGAGGTGTCGACGCCATCGGCGCTCACCGTGGCCTTCTCCGTCGCATAGTTGACGGTCGCCTCGACCCCGTCGAGGCGGTTGAGCGTGCGCTCGATGCGCGTGGCGCAGGAGGCGCAGGTCATCCCGCCGATGTCGAGCTCTACGGCTGTCGAACTCATGCGGTGACCAGCGAGTACCCCGCCTCGTCGATCGCCGCGCGTACGGCGTCGGCGTCCAGCGGTGCAGCCGACGAGACCGTGACCGTCGAGGTTCCGCCCGCGTTCAGGTCGACTCTGACGGTCTCGACGCCGTCGATGGACTCGAGCTCTTCGGTGACACTGCCGACGCAGTGCGAGCAGGTCATGCCGGCCACCAGGTAGTCGGTGCTGCGCATCGGGCTTCCCCCTTCGATTGGATACCCCCAGAGGGTACCACTTCGCTCGCATTCATGACGATTGACAGATACCCCTATGGGGTATAGCTTGACCGCATGACCATGGAGCACCACGACGACCACCACCACCACCACGACCACAGCGACCATGTCGGCCAGTTCCGCCGACTGTTCTGGATCATGCTCGTGGTGGCGATCCCGGTCGTGGCCTTCTCCCCGATGTTCGCGACGATCCTGGGATACCAGCTGCCGGACGCAGCCTGGGTGGACTGGGTGTCCCCGGTGCTCGGTACGGTCATGTTCGTCTGGGGCGGCAGACCCTTCCTCACCGGCGCCGTCAGCGAACTCCGGGCGCTCAAGCCGGGCATGATGCTCCTCATCGCCCTGGCGATCTCGGTCGCCTTCCTCGCCTCCTGGGGTGCGAGCCTCGGCATCCTCGACCACGAGCTCGACTTCTGGTGGGAGCTGGCCCTGCTGATCGTCATCATGCTTCTGGGCCATTGGATCGAGATGCGCTCGCTCGCTCAGACGACGTCGGCGCTCGACTCCCTGGCCGCGCTGCTGCCGGATGAGGCGGAGCGGGTCGAGGGCGAGTCCACGGTCACCGTCGCGCCGTCCGAGCTGCGCCGCGACGACCTCGTGGTCGTCCGGCCGGGCGGCCAGGTTCCGGCTGACGGACGGATCGAGTCGGGCACCGCGAGCATGGACGAGTCGATGATCACCGGCGAGTCCCGCACAGTCCGCCGCGAACCCGGCGACACCGTGGTGGCCGGCACGGTCGCGACCGACTCCGGCGTCCGGATCCGGATCACCGCGGTCGGCGATGACACCGCGCTGGCCGGCATCCAGCGTCTGGTCAGCGACGCGCAGAACTCGTCGTCCCGCGCACAACGCATCGCCGACCGCGCGGCCGGCTGGCTGTTCTGGTTCGCGCTCGGTTCCGGGATCATCACCGCGATGGTCTGGACGATGATCGGACTCCCGGACGAGGCGGTCGTGCGCACCATCACCGTGCTGGTCATCGCCTGCCCGCACGCTCTCGGTCTGGCGATCCCGCTGGTCGTCTCGATCGCGACGGAACGCGCCGCCCGCGGAGGGGTGCTGATCAAGGATCGGCTGGCCCTTGAGAGCATGCGCACCGTCACCACCGTGCTGTTCGACAAGACGGGCACCCTCACCAAGGGCGAGCCGGCGCTCACAGCGGTGGAGACGGCCGGCAGCGTCGCAGAGGACGACCTGCTGGCCTGGGCCGCCGCCGCCGAGGCCGACTCCGAGCATCCACTCGCTCACGCGATCGTCGCTGCGGCCCGAAGCCGGGACATCACCGTGCCGACTGCCACGGAGTTCGAATCCTCCCCCGCGATCGGTGTCGCCGCCATCGTCGACGGCCACCGGGTGCAGGTCGGCGGCCCCAACCTCCTGGAACAGGAGAACGCCCGCGAGTCCGAGGTCGCCGAACGGTGGCGGGACGACGGCGCGATCATCCTCCACGTCCTCGTCGACGGGACGGTCGCGGGGGCGCTGAAGCTCGCCGACGAGGTCCGCGAGGAATCCCGTCAGGCCGTCGCCGCCCTCCGTGCGCAGGACGTGCAGGTGGTCATGATCACCGGCGATGCCGAAGCCGTCGCGAAGTCGGTCGCCGACGATCTCGGCATCGACCGGTACTTCGCCGGCGTGCGGCCGGAAGACAAGTCCGCCACGGTGAAGGAGCTGCAGAACGAGGGACGGAAGGTGGCGATGGTCGGCGACGGCGTCAACGACGCCCCGGCGCTGGCCCAGGCCGATGTCGGGATCGCGATCGGGGCCGGCACGGATGTCGCCATCGCGTCGGCCGGGGTCATCCTGGCCAGCGACGACCCCCGGTCGGTCCTGTCGGTCATCGAACTGTCGCGCGCGAGCTACCGCAAGATGAAGCAGAACCTGTGGTGGGCGGCCGGGTACAACCTGATCTCCGTCCCGCTCGCCGCCGGCGTGCTGGCACCGATCGGGTTCGTGCTCCCGATGTCGGTCGGCGCCATCCTGATGTCGTTGTCGACGATCGTGGTCGCCCTGAACGCGCAGCTTCTGCGCCGCCTCGACCTTCGCCCGCAGACCAGCGTCCGCGCCCTCAGCGCCCGGCCGGCGCGCGTCGAGCGTCCGGAGGACGCGCTGCGGAGCTGACCGCTGCGGGCGTCAGCGCGCCCGGCGACGGCGGTGACGCAGCCCCCCGGCGATCGCCAGGCAGGTCGCGGCAGCAGCCCCTGCGACCCCGGCGACCACCAGATCCACCGCCTGCACCGCGGGTTCGGTCGTGCCGCCCAGAGGCGCGAGCAGAAGGACGATCGCGGCCAGTGCGATCGCTGCGGCGAATGCGCCGGCGGATGACAACTCGTGCATGACCTTCCCCCTCCCGGGGGCAGCATAGCCACCTCACAGGGTGCAGCCCTAGACACCGCGCCGCCGAGAGCGCGAAGAGCGAAGAGCGAAGCGAGGCTCAGCGCCAGGCGGCCTCACTGCACGGCGGCCTCACTGCACGGCGGCCTCACTGGGGGTGGGGCGTCTCTCCGCGTTCCAGCATCGCGACCAGTTTCGCGAGACGGTTCGCCCGGCTGGTGGCGCTCGGGGCGGTCACGATGCGGTGCAGGACAGAGTAGCGGTTCTGCCCCTTCAGTGCCTCGAAAGCAGCACCCGCCTCCGGGGATGCGGCCAGAGCAGCGGCCAGATCCTCGGGCACCTGAATGGATGAGGACCCCGCGTAGGCGCGCTCCCAGCGACCGTCGGACTTGGCTCGCTCGATCTCGGCATGACCGTTCGGCCGCATCCGGCCATCAGCGATGAGCTCGGCCACCAGCCCGATGTTGCGCTCCGACCACAGCGACGACTTCCGCCGTGGGGTGTAACGCTGTACGAACGTGGTGGCGTCGCGGGACCGCCGCTGCCCGTCGATCCAGCCGCTGCAGAGCGCCTCGAGGAGCGCCTCCTGGTAGGTGAGGCTGGTCGGCTCGGTGACGCCCTTCTTGGCCAGCACCAGCCAGACGCCGTCGGACGTCTGCTCGTTCTCGTCGAGCCAGGCCCGCCACTCCGCCCGATCGGCGAACACGAGGTGCTCGCCGCTCGCCACTCGCGTCTCTTCCGCCACACCGAGATCCTAGAACCCGCCCCCGACACCCGTCCCGCCTACACCCCGCCCTGCCCACCCCGCCCCACCCCGCGCCCCACCCCGCGCCCCACCGTCGAGTACACACTTTCTGCACGGAATTCTCGAAAATCCGTGCAGAAAGTGTGTACTCGACGGTGGGGCGCGGGGGACGTTCGGGGCTAGTGGACGCGTCCCTGGCGGGCGGGCTGGCCGGCCTTTGCGGGCCCGGCGATCACCCTCACGTCGGGAAGCGCCGTCACATCCTCACCCTCGGGTCCGTTCACGACGAGACCCATCGAACTGTCTGCGGACGCCGAGAGCTCCGCGAGCCACCCGCGGTCGATCTCCGGCACCCGCGACCCGTCGAACTTGAAGTAAAGAGGGATGGTCGGGTCGATCCAGATCGCGCTGCGGCCGTCCCCGACGGCGTTGGAGTCACGCCACGACATGGCGAACGATTCTCGTCGTCTCAGCTTGTTCACGATCACGATCTGCAGGTGCGTCAGCACCCGGTCGTCGAACTCGACGGTGACGGAACCGTACCTCAGGCTTCCCAATGTCATCCCCTTCTCGATGGGCGTGAATCGGCGGGTGGATCAGTGCTCGAACGCCTCGCCGTCGCTGCGGAGCTCGAACGGCTGTGTCAGGGCCTTGACGCGTTCGCGCATGTATTCGACCGCATACTCGTTGTCCGGCTCCTCCACTCCGGTGTTGGCGGTTTCGATCATCATGATGGTGGACGGGTTCAGCAGGAACGTCGCGTCCACCTCGTTGCCGTCGACGCCGATCGCATGCACCGTCACGGTGTCCGTGCCGTCCGTCCGGCCGAGCACGGTCGCGTAGCTCATCAGGAGGTCCGCCGCGTCGTCGCCGACGAGGAGGGACTTATCCGAGTAGGTCACATGCTTCATGATGCCGACGGTAGGCGCGACCAGAGGCGGCACAGGGGATTGACGGCGCAGCCGGACCGTGCTGGGAAGAAAGCACAGCCGGCCCGGGTTGCGGATGCTGGAAGGGCGACAGTCGTCCCGCGAAAGGTTACGGACATGGCAGACATCACGATCATCGGAGGCACCGGGTTCACCGGTAGCCACATCGCCCAGGAGGCGGTCGCGCGGGGCCACCGGGTCACGTCGCTGAGCCGCTCCCTGCCCGTGGCGCCTCTGGAGGGCGTGCGGTACCTGACCGGTTCCGCGGACGAGCCGGAGCAGGCCGTCGAGGGCGCCGACGTGATCGTTGCGACCGTCTCGCCGCGCGGCGACAGCGCAGGAACCCTGGGTCGCCGCTACGGCCACCTGGCGGAGCTGGCCGCCGCCTCCGGAGCCCGCCTGGTCGTCATCGGCGGCTTCAGCTCGCTCCGTCCCGCTCCCGGAGCGCCGCGCTTCGCCGAGGGCGACGACCTCCCGCCGCAGTTCGCCGGCGAGGCACGTGAGCTGAACGCCGTGCTCGGTGACCTGATCGAGAATGCGCCGGCGGGCCTGGACTGGGTGTTCGTCAGCCCGGCCGCGACCTACGGCTCGTACGCGCCGGCGTCCGAGCCGCGCGGCTCCTACCGCGTGGGCGACGACGTGGCGCTCTTCGATGCTGAGGGCACGTCCTTCATCAGCGGTCAGGACTTCGCCCAGGCCGTGATCGACGAGATCGAGACCCCGAGCCGGAGCCGCGCGCAGGTCCACTTCGCCTACTGACGCGACTTTGCTGCTTGCCCTCCTCTCCCCCACGTGGCACCGTGCGAGGTGGACCACCAGATGACGACCACCCAGACGCGAGGGATCGGAGCGGCATGGCGAAGCAGAAGAAGCTGGAGAAGGCGGCGGCGAAAGCCTTCGCCCGGGCGGAGGACGCCGTCGCAGACGCGCGGAAGGCCGCAGAGAAGCTCGACAAGAAGAGGCTCAAGAAGCGCGCCCGCGAGCTCGAGAAGGAACTCGCTGCGCTGGTCGGCGGTGGCGCCACCGCCGACGCCACCGCCGACGCTGCCGCCGACGCGACCCGCGCCGCCGCCGGCGTCGACCTCACACCACCCCTCCCGTCGGTCCGCGACGACCAGGTGGAGGCGACGGTCGAGTACGCCGGATCGGTGACGACCCCGAAACCGCACGACCCGGAGCTCGACCAGCTCAGCGTCCAGGCGCTGCGCGACGTCGCCCGGGCCCGCGGTCTCCGCAACGTCTCGCGGCTCACGAAAGGCCAGCTCATCGAACGTCTCAGCGAGTGACCCCCCGCACGGGTCTACGTTGGCAGTCACGGAAGGAGACCGAGTGAACGACGAGGCACCCGAGGTGACCGAGCAGACGCAAACCGAACAGACGGACATCGCCCCCGAGGCGCAGAGCGAGGTGGTTGAGGAACACGCGGCTCCGGAGGAGATCACCTACGACGAGCAGCTGTACCCGGCGCGACCCCGTCGCCTCCGCCCCCGCACCAACCTGCGCGGCGGCAGCATCCGGCGTACCTTCTCCGACCCGCGTGCGGCCAACGGCCAGAACCCGGCGTACGTCGAGTGGCTGGTGCGCCAGTCCATGCTGAAGGATGCGGATGTGCTCAGCCGGCAGCTCTCCGGCTCCCCGAGCATGTGGCGCAACCCGTATGCCCGACCCGATGCACGCCGCGCCGTCTCCACCTCGGACGTCTGGTTCACCGCCTACCCGATCTCCCTCATCACCCGGCCGGGCGAGTCGTTCCTGACGGCCCTCGCCGACCCGGAGCTCTGGACGGCGTTCGAGCGGATCGGCATCAACGGCGTCCACACCGGACCGGTGAAGCGGGCCGGCGGCATCCGCGGCTGGCAGGAGACACCGAGCGTCGACGGGCATTTCGACCGCATCGGCACACAGATCGACCCGGCTTTCGGTGACGAGGAGACGTTCCGCCGGATGACGGATGTCGCCGAGGAGCACGGCGGCAGCGTCATCGACGACATCGTCCCCGGACACACCGGCAAGGGCGCGGACTTCCGCCTCGCCGAGATGGCGTTCAAGGACTACCCGGGCATCTACCACATGGTGGAGATCCCGCCGGACGAGTGGCACCTGCTGCCGGAGGTACCGGAGGGACGCGACTCCGTGAACCTGGATGCGGCCACGGAGGCGTCGCTCGCCGAAAGCGGCTACATCATCGGCGAGCTGCAGCGCGTGATCTTCTTCGCGCCCGGCGTGAAGGAGACCAACTGGAGTGCGACCGCCCCGGTGATCGGGGTGGACGGCATCACCCGCCGCTGGGTCTACCTCCACTACTTCAAGGAGGGTCAGCCGTCCGTGAACTGGCTGGACCCGACCTTCTCGGGCATGCGCCTGGTGATCGGCGACGCCCTGCACTCGCTCGGCGACCTCGGGACGAGCGCCCTGCGCCTCGACGCCAACGGCTTCCTCGGCGTGGAGAAGAGCGCGGAGGGCATGCCGGCGTGGTCGGAGGGCCACCCGCTGTCGCACGCGGCGAACCACATCATCGCCGGTATGGTCCGCAAGGTCGGCGGCTTCACGTTCCAGGAGCTGAATCTGACCGTCGAGGACATCCGCGACACGGCCGCCGTCGGCGCGGACCTGTCGTATGACTTCATCAACCGTCCCGCGTACCACCACGCCCTCGCGACCGGTGACACGGAGTTCCTCCGCCTGACGCTGCGGACGTCGCTGGAGCTGGGCGTCGAACCCGCCGTCCTCGTCCACGGGTTGCAGAACCACGACGAGCTGACCTACGAGCTCGTGCACTGGGCCACCCTGCACCAGAACGACGTCTACACGTTCCGCGGGGAGGAGATCAGCGGCGGCGAGCTGGCCCAGCGCATCCGCGCCGACCTCACCGAGGCGATCACCCAGCCCGCCGCCGAGTACAACCTGGTGTTCACGACCAACGGCATCGCCTGCACGTCCGCCTCACTGATCGCCGCGACGCAGGGACACGCGACGCTCGACTCGATCACCGACGCCGACATCCCGGCGATCCGCGACGCCCACCTGCTGCTGGCCGCGTTCAACGCCTGGCAGCCCGGAGTGTTCGCCCTGTCCGGATGGGATCTGCTCGGCGCGCTCACCCTGCCGCGCGAGCAGGTCGCCGACCTGATCGCGGAGGGCGACACCCGCTGGGTGGAGCGCGGAGCGCACGACCTGCTGGGCGTCGCCCCGGAGGAGCAGCGCTCCGCGTACGGGATGCCGCGGGCGCGGGCGCTCTACGGCACGCTCCCCGAGCAGCTCAAGCGGCGCAACTCATTCGCGAGCCGCCTGCGCCAGTTGCTGCGCATCCGGAACCGCTGGGGCATCGCCACCGCACGCCAGGTGGATGTGCCGGATGTCGCGCACCCGGGGATGCTGGTGATGGTCCACGAGCTGGAGACGCTGGACGAGCACGGGCTGCCGGTCGTGCAGCTGACCGTGCTCAACATGACCGGGACCGCGGTGGACGGCACGGTGCGATCGGAGGCCCTTCCGCTCCGTGCCGTCGTGACGGACGCGGCCGACGGCAGCGAGGTCGGGACGGTGGACGACCTGGCCAGCTTCCCGGTCAGCGTTCCTGCGTACGGGTCCCGCTTCCTGGTGCTGCAGCGTCCCGCCCCGGAGCAGTGATGGTCAGCTGCCTGCCACCGGCTTGTAGCGTTGCAGTATGACCGAGCTGCCGGACGCCCTGCCCGCCGACTACGACCCCGCGCACGTCTTCCGGGTGGTCGCGACCCCGGTCGCCCAGGGCTGGGGCGTCTGGTTGCGCGCGGCGGATGACAGCATCATCCACAGCTTCGGCCTGGGCTTCACGCCGGACACCTCCTTCCAGCCCGACGTGCTCGACATCCTCGGCCCGATCCTCAACGTGCAGTACGCGCTCGCGTACCACGGCCCCGAGTCGTGGGATGAGCTCGACAACCACTGGTCGGCGATCGTCTACGAGTACATCCCGCGCTAGGCGTTCCTGCCGCGCTTGCGTCGGAGATCTGCCGGCCTCGGTCGGAGTTGTGGATGCGGTGGGCCAGGTTTCTCCGACCGGCCGCGGTGGGTCGGAGATTCCGGGGCGATTCTCCGACCGTGGCGCCCGCGTCTCGCG
Organism: Leifsonia sp. 2MCAF36; assembly: GCF_052115525.1. NCBI lineage: Bacteria > Bacillati > Actinomycetota > Actinomycetes > Micrococcales > Microbacteriaceae > Leifsonia > Leifsonia sp. 2MCAF36. The sequence continues at coordinate 1,104 of NZ_JBFRGV010000014.1, read as the reverse complement.
TCTCGCCTCCGTCGGAGATTTGCGGGCTTGTGTGGGAGATCTGCCGGTCTTGGTCGGAGATGTGGATGTGAATGGCCGGGTTTCTCCGACCGGCCGCGGTGGGTCGGAGATTCCGGCGCACTTCTCCGACCGTGGCGCCCACGTCTCGCCCCTCGCCCCTCGCCCCTCGCCCCTCGCCACTCGCCACTCCGTCGGAGATTCGCCGTCTTCGGTCGGAGTTGTGGATGTGGTGGGCCGGGTTTCTCCGACCGGCCGCGGCCGGTCGGAGGTTTCGGGCCGGTTCTCCGTCGTTAGGCGTCGGTGTCCTGTCGTGCCGGGTCGCGGCGGAGGGGTTGCAGGCGGGTGAGTTGGGTGACGTGGTGGGGGGTGAGTTCGTCGAGGGTGCGGACTTGGAGGAGTTTCATGGTGCGGACCAGTTGGTCGGTGAGGATTTGGATGGTGCGGTCGACCCCTTCCCGCCCGCCGGCCATCAGCCCATACAGGTAGGCGCGGCCGATCAGGGTGAACTTGGCCCCCAACGCGTACGCGGCGATGATGTCGGCGCCGTTCATGATGCCGGTATCGATCGCGACCTCCGTGTGCGCACCGACCTCGCGGACCACGTCGGGGAGCAGGTGGAACGGGATCGGTGCCCGGTCCAGTTGCCGGCCGCCGTGGTTGGAGAGCACGATCCCATCCACCCCGTGATCGACCAAGGTTTTGGCGTCGTCGACGTTCTGCACCCCTTTGATCACCAGTTTCCCCGGCCACATCTCCCGGATGATCTTCAGGTCCTCGTAGTTGATCGACGGGTCCATCGCCGCGTTCAACAGGTCACCGACCGTGCCGCCGGTCGCGGACAGGGAGGCGAACTCCAGTTTCGGGGTGGTCAAAAAGTCGTACCACCACCACGGTCGCGGGATCGCGTTCAGAATCGTGCCGAGGGTGAGCTGGGGTGGGATGGAGAACCCGTTCCTTTTATCCCGCAACCGGGCCCCGGCGATCGGGGTGTCCACCGTGAAGAACAGGGTGTCGAACCCCGCCGCTGCTGCCCGCTCCACCAGCCCGTAGGAGATCTCGCGTTGCCGCATCACATACAACTGGAACCAGTTCCGACCGGCCGGC
>NZ_JBFRGV010000013.1:0-114804 GCF_052115525.1 Leifsonia sp. 2MCAF36 | reverse complement strand
ATCCTCAACCAACTTCCGCGACTACACCCAGGAAGACCTCGACGAAATCGCCCGCCAACTCAACGGACGCCCCCGGCAAACCCTCGGCTGGCATAATCCAGCCAACAGGTTAAACCAACTCCTCGTTGCATCCACCACCTGAAACCGCCGCATGATTTTGTGCAGTTTGTGTGTACTCGACGGTGGGGGGACGGGGTTGAGGGGCGGAGGCGGGAGGGCGGATGCTTAGGCGAAGGCCTCGGGCGGGGGGCAGGCGCAGAAGAGGTTGCGGTCGCCGTAGGCCTGGTCGACGCGGCGGACGGGAGGCCAGTACTTGTTGCGGACCAGGGCCGGGACGGGGTAGACGGCCTGCTCGCGCGAGTACGGGTGTGTCCAGTCGGAGGAGACCACGGACTCGGCCGTGTGCGGAGCGTTGCGCAGGGGGTTGTCGTCGGACGGCCAGTCCCCCGCGGCCACGGCGTCGGCCTCCTCGCGGATGGCGATCATCGCGGCGACGAAGCGGTCGAGCTCGGCGAGGTCCTCGCTCTCGGTCGGCTCCACCATGAGGGTGCCGGCGACCGGGAACGACATCGTCGGCGCGTGGAACCCGAAGTCGATGAGCCGCTTGGCGACGTCGTCGACCGTCACGCCGGTGCGCTCGGTGAGCGGGCGGACGTCGAGGATGCACTCGTGCGCGACCAGGCCGTCCTCCCCCGCGTAGAGCACCGGGAAGTGCTCGCGCAGGCGGGCGGCGACGTAGTTCGCGGCGAGCACGGCCGCGCCGGTCGCATCCTTGAGCCCCTCTGCGCCCATCATCCGGACGTAGGCCCAGCTGATCGGCAGGATGCTCGGGCTGCCGTACGGTGCGGCCGAGACCGGCGCGCCCGCGTGTTCGACGCGTCCTCCGCCGGCGAGTGGATGCGTCGCATCCTGCGCCAGCGGGTGGCCGGGAAGGAACGGCGCGAGGTGCGCCTTCGCCGCCACCGGACCCACGCCGGGGCCGCCGCCGCCGTGCGGGATGCAGAACGTCTTGTGCAGGTTCAGGTGGCTGACGTCGCCGCCGAAGTCGCCGAACCGGGCGTAGCCGAGCAGCGCGTTCAGGTTGGCGCCGTCGACGTAGACCTGGCCGCCGGCATCGTGCACGGCCTGCGTGATGGCGACCACCTCGTGCTCGTACACGCCGTGCGTCGACGGGTAGGTGATCATGAGCGCGGCCAGGGTGTCGGAGTGCTCCGCGATCTTGGCGCGGAGGTCGTCGAGGTCGACGTTGCCGAGCTCGTCGGTCGCCACGACGACGACGCTCATCCCGGCGAGCACCGCCGACGCCGCATTGGTGCCGTGAGCGGACTGCGGGATGAGGCACACCGTCCGCTCCACGTCACCGCGGGAGCGGTGGTATCCGCGGATCGCGAGAAGCCCGGCGAGTTCGCCCTGGCTGCCGGCGTTGGGCTGCAGCGACACCGTGTCGTAGCCGGTGACGTCGGCGAGCCACTGCTCCAGCTGGTCGATCAGCTCGAGCGAGCCGGCGACGTCGGACGCGGGCGCGAAGGGATGCAGCGCAGCGAACTCCGGCCAGGTGACGGCCTCCATCTCGGTCGCCGCGTTGAGCTTCATCGTGCACGAGCCGAGCGGGATCATGCCGCGGTCGAGCGCGTAGTCGCGGTCCTGCAGCAGGCGCAGGTAGCGCATCATCGCGGTCTCGGAGTGATGCGTGTTGAACACCGGATGCGTCAGGTACGCCGACTCGCGGGTGAGCGCGGTGTCGAAGGAGGCCTCGGTCGGCAGCTCGAGGTCCGGTTCGCCGTCGATGGTCCCCCCGAGCACGCGGATCAGGTCGGCCAGCGGGAAGGCGCCGTCGCGCAGGTCGGCGACGGACTCCTCGTCGAGGCTCAGCGAGACCAGGCCTGCGTCCGTGGCGTGCAGCAGGAGGCCGTGCTCGTGGGCCCGCGCGACGACCGTCGCCGCGTCGTCCACCTCGACCTGCAGCGTGTCGAAGAACGACCGGGAGACGACCTCGACGCCCGACTCGCGCAGGGCCGCAGCGACAGCGGCCGTCGTCAAATGCACCTGGCGCCCGATCGCCCGCAGTCCGCTTGGGCCGTGGTAGACGGCATACATCGCGGCCATGACGGCGAGAAGCACCTGTGCGGTGCAGATGTTCGAGGTGGCCTTCTCGCGGCGGATGTGCTGCTCGCGCGTCTGCAGCGTGAGCCGGTACGCGGGCTTCCCCACCGCATCCTGTGAGACACCGACCAGGCGGCCGGGGAGCTGGCGCTCCAGCCCCGTGCGGACGGCCATGTACCCCGCGTGCGGCCCGCCGAAGCCCATCGGGACGCCGAACCGCTGGCTCGTCCCGACCGCGACGTCCGCTCCGAGCTCGCCGGGGGCGCGCAGCTGCGTCAGGGCGAGCAGGTCGGCGGCCGCCACGACGACGGCCCCGGCGGCTTTCGCGGTACGGATGGCGTCCGACGGGTCCCAGACCCGCCCGGAGGCGCCGGGGTACTGCACGAACAGACCGAAGGCGTCCGACAGCTCCGGAGCGTCGGAGGCCAGGCTCGCCAGGTCGAGCACGACGAGCTCGATCCCGACCGCGTCCGCACGGTTGCGGAGCAGCGCGATCGTCTGCGGGAAGGTGTCCGCATCCACCACGAACCTCGGCGACTTCGCCTTGGATGCGCGGCGCGCCAGCAGCATCCCCTCGACCACTGCCGTGCCCTCGTCCAGCATCGACGCGTTCGCGGTGTCGAGGCCGGTCAGGTCGGAGACCATGGTCTGGAAGTTGATCAGCGCCTCCAGCCTGCCCTGCGAGATCTCCGGCTGGTAGGGCGTGTACGCGGTGTACCAGCCCGGGTTCTCGAGCACGTTCCGCTTGATCACCGCCGGCGTGATGGTGCCGTAGTAGCCGAGGCCGATGAGGCTCCGGTTGACGGTGTTGCGGGCAGCCAGCGCACGCAGCTCGCGCAGGGCAGCACGCTCGCCGAGCGGCGCCGGTAGCCCGGAGGTGCGGTCGCGGTCGACCCGGATCGAGTCGGGGACGGCCGCCGCGACGAGGTCCTGGACCGAGGCCCAGTCTCGGGAGGCGGCAGCGCCGATCGCGGACAGCATGGTGCGCTGCGCGTCGTCATCGGTGCCGATGTGACGCGGAGGGAAGAGGTCGGTCATGAAGGGGTCGGAACCTTACTCGCCGGTGAGGGCGGCGTACTCGTCATAGCTGAGGAGGTTGTCGGGCAGTTCTGTGAAGCGGACCTTGACCAGCCAGCCGTCGCCGAACGGGTCGGAGTTCACCAGCTCCGGCGCGTCGACCACGGCGGAGTTCGCCTCCGCGACGATGCCGTCGACCGGCGCGAACAACTCGCCGACCGACTTCGTCGACTCGATCTCGCCGACGACACGGCCGGCGGTCACATCGCTGCCCTCCTCCGGCAGCTCCACGAAGACGACGTCGCCCAGCTTCTCGGCGGCGTAGGAGGTGATGCCCACGGTCGCGACGTCGCCCTCGACCAGGAGCCACTCGTGCTCGGGCGTGTACTTCAAATCAGCTATTGGCAGGTCTCGTTCTGCGGCCATGGTTAGCGCTTCTTTCTGCTGTAGAAGGGGAGGGCGGTGACGGTGAACGGGAGGCGCGTGCCGCGCACATCCACGTGGAGCACGGTGTTCGCGCGGGCGAACTGGGGAGCGACGTAGGCCATCGCGATCGGCATCCCGAGCGTCGGCGAGAGGGCACCGGACGTGACGACGCCGACCTCTGCGTCCTCGCCGTCGGCGACGTCCTTGGCGAAGACCGGGTAGCCGGCGCGGGCGGCGCGCTTGCCCTCGCCGGTGAGGCCGACGAGCACGCGGGCCTCGGCGTCCGGTCCCTCCTCGCTCGCGGCGCGACCCACGAAGTCGATGTCTTTCGCGAGGTTGACCACGCGGCCGAGCCCGGCCTGCGCCGGCATGGTGTCGAGGCCCAGCTCGTGGCCGTAGAGCGGCATCCCGGCTTCGAGGCGCAGGGTGTCACGGCTGGCGAGACCGGCAGGGACGAGGCTCTGGGCCGTGCCTGCCTCGAGTAGCGCATCCCACAGGGCGCGCGCATTGTCGGGGGCGAGGTACAGCTCGAAGCCGTCCTCGCCGGTGTAGCCGGTGCGGGCGATCAGCACGGGGTGCGTCTCGAACTCGGCGGGCAGCGACCAGTAGTACTTGAGGGCGGAGAGGCGCTCCCCGAAATCCTCGCCGCCGAGCGCGCCGGCGTCGGCGGCGAGGCCTGGCGTCGCGAGGAGGATGGACAGCGCGGCCGGCCCCTGCACAGCGATCAGGGCGATGTCGTCGGACTCGTCGAACACCTCGACTTCGAAGGGGGACGTGCGGTTGCGCAGCTCCTGCGCCACCGCATCCCGGTTCGACGCGTTGGCGACGACCATATAGCGGTCATCGCCGGTGCGGTAGACGACGAGGTCGTCGATGATGCCGCCGGAGCGGGAGAGCAGGAGGCTGTACTTCGCCTGGTCGATGGCGAGCGCGGAGAGCTTGCCGGCGAGCGCGTAGTCGAGCGACTCCCCCGCCTCCGGCCCGATCAGCACGATCTCGGCCATGTGCGACAGGTCGAACAGGCCGGCGGCCGTGCGGACGGCGTGGTGCTCCGCCAGATCCGACGAGTAGCGCACCGGCATCTGCCAGCCCGCGAAGTCGGTGAAGGATGCGCCGGCCGCGGTGTGCGCGTCGTGGAGTGGGGAGGTGCGCTCGTCGTCCGTGGACGGGCTCTGCTGCGAGGTCATGAGTTCTCCGATTCGCCGGCCGTCGGCCGGGGGCTGCGGAAGCGTCGCCGCTCCCGGGAAGAACTCCCCCTCTGTCATCCGGCCTGAGAGTTTCACCGCCTCCCGAGGGGACGCGGCTTTCACCGTGGGCGAGGACGGCGGGCGCCGTCCTGCTTTTCAGAGTGGCCAGTCCGATGCGGTACACGTACCTGAGAGATTGTCGGGGAGGATTGCTCCTTCGGTGTCGCGCGCACGCACGCGACTCTCCCGCATCGACCTCGTTGGCCCAGTATTCAGTTGAATGTCCGGCCAGCATATCCGGTTCGGTCGCCGCGCGCGTACGCAATGGTTTGCCCCAAATAGCGGTAATGAGGGCGCCACAACAGACATTTGGGGCAAGTCTCCGCACAGGTAGGCACGATTTCGCCGCACAGGTAGCCACGATTGTGGTTCTGGTCGAGATGACACTAAGATGGGTTCGACGTTAGAGTCAGGTTGACTTTTACAGTGAGGGAGCAGGCAATGACCGCACGGCATGAACGCGCGAGCGCCGTCCTCGCCGTGTCGACGGTCATCTTCGCCCTGCGCAGTGACGACGAGACCGGGGGCGTGCCGCAGGTGTGGCTGCCGCTCGTGCGGCGGATCCGCGAGCCGTTCGAAGGGCGTTGGGCACTCCCCGGTGGGCCGCTCCGAGTTGGCGAGGACCTCGCCTACGCCGCCGCCCGCACCCTCAACGACACCACCGGCCTCACCCCGAGCTACCTCGAGCAGCTGTACGCGTTCGGCGACACCGACCGCTCCCCCGGCGCCGACCGTGTCGTCTCCGTCGTCTACTGGGCGCTCGTGCGCAGCGACGAGGCGGAGCGGGCGAGCGTGGGCGAGAACGTCCGCTGGTTCGCGGCCGACGATCTCCCCGAGCTCGCGTTCGACCACAACGTGATCGTCGAGTACACCCTCTGGCGGCTCCGCACGAAGATGGAGTACTCCCGCATCGCCCACGCGTTCCTCGGCGAGCGCTTCACGCTGGCCCAGCTGCGCGGCGTGCACGAAGCCGTGCTCGGCCGCGCCCTCGACCCGGCCAACTTCCGCCGCACCATCGAGGCGTCCGGAGCCGTCGTCGCGACCGACGAGTACCTCACCGGCACGCCGCACCGCCCGCCGCGGCTGTACCGCTACAACGACCAGATCGACCTCGCCGACGCGGGGCCGCTCCCCCGCCAGCAGCATCCCTTCGAAGGAAGAAGCGCATCATGACCATCGCCTCGGTCGACACCACCATCCGGCTCATCGCCTCCGGCCGGCTCGACGGCGAGACGTGCGACCCCGACCTGGCCGAGGCGCCGTGGCAATTCGACAGCCTCCTGCCCTCCTACGGCCCCGGTGCCTCTCTGGGCGACCCGATCCCCGCTGACGCGCCGCGCCAGGGCGAGCTGCCGGAGGAGTACCGGACGGCGTCCGCCCAGGAGCTCCGCGACCGCATCCGCGCCGCCAAAGAGACGCTCGGCGAACGGGTCGCCGTCATGGGCCACTTCTACCAGCGCGACGAGGTGGTGCAGTACGCCGACTTCGTGGGCGACTCGTTCCAGCTGGCCAATGCGGCGAAGGCGCGACCGGAGGCGGAGGCGATCGTCTTCTGCGGCGTCCACTTCATGGCCGAGACGGCGGACATCGTGTCCCGCCCCGATCAGCGGGTCATCCTGCCGAACCTGGCCGCCGGCTGCTCGATGGCCGACATGGCCGACCTCGACTCGGTGCAGGAGTGCTGGGAGCAGCTGGAGGAGCTGTACGGCACCGAGCCGGACGCCGACGGACGCGTGCCGGTCATCCCGGTCACCTACATGAACTCCTCGGCGGCGCTGAAAGCGTTCTGCGGCGAGCACGGCGGCATCGTCTGCACCTCATCCAATGCCTCCACCGTGCTGCAGTGGGCGTTCGAGCGCGGGCAGCGCGTCCTCTTCTTCCCCGACCAGCACCTGGGCCGCAACACCGCGAAGGCGATGGGCGTGCCGCTCGAGCGGATGCCGCTCTGGAACCCGCGCAAGCCGTGGGGCGGGACGGACGCCCAGACCCTCGAGGACGCCCAGGTGATCCTGTGGCACGGTTTCTGCTCGGTGCACAAGCGCTTCACGGTCGGCCAGATCGAGCACGCCCGAGCGGAGTTCCCCGGCGTCCGCGTGATCGTCCACCCCGAATGCCCGATGGATGTGGTGGATGCGGCCGACGAGTACGGCTCGACCGACTACATCGTGAAGGCGATCGAGGCCGCGCCGGCCGGCTCCACGTTCGCGATCGGCACCGAGATCAACCTGGTGCAGCGACTGGCGGCGCAGTTCCCGCAGCACACCATCTTCTGCCTCGACGCGGTGGTCTGCCCCTGCTCGACGATGTACCGCATCCACCCCGGCTACCTGGCCTGGGTGCTGGAGGGGCTCGTGCGCGGCGACGTCGTCAATCAGGTGACGGTGCCGGAGTCGGTCGCCGCCCCCGCCCGGGTCGCCCTGGAGCGGATGCTCGCAGCGCGGCCCGACACCACGATGGCGGCGTGACATGAGCCGCGTCGTCGTCGTCGGGAGCGGGATCGCGGGCCTCACGGCCGCGCTCCGGGCGCACGCGCTCGGCCACACCGTCACGATCGTGACCAAGACGGCGCTCAGCGACGGCAGCACCCGACACGCGCAGGGCGGGATCGCGGCTGCGCTGTTCGCCGACGACAGTGTCCAGGCCCACATCGCCGACACGCTGCGCGCCGGGGCCGGTCTGAACGTCCGGGCGGCGGTGGAGGCGCTGTGCGCCGACGGGCCTGACCGGGTGCGCGAGCTGATCGCGCTGGGCGCGGCGTTCGACCGCGACGGCGATGCGCTCGCTCGGGGCCTGGAGGCAGCGCACTCCTCCGCCCGCGTCCTGCACGCCGGTGGCGACGCGACCGGTGCGGAGCTGGAGCGTGCGCTGGTCGAGGCGGTGGAGGCTGCCGGTATTGCAGTGATCGAGGGCGCGTTCCTCAGCGACGTCGCCGTCCGCGACGGACGCGCTGTGGGTGTCCTCCTTCGGGTGGGCGGCCGTCGACGATCGCTCGACGCCGATGCGGTGGTGCTTGCGACCGGCGGATGGGGCCGGCTGTACGCGCACACCACCAACCCGGCCGTCGCCACCGGAGACGGGGTGGCGGCCGCGTGGCGGGCCGGGGCGGTTCTGGCGGACCTGGAGTTCACGCAGTTCCACCCGACGGCGCTGTACCTGCCTCGACCGGGTGGACCGGCCACAGCGGCCGCTCCTGCCGCCGCGGGCGGCTTCCTCGTCTCCGAGGCCGTGCGAGGCGAGGGCGCTGTGCTGCGGAACGCCCGCGGCGAGCGCTTCATGACCGACGTGCATCCGGATGCCGAACTCGCGCCGCGCGACGTGGTGGCCCGCGGAATCGCGGTCGAGATGGCGGCGCAGGGCGGACGCCCGGTGCTTCTGGACGCGACGGCTCTCGGCGCGGACTTCCTGGCCCGACGCTTCCCGACCATCGACGCCGCCACGCGCGCCGCCGGCTACGACTGGGCGCGCCACCCCATCCCGGTCACGCCGGCCGCCCACTACGCGATGGGCGGAGTGGCGACCGATACCGCCGGGCGCACCAGCGTGCCCGGGCTCTTCGCCGTCGGCGAGGTCGCGTGCACCGGCGCGCACGGTGGCAACCGGCTGGCGTCGAACTCGCTGCTGGAGGGGCTGGTCTTCGCCCACCGCGCGGCGAGCGTGATCGGCGAGCCGTGGACGGACGGACCCGCGTGGGCGGGGGACGCGACGGTCGCGAACCTGCCCGACTCCGCACCGATACATCCAGCGTCGCAGCTATTCGACCGCTCGCGGCTGGGTGCCCTGCTGTGGGAGGCGGCCGGCGTCCACCGCGACGGCGCGCGCCTGATGGCTGCCGCGGCCGAACTCGCTGCGACGGCGGACCCGGCACCCGGTGAGGATGCCAACCTCCTCACGCTCGCGCGTCTCGTCGTCGCCGCCGCGCTCTCCCGCGAGGAATCCCGGGGTGCGCACTTCCGCTCGGACTTCCCGCTCCCGGTGAGCGGAGAGCCGGCCCACACGGCGCTGGTTCCCCGCACTCAGCTCTCCTTCTACTCATCGTCGACACGGCTCGAGGTTCCCGCAGCATGCTGACCCGCCAGATCATCCACACCGTCGTGCAAGCCGCCCTCGTCGAGGACGCGCCGTGGGGCGACGTGACCAGTCAGCTGCTCATTCCGGAGGCGGCGACCGCGACCGCACGGCTGGTCGCCCGCGAGCCGGGCACGTTCGCGGGCGGCGAGGTGTTCGCCGCGGCGATGACCCTCACCGACCCGGCGATCGAGGTCACGCTGCACGTCGCCGACGGCGCGACCTTCGGATCCGGGGATGCGCTGGCGACCGTATTCGGACCCGCCCGCTCGGTGCTGCAGGGCGAACGCGTCGCCCTCAACTTCGTGCAGCGGATGAGCGGCATCGCCACGCTGACCGCCGCCTTCGTCGCCGAAGTCGCCGACACCTCCGCCCGCATCGTGGACACCCGGAAGACCACGCCGGGGCTGCGTGCGTTCGAACGGCACGCTGTCCGGGCGGGAGGCGGCCACAACCACCGCTACTCGTTGTCGGATGCGGTCATGGCCAAGGACAACCACCTCGCGGTGCTGACAGCGCAGACCGGGCTCTCCGTCACCGACGCGCTCCGTCGCGTGCGCGAGCAGCTCTCGCACACCACGCACCTGGAGGTCGAGGTCGACCGGATGGACCAGATCGAGCCGGTGCTGGCCGCCGGGGTCGACACGATCATGCTCGACAACTTCACCGTCGAGGAGCTGCGCGAGGGCGCCGCCCTGGTCGCCGGCCGCGCCATCGTGGAGGCGAGCGGCAACGTCAGCCTCGCGACGGTCCGCCGTATCGCCGAGACCGGCGTCGACGTGATCTCGGCCGGGGCGTTGACCCACAGCGTCCGCTCGCTCGACCTCGGGCTGGACGTGGTGGTCGAGTGATCTACCTCGACGCCGCCGCCACCTCACCGGTCCGCAGGGAGGTGCTGGAGGCGATGTGGCCGTATTTGACGGGCGACTTCGGCAACCCGTCGAGCCACCACGCGGTCGGCGAGTCGGCCGCGCGCGCCCTCGCGGAGGCACGCACGACGGTCGCGACCTGGCTGGGCTGCCGGGCCTCCGAGCTCACCTTCACCTCGGGCGGAACGGAGGCGGACAACCTTGCGATCAAGGGCATCGCCCTGGCGAACCCGCGCGGCCGGCACATCGTCACCACACGGATCGAGCACGAGGCGGTGCTGGAGTCGGTCGACTACCTGGTGCGGCTGCACGGGTTCTCCGTCAGCTTCGTCCCGGTCGGCCGGGATGGGCTGGTCGCGGCGGCCGACTTCGCTGCGGCGCTGCGTCCCGACACGACGCTGGCCTCGGTGATGCTCGCCAACAACGAGGTCGGCACCATCCAGCCCATCGCGCAGCTGGCGGCGCTGGCACACGAGCACGGCATCCCCTTTCATACGGATGCGGTGCAAGCGGCGGGCTGGCTGCCGCTCGACGTGCGAACACTCGGCGTGGATGCGCTGAGCGTCTCCGGTCACAAGATCGGCGCCCCCAAGGGCGTCGGCGTGCTGTACGTGCGGGGGCGCATCCCGGTCGAGCCGCTCATCCACGGCGGCGGGCAGGAGCGCGGGCGGCGGTCGGGCACCGAGAACGTGGCCGGCGCGGTCGGGTTGGCGACAGCGGCCCGACTCGTGATGGAGCGTCTGGCGGCGGACGACGGGGATGGCCGGGCCACGGCGGCCTCGGCGGCCTCGAAGTCCCGCGATGCGTTCATCGCTGCGGTGCTGGACGAGGCGCCGGGGGCTTCGCTCACCGGGCATCCCACGGCACGACTGCCCGGTACCGCTTCGTTCGTGTTCCCCGGCACCAACGGCGAGGCCGTGCTGCTCGAACTGGAGCGGCGCGGCACCGTCTGCTCCAGCGGCTCGGCCTGCGCAGCGGGAAGCGAGGACGCCTCCCACGTGCTGCTCGCGCTCGGCTACCCGGACGACCTGGCGCGGACCGCTGTGCGGTTCTCCTGGGGACCGGACACGACAGCGGCCGAGCTCGCGGCCGTCGCACCCGCCGTGGGCGACGCGGTACGTACGGTCTCCGCGCTGGGTCGCTGAGGTTACGACAGCATCCTCTCGCCTCGAGAGTAAATCAACCGCCTGTGCCTGCCTCCACCTCCCGCATACAGTCGCACACGACTGACCGACCACCCGCTGCACCAGCGGGCGACCTGGGAAGAGGGACACCATGACCGACCCGATCACACCGCCGGACGACCGGCGCCCGGGCGAGCCCGTCTACGACCGTGACGCCACCGACGCAGCGCCGGCCGACGGAACCCACAGCCTCCGGGACGACGTCCTCGAGCGGGAGAAGAGCGAATTCGGCGGGATGAAGTTCGGATCCGCCTTCTTCGGCTGGCTGACCGCCACCGGCACGGCCGTCCTGCTGACCGCGCTCGTGGCGGCCGCTGGGGCCGCGGTCGGGCTCGGGACGGCCGGCGGCAACGCCGACACCGCCGCCAGCCAGGCGAGCAAGAACGCCTCGACGGTCGGCATCGTCGGCGCGATCGCCCTCGTCGTCATCCTCTTCGTCGCGTACTTCTGCGGCGGTTACGTCGCCGGGCGGATGGCGCGCTTCGACGGCGCCAAGCAGGGCGTCGCGGTGTGGCTGTGGGCCGTCATCATCGCCGTGGTCGTCGCCCTGCTGAGCCTCATCCTCGGCAGCCAGTTCAACATCCTGGGCAACCTCAACAGCTTCCCGCGGATCCCGCTCAACGAGGGCACGGTCACCCTGACCGGCATCATCACGGCGATCATCGTCGCCATCGTGAGCCTCGGCGGCGCCATCCTCGGCGGTCTCTCGGGAATGCGCTACCACCGTCGTGTCGACAGGGTCGGCCTCGGTCGCTGAGCGAGCGGATTTATTCCCCCATTCTGCGGAGAGCGAACTTCTCCACAGTTCACACATCCGACACCCCGCATGTCGGTGGCCCTCGATAGGTTTGACCGGTGACTGAGAAGACCTCACCAGTGCCTTCCCTCGACGCCGGCCGGCTCGACCGCCCGAGCGCGCCCGCTGGCGCGCCCATCCGCATCTCTCCCCGCGACCAGCGCGTGATCTACCTGCTGCTGGCTGCCACCTTCGTCGTGATCCTCAACGAGACGATCATGACCGTCGCCATCCCGAAGCTGATGGACGACCTGCACATCGACGCCCTCGCGGCTCAGTGGCTGTCCACGGCCTTCATGCTGACGATGGCGGTCGTCATCCCGATCACGGGCATCCTGCTCCAGCGCTACTCGACCCGGCAGATGTTCATCGCGGCGATGTCCCTGTTCTCGCTCGGCACGCTGTCGGCAGCGCTGGCGCCCGGCTTCATGGTGCTGGTGGCGGCCCGCGTGGTGCAGGCGTCCGGCACGGCGATCATGATCCCACTGCTCATGACGACGCTGATGACGCTGGTTCCGCCCGCTTTGCGCGGTCGAACCATGGGCAACGTCTCGATCGTCATCTCGGTCGCACCGGCGATCGGGCCGACGATCTCCGGACTCATCCTGAACTTCCTGGCCTGGCGCTGGATCTTCCTGATCGTGCTGCCGATCGCGCTGATCATGCTGCTGATCGGAATGCGTTTCGTGGAGAACGTGACGGAGACCCAGAAGGTGCGGATCGACGTCCTGTCCGTCATCCTGTCCGCTTTCGGGTTCGGCGGGCTCGTCTACGGGCTGACGCTTTCCGGCGAATCCGGGGCGGCATCGGCGAGCCCGCTGATGCTGTGGGGGTCGCTCGTCGTCGGTGTGCTCGGGCTCTCCGCCTTCATCACGCGTCAGCTCATCCTGCAGCGGAAGGATCGGGCCCTGCTCGACCTGCGGACCTTCCGGTACCCGATCTTCACCGTGTCGATCGTGCTGATGGCGATCACGACGGCGTCGATGTTCGGCGTGATCATCGTGCTGCCGCTGTACCTCCAGCACGTGCTGCACCTCGACACCCTCGCGACGGGACTCATCCTGCTTCCGGGCGGGCTGATCATGGGCCTCGCCGCGCCGTTCGTCGGGCGGCTCTACGACCGCTTCGACCCGCGCGTACTGGTCGTGCCGGGGTCGATCCTCGTCAGCCTGGTGCTGTGGTCGCTCACGATGGTGACCGAGCACACTCCGGTCGGCCTGGTAATCGCAGCGCACGTGACGATGAGCCTCGGACTCGCGATGATGTTCACGCCGCTGTTCACCGCCGGCCTCGGCGCGGTGCCGCCGCACCTGTACTCGCACGGCAGCGCGATCCTCGGCACGATCCAGCAGGTCGGCGGAGCCGCCGGGACGGCGCTCCTGATCGCCGTGCTGACGCTCCAGTCGACCGTCCTGGCGACCGGAGGAGCTTCGGCAGATGCGGCGCAGGCCGGAGGCATCCGCGCCGCGTTCCTGGCCGGGGCGATCATCTCCCTGTTCGCGGTGGCCGGGTCGTTCTTCATGCGGAAGCCCGCAGACGTGCCTGCAGAGGCGGCACTCGCGCACTAGCGGCCGGACTGTCCGCGGCCTGGCTGTCCCCTGCCGCGCTGTCCGCTGCCCTCACAGCGGGTGGCGCCGAGCGGTCGCACCTAGCAGCGCGGCCCGTGCAGGCGGGAGAATGGACCGATCGCACGCGAGGAGGCTGCCCGTGACCGACATCCGCACCCCCGAACCCGCTACGGCACCCGGCGCCGTCCCCACGGCGGCGCTGTGAGGGACAGCGCGCGCGCACGGTCCCTCGCCGCACTGCAGGGGCTGGCGCTCGGCGATGCGCTCGGGATGCCGACGCAGTCGATGTCCCGCGAACGGATCGCCGCCGACCACGGCCGCATCCGCGGCCTGGTCGCCGCGGGACCGCACCAGCAGATCGCGGCGGGCATGCCGGCCGGATCCATCACCGACGACACCGAGCAGGCGGTACTGCTGGCCCGGCTGATCATCGACGGCGACGGCACGGTCAAGGCGGCCGCGTTCGCCGCCGAACTCCTCGCCTGGGAGCGGGCAATGGAGGCACGCGGCTCGCTCGACCTCCTCGGCCCCAGCACCCGCGCAGCCCTCCAACGCCTCCAAGACGGCATGCCGCCGGAGGAAGCCGGCCGGTTCGGCGCCACCAACGGCGCCGCCATGCGGATCGCACCCCTCGGAATCGCCACCCCGGTCGAACCGCTCGGCGCCTTCGTGGACGCGGTGGTCGCCGTGAGCTCGCTCACCCACAACACCGGACTCGGAATCGCCAGTGCCGCCGCCATCGGCGCTGCCGTCAGCGCGGGCGTCGACGGGGCCGAGACCCCGGAGGCGCTCGACGTCGCGGTCGCCGCCGCCCGCGAGGGCGCCCGCCGAGGGCACTGGGTGGCGGGCGGTGAGATCGCCGAACGGCTGGAGTGGGCGATCCCGGCGCTGGTGGAGCTGCCACCGCGAGAGCAGGACGACCTCCTCGCCCAGGTGGTCGGCACCTCCGTCGCGGCCCAGGAGTCCGTGGTCGCCGCGCTCGCCCTGGTCGCCGTGACGGTCGCGGGCGGCGACCCGGCGCATCCCGAACCGGACGCCGCCTGGGACACGCTCTGCCGCGCTGCCGCGCTCGGCGGTGACACCGACACCATCGCCGCGATGACCGGCGCCGTGCTCGGTGCGACCGGCGCCGCGGACTGGCCGCGCAGCGCGCTCGACACCGTGCGCCGGGTCAACGCGCTCGACCTGGAGCCGCTGGTCGACGGGCTGCTGCGGGTGAGGAGACGACATGGCTGACGGACGACTGATCTTCACCGGCACCGTCGTGGTCGACCTACTGCTGCGAGTGGATGCGCTGCCCGAGCGCGGAGGCGACGTCCTGGCGTCCGCGTCCGGCATGTCGGCGGGCGGCGGCTTCAACGTGATGGCCGCGGCCGCCCGCGACGGCACGGAGGTCGTCTTCGCGGGTCGCTCGGGCAGCGGGCCGTTCGGCGAAGTGGTCGCCGAGGCCCTGTGGCGGGAGAGCATCTCGGTGGCGAACCCGCCGCTCGAGTCGGCGGACAACGGCTACTGCGTCGTCCTCGTCGACGGGGAGGCCGAGCGCACCTTCGTCACCGCACCCGGGGCCGAAGGGATGCTGACCCGCGCCGACCTGGACGCCGTCCAGCCGCGAGCCAGTGACGTGGTCTACGTCTCCGGGTACAGCCTCGCGCACCCGATCGCCGGCCCGGCCGTCGCGGGGTGGCTGACCGACCTGCGTCCGGAGACCCGGGTCGTGTTCGACCCGTCCCCGCTGGTCGAGTCGCTCGACCCCGAGCTGCTCGAGGCCGTGCTCCGCCGCACCGACGTCCTCAGCGCCAACGCTCGCGAGGCCCGCATCCTGCGCGCGCACGCACATCCCGCCCCCGCCGCTGGCGCCCTCCGCGGGATGCTGCGGGAGGGCCCCGAGGCGCGGTCCGTCGCCGTGGTCCGCGACGGCGCGGCCGGCTGCTGGGTGGCGACCGGCGACCCGGCCCCCGCGCACCTGCCGGCCTTCCCCGTGACGGCCGTCGACACGACCGGTGCGGGCGACGCCTTCGGCGGCGTCCTCGCAGCCGCGCTGACGCGCGGCGCGGAGCCGCTCGACGCGGCGCTGCGGGCGAACGCTGCCGCCGCGATCGCCGTCACGCGCCACGGCCCGGCGACCGCGCCGACCGCCGCCGAAACCGACGCCCTGCTGGCGGCCGGCTGACGACCGCGCCGCGCAGACACCGAAAGGGGAGCATCCCGTGATCACCGTGAAACGCATCTACGACCCGCCCGCGCCGGATGACGGCTTCCGCGTGCTCGTCGACCGGTTGTGGCCGCGCGGCGTCAGCAAGGCGCGGGCCGACATCGACCTGTGGCTGAAGGAGATCGCGCCATCCACCGAGCTCCGCCGCTGGTTCCACCAGGACCCGTCGCTCGAGGGCGAGCACTTCGGCGAGTTCCGCACCCGCTACGAGCACGAACTCGACACCAACCCTGCGGTCCCCCAACTCCGCACCCTCACCAAGACCCACCCCCGGGTGACCCTCCTCGTCAGCATCCGCGACCTCGAACTCAACCACGCCACCATCCTCATCGCCTACCTCTCCACCCACCCCTAACCCCCGCCCCGCCCCCCTCCGTCGAGTACACAAAAAGTGCACGCGACACGCCGCTCGGGCGTGTGATTTTTGTGTACTCGACGGAGGGACGAGACGACGGGTGGAGGCGACGGGGGCGGTCAGTCTTGGGTGAGGAGGCGGACGGCGACGCCGTAGGGGTCGAGGGTCACCGAGGGGGTCGGAGTGCCGTCGAGGGCGCGGAGGTCGCCGCCGGCGACCGACGGCGTCACGGTCACCGGGGTGTCGTGCTGCGAGATGAAGAAGACGAAGCGGCGGCCGTCCTCGTGCACCAGGGCGTCAGTGAAGACCAGCGGGTCGTCGAGCCGCACGTCCCGCTCGACGTCGGCCACGTCCGCGAGCGCGTCGTACATGCGCCACGTCTGCTCCGGGTTGACCCGGCCCTGCGCCGAGGCGAAGTACTCCAGTGGATACGTCGACAGCACCGCGCGGCCCGCCCCGTGCTCCTGCACCACGACCGCCGGCCGCCCGTGCGCATCCACCGCGACCACGCGTCCGGAGGTCGGACGCACCGGCAGGTACGTGCGGCCGTTCTCGTTGCCCGCCGCCCCGAACGACAGCTCCGTCCCGGCGGCGATCGACCCGAAGTCGGAGGTGAACCGCAGGGTCACCGTGTCGTCGGTCACCGGCTCGGCCAGGCCGTAGGCGCTGTCCATCCGCACCCCGAACAGCTCCTCGGTGTGCGCCCACCAAGGCCCGCGCTGGACACCGCTCGGCCCGTGCGAGTACGACGCATAGACCGTCGCGCCGTCCGTCGCGAGCGCGACCACCTGCTGCCAGGAGGTCGCGCACAGCTGCTTGACCGACGGCAGCAGGTACAGCCCGTACCCGGCCGGCAGGCCGCCGTCCTCCTTCTCGCGGACGACCGCGACCGGGATGTGCGCCTCGTGCGCCGCGACGTACGCCTGCTCCCCCGTCGCGACGATGTGCGCCCGCTCCCCCTCGTTCGTGAACGGGTAGTCCTCGGCGAGGTGCGAGGGCACGACGAGCGCCGCATCCACCGCCGCCCGCCGCACCGACGGCAGCTCGATCGCCGCGAGGTCCGACGCGAACCGCGCCAGCTCCCGCAGCGGCGGCTTCGGCGCCCCGTGACGGTCGGTGATCCCGAAGTGCATCTCGAAGGGATGGTGCGAGTAGGGCCGCTGGTCGGCCAGGTCGTCGTAGTCGGTGTTGTTCCACGCGATCCAGCCGGTCGCCCCCGCCAGCAGCGTCGTGTACAACAGCTGCCGGTAGTAGGAGGCTGCGCCGGCGTCCGAGACGAAGTCACTGGTCAGGCCGAACTCCTCCATGACCACCGGAAGCCCGTGCGTCGCCGAGAGCTCGGCGATGTACGCGGCCTTCAGGTGCTGGCGCACCTGGTCGGTTTCCATCCGGTAGACGTGCGGTCCGATGAAGTCGGTGTACTCGGCCAGGTCGCGCACCGAGAAGCCGTTGTCGTGACCGGTCGTCTCGATGCCCCAGGCCCCGTCGCCGACCGCGACCGGCTGCGTCCCCCCGCCCGCGCGCACCGCGTTCACAAGCAGCGATGCCCACGCGTCGACGATGGGACGCGGCGCCTCGCCGCCGTAGATCGGCACCTCGTTGGTGAGCAGCCAGCCGGCGACGGCGGGATGCGCGGCGAACCGCGCGGTGAGCTCGCGCACGTACCAGGCCTGTCGTCCGACGAACCACACGTCGCGGTAGAGGTCGCGGCCGTCGCGCCAGGCGGGATCCCAGTTCTCCCCCGACATGTGCCCGACCAGGAACGTCGGCACCGTGGTCATCCCGACCTCGGTGTGCGCGTCCAGGAAGTCGGCGAAGTTCGCCACGCACTGCTCGTCGAGCGAGTCCGGCGTCGGATGGAAGTCCGGCCAGTAGAAGAACGACCGGGTCATGTTGAGCCCGTGCTCGGCGAGCACCCGCAACTCGTCCCGCACGACGGCGGGGTCGTAGCGCGTCCACATGAGCGGGCCGCCGGTGCGCGACCAGAAGTTGGCGCCGAGCCACACCACGGGGGCGTCGTCGACCGTCAAGACCGGGGAGGGGCGATCCATGATGCCTTTCAGGAGTGGAGCGGGCGCAGCAGCGCTACTTGACCGCGCCGGCCGTCAGCCCGGCGACGAAGTTGCGCTGCAGCAGCAGGAACGCGACGACGATCGGCAGGGAAACAACCAGCGACGCCGCCATGATCTGGTTCCAGTACACGTTCGTCTGCGTGGAGTAGAGCTGCAGACCGACCGCGAGAGTCCTGTTCTCGTCCGTCGTCATCACCGACGCGAACAGCACCTCGCCCCAGCTGGTCATGAACGAGTAGATCGCGACAGCGATCAGGCCGGGACGGGCCGCGGGGAGGACGACGTGCCAGAGCGCGCCCATCGGGCCGGACCCGTCCACCTTCGCCGCCTCGTCGAGATCGCGAGGGATGCCGTCGAAGTAGCCGGCGAGCATCCAGATGGAGAACGGCAGCACGAACGTGAAGTAGGTGATGATGAGCCCCCAGCGCGTGCCGACCAGCTGGATGCCGGTCGCCTGGTTGATGTTCACGAAGATCAGGAACAGCGGGAGCAGGAACAGCACGCCGGGGAACATCTGCGTCGAAAGCACCGTGGTGGTGAAGACGTTGCGTCCCTTGAATCGGTACCGCGACACCGCGTAGGCCGCGAAGACGGCGATGACCAGCGAGATCAGCGTCGCCGCACTCGACACGATGAGGCTGTTGACGAAGTACGACGCCAGCGGAACGGTCGACCACATGTCGATGAACGGCTGGAAGGTGATGTTCTGGGGCCACCAGGTGAACGCCGACTGGACTTCGGACAGCGGCTTCACGGACGACGTGACCATCACGTAGAGCGGCACGACCGTGAACACCGTCAGCACGGCGACGGTGACCCAGCGGAAGACGTGGGATGAGCGGGTCTCACGCATTGCGGTTCCTCCGGTTCACGACGAGAAGGTATGCGCCGGTGACGATCAGCAGGAACAGCAGCAGGAGGACGCTCATCGCGGCACCCGAGCCGAAGTTCCAGGTCAGGAACGACGCGTTGTAGATGTGGAACGAGATCAGGTCCCCGCCCGGTGGCTGGGCCGTACTCCCGAACAGCACGAACGGTGTGTTGAAGTCGTTGAACGTCCACAGGAACATCACCAGCAGCAGGACCGAGTTCACCGGCCGCAGCATCGGCAGCGTGATCGCGCGCCACTGCCGGAAGGGCTTGGCGCCGTCCACCGCGGAGGCCTCGTAGACCTCGGCGGGGATCGACTGGAGGCCGGCCATCAGCATCAGGAAGGCGAACGGCCAGAGGCGCCAGATCGCGACGATGACGATCGACCAGAACGCGTTGCCGCCGATCAGCCAGAACGGCTTGTCGCCGGGCAGGTGGAGGTTGTCGAAGAGGAAGTGGTTGATCGCTCCCGTGTCCTTCTGGAACATGAACTTCCAGGTGATGATGCCCGCGTAGAGCGGCAGCGCGTACGGCACGAGGAACAGGGTGCGGAAGAACGCGCGCCCCCTGAACCGGCCCTGCAGGGCGACCGCTGCGGCCATGCCGAGCACCCAGGACAGGCCGACGACGAGGATGGTGAAGCCGATCGTCACGAAGAACGACTTGAGGAGGCCGGAACCGACCGAGCCGCTGAAGTCGAGGGCGACGGCGTAGTTCTTCAAACCGACGAACGGCGCCTCGCCCCAGTTGGCGATGTAGAACTTGGTGAGCTGCAGGAAGCTGATCCAGATGCCCGTGAGCATGGGCACGACGTGGATGAGCAGCTCGAAGATGATGGCCGGTGCCAGGAGGATGAACGGCAGCCACCATCCCTTGGGCCGGGGGCGCTTCCGCTTGGGCGGTGCAGCTTCGGCCGGCACGGTGCGTGACGGTCCGCGGACGTCTGTCGTCGTCGACATGGGTCTCCTTGAAGGGTGTGGCTGTTCCGCCGGGCGGGACACCGGGCCGCGACTGCGGCCTCAGCGCCCCGCCCGGCGGAGCGGGTCATGCGTGGATCAGCCGCCCAGCGACTGCTTGACCTGGTCCTGAGCGTTGGACAGCGCCGACTTGATGTCGGAGTCGGAGATCGTGCCGCCGGTGGCGATCTTGGCGAACATGTCGTTCATCGCCTTGCCCACGGTGTTCTCGAACTGGTCCTCGGCCGGCACCAGGGGCAGCGGCTTCGTCATGTCGTTGTAGATCTTCTGGAAGGTGGCTGCCTCTTCGGCGTTGTCCGTGAAGGTCGGCTTGGCGCCGTTCAGCACCGGGAGGGCGGCGTACGGCTTGCCCAGGGTGGACTGGGTCTTCTCGCTCGTCATGTACTTGACGAACTTGAGGGCCGCATCCTTGTTCTTCGTGTTCTTGAAGATGGACAGGTTGATGCCGGCGACGAAGCTGGCGATCTTCTTGCCGTCGGCCGGGGCCGGGAAGGGCACCACGCCGTACTGGTCGTTCTTCATGCCGTTGGCGACGATGGAGGCGTCGGCGTTGTTCTGGCTGAGGATCATCGCGACCTTGCCGGTGGCGAAGTCGTTCACGGCCTGGACGCCGTTGTCGTACTGGGCGTTCGAGGTGGCGACGACCTTGTCGGTCTGCATCAGGTCGAGGTAGCGCTTGATGCCGTCGATGTTCGCCTGGCTGGTGAAGGTGGGGTTGCCCTTGCTGTCGAACCACTCCCCGCCGTTCTGCGCCGAGTTGATGAAGGCGAAGTGGACGTTCTCGGTGTAGCTGCCCGCCGCGAGCGAGAAGCCGTACTGCGTGCCGTTGGTCAGCTTCTTGGCGTCGGCGACCAGGTCCTCCCAGGTCGCGGGAGCGGTGAGACCGGCATCCGTGAACATCTTCTTGTTGTAGTAGAGGCCGTAGGCGAGTCCGTAGAGCGGGACGCTGGTGACGGGCTTGCCCGGTGCACCACCGGTCTCGAGTGCCGTCTTGACGAACTTGTCGCTGCCGCCGATCGCCTTCATGTTGGCGTCGTCGTAGGGCAGGAACGCTCCGGTGGCCTGCAGGGAGGCGGCCCAGGTGTTACCGATGTTGAGCACATCCGGACCCTGGCCCGAGGTGACGGCGGTCTGGATGCGCGTCTGCAGGTCGTTCCAGCCGATGACCTCGAGCTTGACCTTGACGCCGGTCTGCTTGGTGAACTCGTCCAGCACCGGGGTGAGGACCTGCTTGTCGTTGGCGAGGCTCGTCCCCTGGTTGCTGGCCCAGTAGGTGAGCGTCGCTCCACTGGACGACGATCCGGATCCCGAGCTGCTGCAGCCCGTGACCACGAGCGCTACCGCTGCGGCTACTGCCGCGACGGAGATGGCGCGTTTCCTCATTGTGACTCCTTCGTCTCTTGATGAAGGCGCATCCGCTCCCGGTGCGAGGGCCGAGGGCGGGGCGCCAGGGGAAGCCTAACTTAACCGGTTCAGGTGTCAATCCTTGACTTCGCTTCGTCCGAGGGTATACCGGCTCATCCGCCCTTTCCGGCCCCCGGAGGTCACGACTCGGACTCGGTCGGCCCGGGCGTGTCGAGCAGTGAGTCGTTGCTGCTATCGGTTCCCGATTGCGACAGGATGTCGCCACTCGGCACGCAAATGCGCGGGTCAGCGGGCGGCGGGCTCGGGGACGCGGAGGCTGGTCGCGCGCGGCACGAGGCGGCTCGGGCGGGCGCGCCTGTCGAGGGCGGGCGTCCCGGCGAGCTGGTCGAGCAGCAGCCGTGTGGAGCGACGGCCCTGCTCCTCCGGGTAGCGGTCGAGCGCGGTGATCGGCCGGGTTCCGAGACGACAGAGCAGGGAGTCGTCCCAGCTGGCGATCGCCACGTCGTCGCGCCCGGCGTGGGTCAGGGCCGTCTGCGCGCCGAGGGCCAGCAGGTCGTTCGAAGTCAGCACGGCGGTGATCGACGCGTCGTCGCGGATCCGCTCCGCGGCGATCCGCTCCCCCGCCTCCATCGAGTAGTCCGAGACCGCGAAGGCGAACTCCAGTCCGCGTTGGCGGCCGTACCGCTCGACGGCGTCGCGCCGGTCCTGCTCGTGCTCGAACTCGGCCGGACCGGTGATGTGCAGCGCGCGCCGGTGGCCGAGGGAGGCGAGGTGCCCGACCAGCATGGCGGCGTCCGAGCGCGCGTCGTAGAGCAGCACCTTGCCCGGGGCCAGGGTCTCGCGATTGCCGTGCAGCACGAACGCCAGCCCGAGTTCGTCGAGCAGCGCCGGCCGTGGGTCGTCGGACGTGAGGTCGAAGAGCATGACGCCGTCCACCCGGCCCTCGGCGCTCCAGCGCCGGTAGGCAGCGACCTCCTGACCCGTGTCCGCCCCGACCACGCGCAGCAGCAGCGACTGCCCGGTGTCCGAGAGCTCGCTCTCGATCCCGGCCAGCAGGCTCATGTAGTACGGCTCGGTGCCCAGCATCCCGGGGTCGCGGCGCAGCACGATGCCGATCGTGTCCGACCGGGCCCGGGACAGCGCCCGCGCGGACGAACTGGGATGCCATCCCAGCTGCTCCGCCAGCGCCAGCACCCGCTCCCGGGTCTCGTCGCTCACCCCGGGCAGCCCGTTGAGGGCGTACGACACCGACGCCTTCGAGAGCCCGAGCCGGTCGGCCAGCCCTGCGATGGTCACGCGACCAGCTCCGTTGCTCACGGCCGCCTCCCTTCCTGCTGCGCGGCTCCTGCTGCGCGGCCACTGCTGCGCGGCTCCTGCTGCGCGGCCAACGATACTTGTTCGTCTGTCCTCCGCGTCCCCAGGTTTCGCTGCGAACCTCCTGACGCGGCCGGACGGAATGGATGGCACGGCCAACTTTTGCGACGAATCCGCGGTCTCGCGTCGGGCAGAATGACGGCGTGAGCCCCTCCCGGACCAGCACCGTCTTCGAGCGCCAGCCAACCGACGACGCGGTCGTCCGGCACGCCCTCGCGCCCAGCAGACAGTCCGTCTTCTGGACGGAGGATGCCCCCGGCGACCACTACCCGCGGCTCCGCGGCGACGTGAGCTGTGACCTGGCGGTGGTGGGCGGCGGCTACACGGGACTGTGGACGGCGCTGCTCGCGAAACGCAAGGACCCGTCCGCCCGCGTCGTCCTCCTCGAGGCCCGACGTGTCGGCTGGGCGGCTTCCGGCCGCAACGGCGGCTTCTGCGAGGCGAGCCTCACGCACGGCGACGACAACGGCCGTTCCCGCTGGCCCGGCGAGTTCGACCGGCTGCAGCGGCTCGGGATGCGCAACCTGGACGAGATCGAGGCGATCGTCGCCGAGTTGGGCCTCGATGCCGGGTTCGAGCGCAACGGCGCGCTCGACGTGGCCACCGAGGAGTACCAGGTGGACGGCCTCCGCGAGTCCGAGGGACCGGACGAGACGCTGCTCGACCGGGATGCCGTGCGTGCTCTGGTGCACTCACCCACCTACGAGGCCGGCCTGCTCCGGCGACGGGATTCGGCCCTCGTGCACCCGGCGAAGCTCGCCCGCGCGCTCGCCAGGGCGTGCGTGGCCGCTGGCGTCGAGGTCTTCGAGCACAGCCCGGTGCAGGGCATCGGCGACGGCACCGTGCTGGAGACACCGACCGGCACGCTGCGGTCGCGCCGGACGGCGCTTGCCACCAACGTCTTCCCCAGCCTGCTGCGGCGGAACCGGCTGGCGACCGTGCCGGTGTACGACTACGTGCTCATGACCGAGCCGCTCAGCGCATCCCAGCGGGCGTCGATCGGGTGGGAGGGGCGCTTTGGGATCGGCGACTCGGCCAACCAGTTCCACTACTACCGGCTGACTGCGGACGACCGCATCCTGTTCGGGGGCTACGACGCGATCTATCACTACGGCGGCCGCGTGCGATCGGCGCACGAGGACCGGCCGGAGACCTTCCGGCGCCTCGCCGGCCACTTCTTCACGACGTTCCCGCAGCTGGAGGGACTCACCTTCACGAACCGCTGGGCCGGCGCGATCGACACCTGCAGCCGGTTCTGCGCGTTCTTCGGTTCGGCGCGTCAGGGGCGGGTCGCCTACGCCGCCGGCTACACCGGGCTCGGGGTGGCGGCGACCCACCTCGGCGCGAAGGTGATGCTGGACCTGCTGGCGGGCCGCAGCACCGAGCGCACCGAGCTGGAGATGGTCCGGACGCGCCCGATCCCGTTCCCTCCCGAGCCCGCAGCCGCCATCGGCATCAACCTCACCCGCCGCTCGCTCGACCGCGCGGACCATCACTCCGGGCACCGCAACGCCTTCCTGCGCATCCTGGACGCTGCGGGCCTCGGCTTCGACTCGTAGCCCGCATCTCCTCGCCCCTCGCCCCATCCACTTGACGCAACACGCCGCGCGGCCCCACGCGGGTGCGGCGTGTTGCGTCAACCAGAGCGGTGGACGTCAGGGGGCGGTGCGCCCACGGGCGAGGACTGCGGCGTGCAGGGCGGCGACGGTCTCGCCGTCGTCCAGGTCCATGCCGAGCAGGTCCTCGATGAGGGCGATCCGCTGGTAGAACACCGACCGGGACAGGTGGCTCGCGGCGGCCGCGCGCGTGCGGTTGCCGGGGTGGCTGAGGTAGGCGTGGAGCACCTCGATCAGGTCGCCGCCGGTGGCGAGGTCGTGCTCGATCAGCGGCCGAAGCATCTGCTCGGTGTGCTCGACCATCCGCGGGTCGCCGCCGAACGCGTTGACCAGGCGTAGGAGTGGGCGGTGCTGCACGCGCTGGATGACCGGCCGCCGCCCCAGCCGCGCGTCGGCTCGGGCTCCGGCGCCGGCGGCCAGCTCGACCGCCTCCTCCAGCGACGACAGCAGCCCGGTGATCCCGCGCGCCTCCGACCCCACCGCGACCACCGCCGCCGGGTCGTCGAGTCGCGCAGCGCCGGCGGCCTCCGCGATCGCCTCGAACAGCGGGTCCCCGAACCGTCGTCCCGGCCGCGCGGAGAGTGCGACGACCAGCGTCCCCGCCCGCTCGGGATGCCGCCCTGCGACCGCGTCGGCGCCCGCCGCCCGCGCCGCTTCGACGACCCGCGGAGCCGCCGAGACCGGCAGCGTGCCCGACCGGAGCCGGATTGCCGCGCCCGCCACCTCGCGCCCGGCGAGCGGGAAGCCCGCCGCCTCGAACCGTGCTGTGACTCCGCCCTCGCCCGCGAAGCGACGCCCGAGCAGGGCGGAGAGGAGCGTGTCGTGGCTGCGCCGCGTCCACTCGTCCTCGTCGCGGTCCGACAGCCGGCTGAGTGCCAGCGCGACCGCCGCCTGCTCGAGAACATTCGAGCGGCCGGCGGGATGCGGCTCGCCCGGCAGCGCAATGAGGTGGCCCCAGCGCATCCCGCGCGCCTCGATGGGCACGATCGTCCAGCCCCCGCCGCCCGAGCGGTGCGCCGTGCGGGACCGCTGCTCCCACTCCGCCAGTTCGGCCTGCTCGCCGGCCCGATGGCCCGCGTCGAGCCCGGCGGCCGCGACGACGCGGTGGCTGGTGTCTTCCAGGACGACGGGCGACCCGAGCACCCGTGCCGCCTGCTCGACGATGAAGTCGGCCGGGCTCCCGCGCAGGCTGAGGTCGGTGAAGAGCGCGTGGATGTCGTCCCGCGCACGCAGCGCCGCCATCTGCTCCGCGATGATGCGCGAGTGCACGGCCTCCGTGATGGCGACGAATCGTGCCTCCCGATGCAGGACCGCGAAGGGCAGTCCGGCGGCACGGAACTCGTCCACGAGAGCGGGCGGCGCGACCGGCATGGGCGGCCCCAGTTCGAGCACCAGGCCTGCGATGTGCGCCTCGACGAGCACGCGGCCGAGCCGGCGCAGCGCGGCGTCGTCGGAGGGCCACCCGACGCCGGTGGCGAGCAGCAGCTCACCGCCCGATCCGAGACGTGCGGCCTCCGCGGTCTCGGCCACGTGCACCCAGCGGACGGGCGCGTCCAGCCGTTCCCTCCCGGTCAGGACCTCGGGCAGCGCGCGGGCGACCTGCTCCATCCGCAGCACCTCGCGGACGGTCGGAAGCACCGCCGCTGCACCAGCCGCTGAGGTCGCTGCCGACGCCTCCGGACGAACTGTTCGACCCGCTTCAGGGTCCCGACGATCTGGCATCGCTGCTCCCGCCTCCGCTCTGTGATCATGGGGATGCAAGCCTACTGTCAGCACCGGGCAGAACGTCCGGCTCGATCCACCTGGAGGACCCCCGTGGCCCTGATCCGACACTTCATCGCCGGCGAGGACGCCCCCGCCGACGCGGCCGCGCGGCCCGACCGCACCGGCCCGGTCTTCAACCCGGCCACCGGCGAGCGCCAGCACGAAGTCGCGCTGGCCGACGCCGCCCAGACCGGGCGGGCGATCGCTGCGGCGAAGGCCGCCTTCCCCGGCTGGCGGGCCACGAGCCTGACCAAGCGGGCCGACGTGTTCTTCCGGCTGCGCCACCTGCTCACCGAGCGCCGCGACGAGCTCGCCGCGATCGTCACCGGCGAGCACGGCAAGGTCCTCTCCGACGCCGCCGGCGAGATCGGCCGCGGGCTGGAGAACGTCGAGTTCGCCGCGGGCCTGATCGACAAGCTCAAGGGCGAGTACAGCGAGCAGGTCTCCACCGGCGTGGACGTGCACAGCGTCAAGCAGCCGGTCGGCGTCGTCGGCTGCATCACGCCGTTCAACTTCCCGGTGATGGTGCCGCTGTGGATGGTCGCGAGCGCAATCGCCTGCGGCAACACGGTCGTTCTGAAGCCGAGCGAGAAGGACCCGAGCGCGTCCGTCTTCCTGGCCAAGCTGTTCCGCGAGGCGGGGTTGCCGGACGGCGTGCTGAACGTGGTGCACGGCGACAAGGAGGCGGTGGACACCATCCTCGACTCCCCCGATGTCGCCGCGGTCAGCTTCGTCGGCTCCACCCCGATCGCGCGCTCGATCTACCAGCGAGCGTCGGCCAACGGAAAGCGCGTGCAGGCCCTGGGAGGCGCGAAGAACCACATGGTCGTGCTGGCGGATGCGGACATCGACGCCGCCGCGGATGCTGCCGTCTCGGCCGCGTACGGTTCGGCCGGCGAGCGCTGCATGGCGGTGAGCGTGGTGGTCGCGGTCGGCGACGTGGGCGACCGGCTGGTGCCGGCCATCCACTCGCGCCTCGACGCCCTGCGCATCGGGCCCGGCACGGACGAGGCCAGCGAGATGGGGCCGCTGATCACGCGCGAGCACCGCGACAAGGTCGCCTCGTACGTGACCGGGGCCGCCGCCGAGGGCGCGACGGTCGTCGCCGACGGAACGCAGCGCCCCTTCGAGGGCGACGGCTTCTTCGTCGGGGTCAGCCTGCTCGACCATGTGAAGCCGGGGATGAAGGCGTACGACGACGAGATCTTCGGCCCGGTGCTCTCCGTGGTCCGCGTGCACACGTACGAGGAGGCCGTCGAGCTGATCAACGCCAACCCGTATGGAAACGGTGTTGCGCTGTTCACCCGCGACGGCGGCGCGGCCCGCCGGTTCGAATTCGAGATCGAGGTGGGGATGGTCGGCATCAACGTGCCCATCCCGGTTCCGGTGGGCGCATACTCCTTCGGCGGCTGGAAGAATTCATTGTTCGGGGATGCGCACATCTACGGGCCGGAGTCGTTCCACTTCTACACGCGCAGCAAGGTCGTCACGACCCGCTGGCCGGACCCGGTGCACTCCCGCATCGAGCTCGCGTTCCCCGGCAACTCCTGAGCAGGCGAGGACACCATGACGGACACCATCCACACCGACGCGCAGCCGGTCCGCCCCGCAGAGCCCACCGAGCGCACGGGCTACGTCGACCGGCACGGCGCCGAGCACCCGTTCGGCGACCAGGCCGCCGAGCGCCAAGTGCGCAGCGACGACCGCCGGCACGTCTTCCACTCGTGGAGCGCGCAGGCGAAGATCGACCCGCTGCCCATCGCGGCGGGAGAGGGCTCCACCTTCTGGGACTACGAAGGCAACGCGTACCTCGACTTCAGCTCCCAGTTGGTCAACCTCAACCTCGGGCACCAGCACCCGGACCTGGTCGCCGCGATCCAGCAGCAGGCCGGCCGGCTCGCGACGGTGCAGCCGTCGATGGCGAACGACGTCCGCGGCGAGCTGGCTCGCCGGATCGCGGAGGTGGCGCCGGGGACGCTGAACAAGGTCTTCTTCACGAACGGCGGCGCCGACGCGAACGAGTACGCCGTCCGCCTGGCGCGCCGGGTGACCGGCCGCCACAAGGTGCTGTCGATGTACCGCTCGTACCACGGCGGCACGTCGACGGCGATCTCGCTGACGGGCGACCCCCGCCGCTGGGCGAACGAGCCGAGCGACCCGTCCGTGGCCCACTTCTTCGGGCCGTACGCGTACCGCTCCGCGTTCCACTCGACGTCTCCCGAGGAGGAGACCCGGCGGGCGCTGGAGCACCTCGAGAACGTCATCGTGCTGGAGGGCGCGGCCACCGTCGCCGCCATCATCGCCGAGACGATCGTCGGCACCAACGGCGTGCTGGTCCCGCCGCCCGGCTACCTCGCGGGCGTGCGCGAGCTGTGCGACCGGTACGGGATCGTCTACATCGCCGACGAGGTCATGGTCGGCTTCGGCCGGGTCGGCGAGTGGTTCGCGGTGGATGCGTTCGACGTCGTGCCGGACCTCATCACCTTCGCGAAGGGCGTCAACTCGGGCTATGTCCCCCTCGGCGGCGTCGTCATCTCGGACGCGATCGCGTCGTTCTTCGACGACATCGCCTTCCAGGGCGGCCTGACCTACTCCGGGCATCCGCTGGCGTGCGCCGCCGGGGTGGCGACGTTCGAGGTGTTCGAGCGCGACGGGATCCTCGAGCGGGTCCGAGACCTGGGCGCGCGCGTCGTCGAGCCGGAGGTGCGGTCGTGGCTCGACCGGCATCCCTCCCTCGGCGAGGTCCGTGGGCGCGGGCTGTTCTGGGCACTGGAGCTGGTGCGCGACCGCGAGACGCGCGAGCCGCTGGTGCCGTTCAACGCGGCCGGCCCTGATGCGGCGCCGATGGCGGAGGTCGCCGCGGCGTGCAAGGCGGCGGGCGTCTGGCCGTTCACCCATTTCAATCGGGTGCACATCGCGCCGCCGCTGGTCATCGGCGAGGACGAACTGCGTCGAGGGCTCGCCGCGATCGACGCGGCGCTCGATGTGGCCGACCGGTACGTGAAGGGATGACGCCGGCCCGGGATATCGTGGCTGTATGAGTGAACCTGGGGACGGCCGCGTCGCGGTCTACATCGACTTCGACAACATCGTGATCTCGCGCTACGACCAGGTGCACGGTCGCGGCTCGTTCATGCGCGACCGGCCAAAGTCGTATTCGACCGCGCCGAAGGCCTCCTTCACCGAGAAGCTGGCGCAGGCGCGGGTGGACCTGGGCGCGGTGATCGACTTCGCATCCTCCTTCGGCACGCTGGTGCTGACCCGCGCGTACGCGGACTGGTCGCTGGCCGTGAACGCGGAGTACCGCGGTCAGCTGGTCGCCCGCGCCGTCGACCTGGTGCAGCTGTTCCCCGCCGCGGCCTACGCCAAGAACGGCGCGGACATCCGGCTTGCTGTGGACGCGGTCGAAGACCTGTTCCGCCTGCCCGAGCTCACCCACGTGGTGATCGTCGCGGGCGACTCCGACTACATCCCGCTGGCCCAGCGGGCGAGGCGGCTCAACCGCTACGTGGTCGGGATCGGCGTCGCCGGGTCGACGGCGAAGTCACTGGCCGCCGCCTGCGATGAGTTCGTCAGCTACGACGACCTCCCGGGCATCGCCCGCGACGAGGCCGCCGACGCGGCCGAGCCCGATGAGGACGAGCCGGAGGCGACCACCGGGAGCGCGGCCGCAGCTACGGCGGCGGGCGCCGCTGCGACGGTCGGCTCCTCCTCCGACGAGGCGGCCGCACCTGCTGCGACCGAACCGGCGACCGAGGGAACGACGTCCGAGCCGGAGAAGCCGGCCAGGCGTCGCGGCGGACGCAAGCGCCCGGCGGCCGCCGAAGCGGAGGCCGAGGCAGACGCCGAATCCGAAGCGGACGCCTCCGACGAGCAGCAGGAGGACTCCCAGCTCGTCGCGACCCGGCTGCTCGCCCGCGCGATGCAGCTCGGCCACGAGAAGGACGACTCCGACTGGCTTCACAGCTCCACGGTGAAGGGCCAGATGAAGCGTATGGACCCGTCGTTCAGCGAGAAGGCGCTCGGCTTCCGGTCGTTCAGCGACTTCATCAAGTCGCGCAGCGACCTCGTCGAGCTCGACGACAGCTCGACCGCCCAGATGCTGCGCCTCGCCCCCACCCGTTCGCGCCGGGTGCGCCACAGCGGCCGGGCGGCCGACGGGGTCTCCGCCTCGTAAGCGCACACACAGCCGACGAGAGTTGACTGCGGAGCATGGCACGCGACGAGACGGCAGGGCCCCGCACCGGGCGACAGTGGCTAGCGAAGCAGTGGGGCGGACCGGAGACCTGGGAGTTCGCGGAGGTCGAGGTCCCGGAACCGGCGCAGGGCGAAGTGACCATCCGGGTCACCGCAGCCGGCGTCAATCCCGCCGACTACAAGCACGTCTCCGCGCCTCGCGAGGGGCTCGAGCTGCCGGTGCCGATCGGGTACGAGGTGGCCGGAGTGATCGCGGCGATCGGGCCGGACACCCGGATCGCCTCGGGCGGCGGCGTCGTCGGTGACCCCGTCGTCGCTTTCCGCATCCAGGGCGGCTATGCGACCGAGGTCACCGTGCCGGCTCAGGATGTGTTCGCCAAGCCGCCGCGACTCTCCGACGAGGAGGCCGCCAACCTCCTCCTGGCCGGCACCACGGCAGCGCAGATGCTGAGCGTGACGGACGTCCGAGCGGGCGAGACCATCCTCGTGCACGGCGCCTCCGGAGCCGTCGGCGTCAGCATCCTGCAGCAGGCCGCCGAACTGGGCGCTCGCGTGATCGGCACCGCGAGCGAGGCCAGTTTCGCCCGGGTGCGCCGCTTCGGCGGTCTGCCGGTCGCGTACGGACCCGGGCTCGCGGAGCGGGTCGCTGAAGCGGCCCAGGGGCCGATCGGTGCGGCGCTCGACACGGTCGGGACCCAGGAGGCGGTCGACGTGTCGCTGCAGCTGGTGCCCGACCGGGTCCGCATCGTGACGATCGTCGCCGCTCAGCGCGCAGAGGCGGAGGGGTTCCACGCGGTGTTCGGAGCCCAGCCGGAGAGCCAGGCCTTCCGCGACTCGGTGCGCGGGACACTGCTCGAACTCGCCGGCAGCGGTCGCCTGCAGGTTCCCATCGCACGGACGTACCCGCTCTCCGAAGCCCCGGACGCGCTGGCATTTCTCAAGGAGGGCCACCCCGGAGGCAAGCTGGCGCTCCTCCCGTAAGCCGCTACAGCTACCGCTACCGCTTGCCGAGCACCGCCTCCGCCTCCGCTTCGGAGACGACCACCATCCCACCGGTGCGCTGGCCCGACTGCAGCAGCGCCTCCATCCACCGTTCGTTAAGCTTCGGCGGCTTGACATCCGCGAAGACGAACGCCAACGGCACCTCGCGGCTGATCCAGAGGCTCACCCGGCCGCCGCCGTGGTCGCTCGGGATCTGCCAGTTCAGCAGGAAGCTCTCGTGACGGCGCAGCTTCGTCACGATGGCGATCTTGACGTGCGAGAGCGTGCGGTCGTCGAACTCGTACTCCTGCGCCCCGTTGCCGTAGATGAGGTGGCCCATCACTGCTCCTCGGGGCGCTTCCCCGAATTCCCCTTGGTGGCCCGGTAGCTCCCCGCCGGGACCTCCTCGCGGATCTCCGCCCGCAGGGTGTCCTCGAGCAGCAGGCCGGCGTTGCTGTTCGCGCGTTCGGTGAGGATGGCGAGCCAGTCCCGGTTCAGCTCCGGCAACTCCGGATGGACGAAGACGAACTGCACCGAGATCGCCGGGTCGAGCCAGATCGAGCGGAGGACGCCGATCGGGCCGGCCGTCCGGTCCGTCCAGATGAGCAGGAAGCCCTCGCGCCGCCGGAGCTTGGTCTGGATGACCGCTTGCAGGTGTGCCAGCACCCGGTCGTCGAACGTGAAACCGTCGGCGCCGTCATAGATCAAGGTCCCCACAGCACTCCCTCCGCTGTGATCACTTTCTCCAAACAGCCGCGTGCCGTCAAGGGAGGTTCACGCGAACCGCCGTAAAGTCCGGTCATGGACGCTCTTACGCGAACCATCAAAGCGGCCCTCCTCTACGAGGATGGCCGGACCCTCGACAGCGTCGTGGTCGTGCCCCTGATCGGCGGCTGCCCGCCCGGCGAGATCCGCGTCGCCACCACGTTCGCCGGCGCACTCGCCTACGACGTGTACGAACTGGCGGACGAGGAGCAGTACTCCTCCATGCCGGCCTACCCGTACCGTTCGACCATCCCGGTGACGACCAAAGACCTCGACGACTGACCGGAACCGCAGCCCGCGGCCCTCGGCGGGTAGCGTGGACGAGTGACACGCTCCGCCGACCCCGGCCGCCCCCGAACCGGACCGGCCGTCGCCGCCCTCAGCCTGGGCACCCTCCTCAACCCCCTCAACTCGTCGATGATCGCGGTGGCGCTGGTGTCGCTGCAGCGCGAATTCGCCGTGGATGTGACCACCGTCACCTGGGTGATCACCTCCTTCTACCTGGCGTCGGCCGCCGGTCAACCGCTGATGGGCCGGCTGGCCGACCGGTTCGGCCCGCGCAGGTTGTTCCTGTTCGGGATGGTGGTGGTCGCGCTCGCCTGCGCGCTCACCCCGCTCTCGTCGTCGTTCGTCGGCGTCTGCATCGGCCGGGTGGCCCTCGCCGTCGGCACGGCGACCGCTTTCCCGTCCGCAATAGCGATGCTGCGTCCGTTGGCCGCGAGTTCCGGTGTCGGCACCCCGAGACTGCTGGGCCGCATCCAGATCGCCAACACGTCGGGCGCGGCCATCGGGCCGGTCCTCGGCGGCGCGCTCGTCACGTTCCTCGGCTGGCAGTCCATCTTCTGGATCAACGTCCCCCTGGCCGTCGTGACGTTCATCGGAGTCTGGCTGTTCGCGCCGCGCGACGCCGTTCGGGAGCGGACGCCGTTCAGCCGCACGCTCGCCGAGTCGGACATCCCCGGCATCCTGCTCTTCATCGCCACGCTGACCTCCCTGCTGGTGTTCCTGCTCGACGTCCACCCCCGGCCGTTGTGGTGGCTGCTGCCGGTGTGCGCGGTCGCAGCTGGACTCTTCGTCTGGCGTGAACTGCGGACGTCGCATCCCTTCCTCGACCTCCGCCTGCTGGCGGCCAACCGCCGGCTGCTGATGGTCTACCTCTGCTTCGCCATCTTCAACGTCGTCTACTACTCGGCGTTCTTCGGGCTTCCGCAGTACCTGCAGACGCACGGCGGATACTCGGCCGGTGTCGCCGGGCTCCTGATGTTCCCGCTCGCCGCCGTCACCATCGTGGTCACCCCGCTCGCGGCGCGGGCGATCGAGTCGATCGGCTTGCGCCCCACGCTGATCACCGGGGCCGTCGCCCTCGTCATCGGAGCCGGTCTGCTGGCCTTCGGCGCAGCCACGACCGCGCCGTGGGCGGTGCTGCTGCTGACCGCCGCCCTCGGCATCCCCTACTGCGTCGTCAGCATCGGGATGAATCAGGCGCTCTACTCGTCGGCGCGCCCGGAGGACAGCGGAGTGGCCGCCGGCATCTTCCAGACGTCGCGCTACGTGGGGGCGATCGTCGCGACGACCGTGCTGGGGCTGCTGTTCAGCGGTGGGACGACGGCGAGCAGTTGGCTGACCGCCGTCGGGGTGGCGACCGCGCTGGCGGTGGTGCACCTGGCGCTGCTCGTCTTCGTGCGGCCGCGCGGCGGCCGGGAGGCGCGCACGGCTGGGTAGCCGGGCGCATCCACGAAACCTAGACTCCCGGCATGACGCTCTGGCTGGGCGGGACAGAACTGGTGACGCAGCTGCTGCTGCTCCTCCTCGCCTTCGCGCTCAGTGCTGTCATCGGCGTGGAGCGCGAGCGGCGGCTGAAGAGCGCGGGGCTGCGGACGCACATCCTCGTCGGTCTCGGCTCGGCGCTGTTCACCCTCGTCTCGGCGTACGGCTTCGCCGACCTGGGGCTGACCGCCACCGACCCGTCGCGGATCGCCGCCCAGGTCGTCACCGGCATCGGCTTTCTCGGTGCCGGTGTGATCTTCGTCAACCGCGGAAACGTGGTCGGGCTCACCACGGCCGCCTCCATCTGGGTGACGGCGGCGATCGGGATGGCGTGCGGAGCGGGCCTCCCGATCATCGCGGTCGTCGGTACCGCTCTTCACCTCGTGGCCGTCGGCACGCTCCCCACCGCCGAGCGGGTGCTGCGCCGAACCCACGGAACCACGCTCACCGTCGAGGCCACCCGGACCGGCGACACCCTCGCCCGTCTCTTCGATGTCTGCGCCGACACGCGTGCGCGGACGAGCATCGACGACCTGCGGCACAGTTCAGCCGGCAGTGGGCGGGGCGACGCGGACATCGAGAGGATGCAGCTCCGCGTGCGCGTGCGGGCGAATGCGGCGGACACGCAGCGGCTCATCGCGCAGCTCGCGAGCGTAGATGGTGTGACCACCGTCCGCACCGACCGCGAACGGGAGTGAGCGGCGAGCCCGCTCGGGCTCGCTCAGCCGGGCCGTCAGGCGACGAGGGTCGCCGCGCCGGGTGGCGCCGTCCGCTGCTGGGTCGACGAATTCGGGCACAACGGATTCGTGCAGCCCACCGGCACCGGCACCGGCGCCCATGACCCGCTCGACGTCGGCACCAGTCTCCGCTCGGCGGAGATCGGCGCTCCGCACACCGCGCACATCCGTGAGTTCGCGACCATATGACCATCCCCGTCCGACCTGTCGCCCGCTACCCGTCTATGGTCCGCCCACGCTTGCGCCGAAGCAAGGGTTCGGTCGATCTTCGTCCCTGAGAAAGTCGGAGCAGGTAGCGTGGACGACATGCTGCTGGACGTTCCGACCTCGGTCGGCCCGGGGAGGCTGACCGTCGCCGAGGCCGAACATCCCTTCGCGGTGCTGTGGCTGGGTCACGGAGCCGGAGGCGGCATCGACGCCGTGGACCTCGCCGTGCTCGCCGCGCGACTGCCGGAGCTCGGGGTCACCGTTGTCCGCCACGAGCAGCCGTGGCGGGTGGCCGGCAAGCGCGTCGCCGCCCGACCGGCGTCCCTGGACACGGCGTGGCTGGAGACGGCTCCCCGCGTGCACGAGCTCGCGCAGGGTCTGCCGCTCGTCGTCGGCGGCCGAAGCGCCGGGGCCCGCGTGGCGTGCCGCACCGCCGCCTCCACCGCGGCTGCGGCCGTCCTCTGCCTGGCGTTCCCGCTGCACCCTCCCGGAAGCCCCGAGAAGTCGCGGCTGGCCGAGCTGCTGCAGCCGACCGTGCCCGTGCTGGTGCTGCAGGGCGGGCGGGACACGTTCGGGACGGCCGACGACCTCCGCCGCGAACTCGGCGGTCACGAGGCCCGCGACGGCGACCGCATCCGGGTCGTCGACGTGCCAGGGGCCGATCACGGCATGCGGTCGCTGAAGGACTCCCCGCTGGGCGCTGCAGGCGTGCGCGACCTGCTCACTTCGACGGTCGCCGAGTTCGTGCAAACCGTCAGTACTCGCCCTTGACGACGAAGTAGGAGCCGCGGATGGTGCCGGCGAGCCGGGACTTCTGGCGCGCGAACTTGAAAGCGGACAACTCGGCGGGCACCTCCATCCCGTCGGAGAGCTTGAACCCGACCGCGCGTTTGCCGCCGTCGGCGATTGTGTAAAGCAGGTTGATGGACAGGCCCGACTCATAGAAGACGTACGTCCAGTCCACCCCGTCGACCTCGAACCGGGTCGCCTCCAGGGCCGGCGACGCGATGACGATGTCGCGCTCCTCCTTCAGGACGCGAGCCACGCGCTCGATCGCCTCGGACTCTTCCTCCGCGGTCCCGACCGTGAAGTCGAGGTCGTACTTGTTGTGGAAGTAGCGCGCCTCGTTCGCGCGCAGCCCGGCGAGCGCGTCGACGACCGGAGACGACTCCAGCCCGACGGTGGACACGGTGACGAAGTCGACGATGTACGGCATGGATCCTCCAGGTGAGCGGTGTTCGGAACAACCGTAGCGTGGCGGCCGTCCGTGCGAGGATCGGGGGGTGTCCGACCTGCTGATGCGCATCCACAGCCCCGAGTTCCGGGCCATGTCCGAGCGTGTTCTCGAGGTGACGGCGCTGACGTCGCGCCTGAATGTGCTGCCGTTCGACGACGAAGCGGGCAAGCACGAGTTGTTCGCCCAGATCCTCGGCCGTCCCCTCCCCGAACGGGTCACCATCTATCCCCCATTCTTCACCGACCATGGCCGCAACCTGGAGCTCTCCGAGCGAGTGTTCATCAACCAGAACTGCACGTTCCTCGACTACGCGGGCGTCCGCCTGGCGGAGCGCGTCATGGTCGCGCCGCGGGCGACCTTCATCACCGTCGGCCACCCGGTCGACACCGAGGACCGCAAGGTCTGGCTGACCGGCGGCCCGATCGTCGTCGAAGAGAACGTGTGGATCGGCGCAGGGGCGACCATCCTCCCGGGCGTGACCATCGGCCGGGATGCGGTCATCGCCGCCGGCGCGATCGTCGCGGACGACGTGCCGCCGCGGACCCTGGTCGCCAGCGCCAAGGCAGGCGTCCGCCGCACCTGGTGAGACCGCGACGCGAAGCGGTAAGCGGCCACCGTTGGACCGGCCCCGCGGTGGGAGGATTGCCCCGTGACCGAACCCATCCTCCTCGTGACCGGAACGTCCTCCGGCATCGGCCTGACGACCGCTGTCGCTGCCGCCCGCGCCGGCTTCACCGTGGTCGCCACGATGCGCGACCTCGCGAAGTCCGACTCCCTGCGATCCGCTGCGGCGACCGCCGGTGTCGAGCTCGACCTCCAGCCGCTCGACGTGACCGATCCCGCCTCCATCGAGGGCTGCCTCGCGCACATTCGCTCGACCTACGGTCGGCTCGACGCCCTGCTCAACAATGCGGGCGCCGGCCACGTCGGCACGGTGGAGCTGGAGTCGGTCGACGACGTCCGCGCCGTGATGGAGGTCAATTTCTTCGGTGTCGTGGCGATGTCCAAAACGGCCATGCCGCTGCTGCGGGAGAGCCGCGGACGTCTCCTCACCGTCTCCAGTGTCGGCGGCGTGGTCGGCCAGCCGTTCAACGAGGCGTACTGCGCGGCGAAGTTCGCTGTCGAAGGCTTCATGGAGTCGCTGACTCCGGTCGCCGCGACCGTGGGCGTCCGGGTCAGCGTCATCGAGCCGGGTGCGGTGTCGACGGAGTTCGTCGCCAACGTCGGGATCGAGAGGACGCTGGCGGAGGGCACGCCCTACGACACGGCGCTGCGGGCGTACCTGGCGCGGACCGCGGCCGCCTTCGACCCCGCCAACGCACAGACCGCGGACGGCGTCGCCGAGAGAATCGTGGAGGTCCTGGTCGCCGACGACCCGCCCGCTCGGGTGCAGACATCCGACGCCGCACACCGGTTCGTCGGCATCAAACTCGGCGACCTGGACGGTGCCCACGTGCAGGCGGTCACCGCGCACTGGGTGACCGGCACCTGAAAAGCGCGCCCAGTCGTCGTACGCCCGAAAATTCGAGAGAATGGTCCCGTGGGTACCTTGTATTACGGCATGCACAGCTTCGCACTGGATGACCGGCTGCTGTCCCATCTGCAGGTCGTGATCACCCTGAAGCTGCGCCGTGGCGAGCACTTCTTCCTCAGCTGGCGTGGGGACAGCACCATCGGCCGCAAGCGCGCCTCGGTCTGGATCGACAACGGCGTCCCGATCATGTGCGAATACGAGGGCGGACGAGCACCAGCAATCAACCGCACCTGGATCACGGAGCTCGCCGAATCGGCCAACTCCTCCTACGGCCTGATGATCACGGACGAGACGATCATTCCGATCCCGATCGACGCCACGGACGTCGACTAGAGCCCCCTGGCCCTGGCAGCTGGGCCATGTGACCGCTATTAGCCGGGCGAGCAGTGCGCGGTAGTCCAGCGATCCGCTGGACTATCTCCGCTTGGCTAATGTGACCGAGTGGCCTCCCAGGTCCGAACGTTGCCGTCCGACTATGCAGTGGTTCTCGACGAGCTCAAAGAACGAGTTCGCTCGGCCCGCCTAACTGCGCAGCGCCGCGTGAACACCGAGCTCATCAGCTTGTACTGGTCGATAGGCAGCACAATCTTGATGCGTCAAGCTGACGAACAATGGGGAGCCCATGTGGTCGCTCGGCTCGCCGAGGATCTCCGCGCCGAGTTCCCGTCGATCAAGGGGTTCTCCAGATCGAACCTGTTCTACATGCGTGCGTTCGCTCATGCCTGGCCGGAACGTGACCAAATAGTCCAGCAGTCTGCTGGACTACTGCCGTGGGGGCACATCATGGTGCTGCTCGATAAGCTCGAGAACCAAGACGACCGAGACTGGTACGCCGAAGAGGCCGCCGAGCACGGCTGGTCCAGGAACGTTCTCACCAACCACATCGTGAACCGCACGCGGGAGCGGATCGGTTCATCACCGTCCAATTTCGCAGGGCAACTCGCGGAATCGGACTCCGACCTCGCCGGACAGCTCGCAAAAGACCCCTATGTCTTCGACTTCCTGGACCTGGCAGGAAAAGTGGCCGAACGCGACCTCGAGCAGGCGCTCATGAACCGCATCGTCGACACGCTTCGGGAACTCGGCACCGGTTTCGCCTTCGTCGGCCGGCAAGTTCACTTCGATGTTGACGGTGATGACTTCTTTGTCGACCTTCTCTTCTTCCACACGGAACAGTTGCGCTACGTCGTGGTCGAACTCAAGACGGGAAAATTTGAGCCAGGGTTCGCCGGCCAACTCGGTTTCTACATCGCCCTCGTCGACGACACCATGCGTCGTGACTACCACCGCCCCACCGTTGGGATTCTGATCTGTGGAAGTCGAAACGACCGCACAGTCCGATACGCCCTCGGGCGGACGGCATCGCCCATGGCGGTATCGACGTACGCCTATGACGCCCTCCCCGCCGCTGAACGACACGTGCTGCCCGATGCCGAACAGATCGCGGCCGCACTTGACTGGACCGACGGTCAGCTGTCGTAGCCGGTCGGCTCCGCGATCAGGGTGGCGTTGCGGAGGCGAAGGCCGGACGGGGTGGCGGACTCCATCGACATGCGCTCCAGTTCGGCCGGGTCCAGGGCAGGAAGCCGGCCGCTGTCGAACTTGAAGTGGAGTTCGATCGTCGGGGAGATCCAGACGCTGCTCAGGCCGTCGCCGATGGAGTCGTCGTCGTCCCAGGTGATGGCGAACGGCTCACCGCGGCGCATCTTGGCGACGATCACCCGCTGCAGCAGGGCCAGGGTCGCGTCGTCGACCACGATCTCCAGGCGCGAGGCGCCGTAGAACAGCGAACCCATGTCAGTGCCCCTCGTCTGTCGATACGTGCTGAGTCAGCATAGCGAGGAGATCCGGTCCCGACGGACACAAGAGACCCGCCAGGCTGCTGCCTGGCGGGTCTCTCCGGGTCTTTCGGTCGGCCGCGTCAGCCGTTCGCGCCGGCGGGCTTCGTCGTCGGGGTGAACCCTTCCAGCTTGTTCGCCGCGTCGGCGTACTTGTTGGTGAAGGTGCTCGCGTAGGTCACCTTGGAGGTGTCAACGCCGATGGTCTTCTCCATGTTGAAGATCACCTTCGGGCCGCCGGCAGGCATGATGCCGTCGGGCAGGAACTGACCCTTGTCCTGGGTGAGGCCGTCGATGTACTGCTGCTTGCTGATCGTGCTGTTCTGCACGAAGTCCTGCGGCAGTTTGTCGGCGATGTCCTTCGCGCTGTGCGTCGCGATCCAGTGCATGGTCGCGACGAGCGCGTCCACCGTCTTCTGGGCGGCGTCCTCGTGAGACTTCACCCAGCTGGCGTTGGCGAGCAGTCCGGCCGCCGGCCACGCTCCGCCGAGGGCCTTGGTGGCTCCGGCTGTCGTCGCCAGGTCGACGGCGGTGGTGGCGAGCTTCTGCGACGTGAGGGCGCCGACCGTGGGCTGCGTGGTCATCACGCAGTCCGCGCTGTTGCGCTGGATGGCCGCGATCGCGGTCGATCCGGCGTGCACCGCGATGGTGTTGTACTGCGTCTTCTGGATGCCGTGCTGCGCGGCGAGGAACTGCGTCAGCTCGTCGGTGCCCGAGCCGAGGTCGGTGACTCCCAGGTTCTTGCCCTTGAAGTCGGCGGCCGACTTCACTCCGCTCGCCGGGCTGCACATCTCGCGCTCACCGGGGGCGCCGGACAGCTGGACGAGGTTGATGACGTCCTTGCCCTTCGACTGGAAATCGACGGTGTGGATGTACCAGGCGCCCGCCATGTCCACCTGACCGGATGCCATCGCCTCCTCGGCGCCGACCCCGCCGTTCTGCTCGGTCGACAGCTCCATGTTGACGCCGTACTTCTTGTAGTAGCCGAGGCTCTGAGCGAGCTGGTACGGGAGGTAGATCTGCTTGTCGATGCCGCCGACCATCATCTTCACGGTCGGCATCGAAGCGGCGGAAGTGGAGGAGGAGCTGCTGCCCGACCCGCCGCCACCGGAACTGCAGGCGGCGAGTCCGAGGGCGACGATGCCCGCGGCCGCGATAACACCGATGCTGCGCTTGTTCATTGGGGTTCCTTTCGTGTTGCCGGCGTGCCGGCGGTCTGCCTCATTGCAGGTCTTCAGGGGGGCCGGTGCGGCCCGGTTGGTCAGCTGCCCGGCCGGGTCAGATGGCCTGGACTTCGGAGCGGCTCGGCGGCCGCCACTTGAGCAGGGCCTTCTCCAGCAGGGTGATCAGGTACTCGGCCACGAGGGTCACGACCGCGACGATCACCATGCAGGCGAAGACCGTGTTGGGGTCGAAGTTGCCCTGCGACTGGCTGATGATCAGTCCGATGCCGTGCTGGGCGCCGAGGACTTCCGCCACCAGCGCGCCGATGATCGCGAACCCGAAGGCGGTGTGCAGGCTGGCGATGATCCACGTCATGGCCGACGGGATGGTCACGTGCCGCGCAACCTGTGCGGGGGACGCCCCCAGGACACGGACGTTGGCGACCAGGTTGGGGTCGACCTCCCGAACACCCTGGAAGGCGTTGAAGAAGACGACGAAGAACACCAGCACCGCGGCCAGCAGCACCTTGGGCCCGATGCCCAGCCCGAACGCGACGATGAAGATCGAGCCGAGCACGATGCGCGGGATGGAGTTCACGATCTTGATGTAGGGCCCGAAGACGGACGCAAGGTACCGGTTGGAGCCGAGGAGGAT
The DNA here is from genome assembly GCF_052115525.1 of Leifsonia sp. 2MCAF36. NCBI lineage: Bacteria > Bacillati > Actinomycetota > Actinomycetes > Micrococcales > Microbacteriaceae > Leifsonia > Leifsonia sp. 2MCAF36. Next base: position 73,843 of record NZ_JBFRGV010000013.1, on the reverse strand, counting down.
GCCGAACACAACGCCGGCGATCGTGCCGACGATGAAGCCGAGGAACGCCTCTTGAATCGTGATCCAGAGGTTCTCCCAGATGGTTCCGAACGCGGTCCCCTGGGTGAACAGCCGCACCAGGCTGTCCCAGATTCCCGACGGCTGGCCGTAGAAGAACTTGTCGACCCAACCGGTCGAGGTGAACCACTGCCAGCCGCCGATGACGAAGACGGCGACGGCGACGCGGCCGATCCAGACGGCGGTGGTGCGCCGCTTGAGCGCGCGGCGGCCTGCGAGCTGCAGATCGGTCTCACGGGTGCCCGCGAGGGTGGGCTGGGATGTCCTGGTGGTGGTCATGGTGGTCACGCTGCCGCTCCTGCTGTCTGCTGGTAGGCGCGGGTGACTTCGTCGCGCAGCGACTCCCAGATCCGCCCCTGAATCTCGAGGAAACGCGCCTCGTGGCGGATCTCCTGCACGTCGCCGCGCGGACGCGGCAGGTCAACCTCGAAGACGTCCTTCACCGTCCCGGGGCTGCTGGTCATGATGACGACCTTGTCGGCGAGCGCGACCGCTTCGTCCAGGTCGTGTGTGATGAACAGCACGGTGGGCCGCAGTTGCTCCCACAGCTGGAGGAGCTCGGTCTGCATGATCGCCTTCGTCTGCACATCCAGGGCGCCGAACGGCTCGTCCATGAGAAGGATGCGCGGGTTGTTTATCAGGGCCGCCGCCATGGCGACGCGCTTGCGCATGCCGCCGGAGAGCTGGTGGGGGTAGCGGTCCTCGAACCCGGACAGGCCGACACGTCGCAGCCAGTCCATCGCAAGGGCGGTCGCCTCCTTCTTGGGCGTCCCGAGCAGGATGGGGCCGATCATCACGTTGTTCAGCACCGTCTTCCACGGGAAGAGTGAGTCGGCCTGGAACATGTAGCTCACCCCGGAGGTGATGCCGTCGACGATCCGGCTGCCGACGCTCACCGAGCCGGCGCTGGGCCGTTCCAGCCCGGAGACCTGGGCCAGTGTCGTCGACTTTCCGCAGCCCGTCGGTCCGACGATCGCGCAGAAGCTGCCGGGCTCAACAGTGAAGGTGACGTCGCGGATGGCCGTGAACGTGTCCCCCTTCGGTGTGAGGAACCGCTTGGTCAGGGCGACGATGTCGATGCGCGCCGACTCGTCCGAATCGGGTGTCGTGACGATGTCACGGGGTTGTTGTCCAACCATCTCGAAGACCTCTCTGTCTTTCGTTGTGTAGCTCGGTGTGTGTGGCTTTCACCGTGTGGACGATGCTCCGCCATGGCCACGTCCGCTGTCGCGCTTGTGCCCCATTCGCCCGGATCTGAGCGTTGCCGAAGGTTCTGGGCGTTCTGGGCGCGGCCATCTGCCGGGTTCGGGTGAGAGACTTTCCAGGATGCGACGACGGATCAGGCGACTGTCGAGCCAGATCCTGCTGGCTCAGGTGGCGATTCTGACCGCCTCGATGGTGATCGGCTTCGTGCTCTTCGCGCAGACTGCGCGCAGCAACCTGGACGCCGACTACCAGGAGAGGGCGGCGGCAATCGCCCAGACCTTCGCGCAAATTCCTGAGATCCGGTCTTGCATGACGGTGGGCGGACCGGACTGCGCGACGACCGTCCAGTCCCTCGCTTCTCAGACGGCCGAACGCACCGGCGCCGACTACGTCGTCGTCATCGACCGGAACCGGGTGCGGCACTCGCATCCCGACCCGGCGCTCATCGGCCAGAAGGTGTCCGAGCCGTTGGTGGCCCGCGATGGCAAGGTGCACCTCCGCGTCGACCCCGGAGCGACCGGGGTGAACGCCAATGCCCGCGTCCCGCTGTTCGGTGAGGGCACCACCGTCGTCGGCGAGATCTCCGTCGGCATCCGGGAGAGCAGCGTCAGCAGCGAACTCCTGGCCGAGCTACCGGCGTACGGGGCCTGGTTCGTGCTCGTGCTCGCCATCGGGACGCTCGTCTCGTTCGCCCTGGCCAGCTTCCTGAAGCGCCGCACCTTCGGCCTGGAGCTGGATGAGATCGCACGGCTCCTCCAGGAGCGCGAAGCGACACTGCACGGGATCCGGGAGGGCGTGATCGCCATCGACCCCGCCGGGCGCATCACCGTCGTCAACGACGAGGCCCGGCGCCTCCTGCACCTCCCCGACGGCGCAGGCGGCCGGCTCCTCGACGATGTGCTCGCCGCGACGCCCATCCGGGACACCCTCACCGGCACGACCGCGATCACGGACGCGATCGCGATCACCGACGACTACGTTCTTGTCATCAATCGCATGCCGGTGACCATCGGCGGCCGACCGCACGGTGCCGTCGTCACCCTGCAGGACCGCACCGAGCTGACGGCGCTCACCCGTCAGCTGGACGGCGAGCGCAGCTTCGCCGAGTCGATCCGCGCCCAGCAGCACGAGTACTCGAATCGGATGCATGCGCTCTCCGGGCTGCTCGAGCTGGGGCGGCCGGATGAGGCGCTCCAGTACCTGAACGAGATCCGCGGCACGACCGCCGACCTCGACCACACGTTGCGCACCCACATCGGCGCGCCGCTCATCATCGGGCTCCTGCTCGGGAAGGCAGCCGAGGCGAACGAGCGCGGCATCGAACTGGTGATCGCCCCGGACACGGACCTCGGGGAGGCGCCGGATCGCGTCCAGGCCCTCACGACCATCGTCGGCAACCTGGTCGACAACGCTTTCGACGCCCTGGCGGGGGCGTCGGCACCGAGGCGCACCACGGTGAGCATCGTCGAATCGCCGCAGTCGATCACCGTCCGGGTGTCGGACAACGGTCCCGGCGTCCAGAGCGCCGAGCTGCCGCGGATCTTCGCCAACGGCTACACGACCAAGCAGGGCTCCCCCGTCCGCCACAGCGGGCTCGGTCTGTCGCTGGTGCACTCGACGGTCGCGAAGCTCGGCGGCACGGTCACCGTGTCGGAGGGTCCTGGCGCGACCTTCACCGTCGTCCTGCCATGCTCGCGGCCCCCGTCGAGCCAGGTGACCGGATGAACGACGACCCGCTCTCCGTCCTCGTCGTCGACGACGACTTCCGGGTCGCCGGGGTTCACGTCGGGTTCGTGGAAGCCGTCCCCGGCTTCCGGGTGGTCGGCACCGCGCACACGGCCGCCGACGCCCGCGCGCTGACCGCCTCCCTCCGGCCCGACCTGGTGCTGATGGATGTGTACCTCCCCGACGAGGACGGGCTGGAGGTCGTGCGCACCCTCCTCGCGGACCCCGCTCCCCCGGCAGTGCTGGTCATTTCGGCCGCCAACGACGTCGCCACGGTGCGGCGCGCGGTGCAGCTCGGCGCCCTCCACTACCTCGTCAAACCGTTCGGGTTCGCGGAGCTGGCCGAACGGCTCGCCTCGTTCCGGCGGGCGCATGACGACCTGGCCCGGTTCCCGGAGCTCGCGAGCCAGCAGGACATCGACCGCATCTTCGACCTGCTGCGGCCCGCGACGCCCGCCCAGGAGGAGGCCATCCGCCGCCTCGCCCCGACGCTGCAAGCCGTGTTCGATGCCGTCTCCGGCAGCCCGTCGAGCATCTCGGCGACGGATGTGGCTGCCGCGATCGGCATCAGCCGGACCACCGCCCAGCGTGCGCTCACCCAGCTGGAGCAGAGCGGCGTCCTCCGCCTGGAGCTGCGGTACGGGACGACCGGGCGTCCGGAGCACCGCTACGCGGTCAAGCGGCGGTGACCGGCCTCACCTCGGGACGGATCGCCGTCCCAGCAGCCAGCTGAGGACGAGCCCCACCGCGGTCACGACGGCGCCGGCGAACAAGACAAGAAGGGTGATGACCAACGACTCCGTCGCTCGCTGCTCGGTGCGGTGGAGGGACTGGCCTGCCACCAGCACATCGCCGCCGGGTTCCGCCTGCGCAACGATCGCAAATCGCCGACCGTCCGCCGGCTGCCAGGTGACGGCGTCGCCACCGAATGCGCGGGCCGTGGCGAGCACTCCCTTCGGGATGTCGGCGCGGGCTCCATCCAGGTAGCCGTTCCCGGCGATCGGCTGGTCGGCGCGATCGTAGCGCGCCCAGAAGACGCCCTCGTAACGGGCGAGGTCGAGACGACCCGGCCGGCCGTCGATCGACGGCGCGGAGAGCAGAGCACGTGGAGCGTCTTCAACCGCGCTTCGGCCGTCGTGCTGGGCGATCACATAGGTCGAGCCCACGGCGAGCGCGAAGAGGCAGTACATGATGCCCGCGAACACAATCCGTTGTATCCACATGGAGCCATGGTGACCCTCCACGAGGCGGACGGCGTCCACCCGGGGATGTATTCAGACGCCGGCCGCGGTCACCACGAAGTCGGTGGCGAAGCCCGCGAACAGGCCGATCAGGATGCCGACGTACATCGTCAGGCCCCGATCCATTCGGAGGGCGACGCCGACCAGCTGGAGGAGCACGTAGATGATGGACCCCGCCGCGAGCGCCAGGAAGACCAGCGCGAGTGCCTCGTTGACGACGACGCTGCCGAGGAGTGTGCCGACGAGGGTCGGGCCGCCCCCGATGACGCCGAGCAGTGCCAGCTGCGCCCAGGGCGCCGGTCTGCCGGAGCCGGCGAGCGGAGCGGTGATGCCGAAACCTTCGGTGGCGTTGTGCAGAGCGAAGCCGATGACCAGCACGACGGCCAGCTGCAGTTCCCCGCCGGCGGCCGACTGACCGATCGCGAGCCCCTCGGCGAAGTTGTGCAGGCCGATGCCCACGGCGATCAGGAACGCGAGACGGCTGGCCGGTTCCGCCAGTCGCAGCACGCCTCCGCTCGTCGCGTGCGGATCCCGCGGAGCGCGAGCGCGCCGGGCGATCCACCGGTCGTAGGCCACCAGCCCGAGCAGGCCGACGCCGACACCGAGGAAGAGCAGCGCCGCCAGGCCGATGAACGGCCACCAGGACGCTGAGTGGGCCACCGACGCGGCGGTCAGCGCCGCCTCCACCGGCTCGACCGCGTGCACCAGGACGTCCCAGAGCAGGAACAACAGCACACCGATCGTGATCGCGTTCAGCATGGCGCGCATACCTCTGCCGCGCGCTGCGAGCCGTCCCACCGGGAGTCCGATGAAGATCGTCCCTCCCGCGATGATTCCCATCACGATGACGGTCCCCGTGTTCACGCACTCCCACTTTCCGATGACGATAAGGCTTACCTAACCTACAGGAGGTTGAGGGCGCATCCGGCCACGGGCTGCCGGGTCAGCGGGCCAGCAGGTCGGTCATCGGCGAGGCGGCCGCGCTGGCCCCGAGCGGCGGGAGGCCGAGCCCATCCTCGATGGTCCGCAGCAGCGAATAGTGCGTGTACGCGGCGTTGGAGACCGCCCCACGACGCGCAGCCGGCCCGGCGAAGACGCAGGCGACGACGTTGTCCGAGCTGTCGCCCTCGTCGAAGGTGACGACGAGCAGCGACCGCTGCGTGGTGAACGCCGGCGACGCGAGGATCTGCGGCACGACGCGGGAAAGCCACGCGTCCCCCGTGGCAACCGGACAGCTGTGCATGTCGTTGCAGAGGTCGGGACTCACGAACGAGAACGCGGGAAGCGTGGAGGCGCTGCCGAGGTCCGCCGCGAACGCGCTGAACGGCACATCGTGCAGGTCGCAGTAGGCGGCGGACGACGTCACGCTGGGGTAGTAGAGGAACGGGTTGTGCTTCACCGCGTACCGGTCAGTGTTCGGCGTCGAGCACGGCGACGGCATGCCCTCCGCGTACATCCGCCAGCTGAGCCCGGCGGTGCGCAACGAGTCGGCGAGGTTCGGATCGGTGACCAGGCACGAGCCGCCAGGCGGGTTGCAGTCGGAGGTGAGGCCTCCGGTGGTCCCGCTGGTGAGCGCAAGATAGTTCGGCAGGCTGGGATGCGTTATCGCGCTGTACATCGACGCATGCGCGTAGCGGGTCAGCAACTGGTTGAAGTAGGGCGCGTCGGCGTTGCCCACGATGCTGGAGGCCGGCTTGTTCTCCTCCAGGATGACGACGACGTGCTGCAGCGTGGCGGATGCTGTCGCGGTCGGGGTGCCGGGGGTGGGTGTCACCGGTGATGATGGCGTCTGATGCTCGGCGGTCGGGGCTGTGCTGCTCCCCGTGCTCGCTCCCGTGCCGGTGCAGCCGCCGAGGGCGAGGGCCACCGCTGCGAGAGCCGCAACCGATGTCGCTGCGGCCGCGAACGTCCGTGCCCTCATCCCTCAATTATCGACCGGGCGCCCCGGCCGAGAAGGGAGGCTATGCGCCTCCGCCGAGACTCGCGAGGGCCTTCTGAACCCGGCGATCCCGCGTCTCGGCCGTCTTCGCCTGGTCGATCGGTTCGATCAGCGCCCGTTGCCTGCTGTACGACAGCGCGGCATAGGCGTCGGCGAGCGCCGGGGACGCATCCAGCGCCTCCCTGACCTCGGCGGGAAGCGGCACCTCGCGCGGCGCCCCGTCGAGACTCAGCGTCACCTCGACGTCGTCTCCCCCGGCCACCCCGGAGGCCGCCCGGTGGTCGGCACTGAGCGGGATCATGAACTCGCCGCCCATGCTCGCGACCGTCGACCGGTACTCGTACGAGCCGATCCGCACGACGACCGCCGGCTTCTTGCCGCTACCAAGCTCGGCCACGACCTCCTCGGGTACCGGGATCCCCGTGGCCGTCTTGCCTGCCTGACGTATGGTCGCGCGAAACGATGGCATGAGCGTCCTCTCCTTCGAGCCGAACCGAGGGCCTCAGCTTGGCACAGGTGCGCGGGCGGCCTCCGATGCGGGCTGCAGGACTCCGTCGTCGTAGAGGACGCGGTGGCCGTCGGCGAGAACCCGCCGGGTGCCGGCGTCCAGTGGGAGCTCAGCCCACGAGACCGGGGCGAAGCCCAACTCCACAAGGAGCCCGGACGGAAGACGATACCGCCGCTCCCGCACCGGCCCCCAGCGGGTGGACCGCACCAGCCGCGCGCCCGGCTCGAGGTCGCGGAACCAGGCCGAGTCGGCGAGAGCGTCGGGGTCGTCGCTGAGCAGCACCAGGTCGACGTCGCTCGCCATCCGCTCGGCGCCGCGCGCATACGAGCCCACCAGCACGACCGCGCCAACCAGCGGCGACGAACCTGCCCAGCGGGCCACGTCCCCCACAACCCGTGCCGCCTGGCGCCGGCGGCCCTTCAGTCGCGTGGTCATGGGTCCATGCTAAGGAAATGTCGGGGTCAGAGCTTTTCGTCGGCACCCATCGGGGGACGAATACCAATGCCGCCCGAAGCGCGCACCCGGAGGAGCGCGCTCTTCTCCTCGTCCCGGGTGAGAGCCGGGTGGCCGGCAGGGCGGATGACGTAGCCCGTCTTCGGGTCGAGCTGGTCGACGTTGGTGTCACCGTCGCGAGACAGCGTGTAGCCGGCACGCAGTTCCGCAGATTCGCGCATGGGGACGAAGAGCCCGACCATCCTGCCCACTGTCATCACCCCGATTCCGACGAGGATGAACGGCAGGAAGAATACGCCCGGCGGCGACCACACGCCCGTCCACGTCAGGATTCCGAAGGGAAGCATGGCCAGGAGAGCGAGCAGCCCGGCCAGGATGGCGATCAGCGAGAACCGCGTCATGCCAACGGACGTTACTCCCGGAGCGAGGGTACCTCGGGCGCTTGCTTGAGCGTCCGTCGGCGTTTCCGAGCGAACAACGGGACGAACGGTCTCCGGCGTAGTTCCGCGAAGCGACAGTATCGCCTTCAGATGCTTATCCGTCTCGACCGGTGAGCTGTACCGGAACCCGCTCACTCCGCGGGTCGCCTTGATCACGATCGGGAGCTTCGCGGGCCCGTCGTCGCGTGCAACCGTGAGTTCCAGCGCGGTGGCCTGTCGGCTGGGGACCTGCACCGTCTCGATCCCGATCGACTCGACCTCTGACCACGTCAGCCGCAAGAATTCGATGACATGGCGACCACCTGAGTAGAAGCGCGCGCCGTCTGGGTCGAACGCCACCGCGAACCCTTTCTTCGACCGCACGGACGCCTCCGCGCCACCCACTGCGAAAAGGCCGGCCGTGGTCGGGTCGCACGAGATTCCCTCGACGACGTAGGCGGACGGCCACAGCGCCGTGACCGCGTCGAAGCGCGCGTCCGCTCGCCACCGCACGACGAGGACATACGCGACGAGCGGCACGACGATGGCCAGACAGATCAGCGCGACCACAGGAGCCCCGAGGCTTCTTCCGCGTCCCAGAAGCTCAAACGGAGTCATAACCATCACGAAGCCTGGGATGAAGAGAAGCCACCACAGGGCCCGCGGCCAACGGCTTGGAATCATAGGCCACATCCTGCCAGCCCGCGCACCCGTCAGCTGCCACTCGGCACACCGGTCGCGCGTGTGTTCACGCCATGCCTTGCGGTCTGCAGAACGGACTAGCGCTCGCGAGTCATGGCCGCGGGTGAAACAGCGATCGAGCGCATAGTGCCAAGTAGAGCCGCCACCCACCAGGAGGCACTTCCCGCGAACAGCCAATACAGCACTTCCGGTGTGCTGACACTGGAGGACCTCACGGTCCAAACCGCCAGAGCTCCTGAGAAGGCGAAGACCCCGGATGCGAGAAGGCTTTCAATTGTCAGCAGCAGGGCCAGCGACCGCCGGTTTGTCCCGGAAAGCCTGTACGTGGCCACTTCGCTCGACCGCGTCCAGACCAACAAGGAGGCCAACAGTCCGCCGATTGCCCCTCCCGCTACTCCTACGAATTGCCCTGGTCGGTTGGCCCACTCTGCTACCGGGTCCGTGGTCAGGCGCAGCTGGACGCGACCCACGATGCTGCCGCCGCGCACGTCGAGTTGAGAGGCGAGGGTCGGAATGTCAATTCGGCTGTTCTGGAAACGCGCAAGCTCGACGACGCATTGCGAGCCTGAACTGGAATCCGCAGCCAGCGGGAGGACGATGGCTGCGTTGGTCGGGATTCCTTCTGGTTGGCGAGGAGCAGCGGAAAGCGCCCGAGTGTCAGAGGGCGCGAGTGTCACAGTCCTCACCCCTTCACCTACGAGGCTCATGCCGATCAGGCCGTCACTAGTGGACAGTCCCGGGAAGAGGGTCGCGCTGGCTGTGAAGATGGTGGTCTTCGCACCGATCTCCGGAACGTCACGGCTGCCTTCGTTCTTCAGAAGGCCCGCGCGCTTGACGCCTCGCACGCGCGAGAGCCCCTCACACGATTTTCTGGAGATTGAAATGTCGGCATCTGGTGAAGCCGCTCGAAAGCTGACGATGTTCGCACCGCGAGATTCGAGTGTGATGAGCTGCTCTGAGAAGCGCTCAGATTCAAACGCGTAAAAGGCCGCGCACGCGGAGCCCAGCACGGTGGCGACAATGAGTGTCGCGATCATCTTCGACCGCGGGTTGATGACGTTCAGCGTGGCCTCACGAACTAGCTCGCCGAGCCTCCACAGGTCTCTTCTCACAGCGGGGAGCGCCTGATTGTGACGATGGAGGAGGCAGCAGCGATCATCACCGGGTCATGAGTTGCCACGATGATGGTCGCCCGACCACTCGCCTGCGCGAAGAGATCCGCCAAACCAACGGTATTGACTTCGTCGAGCGCAGCCGATGGCTCATCGGCCAGAATGAGTGGACGCGTCGAAGAGAGAGCGCGCGCCACCGCCACCCGCTGCCGTTCACCCCCCGACAAGTGCCTTGCTGGCGCATGCTTGGTTGCGCCGAGCCCAACGCGTCCGAGAGCGCGCGCAGCACGTTGTGAAGCTTCCCTCAGCGTTGCGCCTTCGCTCAATGGTCCGAGCATCACGTTGTCCAGAGCGGAGCGGCCGCCCAGGATATTGGAATCCTGCGCGATCCAATTGACCAGCGCCGACGATGGCCTCACCCAACTCTCCTGCGGGCCGAGTTCGATCGACCCCATTTCCAACTTGCGGAACCCCGCGATCGCGGCGAGCAGGGTCGACTTACCACTGCCGGAGGGGCCGACCAGAGCGGTGACCTGATTGGACGGGAAGGTCGCCGAAAGCCCCTCGAAGACCGACCGCGATCCGAATCTGATGCTCGCTCCACGGACTACGACTTGCATCGAGCGAGAATCTTGGGGTCTAGCCGCGAGGGATCGCGTGCAACATGGATGCCGATCAAACGCGAATCGATCAAGGTGTGACCGATCTCCCCGCTATCGGGCTTCGCCTGGACGATATGTGCAGTAGTCCCTTTCTCCATCCAGCGTGAGGCCGAACCGCTTTCGAACAGACATGATGTGCCGTCTGCGGCCGTGAAGAGCGCTGATGATGGGACGCTGCCCGCGGTCGAATTCGAGGTCTGCGCTATCTGCGCCCCTTCAAATTGAATTTCCGTACTTGAGTCCGTTGCTACGGTTGATTGCTTGAGTTCACCGCGCGCCACACCCGCGGTCAATGATGCCCAAATCGCCGGAAGCTCCTGCGTTGACGGCACCCGAGCTGAGATGGCTATCTGCTCGCTGCCGATCCTCAGCACGGCGCCAGTAGTCGTTTCCGCAACGGGCGAGGGGTCCTTCTTCGAAGGCTCAAGGCGAAGGGATGTCGGGCGCGAAGTTCCCTTGATGACAGCAGCCTGGTCCGTCACCCGCTCCCCTATTAATGCACTGACCTCTGTAACCGGTCCGAAATCGTGCGGGATGAAAACGACGTACGACGGCCTGAATACGCCGTCCTGGTCGTAGCCATATCGCGCCTGATACGCAGCAACCGCCACACGCATCTTCGGGCCGAACCGACTGTCGGCGGGGCTCTCAAGCAGGTGACGCGCGTTCAAGAACCTCCCCAACGCCGCCACATCGTCGCCAGAGTCGCCCATTCGCAGTTCGCGAAAAAGTGGCACATTCTGCGAAAAGGCCAACAGCATTCGTCCATCGACGGCGAACAATTCGGACCCGTCCTCGACGTTGTCGCCAGCTCCGATTCGAAGGGCGGTCACCGTTCCCGCCACGCCAGCGGAGGCTGCGGGAACGCGGCTCATGTGCGCCGTGACCGTCACGGACTGTCTCCCGTCGAACTGCCTACTTCCCACGCGAACGATCGCAACGGTCGTCCCAGACGTTGATGAGCGTTGTTCAGCCTTCGCACCGGTAAGGCTGACACCGAGCAAAGCCAGCGGGGCACCCCACAAGACCACCAGCAGCAAGACGGTAAAGCTCATGGCCCACGATGCTGTGGGCTCGACATCCACCGAGTCAGCCATTGACGGGGCAGTCGGCAATGTCTATGCCGTGCGTCTTGAGAAGCTCGAGATTGTCCTGGTACTTCTCAGCGGGTGTGTAGCCGTTCACCTGAAGGCAGTGGGCGACGATCTGCGCAGATTCCGACGTGTCCTCGTGGTCGATCTGCCAGACTCCATCGACCTGCCCCCAGTTGTAGGCGTAGCAGGTCTCGTCTGCGCCCGATTCCACTGCGGCACCCGGCACTCCAAAATCCATCAGGTCGTCCTTCACCTGAGGGTTGACGAGCTCGTACCCCTTCTTCGTCAAACATGCCGCGTACGCCTTGAACGCACTCTGATATTCATCCCACGTGATCCGGCCATCTTTCAGGGCGTCCCTCTGCTGTCCAGAGATCGACTGCTCGATGGCCGAGTGGGCCGGCTCCGACGCCGGCCCACTGCAGCCAATGAGACTCCCTACGACGAAGCCCAGAAACAGCACCGCGCGCAGGGACCGCATCAGGTGCGGATCAGCGGATCGCCGACGGAAATGTCGCCCGGGTTGGTGATCGTGTGCTCACCGCCGAATACCACGTAACCAACGGGCCCTTGCATGACAGACCCGGTCGCCCGCTTCCACGGGGTGTAAACAGCCGTGCCACCAGAGGGGTTGTACCCCACTCGGATCTTCACATCGCCGCAGAGGCTCTTCTGGCCAGACGTGTAGCTGTTGCCTGTAGCGGTGCTCGTGCCCACAAACGAGTCGTAATAGGTGCACTTTCCGTTCTTCGTTCCCACGGCGCTAGCCGGCGCCGCAACGGCCGCCCCGCCAACCAGAAGCGCCAGCGTCGCACCAACGGTGGCAAGCATTACTCGACTTTTCATTGTTCAACCTCATCTCTCCCGAAGCCGACCGCCCCGGGACTCGTTCATCTTTGAAAGAGACGCGTTGAGGGCTATCGTGTACCCCGATCCGCCTCGGTCGCGACGCTAACAGCGCCGCTGAAGAACTCTCAAACTGCCGCCGATTGCGGTATCACCGAGACACTCTCCTCCGGCCCTAGGCGACTAGGCCGATCCCTGTCGTCGACTACGCACAGGCCCACAAAGCGCGGTATTTCTCGAGCCGCGTTTTAGGACATCAATGGGCCAGCACACGGGCTCTCGACTCGATCGGTGCACCGCCAACTCGGGTGAACCCGATGAGGATGTTGCCCGCGCCTGGGCGGCCACCGAGAAGCTCCAGGAGCATGTTCTGCAACGTGGTCGGACGTGCTTGGATGAGCCCGTAGGCATTCGATGGATGCCCTCCGAGAACCGGTGCGTTGCGGGAGCACGAGATGGAGCTGGACAGGCTGAGCCGAGCGGGAACGGATTCCGACCCGCAGTCCCTCCTCCGCGAACTCATCGACAGTGTCACGCGCTCACTCCCACCAGATGTCGCCTCCAGCGCGCTCTCCGTCGAACGCACCCGCTCACTGGCCGACCGGATGGCCCACCGCCGCGGCACGATCAGCCGGTTGCGGCTGTCCGGCCAGACCGAGGCGCTGTCCTTGCGGTGGGAGCCCGGACCGCGATGGACTGCCGAGGTCGAGCAGCACTACGGAGCGGTCTCGCTTTCGAGCCGCACGATCCCTCTCAGTCAATGGTTGACGGCGTTCGCCCAGCTCGTCGCCGCCCTTGCAGTCCACGCCGCCGAAGACGCAGCGAATTCGGCGCGGGCCCTGCAGACGCTGGGAATCCTGCCGCCCGGGTCGGAGATCCACGTCGATGATGCCAACCTCGCAAGCGACCTGCTGACCCTTGCCGCGCGTCTCGGGCGCCGCGTGCCGGAGGAGGCGGTGGCGGCCGTCGGGCGGATCGGTGAACTGCTCGCCGAGACCCTTCCGCGGGTAACCGGGTCGGGCGAACCGGAGGTGATCGTGCGGGTCGCGGCGACCGTCTATCTTCCCGACACGCTGCGGGCGTACCTTGCCTTGCCCGCCGCATGGGCCGCCGAGCATGTGCTGGCCGGCGGCCTCACACCCGCTCAGGCACTGATCGCACAACTCGAAGCGCTCGAAACCGCCGCGCGGACGATGAGGGACGCGGCGGTCGAGCAGGACGCGTCCGCCCTGCTGATCAACGGCCGCTTCCTGGCCAATCGGTTCGCGGGGTCGAGACTCGATCTCGATCTGCCGTGACGGCTGGATGCTCCGGCGCTGCGGCGCCCAGCGCTCTGGCACTCAGTTCGTGTTCGAGCGCGACCGGTCCAGGTAACCCCTCGACCGAGCCACCTGCTGCTCGAGCGCATCGACGGTGACGGCCATCGTCTCCACCGCTTTCGCGCGGTACCCGTCGATGGCGTCCATCGTCGAGAAGACGTTGTCGAAGGCGTGCTGCAGCGTGTCGACGCTGACACCCGACGACGACGCCTGCTCGTGGACCATCCCGGTCTGCTGTTTCAGGAGTTCGCTCGTGCGATCGATCATCGAGTTGGTGGTTTCGTTGAGCGCGCCGATCTGGTCGAGCACCAACCGCTGGTTCTCGAGCGCCTCAGCGACGACCACGGCGGTGCGGAGAGCCGAGATGGTCGTCGTCCGTGCGCGCTCGACAGCTTTGATGAGCTCCGAGTTGTTCCTGCGGACCACATCGAGAGCGAGGTACCCCTGAACCGACACTGCGATCTGCGTGGTCAGGTCCTGCCGGCGCTGGCGGATGGGGAACAGGGCGTCCGCGGTCATCGCGTCGGCACGTCGCGGGTCGGATGCTCGGAGCTCCGCGATCCGCGCCGCGGTGGCGGCGTCGAGCGCGGAGGCGAGGGCGTTGTACTCGGCGAGCGTGCCCAACGTCGCCCAGATCGTCGCACGCTCCTGTTCGATCGCGGCGTTGTCTTTTAGGAGCTCGTCCTGACCCGAGATCAGCGCCCTGATGATCGCATCGAGCTGCTTCTGCGCCGACTGGTACCGCTCGAAGTAGCGCGTCAGCTTGCGGCCGCCCGGGATGCGGATCAGCGCACGCTTGGGCCCGGTCAGGTCGGCGCGTCCCGGGTCGAGCTCGGTGATGGTCGTCCGGAGGTCCAGCAGTGCACGCGCCACCTGGGCCTGCGGATCCGACGCTGCTCCGCGTCCCCGGGCGGCGGCGAGCGAGGACGACGGCCGCTCGAGCATCCGGTTCGACATATCCGCCGACGAGCGGACCTCCTGCTCGCCCAGGCGGGTGATGTCGACGATCTTGCGGGTGAACTCCGGGCTTCCCGGCTCCAGGGCAGCCAACTCGTCCACGAAGGCCTGCGCCTTGCCCTGCAGCTCGGCGCGCTTGCCCGGCGGGACCGCGACCATGCCGATCGCCTGGTCCTCCCCAATCTCCGGGACGGCAGCGGGCGGAGTGAGCACGACCCCAGCGTTCTCGCCGCCGTCGGGCGCCGAGGACGACCGATCCCCCTCGAGTTCGGACATGCGCGTCTCCTCTCCGGAGCGGCAGTGCCCCGAGACAAGAGTAGAACGAGGGGCCGTTCGCGCCGCGGCAGAAATGCGTCGCCGCGCGTTTGCGCGAGAGGGCCGTCAAGTAGTGGCTCTCGACGCGATCGCATCTACTCCGCTCGCGCAGCTGCCAACATCGTGTGCTTCTCGCCGACAAGGCGATCGCTCAAGCCCTCCAATAGCCGCCTGGGGCCGGTGTCTTGCCGGAGTCCCGCCGGCGGGTATGTGCTAGGTCCGATCAACACGATGAGCACTTTTTCTGGGAGGGCATGATGGAAAGTTCGACATACTTCGGCACCGACATCGCGGGGATGATGCACGCTGCTCGTGCGGAAGCGCGACGCATTACGGAAGCCAACAAGGGCGACTACGTCAGCGACCACAAGGCGATCCTCGAGCGGCTGGAGGCGGCAGAACTGATCACCGACGAAGAGGTGCAGACCCTTCTCGACCTTTATGTCCTGGGGTACGAAGCCGGCGAAGGCAAGGGCGACCCGCAGCGCGCGTTCTTCGAGTCGCGCCAGGTCTACGACCGGCTCGCCGCAGGCGGCAAAGCCAGCCCTGTGGCGCTGGTCGTCGCATCGGCCGCCGTTGGCTCGTTCGACGTCTCCGTAAACCCCGAGGGATCCACCACGGTCAGCATCGCCAGGGTCAGCTACGGCTCGAGTTTGGCGGGCATCGGCGCCGGCATCGGCTCGCTTCTCGGCGGCCCGGCCGGCGGCGTACTTGGCGGCGCGATCGGAGGACTGATCGGGGGAATCGTCGACGACAAGAAGGGGAAGAAGTAAGCCAGGGCGCTTCTGGTTGCTTGGCCGTTCCCGGTAGGACACGGGGACGCAGGCACTCCCATGAATCTCCTATCAGGTACGTCCGAACCGGAACTCGACCGCGACTGAAACGGCGCTAGGACGGCTCAGCCCAGCCGTGGAAAAGGGGTCCGTGCCAGAGTGTGCGTCCGTGCTTGTAGTGGATGACGAACTCGGGGAATCCTGCGGCGACGAGTTGCTCCGCGATGACACCGACTTCGACGGGTGCGTTGTCGCCCATTTGTTTCACCGCGGACTTGAGCCGATAGTTCACGATCAGCTTTGACAGGCCGGACCTCATGCGCAACTCTCGCGGACAATCTGCGGACGTGCGTACCGAGACCGTTCGCTCCGCCCAGCGATACGGCGGGAAAACTGCTAAAGCTACACGTTGAAGCGGAACTCCACCGCGTTACGTCAGAGAACAACGTCAGGTCCCCGTACCTGCATTCGTCGGGGAAGCGTGCTTGACAGCTGGCGCAGGGTAATCATCGACATGTTTCCGGTACGCAGAGCGGCTCGGAATTAACGCGTCGTGTTGAGCCAAACGCGTTTCGTGCCTTCGTTGTAGCTGACGACGACGATCTGATCCCGTATCTTGCGGCGGTCTTGTGGTGTGACATTCGCCGCGCCAAAAAAGCGGTCCGTGACCTCTTCAGGCGTCTCCGGGAAGACGTCAGATGGATTCCACCAGTACAAGATCAAAGCTCGCTTTTGGTCCTCCTTCAACGACTGGGCAATCCGCTGCCACCACCACGAGTCCGTCGCCCCGAGCGAGCTGCCGAAAACAACGAAGAGGTGAGTGTCGGAGAAGAGGTGGGCATATCGAGTATCCGCACGGGCCCAGTACGGCTTCGCGAGCTTGGCGTTCTTGGCGCGGGGATCGCCGTCCAGGTCCACACCGAAGAGTAGAGACCGAGGGATGTCCTGATACCCATGTGGATGGACTACCTGCGCCTCGACGTAGCTTGAAGATGCAAAGTTCCAGCCGGACCGATCGAACCCGCGCGGATCCGCATAAAACGTGAAGTTCGTGTCGACTGTCTTGTATGGCAGCGGGTCGAACTGCGTCGAGTCCATGAAGAGATAGTTGTCGAGAAGGGACGTGTAGTTGAAGTTTACGAAGTAGTAGTTATAAGTGTCATAGTTCGACTTGAGCAAGCCGAAAGGTACCTTGCGCAACTGCGTCTCGTCGTCCACGTCCCAGAGGAAACGAGAGAGCGTCTCGAGACTCCAGCTTCGTGTCTCCGCGTCGTGGCTGAGTTGCGCCAGTAGAGAGCTGCTAACAACGGTGTTCAGAAATTCGGAGAAACAGGCTCTGACCTCGACAAGGGATGTTCGTATGTCCTCGATAGGAACACGCTTCGCGGCCAACTGAGCGAGGCACCCTTCGACATCGCTCCAATTCGCTAATCCGCTGCCGAGTGAGGCTTCCATCTCCCGAAGGACCAGGTTGTCGGCGCTAAGGTTCTTCATCTTCATGAAGTGATAGAAGTCTGCGTATCGGGTGGTGGTCTTCTGCTCGTACTCATTCAACACTTGAATGTCGAAGCCGTTGCCGACGAGGGCCATGATGTTGAATTGCGTGTCTTTGTCCTTCATCCGTTCCGGACGCGGATAACCCAAGACTTCCCCCTGTACGGTTCTTCCGATCGAACAACCCTCCCTGTGAGCGTACTTCCCACCACAGGAGGCCATCTGGTGATACGTGTCATTCCGACGCAAGACGTGAGTGAGAAGTCGGAGGGCTGAGACCCTCTACGTTCCCATGGGCGATTCACACGTTGAAGCGGAACTCCACCACGTTACGTCACGGATAGGCATCAGATTTTGCATCGCGACAACACTCTTAGCCCGACGTCGAACTCAGGTCCGCCGTCCAGGTCTCAGGCTCGGGCTCGTCATTGTTCGAACGACACTCTCGCCCTGCATATCGTTGCGGTATGTCAGCGATCCCCGGGAAACAGGTTCACCGAGAGTTGGTCGCGCTTCTAGGGCCCGTCCTCGAGAAGGAAGGCTTCCGTCGGATCCGTCCTGGATCGACAGCTGCTTGGTCCAAGCCTGTTGGAGAACAGTTCCTCCTCGTATGGGTACAGCTATCGCGATCCGGCGACCCGTTCGGCTGGTACGGGACGTCGCTTACTGTCGAGTTCGAGTTGAGCGAAGCTGCCGTGCCCGGGACCGGTCGCCCCAGGGAACGACTGACCCGCTTGCTCTCGCACAAGGAGCGGGAGGAGATTCGGCGCAATCAGAATGCGTTCATTGGCCGGCTGCCTTCAGCTCCCACCGTCGCGCTCACGCAAGTTCCGGTTTCTTTACGATCCAAGTACCTTGCACACGGCGATCAACACAATGAACCATATGCGGACAACGAGGACGTCTGGTTGCGGTATGCCGACGCCCGAGACCTTCAGAGCTGGTTCCCACTCCTGCAAAAGATGGTGCCTGCAGCTATTCGCGAAGCTGTTATCCGTTTCGGGGTCGACCTTCAGCTGTAATGCGAATTGCCACCGACGGGCGCGCGGTAAGTCGCCTCAATCAGCCCTTCGACGTTGACTGGCCTATGAAGGGTCCCATTGGCGTCCACTGGGTCACCGCGTTGCATACCGTCAGGGCTCGCGTCGCTCGCGACTGACCGGCGTGATCGTTGTGGCCCCATCGGGGACGCGCGAGGACGCTCGGCGGCGTGACAGCATCGTCCCATGCCTCCCCAACTCGCCGTCGACCGCGCGGATTACGCCGCGCTCAGCGCACGTGTGCGCCATCGCGACGTTCGACTCTACCGAAAGCGGTCCGGCCTGCGTCTCCCGGCCATCGCGGTCCTGCGGAGAGTCCTCCGCACATCCGTCGTCATCCCGTCGACCCTATTCGTCCTGGTATTCGTCACCTTCGCCGCTCTCGTGATGACCGCGGCCACCATCCTTCGCATCGCCCAGGATGGGAATCGCAGCGTCCCCGCCCTCGCCGGGACGACGGCACTCATGTTTGCGATACTGCTGGGTTGTCTCGCGCTGGTGACCTGGGTGACGCGGCTGATGTCGGACATCGTGATCCGCGACGCGTGGTTCGCTCCCAACTGGCGCCGACGCTACCGCCTTCACCGTTTCGCAGCGGACAACGGGCTCTCCTACGTCCCGGAGGCGGTCGGCTTCCGCCGTTCCGGCGTGATCTTCACCGCTGGGAGTTCGCCGCGAGGGTACGACATCCTCTCGACCGGACCTGGCTCGGACTTCGAGGTCGGCAACTTCCAGTACGCGGGCGACTGGCGAAGCGAGCGGGCGTTGCGCCGCTTCGGCTACTTCCGGCTGCGCCTCCCGGGTGCGCTGCCGCACCTGGTGCTCGAGGCACGACGCAATCGGCGATGGTTCGGCCGCAGCAACCTGCCCTGGCGCTTCACGTCGTCACAGGCGCTGTCGCTGGAGGGCGACTTCGACCGTTACTTCCACCTGCACGTCCCGAAGGGCTCCGAGCAGGACGCGCTCTACCTATTCACACCCGACCTGATGGTCCTGTTAATGGACCGCGCCGCGGACTTCGACGTGGAGATCGTCGACGACTGGATGTACGTGTACTCCCCCAAGCCGTTCCGAATGACCGACCGACGTACGTACGATCGCTTGTTCGCGGTGCTCGATACGGTCGGCAGGCGCACGCTGGACCGGTCTGCCCGCTACACGCAGCATCAGTCGCCGGTCTGGTACCGGGTCCCGAGCCGGTTGATCCGCAGCGTCCGAATCGGGCCGATCGTGATCGCGGGGGTGTACCTGTGCCTGCTGGTAGGGCGGCTCATGGTGTGGGGGCAGTGAGCTTGAATTCACATTCCACGACTAAGGGGACTGCCCCACTGGAGCTGTCAGGGTCTTGACCGTGCGCTTACCTATCGAATAAAAGCACTGATCAGCTAGACATTAAATCTGAACTCGACCACGTCGCCGTCGTGCATGACGTAGTCCTTGCCCTCCATGCGTGCCTTGCCGCGGGAGCGCGCCTCGGCGACGGTGCCCGCATCCATCAGGTCCTCGAACGAGATGACCTCGGCCTTGATGAAGCCCTTCTCGAAGTCGGTGTGGATGACGCCGGCCGCCTGCGGGGCCTTTGCGCCCTTGGGGATGGTCCAGGCGCGCGACTCCTTCGGCCCGGCCGTGAGGTAGGTCTGCAGGCCGAGCGTGTCGAAGCCGATGCGCGCCAGCTGGTCGAGGCCGGACTCGTCCTGGCCGGTGGACGCGAGCAGCTCGGCGGCGTCCTCCGGGTCGAGGTCGATCAGCTCCGACTCCAGTTTGGCGTCGAGGAAGACGGCCTGGGCGGGTGCGACGAGCGCGGCCAGCTCAGCGCGGCGGGACTCGTCGGTCAGGACGTCCTCATCCACGTTGAACACGTAGATGAAGGGCTTGGCGGTGAGCAGGCCGAGCTCGCGGACCGGCTCCAGGTCGATGGACGAGCTGGAGAGCGGCTTGCCCGAGTTCAGGTACGCGATCGCCTCACGGGCTGTCTCGAGCACGATCGGCTCCAGTTTGCGGCCCTTGACCTCCTTCTCGTAGCGCTGCTCCGCCTTCTCGAGTGTCTGCAGGTCGGCGAGGATGAGCTCGGTGTTGATGGTCTCCATGTCACCGGCCGGGTCGGTCTTGCCGGCCACGTGCACGACGTCCGCGTCGCTGAAGCCGCGCACGACCTGGGCGATGGCGTCGGCCTCGCGGATGTTCGCCAGGAACTTGTTGCCGAGTCCCTCCCCTTCGCTCGCGCCCTTCACGATGCCGGCGATGTCGACGAACGAGACGGGGGCCGCGACGGTCCGCTCGCTGTGGAACAGCTCGGCCAGCCGGTCGAGCCGGGGGTCGGGCAGGTTCACCACACCGACGTTCGGCTCGATGGTCGCGAACGGGTAGTTCGCCGCCAGAGCGTCATTCTTGGTCAGCGCGTTGAAGAGGGTGGACTTGCCCACATTGGGCAGCCCGACGATTCCGATAGTGAGAGCCACGGTCGTCCATTCTACGGGGGCGGTGCGACACGGGCCGCCGGTCTCACTGCTCCAGCGCCGCGCGGTAGGAACGTGTCACGTACGGCAGCTCGATGGTGTCGCGCCCGGCGAGGTCGGGATGCTCGCGCAGCAGGCGACGGAGGGACTGGATGACGGCGGTCTGGCCCTCCGGATCCTTCGTGATGAAGTAACTGCGCGAGCGCGCCAGGTCCAGCAGTCCGTCATGCGAGAGGGTCTGCACCCAGCGCGTCTCGTGCTTCTCCAGCGGGCCGAGCGGGGCCGCAAGGACCGGGTCGGATGCGTCGTCGAAGGACGCGCTGCCCGCATCCATCAGCTCCCCCAGTTCGCGCACCCAGCCCACGCTCTCGTCGCGCTCGTTCCACACCAGGCCGAGGCGGCCTCCGGGGCGCAACACGCGCGCGACCTCGGGGATGGCCCGCGACGGATCCACCCAGTGCCAGGCCTGGGCGACGAGCACCAGCGCGAACGAGGCGTCCGGCACGGGGATGCGTTCCGCCGTCCCCTCGCTCACACTCACGGCGGGGAGGCGGTCGCGGAGGACGCGCAGCATCTCCGGTGACGGGTCGACGGCGGTCACGTCGAGACCGCGCTCCACGAGCGACGCAGCGAGCTTGCCGGTGCCCGCGCCGAGGTCGAGGACCGGACCATCGATCCCCTCGGTCAGCCAGCTGACCGCATCCGCCGGGTAGGACGGCCGGGCAGCGTCATACACGTCGGCCGCCCGGTCGAACGAGGCCGCGTGGAGGTCGAGCTGGTGACGGGATCGCATGCCGCGATGCTACGCGCGGCGGCGACGGCGCGCCCGGGCCGGTCGGTGAGGTGCTCGCAGGTGCGCGTCCACTCGGCGCGTCGAGCGCAGGTACGAGCACTTCGGCGAGGGGGCGGGCGGAGCACGGCGGGCGGATGCGGGGGCGGATGCAAGGGGCGGATGCGGCGGCGCGCGGGTGGGTTGCCGGGGCGCGTCGGTGGCGCGTGTCAGCATGACGAACGTGACCCTGGATTTCACCGCCATCGACTTCGAGACCGCCAACTCCTCCGCCGCGTCGGCCTGTTCGGTCGGGCTCGTGAAGGTCAGGAACGGCAAGGTCGTCGACCGGGCGGGATGGTTCATCCGGCCGCCACTGGGGCACGACCAGTTCCAGGAGTGGAACGTGCGCATCCACGGCATCCAGCCCGAACAGGTGGCAGATGCGGCAGGCTGGGTCGACCAGCTCGCGGACCTGGTCGAATTCGCCGAGGACGACCACCTGGTCGCGCACAACGCGGGCTTCGACATGGGCGTGATCCGGGCCGCGTGCGCGGCCACCTTCGTCGCCTGCCCCGAATACAGCTACCTGTGCAGCCTCCAGGTCGCGCGTCAGACTTACACTCTGGACTCGTACCGCCTGCCGGTCGCGGCCATGGCAGCAGGCTTCGAGGGCTTCCACCACCACGATGCGCTCGCGGACGCGGAGGCGTGCGCCGCCATCGTCATCCACGCGGCGAAGCGGCACGAGGCCGGCACGATCGCCGACCTGGCCGCGCTGACAGGCGCCCGCCTCGGCCGGATCGGCGTCCCCGTCGCGGCCTGACTGCGCTCCTACTCCCTCGCCCTCTCGCCCGCCCTCCCGCCGAGTTGCGACATGATGTCGCAATTCGCGTCGGATAGGCGCATCCGCTCACGACTCGCGGCCCGCGCGACCTCCAGTGTCGGCGGCCGCTGACACACTGAGCACATGGACCTCCTCGCCCTGCTCCTCGGCCTCCTGATCGGGCTCATCGTCGGCGCCGCCGTGGCCGGCTTCGCCGTCGTGAAGCTGGTGCGCGACCGTGCCGCTGCCAGCGGGCCGGTGGCTCCCGTGGTCGATCCAGCGCTGGTCGCGGCCCAGCACCAGGCGGAGATCGCCGAGATTCGGGCGGCTGAGGCGGCGGCGCAGGCCGAGATCCGCGCGACCGAGGCCGCGGTGCAGGCCGAGATCCGCGCCGATCTCGCGGCCGCGCATAGCCGAGTGGATGCGATGCAGGAGCAGCTGCGCATCGCCCAGGAGCAGTACCGCGAGACGGTCGAGCGGCACCGCGCCGAAGCCGAGGCCCACTCCGAGCGCGAGCGCACCGAGAGCAAGGTGCTGCAGGCCCTCGCCCCGGTGCGCGAGAGCCTGACCGAGATGCAGCGCAAGGTCGTCGAGCTGGAGTCCCAGCGCAGCCAGCAGCACGGTCAGCTGACCCAGCAGCTGCAGACGGCGGTCGAATCCGAAGAGCGCCTGCGCAGCACGGCCGAGGCCCTGGCGTCGGCACTGCGCTCGAACAGCACGCGCGGCGTCTGGGGCGAGACGCAGCTGCGCAGCGTGGTCGAGGCGGCGGGACTCCTCGAGCGAGTGGACTTCGACGTGCAGTCGAGCATCCACTCGGAGTCGGGCGCCGGCCGACCGGACATGATCGTGCGGCTCCCGGGCGGGAAGAACATCGCGCTCGACGCGAAGGTGCCGTTCAACGCCTACCTGGAGGCCAGCCAGATCCCCGCCACAGCGACGGGCGCCGAGGGTGCGCAGCGGGAGGCGCTGCTCAAGCAGCACGTCAAGGCGGTGCGCGACCACATCACGGCCCTCGGAAGCAAGGCGTACTGGACGGGGCTGGAGTCCTCCCCCGAGCTGGTGATCGCGTTCATCCCGAGTGAGTCGCTCGTCTCGTCGGCGCTCGAAGCGGACCCGTCGATCATGGAGTTCGCGTTCGGCAAGCGCGTGGCGCTCGCGTCCCCGGTCACCCTGTGGTCCGTGCTCAAGACGGTGGCCTTCAGCTGGCAGCAGGATGTGCTGACCCAGGAGGCGAAGCAGCTGTTCGACCTCAGCCGCACGCTGTACAGCCGCCTGTCGACGACGGCCGGCCACATCGAGAAGCTGGGCCGGTCGCTGGAGCGGACCGTCAAGGACTACAACGGCTTCGTCGGGTCGTTCGAGCGCCAGGTCTTCCCGGCCGCCCGCAAGCTGAATGCTCTCGACGAGTCGAAGGTGATCGGCGCCCTCGCCGGGATCGAGGAGTCGCCGCGGGAACTGACCGCCTTCGAACTCGTCAGCGAACTGGAGCCCAGCGAGCTCGAACCGCGCGAGCTCGAACCTCGAGACGTCGAACCGCGCGAACTCGAACCGCACGACATGCAGCCTCGAGACGTCGAACCGCGCGACATGCACGGCATCGACAAGATCGCGATCGAGGAGCAGGAGCGCGCGGCAGACAGCGGTCCCGCCGCCCGCACCGCATAGCCGAGCCGCGTCCGGGCCTGCCTGGTCGAGGCAGCCCGGCCGTCGGTCCACGAGTCGCGACAAGACGTCGCAACTCGCGGCGAATAGCAGCAACGACTCACGCCTCGCCGTCCGGAGCCACGCCGGGGCCGGCGCTGGGTCACCCGACCGCCGCGCCCTCTCACCGACGACGCCGCGAGTCGCGACAATTAGTCGCAACTCGCGTCGAATAGCCGCAACGACTCACGACTCGACGTCGCCCAGCCGACCCGCTAGAGCTGGTCCGGCTCCAGCCACTTCTCGGCCAGGTGGTCGGCGATCACGCGGCGGGCAGTACCGGACTTGGAGCGGAGCACGATCGACTCCGTGCGAATGATCGGGCCCTTGCGCCGAACACCCGCCACCAGCTGGCCGTCGGTCACGCCGGTCGCCACGAAGAACGTGTTGTCGCCCTTCACCAGATCGTCGGCGCTGTGCACCTTCTCCATGTCGAGGCCCGCGGCGATCCCCTGTGCGCGCTCCGCATCATCCTTCGGCGCAAGCCGCGCCTGCATGAAGCCGCCGAGCGCCTTGATCGCGCAGGCCGTCGTGACACCCTCGGGGCTGCCGCCGACGCCGATGCACATGTCGATGTTGGACTCGTAGCGCGCCGCATTGATCCCGCCGGCGACATCGCCGTCCAGCATCAGCCGGGTGCCGGCGCCGGCCGCGCGGATCTCCTCGATCAGTTCCGCGTGCCGCGGCCGGTCCAGCACGGCCACCCGGATCTCGCCCACCGGCTTCCCCTTCGCCTTCGCCAGCTCGCGGATGTTGTCACCGACCGATTGGGACAGGTCCACCACACCGCGGCCCTCGGCGCCGGTGACGATCTTCGACATGTAGAACACGCTCGACGCGTCGAGCATCGTTCCCCGGTCGGACACCGCGATCAGCGACACCGCGTTCTGACGCCCGGCAGCCGTCAGTGATGTCCCGTCGATCGGGTCCACCGCGATGTCCACCGACGGCCCCCGGCCGTTGCCGACGTGCTCACCGTTGAACAGCATCGGCGCGTTGTCCTTCTCGCCCTCGCCGATCACGATCACGCCGTCGAAGTTGACCGTCCCGAGGAACTTGCGCATCGCATCCACCGCTGCGCCGTCCGCCGCGTTCTTCTCACCGCGCCCGATCCACGGCGTCGCCCGGATGGCCGCCGCCTCGGTCGCCCGCACCAGCTCCATCGCCAGGTTCCGGTCCGGATGTGTGAAATGGGACGCGCTGTCGGTGCTGGTCATGATGGGTCCTCCCGGACGGATACGGAACACGAGTCGTCGATACCGGCGCGAGGCATCGCTGCCGGACGCTGCCAGTGTATCGGCCACCTCACGCGCCGGGAGGGGATCTGCACAGACGTCCACCCGTCCATGGCACCCTGATCGCCGAACGAGGAGTCCACGGTCGGCCGCCGGGCGCGCCGGTATGATGAGGGCGTTCGACATCCCCTTCCCTAGGAGCTGCAATGCCCATCGCCACGCCGGACCAGTACGCAGAAATGCTCGACAAAGCGAAGGCCGGCGGCTTCGCCTACCCGGCGTTCAACGTGTCGTCGTCCCAGACGATCAACGCTGTGCTGCAGGGTCTCACCGAGGCGGGAAGCGACGGCATCATTCAGGTCACCACCGGCGGTGCCGACTACTTCGCGGGCCAGAGCGTGAAGGCCCGCGCGACCGGCGCACTCGCGTTCGCCAAGTTCGCCACCGAGGTCGCCAAGAACTACCCCATCAATGTCGCGCTGCACACCGACCACTGCCCGAAGAACGCGCTCGACGACTTCGTGCTGCCGCTGATCGCCGCCTCCGAGGAGGAGGTGAAGGCCGGCCGCAACCCGATCTTCCAGTCCCACATGTGGGACGGCTCGGCGGTGCCGCTCGGCGAGAACCTCGAGATCGCGCGGGACATGATCAAGCGCACGAAGGCGATCAACGCCATCCTCGAGGTCGAGATCGGCGTCGTCGGCGGCGAGGAGGACGGCGTCAGCCATGAGATCAACGAGCACCTCTACACGACGCTCGACGACGCGATCCAGACAGTGGAGGCCCTCGGGCTCGGCGAGAACGGCCGCTACATGGCCGCACTCACCTTCGGCAACGTTCACGGCGTCTACAAGCCGGGCAACGTCAAGCTGCGCCCGGAACTCCTGAAGGAGATCCAGGACGGCCTGACCGCCAAGTACGGCCACGGCCCGAAGCCGCTCGACCTGGTCTTCCACGGCGGCTCGGGCTCCACCGACGAGGAGATCGCGGAGGCCGTGCGCAACGGCGTCGTGAAGATGAACATCGACACCGACACCCAGTACGCCTTCACGCGCACCCTCGCCGGTTACATGTTCCAGAACTACGACGGCGTTCTCAAGATCGACGGCGAGGTCGGCAACAAGAAGATCTACGACCCGCGCGCCTGGGGCAAGGTCGCCGAGTCCGGCATGGCCGCGCGCGTCGTCGAGGCCACGCAGCAGCTCGGCTCGGCCGGTCACTCCGGCAAGTAGTCGCACCAGGCGGCGGCGTCCGAGGCTCCGCCGCCCGGAACACGCACCAGCACCAGCGAGGAGGCGGCCGGGATGGCCGAGCAGGAACCGCAGCCGGACGAGCGGCCGCGCCCGCAGTTCGGGGAGCTCGCGCCGCCCGGCTGGGTGTGGCATCCCCCGGCGGACGCCGACCGGCTGGACACGTCGCGGCCGCTGGAGCGCGAGGACGACACCACCGCGCCGCCCGTCGGCGCACCCCTCTCAGGCGTGCGGCCCCCGCACCCGGGCGCGCCCATCCATTCGCCCGGCGAGCAGGCGCGTCTCGGCCAGGCCGCGCCGACCTGGAACCTCACGCTCACCATCCTGCTGGCCGTCTTCGGCTTCTTCGGGATGTCGTACTCGATCGCTTCGCTGCAGGCGATCCCGGCGTCGATGCAGCTGCTGCACAGCACGAACGGCCTCGGCGACTACACCCCGGCGCCCATCGTCGGCACGCTGGTGCTGGTGGGCTCCATCACCATGGCGCTCATCTGGGTCGTCTCCGCGGTGATCGCCGCGATGCTCCTGGTCAAGCGCCGGCTCGCGTTCTGGGTGCCCCTGGTCGCGGGAATCGTCGCGATGGTCGTCCTGTTGATCTTCGCGGGCGCGGTGCTCGCCACCGACCCGGTGCTTCTCGGGTTCTACAGCGGCACGACGACGCCCACGCAGACGCCGTAGGCGTCGGGAACCGCCGCGTCGTCAGCGGCTGCGGCCGCCGAGCGCCCGGGAGTCCTGCTTGCCGCTGATGTCCTTGCGGAGCTCCTTCGGCAGCGAGAACATGAGGTCTTCCTCCGCCGTCTTGACCTTCTCCACATCGCGGTAACCTGCGCCGGCGAGGTCGTCAAGCACCTCCTGCACGAGCACCTCGGGCACGGAGGCACCACTGGTCACTCCGATCGAGGACACCCCGTCGAGCCACTCCTGCTGGATCTCGGTCGCGTAGTCGACCCGGTAGGCCGCCTTCGCGCCGTACTCGAGCGCCACCTCGACGAGGCGAACGGAGTTGGAGGAGTTGGCGGAGCCGACGACGATGACGAGCTCGGCCTGCTCGGCGACCTTCTTGATCGCGACCTGGCGGTTCTGGGTGGCGTAGCAGATGTCGTCGCTGGGCGGATCCTGCAGGTTCGGGAAGCGCTCCCGCAGGCGGCGCACCGTCTCCATCGTCTCGTCGACCGACAGGGTCGTCTGCGAGAGCCAGACCACTTTGTCCGGGTCGCGGACCTCGATCCGGTCGACGTCGTCCGGACCGTTCACGAGGGTCACATGGTCGGGCGCCTCGCCCGCGGTGCCCTCGACCTCTTCGTGACCGGCGTGGCCGATGAGCAGGATCTGGAAGTCGTCGCGCGCGAACCGCACGGCCTCGCGGTGCACCTTCGTGACCAGCGGACAGGTCGCGTCGATCGCGCGCAGGCCACGGTCGGCCGCAGCGTTGACGACGGCCGGGGAAACGCCGTGGGCCGAGAAGACGACGTGCGCACCGGTCGGCACCTCATCGACCTCGTCGACGAAGATGGCGCCCTGCTGCTCCAGTTCGGACACGACGTGCACGTTGTGGACGATCTGCTTGCGCACGTAGACCGGCGCTCCGTAGAGGTCGAGCGCCTTCTCGACGGCGATCACGGCGCGGTCGACGCCGGCGCAGTAGCCGCGGGGCGCTGCCAGCAGGACCTTCTTGTGTCCGACGACCGGGTTATCCTGAAGCCGTCGCCTGGCGCCGGGAATGCGCGGCATCGGGAGGCTGATGGTTGCGTCGCTCACCCTTCGATCCTACGTGAGCACGCTGAACACGGAATGGGAGGGCGCGGTGAGCCAGACGACGGCGCAACCGACGACGGTGGCCATGCAGGCGGCCCCGCCGACCGTCGACGCGCCGTGGCCCGTCGCGCTGCTGAACAGCAAGATCAAGGGATGGATCGATCGCCTCGGCACCGCCTGGGTCGAGGGCGAGATCACCCAGTGGGGCACCTCCGGCGGCAACGTCTACGGCAAGCTCAAAGACCTCGACGAGGACGCCACGATCAGTTTCACCATCTGGTCGTCGGTGAAGGCGCGCATCCCTGCCGACCTGAAGCAGGGCGACCGTGTCGTTGCGGCGATCAAGCCGAACTTCTGGGTCAAGGGCGGCACCCTGACCATGCAGGTCTACGACATGAAGCACGTCGGCCTCGGCGACCTGCTGGAGCGCCTGGAGCGGCTCCGGCAGCAGCTCTCCGCCGAGGGTCTGTTCGCCGCCGAGCGCAAGAAGCGCCTCCCCTTCCTCCCGCACACGATCGGCCTGGTGACGGGCAAAGACTCGGACGCCGAGAAGGATGTGCTCCGCAACGCGCAGCTGCGCTGGCCGCAGGTGCGTTTCCGGGTCGTCCACGCGGCGGTGCAGGGCGACCGGACGGTGACAGAGGTCGTCTCGGCCATCCGGACGCTCGACGCCGACCCGGAGGTCGAGGTCATCATCGTGGCGCGCGGCGGCGGTGACTTCCAGAACCTGCTCGGCTTCAGCGACGAACGACTCGTGCGCGCGGCGGCCGACGCGGTGACGCCGATCGTGAGCGCGATCGGGCACGAGGCCGACCGACCGCTGCTCGACGAGGTGGCGGACCTGCGCGCGTCCACCCCGACGGATGCCGCGAAGCGCGTCGTACCGGATGTGGCGGAGGAGCTGGCTCGCGTGCAACAGGCCCGCGCCCGCATCGGGATGCGCGTCACGAACATGATCGCGCACGAGATCGACCGGATCGGCCACCTGCGCACCCGGCCGGTGCTCGCATCCCCGTCGTGGATCGTGGACGCCCGCGCCGAGGAGCTGACCCGCTACGTCGCCCGCGGCACCGAGCTGGTCGATCGTTGCGTCGAGCGCGAGAGCACCCGTGTCGCCGAGCTGCGCGGTCAGCTGCGCGCCCTGTCGCCGCAGGGGACGCTCGACCGGGGCTACGCGATCGTGCAGACCGCCGCGGGCCACGTGGTCACCGACCCCGCCGAGGCGCCGGAAGGCACGACACTCAGGCTGACGGTCTCCGGCGGTTCGATCGCCGCCACCGCCGGCGAAGAAGTTTCCTCACCCGCCGGGCACACGGAGTCATCCACAACTGAGGCCGGACGACCAGCGAGCGTACAGCGGGCCAAATAGAATGGATGCCATGCCCACCACCTCGACCTCCCCTGCCGGGGATCCGCTCAGCGCCCTCAGCTATGAGGAAGCACGCGATGAGCTGATCCGCGTCGTCACGGAGCTCGAGCAGGGTGCCACGACGCTGGAAGAGTCCATTGCGCTGTGGGAACGCGGCGAGGCACTCGCCCGGCACTGCGAAGAGTGGCTGATCGGCGCGAAGGCGCGGCTCGACGCGGCGCGCGCCGGTGGCGGAACGGCGCAGTCCTCCGGAACGCCGCAGACTTCGGGAGCGTTCGACGGCGAATGAGCCCCCGCGACAAACCACCGGCGGTCGTCGCCGAGCTCGGACGCCCCGAGACTCCGCAAGAGACCGCAGACCGCAAGGCCGTGAACTCGGCGAACCACCGCAACCGCCAGACGATCAACAACCTCGTCTACTCGCTCCTGGCGACGCTGGCGCTGGTCGCGGTGATCGTGCTCGTCGTGCCGCGCGGCAATCCGACGGCGACAACACCACCCGTCGACTACCCGTCGATCGTCCAGCAGGCGCAGGGCAGCGAGCCGGACGCCCTCCTGGTGCCGAAGCTGCCGTCCGGCTGGAAATCGAACAACGCTGAACTGCGCACCAAGACCGCCGACAAGGTCGACTCCTGGTACATCGGGCTGATCACGCCGAAGCAGCAGTTCATCGGCATCACGCAGGGTTTCGGCGCGAACGACAGCTGGGTCTCCGACCAGGTCGACAAGTCCCGCATCGCGGGCACCCGCGACATCGACGGCGTCACCTGGGATGTCTACGACAACCGGAAGTCGGGCTCGGACAACGGGAACGTCGCCTACGCGCTCGTCACCACATCCGGCCACAGCACCATCGTCGTCTTCGGTACAGCCGACGACACGGAGTTCCGCACGGTGGCGTCCTCGCTCGCCGGTCAGATCCACTCACTCGGAGGAGACAAGTAGTGCCCACCACGCGCCCCGGTAAGGTCTGGACTTCCATGCTCGAGGGCAACGCCCGCTTCATCGCGGGCGAGCCGCAGCATCCGCATCAGGATGTGGAGCGCCGCGAGTCGGTCGCCGGAGGCCAGAACCCCGTCGCGACGATCTTCGGGTGCTCCGACTCGCGCCTCTCGGCCGAGATCATCTTCGACATGGGCCTGGGCGACGCCTTCGTCGTACGCAACGCCGGGCAGGTCGTGTCGAGCTCGGTGATCGGCTCGCTGGAGTATGCCGTCGCGGTGCTGAACGTCCCGCTCATCCTCGTGCTCGGCCACGACAGCTGCGGCGCCGTCGCGGCGGCCATCGGCTCTCAGGCGGAGGACGCCGAGCCGCTCCCGCCGCACATCGCGCAGCTCATCGCTCCGATCGTCCCCGCCGTGCGCCGCGTGGTGGGCGACGGTGCGGTCGACCCGGCGGCCGTCGACGCCAGCGAGGTGGGCCGCGAGCACCTGCGCGACACCGTCGCCGAACTGCTCGCACAGTCCGAGATCATCTCCTCCGCGGTCGCCGAGAACACTCTCGCGGTCGTGGGCGCCAACTACCGGCTCGCGGAGGGCCGGGTCGTCCCCGACGTCGTCGTCGGCTTGCGCGACTGACGCAACCTCCGCCAACAGAAAGGAAATACACACCGTGGTGGACACCCAGGCGGACGCCGAGTACCGCATCGAGCACGACACGATGGGCGAGGTGCGCGTCCCGAAGAACGCCCTGTACAGCGCGCAGACGCAGCGAGCGGTCGAGAACTTCCCGATCTCCGGCTCGGTGCTGGAGCCCGCGCAGATCGCCGCGCTCGCCCGGATCAAGAAGTCGGCGGCGCTGGCGAACGCCCGCCTCGGGGTGCTCGACCAGGACGTCGCGGACGCGATCGCCTCGGCGGCTGACGAGGTCGCCGCGGGCGCCCACGACGCCGAGTTCCCGATCGACGTCTACCAGACCGGATCGGGCACGTCGTCGAACATGAACATGAACGAGGTGCTCGCGAACCTCGCGTCCGAACGCCTGGGCCGTCCGGTGCACCCGAACGACCACGTCAACGCGTCGCAGTCATCCAACGACGTCTTCCCGACTTCGGTGCACATCGCCGTCACCGGCGCGCTCACTGACGAGCTCATCCCGGCCCTCGACCACCTCTCGGTCGCGCTGGAAGAGAAAGCCGAGCTGTGGGCGGAGGCCGTGAAGAGCGGACGCACGCACCTCATGGACGCCACACCGGTCACCCTCGGTCAGGAGTTCGGCGGCTACGCAGCCCAGATCCGTTACGGCATCGAGCGAATCCGGGCCGCCCTCCCCCGCGTGGCCGAGGTCCCGCTCGGCGGCACGGCGGTCGGCACCGGCATCAACACGCCGCTCGGCTTCCCGCAGCTGGTCATCGAGCTGCTCACCGAGGAGACCGAGCTGCCGATCACCGAGGCGCGCAACCACTTCGAGGCGCAGGCCAACCGCGACGCGCTGGTGGAGGCATCCGGCGCGCTCCGCACGATCGCCGTCTCGCTGACGAAGATCTCCAACGACCTGCGCTGGATGGGCTCCGGCCCGAACACCGGCCTGGGCGAGCTGCACATCCCGGACCTGCAGCCAGGCTCGTCGATCATGCCCGGCAAGGTCAACCCGGTCATCCCGGAGGCCGTGCTCATGGTCGCCTCGCGCGTCATCGGCAACGACGCGACCATCGCCTGGAGCGGCGCCTCGGGCCTCTTCGAGCTGAACGTCGCCATCCCGGTCATGGGCACCGCCCTGCTGGAGTCGATCCGTCTGCTCACGCAGGCCAGCCGGGTGCTCGCCGACAAGACCATCCGCGGCCTGGAGGCGAACCTCGACCGAGCCCGCGCGTTCGCCGAGTCGAGCCCGTCGATCGTCACCCCGCTGAACCGCGTCATCGGCTACGAGTCCGCCGCGAAGGTCGCCAAGCACGCCGTCGCGAAGGGCATCACCGTGCGCGAGGCCGTCATCGACCTGGGCTTCGTCGACCGCGGCGAGGTCACCCTGGAACAGCTGGACGCCGCCCTCGACGTCCTCTCGATGACGCGCCCCGGCTGACCCGCACCTCCTCCCCCACCGTCGAGTACACAAAAACTGCACGCCGAGAGCGCTCTCGGCGTGCAGTTTGTGTGTACCAGCCGCTCGTCAGTGGTCCAGTGTGACGAAGTGCTCGCACTGCCAGCGCTGAGTGGCTACGGCCTGGGCGCTCTCGACGACGGACCACGGCGGATACACGCGAAACCCGCGCTTTCCGTCCCGACCGCCCGCGGATGTGACGCCGCGCTGAGCCAAGACAGTCGCCGGGAAGACGAAGGCTCCGAACCGAAGGCCCTCGCGCGTGACGATCACCATCCGCATCTGGGCGTCCTCTGGGTATGGCTCAGTGCCCCCGTCGGCGGCTCGGCGCCACACCGCCACGAACAACCCGGCCTTCTGCGGTGTGACCCTTGCGACCCGGAACCGCGAGAGGCACCCCTCGACTCCGCTGACCGCGCTGCCATAGCCGGTATTCTCAGCGTCCAGGCGCAACTCCGACCGCAGCATACCGAGGGCTTCCGCCGCCAGCACCACGTCCGTGTTCAATCCGTCCTCGCTCATCTGCAGCCCTTCCCTCACTCCTTAAGACGGGCCCACCTCCCGCTCGTGACGCCCGCCACCGTCGAGTACACAAAACTTGCACGCTGAGAGCGCTCTCGGCGTGCAGTTTTTGTGTACTCGACGGCGGATGCGGGCAGCGGCAAGTCCACGCTCCGCGCCGGGTCGCCGCAGTGACGGGCGGCCCATACACGGAGATCGACGGACTGTTCCACGGTGCCGAGTGGGGAGAGCGGCCCAGCTTCGTGAAGGATGTTCGGGGCTTCACCGGGGCCGATTCCTGGACGACGGAGTGGCAGTACACCTCAGTGCGCCCGCTGCTGGCGGAGCGGGCCGATCTGCTCGTCTGGCTCGACAAACACACAAACTGCACGCCGAGAGCGCTCTCGGCGTGCAGTTTGTGTGTACTCGACGGCGGGGGCGGGTCAGGCTAGGTCGTTGGCCTCGAGCATCTGGGTGACGAGGGCGGCGATGGCGGAGCGCTCCGAGCGGGTGAGGGTGACGTGCGCGAAGAGCGGGTGGCCCTTCAGGGTCTCGATCACGCTGGCGACGCCGTCGTGACGGCCGACGCGGAGGTTGTCGCGCTGGGCGACGTCGTGCGTGAGCACCACCCGCGAGTTCTGCCCGATCCGGCTGAGCACCGTGAGCAGCACGTTGCGCTCCAGCGACTGCGCCTCGTCGACGATCACGAACGCGTCGTGCAGCGACCGCCCGCGGATGTGGGTCAGCGGCAGCACCTCCAGGATGCCGCGGTCGAGGACCTCGTCGAGCACGTTCTGAGACACCAGCGCGCCGAGCGTGTCGAACACCGCCTGCCCCCACGGATTCATCTTCTCGCTCGCGTCGCCGGGGAGGTAACCGAGCTCCTGACCGCCGACCGCGTACAGCGGGCGGAACACCATGATCTTCTTGTGCTGCCGCCGTTCCAGCACCGCCTCGAGGCCGGCGCACAGCGCGAGCGCCGACTTGCCGGTTCCGGCGCGGCCGCCCAGCGAGAGGATGCCGATCTCCGGGTCGAGCAGCAGGTCGATTGCGAGCCGCTGCTCCGCCGAGCGTCCGTGCAGCCCGAAGACGTCGCGGTCGCCGCGCACCAGCTTGACCTCGCCGTCCGCCACCACCCGCCCGAGCGCCGAGCCGCGGTCGGAGTGGATGACCAGGCCGGTGTTGATCGGGAGCCCTTCCGCCTGCTCGCTGCGCATCCACTCGTCGTCGTAGAGGGCCGCCATCTGGTCGCTGCCGAGGCTGACCTCGGCCATCCCCGTCCAGCCGGAGTCGATGACCTGCTCGTGCAGGTACTCCTCGGCGGCCAGGCCGATCGAGGCGGCCTTGACGCGGAGGGGCAGGTCTTTGGAGACGACGGTGACCGCGAGCCCGTCGTTCGACAGGTTGAGCGCGACCGCGAGGATGCGCGAGTCGTTGTCGCCGAGCTGCATTCCGCTGGGGAGGACCGACATGTTGGAGTGGTTGAGCTCCACCCGCAGTGAGCCGCCGTCGCCGACGGGGATCGGGAAGTCGAGCCGCTCGTGCTTCACACGCAGTTCGTCGAGGTTCCGCAGCGACTGCCGGGCGAAGTACCCGATCTCCGGGTCGTTGCGTTTGCCTTCGAGCTCGCTGATCACGATCACCGGGATGACCACCGAGTGTTCCGCGAAACGGAAGATCGCCTTCGGGTCGGAGAGCAGGACGGACGTGTCGAGCACGTAGGTGCGCTCGCTCGTCTTCGCCGCTCCCGAAGCCTCGCCGTTCGACCGGGTTGCTGCCTGTCGGGTTGCTGTTTCCGCCACGACCACTCCCACCCCGCCGCTCCCTCGGGAGCCGGCGGATCTCACTGGCGAGACGGCCGCTGGTTTCGAAACGAACGTACGTGGCCGTCTCGATCGGGCGCGGTGCCCGATGGCTCGAAACTACGCCCGGAGCTCAGCGCGAACCCCTCCTGCGACCGCGTGTCGTGTTTCGCTCAGGTGAACATTCGCCCCCAGTTCTGGAGGTTGCCGACCGGCGGCCGTCAGGTGAGCGACGCGTACGACGTGAACGCCGCCCGCAGCATCTCGAGCGTCTCCTCGGTCGTGCCGGCGTGGATGCTGATCCGCGCGTTCGTCGCACGTACCGACGCGGTGACGCCGTGGTTGAAGAGGGATGCGCCGAGCGCGGTGAGCTGGTCGGGCAGCGGTTCCAGGACGATGATGCCCGCGCGCTCGTTGGGGCTGCGCGAGGAGGTGACCGGCACGGCGAACTCGTCGGCCAGGTCGAGCACCCGCTCGACGTTGCCCGAGATCGCGGCGGCGACCGCATCCACTCCCACCGCGGCGACGTCTTCGAGGGCGGCGGCGAAGCGCGCCTCGGCGACGAGGTCCGGGTTGGAGACGGAGAACGCACCGGCGCCGTGCACCGGCTCGCGCACCTCGTCCCACGGCTGCTCCGGCCCGGACCCTGTCCACCCGCTGAAGACGGGCGTCAGGTGGTCGATCGCTCGCTCGCTGAGGGCGAGGAAGCCGGTGCCCCAGCCGGCGCGCATCCACTTCTGGCCGCCGGAGACGACGACGTCGGCCACCTCCCACGGCGCGTCCACCACTCCGAAGCCCTGGATGGCGTCCACGATCAGCAGGCGGTCGCCGATCACCTGGCGGATGCCGTCGATGTCGGCCAGGTAGCCGGTGCGCGAGTCCACCAGGCTGACCATGACCGCCGCGGTGCTGTCCGTGAGCTGTTCCCGGATGCGCGCGGGCGTGACCCGGTCGTGGTCGGTCTCGAGCCAGACAGGCGTGATGACGCGGAGCGCCTGCGCGGCGCGCTCGGCGGCGTAGGTGAGCGACGGGAACTCGGCCAGCGACACCAGAACGTCGCCGCCGGTCAGGCCGAACGCCGCGTGCAGGAGACCGCTGGAGGCGTTCGGCTGGAAGACGATCTGGTCGGCCGGGAACCGGGTCAGCGCACTGACCGCATCCCGGACCCGCTGGTCCTCTTCGCCCATCCGCGCGATGGTGCCGAACCGTCCCTTGGACAGGATCTCGTACTGCCCGATGACCTCCGCCCGCACGGTCGCCGAGAGCGGACCGACCCTGCCGTAGTCCAGATAACCGGCTTCTTCGCCGAAGCCGCGGGCGAACTCCTCGATCGTCGTCACCCTCCGATTCTGGCGGACGGCGACGAGCACCGGAAATCAGCCGCCGAAGCGGCGCTGGCGTCGGGAGTAGTCGCGCACCGCGCGCAGGAAATCCACCTCGCGCAGATCCGGCCCGAGCGCCTCGACGAAGTAGAACTCGCTGTGCGCGCTCTGCCACAGCATGAAGTCGCTGAGCCGCTGCTCCCCCGAGGTGCGGATGACGAGGTCGGGGTCGGGCTGGCCCCCGGTGTAGAGGTGCTCGCCGATGAGGTCGGGGGTCAGCAGGTCGGCCAGGGTCTCGAGGCTGCCACCGTCGGCGTGGTGGGCGGCCACGATGCTGCGCATGGCGTCGGTGATCTCCTTGCGGCCGCCGTAGCCGACCGCGAGGTTGATGTGCATGCCATGGTTGTCGGCCGTCCGCTGCTCGGCGTCGGCGAGCGCCTCCACCAGCCGGGCCGGGAGCCCGGTGGTGAGGCCGACGTGCTTCACCCGCCAGTCGCGGTAGTGCGACACATCGTCGGCCAGCTGGGCGATGATCTCGATCAGGTCGCCGAGCTCCCCGCTCTCGCGGTTGGTCAGGTTGTCCGACGACAGCAGGTAGAGGGTGACCACCTCGATGCCGAGATCGTCGCACCATTCCAGGAACTCGCGCATCTTCGCGGCGCCCGCGCGGTGCCCGTGCGCGACGGTGGTGAGTCCGGCCTGGCGCGCCCAGCGCCGGTTCCCGTCGATGATCATCGCGACGTGCTTGGGCAGGGAATCGCGGTTGAGGTCGCGGCGCAGGCGCTTCTGGTACAGCCCGTAGAGCAGCCAGCTCGCCTGCAGCCGGCTGCCCGGCGATGCTCGTCTGCTCACGCTGCTACGTTAGCGCCACCGTGACGGGATGCGACTCACGGCGTCCTCTGCTCACAGCATCCCGGCACCCTCCTCCCGTATTCTGGGAGCATGTCGCCTCGCAAGAGCCCGGACCCCGCCCGCCCGAACGGCGCGCGCGACAGTGCGCGCGCCGGCGAGGATGTCGCGGAGCTCCTGCGGGAGCCGACGATCGGGCTCAACGCATCCGACGCCGCCGTGCAGGCGGACGAGCGCGAAGCGCGCGACGGCGGCGGGGAGCTGCCCAACATCCCGCTGCTCGACGCCTCCCCTGCCGTCCCGGCCGATGTCAAGCCGACCTGGCGCGGCTGGCTGCACGCCGGCACGTTCCCGGTCACGATCGTGCTGGGCATCGTCCTGATCACGCTGGCGCACGGCGCGCCCGCCAAGTGGGCGTCCGCGGTATTCGTTTTGACGTCGATGCTGCTCTTCGGCAACTCGGCGCTCTATCACCGGGGCAACTGGAAGCCGCGCACGAAGATCCTGCTGAAGCGCATCGACCACGCCAACATCTTCCTGCTCATCGCCGGCACGTACACCCCGCTCGCGGTCCTGGCGCTGCCGCCGAGCAAGGGCATCCTGCTGCTGTCACTGGTGTGGGCCGGGGCGCTGCTCGGGATCGCCTTCCGCGTGTTCTGGATCAACGCCCCACGCTGGCTGTACGTCCCGCTCTACTTGGCGCTCGGCTGGGCCGCGATGATGTACATCGTCGACCTGTTCGACGCCAACGCAGCGATGATGACCCTGGTTCTGGTCGGCGGCATCCTCTACACGATCGGCGCCGTCATCTACGGGATGAAGCGGCCCAACCCGTTCCCGGGGCGCTTCGGGTTCCACGAGATCTTCCACGCGCTGACCGTGCTGGCGTTCCTCTGCCATTGGACGGCGACGCTCCTGATCGCGATGCACCCCGCCTACAACGCCGGCTGAGGCGCAGGGCGGTTCAGGTCGGCAGCGCCCGGCGTCCGGTCACCTGCTTCATGACCAGCGTGGACGACAGCTTCCGCACGCCCGGCAGCGCACCCAGCGGCCCGTCGAACAGCTCCTGGTAGCCGGTCAGGTCGGCGGTGAGCACGCGCAGCATGTAGTCCGGGTCGCCGAACAGGCGCTCGGCCTGCACGATGTTCCGGATGGCGAGCACGCCTTCCTCGAACGCGCCGACGGTGTCCGGGTCGGTGCGGTCGATGGTGACGAACACGATCGCCTCGAAGTCGAGACCGACCGCTGCCGGCGACACCACGGCGCGGTACTGCTCGATGACCCCGGCGCTCTCCAGTTCCCGCACGCGTCGGTGGCACGGCGACAGCGTCAGGCCGACGCGCGCGGCCAGGTCGGTGAGGCTGAGTCGGCCGTCTTCCTGTAGCGCGGCAAGGATCTGCCTGTCGATCGCATCCATACGGAAGATTCTTCCACTCTATCGGTGCGGACGGTCGAAAGTAGGGAGCACTTTCGTCCCGCGTTGGCATAGCTTTCCCGTGACAGCAAGAAACGGCGCGGAAGGGACGGCTATGGATCCGACACTCGTGATGGGCTTCTGGGCCGTCGCTGCCCTGCTCGTCTGCACGCCCGGCGCCGACTGGGCATACGCCGTCACCGCTGGGCTCGGCGGCCGCGCTCTCCTGCCGTCGATCGGCGGCATCCTCTTCGGCTATCTGATCGTCGTGCTCGCCGTCGCGGTGGGCCTTGGCGCCCTCGTCGCCGCCAACCCGGTGCTGCTGGATGTGCTCACCGTCGGTGGTGCGCTGTACTTGCTCTGGATCGGCATCAACGGTCTCGTCCGGTCGGCCGGACCGCTGTCCGCCCACGCGACCGACAGCACCGCCTCGCCGCTGACGTCGTTCCTGCGCGGCGCGGGAGTGAGCGGGTTCAACCCCAAGGGGCTGCTCGTGCTGGTCGCGCTCGTGCCGCAGTTCACCACAGCGAGCGGAGGGTGGGCGCCGGCCGCGCAGATGCTGCTGCTCGGCGGACTGTTCGTCGCGACCTGCGCCGTCGTCTACCTCAGCGTCGCCGTGCTCGCCCGGAAGCTGCTGGCGGCGCGGCCGCGGGGCACGATCGTGCTGGCACGGGTCTCGGCGGTCGCGATGACGCTCATCGGCGTCTCACTGCTCGCCGAGCGGGTGGCGCAACTGTTCTGACGGCGCCGCGGCGCGATCAGCGTTCATCGGATCGGCCCGTCCGGATCCTCGTCGAGCCGCCCGTCGCCGCCCTGCTCCGCGTCGAGCTTCTCCGCGATCTCGGCCCGGTAGCGCACCCGACGGATGCGCCGCACCATGTCGAGCACCAGGAGCACGACGACCACGGCGAGCAGGAACGTGACGACGAATCCGAGCACACCGGGGGTGACGGAGTCGTCGGCCGGCGCGCCGGACGGTGTCGGGGCCGGCGTCGCGGCCAGCCGGACGGAGGCGCGCAGCAGGGCGTCCGCCATCACGCGGCCACCGCGCTCAGGAAGAGGTCGGTCTCGGGCAAGTCAGCATTCACAGCTTTGTCTCCTAGTCTGGTCTCAGCCTACCGTCGCCCGGCGGTGGACCCCTTGAGCGGGAAGCGGAGCTGGATCGGCATGGCGGTGCACGCATGACGGCGACCCCGACGCTCGACACCCGCTACGGCCGCACCCGCGAACGGAAGCGCCGCGACCGCTGGCTGCTGATCGGTGGTCTGGTCGCTCTCGTTGCGATCGTCACCGCGTGGGTGTTCTGGGCCGGCTGGGACAACGACCAGGCGAACCTGGAGACGACGGACACGGCCTACACGATCCCGGACGACCACCACGTCGACATCTCGTTCACCATCAACGCTCCCCCGGGAACGCCGGTGACGTGCGCCCTCCAGGCACTCAACGAAGACTTCGCCATCGTGGGCTGGCGCATCGTGCAGTACCCCGGATCCGACACGCGCCTCACGGCGTACAAGGAGCCCATCCGGACGATCATGAAGCCCAACACGGGTTTGATCAACACCTGCTGGCTGACCTAGTATTGTGCGGATACGCCCCGGCTGCGACCGGGGCGTCGACTTTACCACCGGTCCAGAACCGGACCATCTGCCGATGGCGACAGCCGCAGGCGCGAAGGAGTTCATCATGTCTCAGGAGTCTCAGGTCTCGTTTCTGACCCAGGACGCGTACGACCGACTGTCGGCCGAACTCGAGGAGCTCAGCGTCAACGGCCGTAACGAGATCGCGAAGCGCATCGAGGCGGCCCGCGAGGAGGGCGACCTCAAGGAGAACGGCGGCTACCACGCGGCCAAGGAGGAGCAGGGCAAGATCGAGGCCCGCATCGTCCAGCTCACCAACCTGCTCCGCAGCGCCAGCGTCGGTGCGGCGCCGGAGAGCCACGGCGTCGTCGAGCCGGGCACCGTCATCACCGCGACCATCGCGGGCGACGAGAGCGTGTTCCTGATCGGCAACCGCGAGATCGCGTCCGGCACCGACCTTCCCGTGTACAGCGAGCAGAGCCCGCTCGGCTCCGCCATCCTCGGCCTGAAGGTCGGCGACAAGACGGAGTACACGGCACCGAACGGCCGCCAGATCGCCGTCACGGTCACCAAGGTCGAGACGTACACCGGTCACTGATCGGCCGCCTCGGGCCTGACCGGCCCGGACTCTGACCAGCCCGGCTATTCGTCGTCGACGACGGGGTCGTAGCCGGCGGCGCTGAGGGCGTCGATGACGTGGCGCCGGTGGTCCGTGCCGCGCGTCTCGACACTGACATCGAGCTCGACCTGGCTGAGCTGGATCCCACGTCCGTGCCGGGTGTGCAGCACCTCGACGACGTTCGCGTTGACGCCGGCGAGGATCTCCGCGATCCGGGCGAGCTGGCCGGGACGGTCGGGCAGGCTGATCCGGAGCTTGAGGTAGCGGTCGGAGGCGGCCAGGCCCTGACTGATCACGCGTTGCATCAGCAGCGGGTCGATGTTGCCGCCGGAGAGGATCGCGACCGTCGTTCCGTCGGCCGGCACCGCTCCGGCCAGGATCGCCGCGACGCCCGCGGCGCCGGCCGGCTCCACGACCAGCTTTGCGCGCTCGAGGAGCACCACCATGGCTCGCGCGATGTCGTCTTCTGACACGGTGACGACCTCGTCGACCGCGTCGCGGATGATCTCGAAGTTGAGCGCGCCGGGCCGGCTGACCGCGATGCCGTCGGCGATGGTCGCCACGAGCGCGATGCTGGTCGGCTCCCCGGCCGCCAGCGACGGCGGGTAGGCGGCCGCATTGGCGGCCTGAACGCCGATCACGCGGACCTGCCGCCCGTCCCGGGCCGCTTGCTGCTTGACCGCGCTGGCCACGCCGGAGATCAGGCCGCCGCCGCCGATCGGGACGACGATGGTCCGCACATCCGGCACGGCCTCCAGGATCTCCAGTCCGAGCGTGCCCTGGCCGGCCACGACATCCGGATGGTCGAACGGAGGGATGAGGACGGCGCCCGTCTCGGCCGCGAAGTCGGCGGCCGCCCGCAGCGTCTCGTCGACGTAGCTGCCGCTGAGCACGACATCCGCCCCGTAGGCGCGCGTCGCCTGGAACTTGGGGATGGCGACGCCGACCGGCATGAAGATCGTCGCGTGGATGCCGAGCTCCCGGGCAGCGAACGCCACGCCCTGCGCGTGGTTGCCGGCGGAAGCCGCAACGACGCCGCGAGCCCGCTCCTCGGCGTTCAGCTTCGACATCCGGTTGTAGGCGCCGCGGATCTTGTACGACCCGGTGCGCTGCAGGTTCTCGCACTTGAGGAGCACCGGAGCGCCGAGCAGCTCGGTGAGGTACCGGGAGCTCTCGATCGGGGTCGGCTGCGCCACCGTCGCGACGATGGCGCGCGCGGCCTCGAACTCGTCCAGGCTGGGGCCTGCGAACGGTGTGCGGGTGTGATCGGTCGCGATTGCCACGGGGTCAGCCTACCGGCGGTCGTATTCTCCGCACCGCATGGAGCGGACGTCAGCCTCGGCCCGGGGGCTTGCGCACGGGCCGCGGAACGGTCTCCCAGATGGGTCGGTCGGGTTCCTCCCAGCCTGTCGGCTGGCCGGTCCGCCACTCCTGGCTGGAGACGTAGTGCACCATGACGTTCAGCACCGCCACGAACGGCACGGCGAAGAGCGCGCCCGGGATGCCGGCGAGCAGCGACCCGGCGGCGACCGCCAGCACGACGGCGAGCGGGTGCACCTTCACGGCGCTGCCCATGATCAGCGGCTGCAGGATGTGCCCCTCGATCTGCTGCACCAGCAGCACGACCCCGAGCATGATGAGGGCGAACACCCAGCCCTTGAAGACGAGCGCGATGAAGACCGCGAGCACGCCGGTGACCACTGCGCCGACGACCGGGATGAACGATCCGAGGAAGACCAGCACCGCGATCGGGATGACCAGCGGAAGTCCCAGGAAGAACGCGCCGAGCCCGATCCCGAGCGCATCGATGGATGCGACCAGCACCTGCACCTTGGCGAAGTTGCGGAGGGTCACCCAGCCGGCCTTGCCCGCACCGTCGATGGCAGCGCGCGACCGCTTCGGGAAGACCCGGACGATCCAGCCCCAGATGCTCTTGCCGTCGATGAGGATGAAGATGGTGCTGAACAGCGTCAACAGGGCACCGGCGAAGATGTGCCCGACGGTCGAGCCGACCGACAGGGCGCCCGAGAGGAACACCTGGCCGTCCTGCTGGATCGACTTCCCGATCGACGAGAACGCACTGCTGATCTGGTCGTGGCTGAGGCCGAGCGGCCCGGTGGTGAGCCAGTCCTGGAGGCCCTGGAACGCCGTGACGGATTGCCGCTGGAGCTGGCCGCTCTCCCGTGTGACCTGCCAGATGGCGAGGTAGAACAGGCCGCCGACCACGACCACCAGCGTGATCAGCACCGTGAGGATCGCCAGCCACTTCGGCCAGCGGTGGCGGACCAGGACGTCTTTGAACGGCACCAGCAGCCCGGCGAGCAGCACCGCGATCAGTACCGGGATGACGATCAGCTTGAGCTGGATGATGAGGTAGATGATCACGGCGATGACGGCGCCGATCACCAGCAGGCGCCACGACCAGGCGCCCGCGATCCGCATCCCGCGCGGCAGCGCTTCGTCGGCGGAGTCCGTGCCGTCGACGGCCGCGCCGAGCTCACGGCCGCGGCGCTGGAACCACGAACGCGCGGGCGCGCGATTCCCCGCGGGTCCGGTGACGGGCGGGCTGGCGGGCGGTGTGGCGGGCGGCTGGACAGGGCGGTCGGTGTCTGGCATGCCCGTCAGTGTAGGCCGCGGCGGAGGGCCGTCACCGGACCCCGCACGCGGCGATCACCCGTCTCACAGCTGCAGGATGAGCGGCGGGTACTCGATCTCGGTGCGGTACCACTGCCAGCTGGAGCCTCCGGTCTGCTGGATGGACGCGTAGGTCACCTGGTTCGGCGGCACGCTCCTCAGGCCGACGACGACGGCGACGTTGCCGTTCACCGTTCGTGCGCCCGTCCCCGTCGGCGCCGTGCCGCCTGCGTAGCCGCCGACGTTGAGGTTCACCGAGCCGTTGGCCGTGATCACGAACGTGACGATGTAGTCGGCCGGCGCGGTGGCTCCGTAGTCGCCGGGGGTGAAATGCACCGAAACTCCCGGCCCGCCGGAGGGTGTCGGCCGGTTCGTGAAGGAGGCGTACGGCGTCCCGGTGGTGTCCGTCTGCATGATGTCGGGCGCGATGAGAGTCAGGTTGGTCCGCCCTTTGCCCACGGTGTGCGTGGGACTGATTGTCTCGATGAGGCGGTACCAGGGGAAGATGATGACATCCTGCACC
This sequence comes from Leifsonia sp. 2MCAF36, assembly GCF_052115525.1. Lineage (NCBI taxonomy): Bacteria > Bacillati > Actinomycetota > Actinomycetes > Micrococcales > Microbacteriaceae > Leifsonia > Leifsonia sp. 2MCAF36. The sequence goes on along the minus strand of NZ_JBFRGV010000013.1, from coordinate 30,337 downwards.
GGGATACGGTGCGCGATGTCCGTGAGGGACAGGGTTCGCTCGAACGTGGCGGGGTCGATCTGAATGCCGGATTCAGGTTCCTCCGCACGCTCCCCCGCTGGAGAGTCACTGGACATGCGCGGACTCTACGCCGGTGCTAGCGCGGCGCAACAGTCACCGGTGAACCGCTGAGCGCGATGGACACGCGCTCGCCCGGCTCCGGCCGCTCGCGGGCGCCGTGCTGCACGGCGAGCTCGCTGCCGTCCTCCAGGCGGACCCGCGTGCGGCGCAGCGCCCCGAGGAAGCTGGTGGTGAGCACGACAGCGGGCAGTCCTTCCGCCGCGAGCAGCACATCCTCGGGCCGGAGGTAGGCGGTGACCGCGCCGTCAGCCACACGCGACGCGAGCGGCACCTGCTGCCCGAGCACCCGGAGGCGCCCGCCCGCGACCGTCCCCTCGACCCGGTTGGTCAGTCCGACGAACTCGGCGACGAACGCGCTCGCCGGCCGGTGATACAGCTCCTCCGGGCTTCCGATCTGCTCGATCCGGCCCGCGCGCATCACGGCGACGCGGTCGGCGACGGCGAGCGCCTCCTCCTGGTCGTGCGTCACGAAGAACGTGGTGATGCCGAGCTCCGTCTGGATGCGGCGGATCTCATCCCGCAGCTGCACGCGCACCTTCGCGTCGAGCGCGGACAGCGGTTCGTCGAGGAGCAGAACGCGCGGCTCGGTGACGAGCGCTCGGGCGAGCGCTACGCGCTGCTGCTGTCCGCCGGAGAGCTGGTGGGCGTAGCGGTCCGCGTGGTGGTCGAGGCCGACCAGTTCGAGCGCGGCGGCGGCGCGGCGGCGGCGCTCCCCCGGGGCGACCTTGCGCATCCGCAGGCCGAATTCCACGTTCTGACCCGACGTCAGGTGCGGGAACAGCGAGTACGACTGGAACACCATCCCCAGGTCGCGGCGGTTGGTGGGCTCGTCGGTGACGTCGCGGCCGTCGATGAGGATGCTGCCGCTGTCCACCCGCTCCAGGCCGGCGAGCGAGCGCAGCGCCGTGGTCTTGCCGCAGCCGCTCGGGCCGAGCAGTGCGATGAGCTCGCCGGGAGCGGCCGCCAGGTCGAAGCCGGACAGCCCGGCGCCGCCACCGAAGTCGCGGACGAGGTCGCGCAGCTCGACGGTCGATCCGGTGCGGGAGGAGAGAACGGGGGTTTCGAGGGCGGTCATGTCAGCCTTTCGCGGGACGCCGTCGCCGCACGCTCACCAGGCGGTCGACGACGAGGAGGAGGACGAACGCGAACACCAGCGCGAGGAGCGCGAAGATGACCGCAACGAAGGGGTCGGACTGCGACACCAGCAGCAGGGAGGTCTGCAGGTTGACGCGGGAGAGCAGCGAGGCGATCGTGAACTCGCCCAGCACGACGGCGACGGAGAGGGCGGAGGCGGCGAGGATGCCGCGGCGCAGGTTCGGCACGAGGACCCGCGAGAACACCGTCCACCAGCCGGCGCCGAGCGACCGGGCGGCCTCGCTGAGGGTGATCATGTCGACAGCGGCGACGTTGCTCTGGATGGCCCGGTAGGCGTAGGGCAGCACCGTGATGCCGTACGCGAACGCGAGCGTCCAGGAGCCCGAGCCGAAGACCTGCGTGACGACCGCGTACGTCGGTGCGAGCCCGACCACCATGACGATCGCCGGGATCATGATCGGAAGCAGGCAGACGGCCTCCAGCAGGCGGCGCAGCTTCGGGAAGCGGAGCTCGACCAGCACGATCGTCGGCAGCAGCACCAGCAGCACGATCGCGACGGTCACCACCGCGAGTACGAGGGAGTTGCCCAGACCCTGGTACACACGGTCGTAGCGTGTGGTCTCGCCGGAGAACACCGCCACCCAGCGGTCGACGTTGTACACGCCGGGCTTCGCGGTGCGGAGCGTGAACTCCACCATCGAGAACAGCGGGATGGCGAAGAACAGCCCGAGCACCGTCCAGATGATCGCACGGACGGCGGGGCCAGGTCCGAGCCGCAACGGCTGGCCGCGGCGGCGGCGCGCGGGGCGCGCCTCGACGGCCCGGGTCACCGCTGCCACCTCGCGGTGCGTCGCACCAGCACGGAGTAGGCGAGCATGACGACGACCATCACCAGCAGCATCCCGAGGGCCATGGCCCCTGCGAGGTTCGCACGGCCGAGGACGGTCTCGCTGATCAGCGCCTGGCGGATCTGCAGCGACACGATGTTGTTGGCCTGGCCGACGAGTGCGGCGGCCGTGGCGTACGAGGAGAAGGCGTTCGCGAACAGCAGCAGCAGGCTGCCGAGGAACGACGGGAGCAGGATGGGCCCGCCCACGCGCGTCCAGTAGGTCCAGCAGCTGCCGCCGAGGGTGGCGGTCGCTTCCAGCCACTGCGGGCGCAACCCCTCCAGCGCGGGCATGAAGGTGATCACCATCAGCGGGATCTGGAAGTAGAGGTACGGGAGGATGAGCCCGGGCACCGTGTACAACCAGACGCCGTTCTCGTAGATGTTGATGTGCGCCACGTTCCGCAGCAGCACGGTGACGAGACCCTGTGCGCCGATTGTCGCGATGAACGCGAAGGCGAGCATCACCCCGCCGAACTGGGCGAAGACGCTGCTGGCCGAATCCACCAGCGAGCGGGTGACGCCGCCGGGGCGCGAGCGCAGCAGGGCGAAGCACAGCGCGGCGCCGGCGATCGCGCCCAGGATCGCCGTGAGGGCGGAGAGCCAGAACGCTCCGAAGAACGAGCCGGCGATCGCGGGTTCGGCGAGGCCGGTGAGGTTCGCGACGGTGAAGCGCCCCTGCCCGTCCACGAAGCCGCTGCCGACCGCGACCACGGTCGGGATGGCGAGGAACACGACGACGTAGAAGGCGAAGGGCGTCAGCCCGAGCACGGCGGCGACGCCCGTACGGCGCCGCCTCCCGGCACGCGCGACCGGGAGCCGGCCGGACGACGGCTGCCGCCGGGTCTCCGGTTCGGAGACTCCGGCGGCAGCGCGGTCGACCGCGGGCGCAGCAGCGCCTGTGACGGTCTCGGTCATCAGCCGACCGCGTTCGCCCACTTGGCGTTGAGCAGCGTGCCGGCGTCCGTCGCCTGCTTGTCGCTCATCACAGCCACCGTGTCCAGCTTGCCGGGGAACTCCGCCTTGTCCAGGGTGCCGGCCTTCTCCATCGCGTCGACGCGCGCCGGGTAGGCGCCGCCCTTCAGCCACGCGTTCTGGGCGGCGTCGCTGTAGAGGTACTCCTCCCACAGACGGGCGGCCGCGGGGTGCGGGGCGTCCTTGCTGATGGCCTGGTTGTAGTACCCGACGTACGCGGTGCCCGGGAGGACCACGTACTTCCAGTTCACGCCGCCGCCCTTGATGGTGTCGGAGGTGGCGTAGCCCTTCTGGTTGAACGACCAGTCGAGCAGCACCGGGGTCTCACCGGAGGCGATGGTGTTCGGCTTGCCGTCGGCGGCGTTCCAGTTGCCCGCCTTCTTCAGCTTCGAGAACCAGTCGACGCCCGGGGTCAGGTCGTCGAGCGTCCCGCCGTTCTGCAGGGTCGCGTAGGCGACCGCTCCGGCCGCAGCGGCCGCCTGGGTCGGGTTGCCGTTCAGCGCCACGGCGCCTTTGAATTCCGGCTTCAGGAGGTCGTCGAAGGACTTCGGCGCGGTCTTGATCTTGTCGGCGTCGTACCCGACGGCCATGACGCCGTAGTAGCCGACCTTCCAGAGGCCGTCCTTCTCCTTCTGGTTTGCCGGGATGTCGTCCCAGCCGGTCGGCTTGTACGCGGCGAAGTACTGGGTGTTGGCGAGCGCGACGGAGGAGCCGATGTCGAAGGTGTCCGGTGCGGTGTCCTGGCCCTTGAGCTTCTTGGCCGCGTCGATCTCCTCCTGGCTGGAGGCGCTGTCCTGGCTCGGGTTGATCGTGATGCCGTACTTCTTGGTGAAGCCGTCGAAGATCTCCTGGTAGTTCGCCCACTCGCCCGGCGTCGCGATGATGTTGAGGCTGCCCTCCTTCTTCGCGGCGGCGACCAGCGCGTCCATCCCGCCGGCCGACATCGCGTCGGTGGCGGTGGCGATCGAGGCGTTGTCGGTGCTGGTGCTGGCGCTTGCGCCGCCGGAGCAGGCGGCGAGCGAGAGTGCGACGACGGTCGCCGCGGCGGCGAGGCCGGCGGCACGTGCGCGCTTGTTGATCACGGGTTTCCTCCAGTGCAGGGTGTCGCCCGGGCGGAACGCCCGGACGTCGTCACGGTAGGAAGCCCAGGCGTCCGGGCGGTCGCCCAGCGGTGACGGGGCGGTGAACGTCCGGTGTCCGAGGTTGTCGATAGGGTTCAGGCGTGGTCGAACAGGTCTCCCCCGCTCTCGCTCGACGGATCGCGCTGGCCGCGCAGGGCTTCGGGAGGCCACACCCCGCTGTCGTGGGCACCCGCCAGCTGAACGGCCTCGTCGACCGGCTCGGCGTGCTCCAGATCGACTCGGTCAACGTCTTCGAGCGCAGCCACTACCTCCCGGCATTCGCCCGGCTCGGCGCGTACGACCGCTCGCTGCTCGACCGGCTCACCTTCGACGCTCGCGGGCCGCACACCGAGTACTGGGCCCACGAGGCCGCCTTCATGCGCAAGGAGGACTGGCCGCTGTTCGCCTGGCGGATGCGCGAGTACCGCGAGCGCTACGGCGGTCCGGGGAGCTGGTTCGAGGTCAACGAGAGCACGGCCGAGTGGCTGCGCGGCGAGCTCGAGGCGAACGGCCCGCTCGTCGCGGGCGAGATCGAGCACGACGCGAACCGCCGCACGGGCCCGTGGTGGGGCTGGTCCGAGGTGAAGCGGGCGCTGGAGCGGATGTTCCTGTTCGGGGAGGTCGCGATCGCGGGGCGGATGCGGTTCCAGCGCCGGTACGCCCTGACGGAGCAGGTGCTGCCTTCCAGCGTCCTCGACACGACGGTGTCCGAGGAGGACGCCATCCGCGAGCTGCTCCGGCGGGCGGCCGTCGCGCACGGCATCGGCACCGCGCGCGACTTCGCCGACTACTACCGGATCAAGGGACCGCGGGTCGGCGTCGCCCTGCAGGAGCTCGAGGACGCGGGCGAGCTCATCCCGGTGCAGGTGCGCGGCTGGGAGAGCGCCGGCCGGCCGGTCCGCGCCTGGATGCACCGGGACGCCCGGAAGCCGCGCACGGTCGAGGCCGCAGCGCTGCTGTCCCCGTTCGACCCGGTGGTCTGGTTCCGCGATCGCGCGCTCCGGATGTTCGGCTTCCACTACCGCATCGAGATCTACACACCCGCCCCCAAGCGCGTCTACGGCTACTACTCGTTGCCGATCCTCATCGACGACGCCCTGGTCGGCCGCATCGACCTGAAAAGCGACCGCCAGGCCGGAGTGCTGCGCGTGCAGTCCGCCTGGACGGAGCCCGGCTCGCCGCCCGCGACGCTGGACCGGCTCCTGCCGCTGCTCGCCGAGACGGCCGCGTGGCAGGGACTGGAGTCGGTCTGCGTCGCCGAGGGCGCCCGGGGCGACCTGGCTCCCCTCCTCGCCGACGCGCTGCGCCCGGGGGTAGGGTTCGGGGCATGACGTCACCGCTGGACTACCTGGATGAGGACGGGGCCGACGAGGCCGACTACGAGTCGCCGATGCGCGAGCTGTATGCGTACCACGACGGCGACACCTGGCTCGACGGCGTCGTCACCGGGGTGCGGCCGGGTGGCGCCGCCGACGGCACGACACTCGTGCAGTTCGACGAACGGCTGTGGGTGCCGGCGCGCGACGTGAAGCCGTCGGACCACTACGTCGCCGTGCTGCTGAACCCCGACTCCGAGGTGTACGCCGAGGTGATCCAATCGTTCGTCGGCGGGCAGCCGAAGGAGGTCATCCGCGACGTCTCCATCGTCGGCGACGGCAACGTCGGCACCGAGTGGCGTCCGCTCGACGAGCGGGCCACGGGCACGCGCGTCCGCTACCGGTACACCGGCACCGCCGAGCTGCAGGCGCCCGACGACGAGGACGCCGCCGCGTCCGCCTAGCGCTACCTCCCGCTCGCGCTCCCGCATCGGTGAGCGCACCTGTTTGTCACCTCTGCGCCTGTGCGCGCAGGGGCACACGTGACAAACGGGCGCGAACGGCGCTGTCCTGGCACGCGTCGGCGACCTCGGGCGCGGCTACGCCGTGCGCCGCTGGAGCGTCAGCGCGCCCAGGATGACGGCGGCGAGCGCGAACGCCCCGATGATCAGCAACTGGCCGCCGACGTACGCGGCGTCGTGAGCGTTCGTCGCGACGGCGTTGAGCGCATCCACCGCGTGCGAGAGCGGCAGCCAGTCGCTCAGCTCCTTCAGCCCGGCCGGCAACTGGTCGCGCGGGAAGAAGATGCCGCCCAGCAGGATCTGCGGGAAGATCAGGAGCGGCATGAACTGAACCACCTGGAACTCGGTCCGGGCGAACGCGCTCGCGAACAGCCCGAGGGTGCTGCCGAGCACCGCATCCGTCACCGCCACGGCCACCAGCAGCCAGGAGTCGCCCTTCACGTCGAGCCCGCACACCCACAGCGCGTACGCCGACGCGAGCAGGGCCTGCACGATGGCCAGCAACCCGAACGCGATCGTGTACCCGATGATGAAGTCGCCACGGCCGAGCGGCATCGACAGGAGGCGTTCCAGCGTGCCGGTGCGCCTCTCCCGCAGGGTGGTGATGGAGGTCACCAGGAACATCACGACGAACGGGAACAGCGCCAGCATGGCCGGCCCGACGGTCTGGAAGACCGGCGTGTCCGTGAAGATCCAGGCGACCAGCCCGATGAGGAGGCTCGGCACGACGAGCAGGAGCACCACAGTGCGCGGGTCATGGCGAATCTGGTTGAGGACGCGGCCGGTCGTCGCGAGGGTCCGGGTGGGGTTCATCGCGCGTCCTCCTCGAGCTCTGCCGAATCGGCCGGAACGGCGGGGGCGGCGCTTTCGTCGCTCGACTCCGCGCTCGGTTCCGCGTCGGGCAGCGCGTGCCGCGCGTGGTGACGCCGAAGCAGGGCGAGGAACGCGCCCTCGGCATCCGCCGCGCCGGTCTCCGCAAGCAGTTCGTCCGGCGTCGCATCCGCGAGCACGGCGCCCTCGCGCATCAGGATGAGCCGGTCGCAGCGGCTGGCCTCATCCATGACGTGGCTGGAGATCAGGAGGCTGGTGCCCGACTCCGCGAGGCGGTGGAACAGCCCCCACAGCTCCACGCGCAGCAGCGGGTCGAGCCCGACGGTCGGCTCGTCCAGGACGAGCAGGTCGGGCGAGCCGAGCAAGGCCGCGGCCAGCGAGACGCGGCTGCGCTGGCCGCCGGACAGCGCCGACACGAGGCGTCCGGCGTGCTCCTCGAGGTCCGTGGCGACGATCGCTCGGTCGACGTCGGCGCGGCCGGCGCCGAGCACCCGACGGAAGTAGTCCAGGTTCTGCCGGATGGTCAGGTCGTCATAGACACTGACGGCCTGCGTGACGTAGCCGACGCGGTGCCGGAGCGCAGCCGATCCCGCAGGCTGGCCCAGTACTGACACCGTTCCCGACTTGATCCTCTGCACGCCGACGATGGCGCGCATCAGGGTCGTCTTGCCGCACCCGCTCGGACCGAGGAGTCCGACGACCTGCCCACGCGGGATACGGAGGTCGAGCCCGTGCAGCACGTCGGTCCGGCCGCGGTGCACCCGCAGGCCCTCGATGGCGACGGCGGGGTCCGCCGCATCCGGCGAATTCATCATGTGCTGAATTATTCGCCTGTCGGAGGGCCCACGTCAAGAGAGCGGTGCATCGGGTCCGCCGAAGAGATGCCATTGCAGCACCGGGCCCACCCGGCGCGCGATCTCGTCCGCCGGGGTGCTCGCGATCGGCTCCACCTGGAGCGCGTAGCGGGTCACCATGATCCCGACCAGCTGTGCGGCGGCCAGCTCACCGCGCAGGGCCGCGTCCGGCGCATCGCTCAGGGCGGCGAGCTTCGACAGCACTTCGCGCGCCAGGAACTCGCGCACCATCCGCGTGCCGGGGCCACCGCCGAGCACGGTGCGCATGATGACGACCATCCGCCGGGCGGACTTCTCGTCGTCGAGACGCTCGAGCACGTAGCGGACGAGGGACTCCCCGATGTCCTCCCGTGGACCCGACAGCACCACATCCAGCAGCCGGTCCGGTCGCAGGGGCACTTCGAGGGTCGCCGCGAACAGGTCGGCCTTGCCGTCGAAGTAGTGGTGGACGAGCGCGGAATCCACCCCGGCACGGCGCGCAACCGCCCGGAGCGAGGCCGCCTCGTAGCCGCGCTCGGCGAACTCCTCGGCCGCAGCGCGCAGGATCGCAGCGCGCGCCGAGGCGGCGCCGCGCTCCTTGCGCGGGCGGCCGGGTCGGCGACGTTCGGCGAGCTCACTCACGAGGCCATTGTGCACCTGGTCGCGCCCTGTCGTCCCCCTGTCCATCACCGAGGCGCTTGCTTCGAGTGTGATGGGAACGCGGTGAGCGCCAACTCCCCCGAAGCTAGGATGTGGACTGCGGATCTGCTCGATCCGGCGCCCTGCACACAAGGAGTTCTGCGAACATGGAATGGCTCATTCCGGTCATCATCGTCGTCGTGATCGTGGCGATCATCGGGATCTATCTGTGGGCCACCTACAACTCCCTCGTGACGCTGAAAGTGCGCGTCGACGAGGCGTGGAGCGACATCACGGTGCAGCTGAAGCGCCGCGCCGATCTCATCCCGAACCTGATCGAGACGGTCAAGGGATACGCCGCCCACGAGAAGGGTGTGTTCGAGTCGGTGACCAAGGCGCGCGCCGAGACGCTCTCCGCGCAGACACCGGGTGAGGCATCCACCGCCGAGAACCACATGCAGACCGCCCTGAAGAGCATCTTCGCGGTGGCGGAGGCGTACCCGCAGCTCCAGGCGAGTCAGAACTTCCTGCGCCTGCAGGCCGACCTGGTCGACACCGAGGACAAGATCCAGGCGTCGCGCCGCTTCTACAACGGTGGCGTCCGCGAGTTCAACACCAAGATCAAGGTGTTCCCCAACAACCTCTTCGCCCGACGACTGGGCTTCACCGAGCGCGAGTTCTTCGAGGTCGACAACCTCGCCGCGATCGCTGAGCCCCCGCGCGTCCAGTTCTAGGGCCTAGATGTACAGGGCGATCGCCAGGAACAAGCGCAACACCGTCTTCATCATCCTGCTGTTCCTGGTTCTCATCGGTGCGCTCGGCTGGTTGGCGTCGTACATCTACCACAGCTACACGATCCTCGTGGTGGTGGTCATCGGGGCGGTGCTCTACGCGCTGTTCCAGTACTACCTGGCCAGCAGTCAGGCGCTGAGCATGTCGGGCGCCATCCCGATCCAGAAGGCCGACAACCCGCGGCTGTGGAACGTCGTCGAGAACCTGTCGATCGCCACCGGAACCCCGATGCCGGCGGTCTACATCGTGAACGACCCGGCCCCGAACGCCTTCGCCACCGGCCGCGACCCCGAGCACGCGTCCGTCGCCGCGACGACCGGGCTGCTCGACATCATGACGGACGCGGAACTCGAAGGCGTCATGGCCCACGAGCTCGGGCACGTGCGGAACTACGACATCCGGCTCGGGATGATCGTGTTCGGGCTCACCGTGGCCATCGGCTTCATCGCCGACATTTTCCTGCGGATGGCGTTCTTCGGCGGCAACCGCAACAACAACAACGGCGGCGGCAACCCGGTCGTCCTCATCTTCGGGCTGGCCGCCGCGATCGTGGCGCCGCTGGTGGCGACCCTGGTGCAGCTGGCCGTCTCTCGGCAGCGCGAGTACCTGGCGGATGCGACCGGCGCCATGACCACCCGGCACCCGGATGCGCTGGCGAGTGCCCTCCTCAAGCTGGAGGCCTACGGCCGGCCGATGCGCAAGCAGAACTCGTCCATGGCGCACCTGTGGATCGCCGACCCACTGAAGCCCGGCCTGATGGCCCGGCTGTTCTCTACGCACCCGCCGATCCCGGAGCGCGTCGAGCGCCTCCAGGAGATGGGCGGCAGCTTCTAGCGGCTCAGCCGCCGCACGTCTGCGCTCGTTTGGAACGTGGGCGGCTGCGCGCGCGGGTGCACACGCGACAAACGGGCGCAGACGCCGCGGTTGGCGGGCCGGGCGGGCCGAGCGGGCGGGTCAGGGGCCGAGGACGCGGCGCAGGTAGGCGTTCTCGAAGCGGCGCTCCGGGTCGAGCCGGTCGCGGACGGCGACGAAGTCGTCGAACCGCGGGTAGACCGCCCGCAGCGCGTCCGCATCCCGGCCGTGCAGCTTGCCCCAGTGCGGGCGTCCCTCGTGGGCGACCATGATCTCCTCGACCGCCGCGAAGTACTCGCGTTGGTCCTCCCGGTAGTACCGGTGCACGGCGAGGTAGCCGCTCTCGCGCCCGTACGCCGTCGACAGCCAGTTCTCGTCGGCCGCCGCGCTGCGCACCTCGACGGGGAAGGAGATGCGCCAGCCGCGCCGCTCGATCAGCGCCTTCACCTCGGCGAGCGCCATGGGCACGGCCTCCCTGGGCAGCGCATACTCCATCTCACGGAAACGCACCGTGCGGTTGGTGACGAACACCCGCGGCGCGTGGTCGGTGAAGTCCCGGTTGCCGGTCAGGCGCTGGGCGAGCCGACTGAAGGGCGGGATGACGGCGGGCGCCACCGTGCCGAGCGCGCAGACGCCCCGGTACAACCCGTTCGCGAGCAGTTCGTCGTCCATCCAGCGCCCGGTGCGGGACAGCGGCCGGCGCTCGGCGGTGAGCGGCAGCCGCGTGTTCGTCTTGGTGAGCGCTGTCTCCGTGTGCGGGAACCAGTAGAACTCGAAGTGGTCTTCGCTCGCCGAACGCTCGATGTACGACTCCAGCGTCGCCTGCAGCGGCTCCGGGCGTTCGACCGCCTGCAGCAGGTAGGCGGGCACGCACTGCAGGGTCACGTCGACGATGACGCCGAGCGCGCCGAGGCCGAGGCGGGCGGCGGGGAGCAGGTCGGCGTTCTGCGTCTCGTCGATCCGCAGCAGCACCCCCTCCCCCGTCACCAGCGTGAGGCCCACGATCTGGGTGGCGAGCCCGCCGAACGAGCCGCCCGTGCCGTGCGTACCCGTGGAGGTCGCGCCGGCGATGGTCTGCCGGTCGATGTCCCCCATGTTCTCCAGTGCCAGCCCGTGCGGGTGGAGCAGCCTGGGGAGCTGGTGCAGGTGCGTCCCCGCGGCGAAGGTGACGCGTCCGCGCTCGAGGTCCACCTCCACGATCCCGCTGAGGTCGTCGAGGTCGAGTTGGATGCCCGGAGCGACCGCGATGCCCGTGAAGCTGTGCCCGGCACCGACGGCTTTCACGCGCATCCCCTTGCGGGCGGCAGCCTGGACCGCGCGCTGCACCGCCTCGGCGGACGCCGGCCGTTCCACCCCCTGAGGACGCACCGCTTCGGTTCGCGCCCAATTGCGCCAGAGCCCACCCGCGGCCGTCACAGGAACACCTGGCCGTCGCCGCGGTAGCTCGCCACCTCACCGACCACGCTCGCGCCGCCATCCACCGTGTCGATCAGGTGGAAGCCGTCCACGTGCTCGCTGAGTTCGCCCGACTTGGTGTGCCGCAGCCAGACCCGGTCGCCGATCCGCAGGATGCCGGCCGCGGCTCCGGTGAGGGGTGTCTGCACCTCACCGGCCATCTCGCGCGCGACCATCGACAGGCCGGTCGGCCACTCCACCTTGGGCATCCGGTCTGCGGCCGGCGGTCCGGAAGCGATCCATCCCCCGCCGAGCAGCGTGGCCGTCTCTGGGGCGGGACGGCGCACCACCGAAAGCGCGAATGCGGCGGCGGGCGCGGGATGGAACGACCGGTAGGTGTCGAACAGGTGCCCCCCGAACAGCCCGCTGCCCGCGGCGATCTCGGTCACTGACGGGTCCGAGGCGGTGAACTCGATCGAGCCCGTCCCGCCGCCGTTCACGAACTCCAGGTCGGCGACACCGCGGACCGCGGCGACCGCCTCGCCGCGCCGGCCGAGCAGTTCATCGCGGGAGTTCTTCTGCACCCAGCGCAGCGTCGCGCCCCAGGCGGGCTTGCCGGGCGGATTGTCACCTTGACCCGCGATCTGCGCTTCGTAGCCCATCATCCCGACCAGGGCGAAACCGGGCCGGCGGACGATCTCCTCGGCGACCGCCCGGACGGCGTCGGCCGAGTACAGCGGGGATCGGAACACACCGATGTGACCGAGCACGGGCGCCTGCCAGGAGGAGTCGAGCTCCAGGCAAAGCCGGAGCGTCTCACGCTGCGCGGGCGGCACGACCGCGTCGATGAAGTCGAGGTGGGAGACCGAGTCGACCATCAGCGTGACCCGGGAGGCGAGCTCCGGCGAAGCCGCGAGCCGCCGGATCGCCGCGCGATCGGCCGTCGGGTAGCCGACCACGACATCCCCGATCGGCGGATGCCCGGCGTCCCCCTCGGCCAGCCAGAGCGCCTCCGGCAGTGTGTACGCGAGCACCCCGGCGTACCCGGGCAGCGCGAGCACCGCATCCAGCACCGACCGCACCCTGACCGACTTGGAGGCGACGCGGATCGCCTTGGCCGGCTGGCCGGACGGCCCCTGCGCGCGCCGCAGCAGGTCGTGCGCGTTGTGCCGCAGGGCGGGCAGGTGCAACACCGCCAGCGGCGGATCGAGGCGCGCCGTCGCCGCGGACAGCGACGGCCAGAACAGGTCGGGCGTGGTCCAGGTGCGCTCCGAGGCCCGGGGCGGAATGGTGAGGTCGAGGTCCGGCATCAACGCACCGCTTTCACTCGGGCGACCGCGAGCGCACCCGCGAACGCGAACAGGGCGGAGAGGACGAACAGCCCGGCGAAGCCGCCCATCGCCGCGACGATCATCGCCCCGAACAGCGGCGCGACCGCCTGAGGAACGGCCAGGGCGATGTTCATGATGCCGAGGTCCTTGCCGCGGGTCTCCGGGTCGGGCAGGACCTGCGTTGCGAGGGCCTGATCCACGCTGAGGAAGCAGCCGTAACCGATGCCGAGCAGCGCCGCCGCGACGAACGCGACGGACAGCTGCGGCACGAAGCCGAGCAGCAGGGCGGCGACACCCTGGACGGCGGACGACGCGAAGACGAACGCCTTGCGACGTCCCAGCCGGTCGGACAGCCGGCCGAGGACCAGCGACGAGACGATCACGAACACCATGTAGATGAGGATGAGGATGAGCAGGTCGTCGTCGGCGTGCGGGTCGCGCAGTCCGAACTCCAGGAAGTACAGCAGAAGCGACGTGCCGAACGCGTTGCCGAAGTTGACCAGCACCCGGCTGAGCAGCGTCCAGCCGAAGTCGGGATGCTCGCGCGGGCTGATCCACAGCCCCTCGATGATGCTGCGCAGCGTCATCGGCTCCCGCAGCTCCCGCGGCAGCACCGCATCCGGCAGGAACAGGAACGGCAGCACGAGCACGATCAGCAGCACGGCCATCGCGGTGTAGCCGACCACCGCGCCGACGAAGACGTACGTGACCAGCGCGACGCCCAGGATGATGCCGATCGCCTGCGGAGCGCTGATCCAACCGCTCACGTAGCCACGCTGATCCACCGGAACCTGGTCGCTGATCGTCGCGGTGAGGGCGGCCGTCAGGATGCAGAACCCGGTGAGCGCGAGGGACCAGAACACGCCCATCCCGATGATGGAGGTCTGCAGGCCGAGGAGCACGAGGGAGACGGCGAAGACGAGCGTACCGACGGCGATCCACGGCCGGCGACGGCCGAAGCGGCTCGTCGTGCGGTCGGAGAGCGCCCCGGTCAGCGGGTAGGCGACGATCGCGCAGACGCCGGAGATGCCCGAGATGACGCCGAACGCGATGACATTGTCGACCCAGTAGCCGGTGTGCAGCTCGGTCTGCACCTGGTCGGGCAGCAGCTTCTGGATGGGCGCGAGCTGCGCCATCCACACGCCCAGCCAGGCGACGGCGAAGGCGGCGACCCAGCGACCGGGCACCTTGCGGGTCGGTTCGGCGAAGACGGCCGGGGTGGAGGTGTTCGTCATCGGGTACCTGCGTTCTCGGTGGGGGTCGCCTGCGGGGCGAGCGTGGGTGTGGCAGGGTTCGGTACGGCGCGGGATGCGAGCGCGGCGAGCGCTTCGGCGGCCAGGTCCATCGTCGCTTCGGCCGCGGCGTCGTCGCGCGTGACCAGCCAGGCGACGGTGAGGCCGTCGGTGAAGGCGACCAGGATGCGCGCCACGTCGTCGAGCGGCCTGGTCCACTCGCACCCGGTGAGGCGTGCGGCTGCGGCGGCGGCGTCGGCCGCGACCTCGTGGTATCGGGCGTACTGGCGCCGCGCCAGCGGCTCGAAGCCCGGTTCGCGGAGTGCCCACTGGGTCAGCTCCAGCATCGCCTTCTCGCGGTCGGGATCGGCGCGGAGGCCGTCGAAGTAGTGCTGGAGGCCCGCACGGAGCGCGTCGCGCATCCCGAGCCCGCCGCTGTCGCCGGAGAGGACGGGGGCGAGGTCGCGCTGCTCGCTCTCCACGGCCGCCTCGATGAGCTCGGCCATCAACTCGTCGCGCGAGGCGAAGACGTAGTGGAAGCTCGCCAGCGGCATCCCTGCCTCGGCGACGACGCGACGGGTGGTGGCTGCCGCGACGCCGTCCCGGGCGATCACCCGCAGCGCGGCCTGCACCAGCGCCGTGCGCCGGTCCGCCACCGGGATGCGCGTCATCCGGACTCCTCGGGTTCCGCCGCGCTCCGTCGCGCGGGAGAAAGTGGGACAGTTGACCCAGATGGAAGTATGCCGCAAATCCCGGCGATTCGTTTGACAGCGGCATCCACTACCCCCTGGAATGGGGTGGAATGCGGGGATTTACGAGCGACGGGTCACCACCAGTCCGGCCACGGGGGTCGATCGAGCTGGTGTCTTTCGCGACCGTCGCGGCCGTCGCCGCTCTCGTCGCGCTGCTGCTCAGCGCTGCGGGGCTGATGGCGGAGTCGTCACCCGCCGCGGCATCCACCGCCGCACCCACACCCGCGCCCACCGCCGCCCGCGCCCCCGCGGCCGCCGCACCCGCCAGCACCGACCCGCCGTCGAGCACGCCGTCGCCGCCTCCGACCGCACAGCCCCTCGCCCTCGACCGGCTGCCCTCCGGCCTCGTCACCACCTTCCCGCTGACCGTCGCCGGCTCCGGGACACCGGGCGACGTGGTGAGCGTCTCCGGCGGCTCCTCGCCGAGCGCCTCCGAGAGCTGCCAGGCGACCGTCCGCGACGACGGCCGCTGGAGCTGCGCTCTCGCCTCCCTGCCCGACGGCCCGAAGGTGGCGGTTCGCGCCGACGCGGGTCCAGGGGGAAGCGACGCCGACCAGGTGAAGGTGCTGCATCCGCCGGTCATCGCGGGCTCCGGGGTCGTCCCCACGACCGGCGGCGTCCGTGGCACGGCCTATCCGGGTGCCAGCGTCACGGTCACGGCAGACACCGGCGCCTCCTGCACCTTCCCCGCCGACTCGAACGGCAACTGGGGATGCGTCCTCAGCGCCGACCTGACCGACGGTCGCCATGCCATCACCGCGACCCAGGTCGCCGACTTCTCGTCGCAGCGTTCGGCGACCAGCGCTGCCGTCGCGATCGACGTGGACCGCACGTCCCCCTCCGCCCCGTCCATCACGACGCCGACGGGAGGCTCCGCGTCGCCGGGCACGCCTCTCGCGTTCGGCGGCGCAGGCGAGACGGGCGCGCACATCACGCTGTACGCCTCGACCGCCCGCGGCGCCGCCGTGGTCTGCACCGCCGATGTCGTCGCCGGCGGATGGTCCTGCCAGGGGGCGCTCGATGCCGGCACCTACACGCTGTCCGCCCTGCAGCGGGACGCCGCCGGCAACGTCAGCGCCGGTAGCAACGCGGTGACGCTGACGGTCGCCGCGGGCAGCGCCGTTCGCGCGCCGCCGCCGACCCGCACGCCGACACCGACGCCCTCCCCGACGACGCCCGCGCCTGTCGCACCCGGAGCGGCGCCTCCCGCCGGGCCGCCGCATCCCGAGACCCGAGGATGGGTCGACGTGCCGTTCACCACCGCGTCAGCGCCGACGGTCACGGCGGACGCCCTCCCCGGCTGGATGCGCTCGGTCGGCCTCGCGGTCGCCGCCCTGCTGCTGCTCGTCCTGCCCGCACGCCTACTCGCCGCCGCTCTCGCGCGAGGACGAGCAGATCGGGGGCGGCACAGCGAGCGGGCCTCCCTCTTCGGACGCAACCGGCCCCGGTCCGAGCTCTCCGACGCCTCCGCGCTGTTCGGCCGGACGCCGACCGCATCCACGTCGCCAACCCCATCCCCCGCCACCGGGCTCACCCAGCCGGCGACGGGACTCCAGTCGCTCTGGCCCACGGTCGTCGCGGGTGCGGTGGCCTCCCTGCTGGTGACGCTCTCCGCTCCCGTGCCGGATGCGGGCGCGTACCCCGGCGTCCTCGTCGCGGTGGCGCTCGCGGTCGCGGCCGTCAATGCGGTCTGGGTCCTCGCCGGGCGTGGGCTCGCGGCGCACCTGCACCTGCCCATGCCGCGGGTGACCCTCCACCCGGGTCTGCTGGTGGTGGTGGCTGTCGCGGCGATCGGCTCCCGGCTGCTCGAGCTCTCCCCCGCACTGCTGTTCGCCCTGGTCCTCACCCTCACCCTCGGGCCGGAGGCGGGGCGTGTGCGCCAGGGACGCATCGCCGCCGTGCAGGTCTCCGCGGTGGCCGCCCTCGGGGTGCTCGCCTGGCTCGCCGTCGGCCTGTTCGCCGCGCCGACGAATCCGGTCACCGTCTTCCTCGCCGAGCTGGTCAACGTCCTCGCCCTGGCCGGGATCGGCTCGGCCGCGGTGATGCTGCTCCCGATCGGCGGGCTGGCTGGCCGCGCCATCGTCCAGTGGTCCCGCTGGCTGTGGGCAGGCCTGAGTCTCGTGGTCTATACGGTGCTCTTCGCACTGCTGCTCCCGGTCGCGTCGCTCGTGGAGCGCGGCGTCGGGGTCGTCGTGGTCGTCGGCGCGGCTGTCGGGTTCGCGGCGACCAGCGTCGCCTTCTGGCTGTGGGAGCGCTTCGTCGCCCCCGCACTCGACCGCACGATCCCCTAAGAACCGAAGTGCGCCCGCATTTCCAGGGCTCTGAGCGCTGCGTCGGCCGAGTCGACCGGACTCGTGTTGAACGCGATCACGGCTCCGGGAGCCAGACTCCTGACCGCCGCGACCACGATCTCCAGCAGCGGCACGGCGTCATCCGGCACCCGAAGCCCGCCGCCGATGACAACGGAGGCCCACGGACGTTCCGCAATGGCGTGCGTCACCGTCTGCACGGCCGATTCGTCCGGCGCGATCAGACACTCGACGAGCTCCACATCCAGCTCACGTGCGCGTGCACGACCAGCAGCGAAAGCCGGCTCCACCGCGTCCGCGTCGACACCGGGTAGGAGGCGCGGGTCGAATCCGACCACCAACACTTCAGGATTACCAGTCACCGTCACGGCCCCAACACTATCGACGGCGGATCGGGTCACGGGCGTCCGTGGTCGGTGGCTTCTGTCAGGCTGGCAAGATGATCGCGCTGATTTCGGCTCCCACCAATCTCGGGCTTCGGCCACCGCAACGCGGGAGCGTTCCGGGCTCGGACAAAGCCCCGGAAGCGCTGCGGGAGGCGGGCCTGTTCCAGCGGTTCATGAACGAGGGAGCCGCTGATGCAGGCGTCGTTTTGGGTGGTCGATACGTCGACGACGACGATACGCGCGCCGACGGCCAGGTGCGCAACCAGACAGCGCTGGTGGACCATGCGCGGCGGCTCGCTGCTCGGCTGACGAGCGTTCTCGACGCGGGTGACGTCCCGCTGGTCATCGGCGGTGACTGCAGCGTGCTCCTCGGGATCGGTGTTGCGTTGGCGCGTCGCGGCGGGACGGGCTTGGTGCACGTCGACGGCCACACGGACTTCCGGCACCCGGGCAACAGCGATGCCTGTGCGAGCATCGCCGGCGAGGACCTCGCGGCCGCTGTCGGCCTGCACTGGCCGGCGGTCGGGGACATCGACGGTCTCGGCCCCTACTTCGACCCGGGACGCGTGGTGCACATCGGCCACCGACAGGACGACGAGCACTCCGCCGAGGCCCGCGGGACCCTCGGACTGGTGATCTCCGCCGCACAGGCGATCGAGCGGGCCCCGGACGACGTGACCGCCGCGACGCACGCCGTGGCCGGCACCGGATACTGGCTGCAGATCGATGTCGACGTGCTCGACGCCAGCATCATGCCGGCGGTCGACAGTCCCGACCCCGGCGGACTCGACGCGTCACAGCTGACCGCGTTGCTCGCCCGGCTCGCCCCTGGCGCGATCGGCGCATCCGTGACCGTATTCGACCCCGACCTGGACCCCGACGGGCGCTACGCCCGGTTGGTGACGGACATCGTCGTCGATGGGCTGAGCGGACTCGGGCTCTTGCGGGGGCGGACACCGATGTGATCGTCTTGCCCCCGTGAGCTTCTTCCCGTCAGACCCGCCCGACGATGAGACCGAAGACACCGCTCAGGTTCCGGCGCCATGGTGGAAGCCGTCAGACGAAGAGCTGCCTGCGGTGTTTCCGATCGGTGAGACAATCGCCATCAACGACACGGTCGCCATCATCTTGACGATTGCCCGCATCTACAGCAACGGTGTCGAGTTCGTCATCGACCGTCGCATCCGGCGAGGAAGCGCAAGCCGTCAGGAGTGGCGAGAGATGCAGTCCGAGATCCACAATCACTTCGTGCGCTACGACCCCGATCGCGTGCGTTACGGCGTCGTACTCGGGGACGGACAGCAGCTGATCGCCGATCTAGCGCCCGGCATGTACGGCGTGACCCCGCAGAAGCACAGCCTCAACCCGTCCGGCGGATCGGGCGGAGGGTCTGAGGACCTTTACCGCTTCGATGACGGGATGTGGCTGTGGCCGCTGCCGCCGGAGGGCCCGCTCGAGGTGATCGTCCAGTGGCCGGCCTTCGATGTGTCCGAGTCTCACGTCGTGCTCGACAGTGCGCCGCTGCTCGCGCTCGCCCCGCAGGCGCGATCGGTGTGGGGCCACCCCTAGCCGTGGACCGCACCGCCACCCGGGCGGTCATTCCACGCGCCGCCACTGCAGCGACGCTCGACCATCCTGGGCATTGAAAATGAAGTAGCTCCCCATCCCCGGTTGGTCGAGGTTCCGGCTTATCGGGCGGCCACTGAGGCTCCCGAGGAGCAAGCCTCCGACACCGCCATGACCGACGAAAGCTGCCGCGTCGTTGTGGCCGTCCTGAAGATGCCCGCGTACGGCACGTTCGATCCGATGCTGCGCGTCGACCGCTCGTTCCCAACCGCGCACCGACTGATCGGGGAAGGCGAAGAACTCGTCGACAATCCGTTCGAACTCATCCGGCTGCAGGTAGCCTGTAGCGCTTCGATCCATTTCGCCGAGCGCCGGGTCCACCGTGACGTCAAGTCCGAGCGCCTCCCCGAGGATGGCAGCAGTTTCGCGAGCCTTTTTCTCCGCACTGCTGAAAATGCTGCGCACCTCGCCGCGCATCCACTTGGGCAGGATAGCCGCCCGCGCCCTCCCGGCATCAGACAGACCCCAATCCTCGATCGGTACGGAGGGATCGATCACCACTTCAGGGTGGGTAATGAAGAAGCAGGACACCGACCGACGCTACAGGCAACTCGGCCGTCGCAGCTGCCTCCGCTCAATCGAGCAACCTAGCCTCGGACATTCACCGATAAGTACACGACGGAGCCCTCCGGGGTAGGTCAGCGCACGAGGCCGTTCTCATGCGCGAACGCCACCAGTTGCACGCGGGACGTGAGGTCGAGCTTGGCGAGGATGCTTCTGACGTGGGTTTTGACCGTTGCTTCGGAGATGAAAGCGGTACGGCCGATCTCGCCGTTGCTCAGACCGCGGGCTGCGAGCAGGAATACTTCCTTTTCGCGAATCGAGAGGGGATCAATCGCCTCGGGGCGGCGCCTGGCTAGTGTGCGGAACAGCTCACTCGTGGCGTTGGATGCGATGACCGAGTGCCCATCATGGATGGTGCGGATCGCCGCCAGGATGAAGTCGGGGGTCGCATCTTTGAGAAGGAAGCCATCTGCGCCGACTCGCAGCGCGGCAGCGACCGCTTCATCGCGGTCGAATGTCGTGAGGACGATGATGCGCGGCAGACGCGAAGCTGTTGCGCTCCGGATAGCGTGAGTGGCGGCGATGCCATCCATCCCCGGCATTCGGATGTCCATGAGCATGACATCCGGATGCGCCGACTGCGCCAGTTCCACGGCCTCGTTCCCGTTCGTTGCGGCGCCCGCGAAAATGAGATCCTGCTGCGACTCGATCATCATCTGCAATCCCGCGCAGAACAGCGGCTGATCATCGACTACCGCCACCCGGATCACGGGGTCACCTCGCTTCGTCCATTCGCCGGGATGTAGGCCGCGACAAGGAACCCTCCGCTGACGTCGTCGTCGGCCCCCGCGTCAAGCCAGCCTCCGGCGAGCCGAGCACGCTCCCGCATACCGATCACACCCCTTCCTGCCGGGTTGGGGGCCGCCGGATCACCGACCTCATTGGCCGGCCGGGAGGCGATGGAGACGGCGATGCCGTCGTCGCGATTGTCGAGCGCGAGCCGCACCGTGGCTCCCGCACCCGCGTGTTTCAGCGCGTTCGTCAGTCCCTCCTGGACAATCCGATAGACAGCGAGCTGCTGCGCGACGGTGAGGTCGATGGCGTCACCGAAGCGCTCGACCGTGATCGTCAGTCCCGCGTCCGACAGACGCTGCACGAGCTCCTCCAGATCCTTCATGCCGGGATGCCCCGGCCCGTCGGGGGTTCCGACCAGGGTCTCAATGAGCACACGGACCTCCGTCAAGGATGAGCGTGCCGTGGAGGCGATCGTCGCGAGGGACGGCACCACCGCCGTTGGCCTTTCTTCAGCCAGCAAACGCGCTCCGTCTGCTTGGGCCAGGATCACCGAAAGTGAGTGCGCCATGATGTCGTGCACGTCCTGAGCGATACGCTCCCGCTCTTCAGCCACGACGACTTCGGTCTTCGCTGCGCGCAGCGCGCTCGTCGCTCGCTCAAGCTCGAGCTCACTGGTGCGCTTCCTCCTCCACGTTCCGATCAGGGTGCCCGCCAGCCACCCCAATCCCGCGGCACCCGTGCACAGGATGAAGAACAGGGCACGCGTCCAGGCATTGTCGTGTCCAATGCTGAGCGACCACGAGAGAAGTCCCGCCACCGACAGACCTGACCCGATGGCGAAAGCGAGGGTGACTGCGTGCATCCGCCCGTGGGTCGTCGCGGCAATGACGAGGATGACGATCACGTAGCCGGAGTACACCAGTGGCTCGTCGAAGATGGCAGTTGGAAAGAGCAGCTGCCCGATCAGGGCGACAGCGCCTGCCACCATGGCCAGAACCGGCCGCAGGCGCGAAAAAGCAATCGCCGCGGCCAGAAGGAGGAGCGCCGCCCAAAACGGAAGGGTGACGTGAAGCGAACCTGGGGCGATCTGGTGCCGGCCAACGACCTCAATCGCCCACAGCACGAAGAAGGCCACGGCGATGACCGGCTCGACGAGCCATCGATTGCGACGCAGGAACGAACTCATGCCGAACACGCTACGGCTCGGGCACGTGCGGGGAGCCTTATTCGGGCAGATTTCAGCCCCTGGGCGGAGCGCATTACCCCGCTAGGTCAAGATTTCCTGCCGGTACGGACGGGCGGCGGCCCGGATAGCCGGTCCTCCTTCTGCGTTGAACGATGTGTCACGATGTTGCGATGTCAGAGCTGCGGGACCAGTTTGGGTGCCTCAATGCACCGTGACGAGTTGGGCATCGACGAGGGCCTCGCGCGCACCCTGATCGGTTCGCAATACCCCGGGTGGGCCGGCATGACCGTGCGCCGCATCGCGGTCGACGGCACAGTGAACGCCATCTTCCGGATCGGTGACGACCTCGCTGCCAGGTTCCCGCTGCGCGCCGCCGATCCGGACGCGGTCAGAGCCAGCCTCAACCGAGAGGCCGAAGCGATGCGCGACCTGGCGGTGTGCTGCCCGTTCCCGACACCAGCCCCTGTCGCAATCGGCGATCCGGGCGGCACCTACCCGCTGCCCTGGTCGGTGCAGACCTGGCTGCCCGGCGACGTCGCCTCACCACACGCCCTGGAGACATCAGCCGCCTTCGCCCGCGACCTCTCGACACTCATCGGCACGCTGCGGACGGCGGACACGAATGGGCGAAGCTTCGGCGGCGGCGGGCGAGGAGGGAACCTCCAAGACTCCGACCAATGGATGGATGCCTGCTTCCGGCAGAGTGAAGGCCTGCTGCCGGTCGGTCAATTGCGCCTGTACTGGAGCAGACTCCGCACGCTACCGGCCGCCGGGCCGGACATGATGACGCACGGCGACCTCATCCCCGGGAACCTTCTGGTCGACGGCGAGCATCTGGTCGGGGTCCTCGATGGAGGAGGATTCGGCCCCGCCGATCCGGCGCTCGACCTCGTCGCCGCATGGCACATGCTCGAAGAGGATGGACGCGCGGTGCTGCGCCACGAGTTAGGGTGCAGCGAGCTGGAGTGGCAACGCGGGGCAGCATGGGCCTTCCAACAGGCGATGGGACTGGTCTGGTACTACCGCGAATCGCTCCCCGGAATCAGCGCGCTCGGGCGAAGCACCCTCACGAGGATCCTCCGTGACCCGGAGGTTGCCGCGTTCGTCACCCACCGCGGACCGGTCCGCTGAGAGATCCTCCCTCGCCACCTCGAAACGATGTGTCACGATGTTGCGATGTCAGAGCTGCGGGACCAGTTGCGTGCCACATTCCGGTGGATCGGCGACCGCACTGATCCGGACTATCGCGCCGATGTCACCGGCTGGTGGAGGGATCCACAGGTCGTCCAGCAGATCGGAGCTGCCCTCGCTGGACTCTTCTCCGATGAGCGACCGACGGTGGTGTTAGGCACTCAATCGAGGGGAAGCCTGCTGGGAGTTCTGGTGGCGCAGCACCTTGGCGTCGGGTTCGCCGAGGTGAGGAAGGATCCAGGTCCCTCTGCCGACAGTGATGCGTGGTGGATGATCTCGACCGTCCCGGACTATCGCGACAGGCACCTTCGGCTCGGGCTACGCCGTTCCCTTCTCACGTCTGGTGACTCCGTCCTGTTCGTCGACGATTGGGTGGACACCGGTGCACAGTCCGGTGCATGCCGGTCCCTTGTGGAGATGAGTGGCGCGAGGTGGTGCGGCGCCGCGGTCATCGTCGACGGCCTGCACGAACCCGGCCTTCGACGAACGCTGCGCGTTCGCGCACTGCTGAACATCCGCGACCTATAGAAGCGTCCGCAAGCCGATCCCGCGCAGTATGTCGAGGCCAGCTCGAGGCGCCGCCCTTCCGAGAATTGCCTCGGATTCAACCCAATGAGAACTGGTCCGTTGCAGTGGTGTAGCGAACGATCGCCGGGCAACTCGAGCCTTCCTCTCGAATCACGACATCTCGGTGAAGCGTGGTTCCGAGCATCCTCATGACACGGGCCACGCCGTCCACTGAGGCTTGGTCGACGATCTCGCGGAGGTCGATGTCGAAAATCACCGCGTCTGGACCGGGGAAGAAGTTGACGCGTACCCCGTCAACGGGCCAAACAGCAAAACTATCGGCCTCTGCGAGATCCCTTATGTTGGGTGGCAGCGGTGAATGCCCATCACTCGTTGTCAATTTCCAGCCGCTGTGGTGCAGCATCTCAAACACGGTGTCCCAGTCGTGTTCCGCATATCCGAGTACCTCGCCATCAGGGAGCACGCCAAGGTCGTCCTCGAACGCCTCACGGAAGCGCGCCCAATCAAGTTCCGATGTCATGGGCACAATGATGGCGCAGATCGCTCATCCCACTGCGCGTGTGCCGGTCACCTTGCGGGTGTCGCGGCATCCGTGCTGGCCCGTGCCGTTCCCCATTGGTCTTTGGTGATCGCATATTCGACTGCGCCGAGCTCGCTGCCGTCGCGGTCGTCGTCGTCCTCGTAGAAGGTCCGGACGTACTGGAGGCCCGTCGAAGACATGGTCGCCCGGGAACGTTCGTTCACGGTCAGGGTGAGGGCGAACACCCGGTGCAGGTCGAGGTCCTGGAACGAGTGGCGCAGGATCTCGCGGGATCCCTCGGTGGCGAGACCTTTGCCCCAGTGGCGCCGCAGGAGCCGGTAACCCAGCTCGGCCTCGCCCGGGACGATGGGACCGTCTCCCCAGCCGGCAGGCTGCAGCAGCCACCAGCCGACGAACTCGTCATCCACGAATCCGACCCAGAAGCCGAGCCCCGGCACCGACTCCGCCGTCGCCAGCCGAAGACCGTGAGCCTTCTCGACCTGGGCGCGGGTGCGGCCGTCGCCGGTCAGATAACGCATCACCTCAGGGTCGGAATCCAACTCCACCTCGAACTCCAGATGCTCGTCGCCCAAGGGGACCAGCCGAATACGATCGGTATGCAACGTCGCCTGAGACACAGGGCCATGATGCGACAGCCGTTGGACGTCCGCAAGCCGGACAATCAACCGACACGCGCCATTTCCGGCCTCACGCAATGCATCCGAGAGCCTGTGACAGCGGCCCGACGCTTGCGGGCCCCAGGGAGGATTGTCGGGGCGTGGCGGCAGCTATCGTTCCAGCGCATCCAGGTAGAACCACTCGCCGCCCTCGCGAACGAACCGGGACGTCTCGTGCAGGCTGCCGCGCTCGTCTCCCTTGTAGTGGGCCACGAACTCCACCACGCCGTCCGTGTCGAACGGTCCCCCGCGCTCGGTGCGTTGGACATCGAGCCGGTACCAGCGCAGGCCCGGGTCGAGCGTGAGCTCGGTGGGACGGGTCGAGGGATGCCAGCTGCGCAGCAGGTACGCTGCATCGCCCAGGGCGAACGCGCTGAAGCGGGAACGCATCAGCCGCTCGGCGGTCGGCGCGGGAGCGCCACGGTGGAGCGGTCCGCAGCAGGCGTCGTAGGTCTCGCCGCTGAGGCAGTGGCAGCGCGTGGTCACCGATCGAGCCTAGCCGGGTGGGATGCGCGCCGAAGGGATGCGCGCCCCACACGATGCGCTGCAGAGGTGAACCCGGCCGGTGACCACGTCGGGGGGATGTCGGGCACCGGCCGGGTCGGGGACACCTCACCAGAAGGGTGTCTGGCCCCAGTTTCGGCCCGGAGTATGCGCACGGACTTGGGATGCCCTGAAGGTGTTCGCAGACGCGGCGGACGGCGGCGACGGTGTAGCGTTGAGCGCATGGAAGGTCTGCTCATCGGTCTCATCTGGCTCGTCGTGATCGTCGGGGGCAGCCTCGCCACGGCCGCGATCATCCAAATGGTCAAGTCGCCGTACCGCAACCGGTAACCAGCCGACCGCACCGTCGCCCGGCCCACGCCGTCGGCCCCGGCCCCCATAGCCCAATCGGTAGAGGCAGGCGACTTAAACTCGCCCGAGTGTGGGTTCGAGTCCCACTGGGGGTACTTTTCGAGCGGTCCGTGTCTGACGCTAGCTCATAACGGATGGTGGACAGGCGGAGAGGAACCGCAGCCCGGGAGTCAATCAGCGCGGAGGAACCCGCTCCTCGGCGGCCCTCGTTTCTCCTCCGTTCCCGATCCCGATGCGGCGTGTCGGGAGTGTTCTCCTCCCCTGCCGGCGAGCCACCACTCCGCACTGGGCCTGTGGGAATCGGAGGAGATCCGATTCGACACGCCGCGAGAGGCACGAAACGGAGGATGACAGCGCCGCACGCGCTCGCGGTTCCTCCGCCCCACCGCGTCGGGTCGCGACGAACTGAAACGGTGGCCGCTGCCTCCTGAGAATCAGGATGCTGCGGCCACCGTCAGGACGACAGGCAGGCTACTTCGCAGTGACCTCGGCCGGCTGCTTCACAGCGGCCGGCTTCTTGCGGGCGGGAGCCTTCTTGGCGGGCTCCTCCACGGCCGGAGCGGCCTCGACGGCCGGCTTCGGACGGGCGGCGAACTCCTCGAAGTTGGCACGCGGGTTCTGCACGGCCTGAATCGACACGATGTCGCGGCCGAGCCAGAAGTTGTTCCACCAGCCCCAGATGACGCGCCACTTGCGCTCCCACGACGGCATCGCGAGACCGTGGTAGCCGCGGTGCGCGAGCCAGCCGATGACGCCGGTGATCGCGATCTTGCCGGACTGCAGCACGCCGATGCCGACGCCGAGGCCGGCGACCGCGCCGAGGCTCTTGTGGTAGTACTGGCGCGGCAGCTCGCCGCGCAGGGAGGCGACGATGTTCTTCGCCAGAAGCTTGCCCTGGCGGACCGCGTGCTGTGCGTTCGGCACGCAGTAGCCGCCGACGCCGGCGCCGGTCAGGTCGGGCACGGCGGACACGTCGCCGGCACCCCAGGCGTCGGCGATGATCTCGTCCTCGGTGCCCACCCGGAGGTCGGCGCGGACGCGGAGGCGGCCGCGCTCCTCGATGGGGAGGTCGGTGTGGCGGACGACCGTCGGATTCGCCATCACGCCGGCGGTCCAGACGATGAGGTCCGACTCGAAGCTTTCGCCGGTGGACAGCTGGATGACGCCATCCACCGCGCTCTGCAGCTGGGTGTCGAGGTGGATCTCGGCCCCGCGCTCTGCGAGGTTCTTGATCACCCAGTGGCTGGTCTTCAGCGACACCTCGGGCATGATCCGGCCCATGGCCTCGATCAGGTGGAAGTGCGTGTCCTCGAACGCGAGCTCGGGGTAGCGCTTCAGCAGAGCGCTCGCGAAGGAGCGCAGCTCGGCGAAGATCTCGATGCCGGCGAAGCCACCGCCCACGACGACGACGGTGAGGAGTCGATCGCGCTCCGGGCCGGCCGGCATGGAGGCAGCCTTGTCGAAGTTCGTCAGCAGGCGGTCGCGGATGTACACGGCCTCCTCGATGTTCTTCAGGCCGACCGCCTGGTCCGCGACGCCCGGGATCGGGAACGTGCGCGACACGGCGCCCGCGGTGACCACGACGATGTCGTACTCGAGTTCGTACGCTTCGCCCACCGGCGGCTGGATGGTCGCCACCTTGCGTGCGTGGTCGACGTAGGTGACCTTGGCCGTGATGATGTTGGTCGTCTTCAGGTGACGCCGGTGCGCGACGACCGCGTGACGCGGCTCGATGGAACCGACCGCGACCTCGGGGAGGAACGGCTGGTACGTCATGTACGGCAGCGGGTCGACCATGGTGACCTCGGCCTCGCCTGCGCGGAGCTGCTTCTCGAGCTTCCACGCGGTGTAGAAGCCGGCGTAGCCACCGCCGACGATCAGGATTTTGGGCACAGTGATGCGTCTCCTCAACACGAAAGTTTGGGCCTACATTACCCCCTGCTGCGCGTTCGCCTGAAATGCAGCCACGCGCCGACGCCGCCGAGGGCGACGAGGGCGAGGAAGCCGGCTATCAGGGCGAACGGAAGCCAGAAGGCGGTGAGGACGCTCCATTGCGGCCACAAGATGTCTCTCCATGGTAGCGCGCGTTCGGGGCTGAGCTTCTTCGGGACAGGTGCCGCCTGCACATTCTGGCCCGGCGACGGCGGCGAGGTGGCCGACGGCGACTCGGCGCGCCGGTGGATGCGGATCCAGTCTCCCAGGTCGCCCATCGGGTTCGCGGTGACGTGGGGCACGTCCGTGGTGACCGCGGCCGCCGCATCCAACAGTCCGTAGCCGTAGATGGGGCTGGGGACCGTCCCTCCCGCGGGCTTCGCCGTGCGGATGAGACGCTCGATCACATCCGCCGCCTTCAGTTCCGGATGCGCCGCCCGGACCAGGGCGACGGCGCCGGCGACGAGAGGCGTGGCTCCGCTCGTTCCCGCCCACTGCACGTACCCGCCGCCCGGGTTGGCTCCGACGAGCTGCTCGCTCGGAGCGGAGACGCCGATGGTGATGCCCTGGGCGGAGGCGTCGAAGCTCGCCTTGCCTGCCCGGTCGACGCCCGCGACCGTCAGCACACCGGGGATGGTGGCCGGCGCGCCGACCTCGCTCGTGCCGCTGCCCCGGTTGCCCGCGGCCGCGACGATGACGACGTCGTGGGCGAAGGCGTACTGGAACGCCTGGTCCCAGCTCACCGGCCAGTCGAGCGTGTTCCGGGTCAGCGACATGTTGATGACGGAGGCGCCGTTGTCGACCGCCCAGCGAACGGCCTGGGCGATCTGCGCGTCGCTGCCGACCGGTCCCATCGCCTTGCCCAGTGCAACGGAGACCGAGAGGATGCTCGCCTCCGGTGCGGCGCCCAGTACTCCGTTGCCCGCACCGGTGCCGCGACCGGCGAGCAGCGACGCCACCCAGGTGCCGTGGTTGGCGTTGTCGCCGTCGCCGAGCGGCTTCTGGCCGTTCGTCGCACCCACCTCGGAGACGTCGGTCCCGCCCACCACGGCGCCGGCGAGGTCCGGGACCGAACCGTCCACGCCGGTGTCGATGACGGCGACCTTCACGCCGGCCCCCCGGGTGGTGCTCCAGGCCTGCGAGAAGCCGTAGTCGTTCAGCCAGTACTCCAGGTCGCGCACCTGGTCGGCCCGCGCGGCGGTCGCGGGGACCACCGCGGTGGCGACGGCGATCGTCGCGGCAGCCACGGTTGCGGCCAGGCGCCGCATCCGTCCGCCACCGCTGAGGCGCATCCCGCTGCTCCCGACCGCCCCGCTCCCCCGCACGGCGTTCCTAGCCGGCGAGGTGGATGCGGCACTCGCACACCGCGGGCGACCAGCCGCCGCGGGCGAGCGCCAGGTCGCCGATGGGGTTGACGCCCGGGCCTGCGGCGAGCGCGTGGGCGGCCACCGCGTGCAGGCACTTCACGCGGGAGGGCATCCCACCGGCGGAGATGCCGGCGATCTCCTCGACCGCGGCGATCGACTCGCGGTCGGCGAGGTAGCTCTCGTGCGCCGCCCGGTACTGGGCGCTGACCTCGTCGTCGGTGGTCAGGAGTTCGTTGTACTCGTTCATCACCTGCGTCGCCTCGAGGGCCGACATGGCCGCTGTGGCCGCGGGATGCGTCAGGTAGTAGAAGGTCGGGAACGGCGTGCCGTCGTCCAGGCGCGGTGCGGTCGACACCACGGTGGGACGGCCGCAGACGCAGCGCGCGGCGATGCCGACGACGTTGCGTGCGGCCCGGCCGAGTTGCTCGGAGACGACCGCGATGTCCTCGTCGGTCACGGGGTCGAAAGGGGGTGTGGTCATGCGGGACTACTTCTTCGGTACGGGTGTCGTTGTGGCGGTCGGATCGGGGGCGGGCGTCCCGCTCAACTGCTGCGGCGTGGCCTCGGTCAGGCCGGCCCCCATGAAGGAGCCGAAGAGCGAACCCACCCAGTCGGTACGGGTCTTCTGCAGCTTCGAGCTGACGGGCGTGCCGTCCTGCTTCGCCGCGGGCGCACGGTCGTCGATGACGAGGTAGCTGACCTCGCCGGGCATCACGTAGTACAGGCGGTCCCGCGCCTGCGCCCGCAGGTAGCTCGGGTCGTTCCAGCGCGCGCGCTGATCCTTCAGCGTGTCCACCTGAGTGGCCAGCTGGTCGACCGCGCGCTGTTGGTCGGCGATCTGCTGCCGCTGCGACAGGAACGCCTGAACGGTCGGAGCGAGGATGATGACGGCGAGCACGAGGACGCCCATCATCACGAGCGAGAACGCCGAGAAGTGCAGCTGGCGCAGCCAGCGTCCGGTGCCGGTCGGGACGGACATCCGCACAGGGACGCGGCGCGTGCGCGGCTTCGGCATGGGCCCTCCCTGTCATGGTTCGCGTGCGGAGCGGAGCCTGACGGCCCCCTCTCATCGTAGGCGATCGGCGACGCCCGGCCCGCGGCGCTGCGGGGTGTCGGGATGCGCTCAGCCGCCGCTCAGGACGACCAGCAGACGCACGATGCCCACTGCGGCGAAGGCTGCGCCGCCCACCGCGAAAACGACGCCCAGCGCCCGCGCGTCGCGCGGGCGGAAGGGGCGACGCGCATCCTCGTCGGCGAAGAAGGCGGCCGCGCGCCCCGGCCGCACCAGGCAGAACACCCCGAGGACGGCGAACAGCACCGCCAGCGCCAGGAACAGCACCAGCGGCACGACCTCGGTCTGCACCCGCACCACCCCCTCATTCTGCCCGCCCGCCCTTCCGTGAGGCGCGGTTCGTTGCTCGCGCATTTGCCCCAAATGTGCCCTTTGGCCGCGGTGGTTTCAGCTGGTGAGTGCAACGCCTTGTAGGTATTCGTCGAGTTTCTCGGCTGGGGTGGCGTAGTTCAAGGTTTTGCGGGGGCGGATGTTGAGCAGGCGTTGGGTTTCGGCGAGGTCGGTGTCGGTGATGGTGTTGAAGTTGGTGCCTTTGGGATAGAAGTCCCTGATCAGCCCGTTCAGGTTCTCGTTGCTGCCGCGTTGCCAGGGAGAGTGCGGGTCGGCGAAGAACACCGGACAGTTGGTGGCGATGGTGAAGCGGGCGTGCTCGGCCATTTCGGTGCCTTGATCCCAGGTCAGGGTCGAGAACAATGCGG
>NZ_JBFRGV010000012.1:0-189379 GCF_052115525.1 Leifsonia sp. 2MCAF36 | reverse complement strand
GCGGGAGAGTTCCCGCCGCCCGGCGACCGATTCAGTCCGGGATCAACCCGCGCTGGCGGTCTGGATGGCGGACGACATGTCCTTCAGCGCCTGGTCCACCGTCTTGTCACCCTTCAGAGCGGCGTAGGTGTTGTCCTGCACCGCCTTCGTGATGGCCGGGTAGAACGGCGACACCGGACGCGGTACCGCGTTCGCGATCGACGTCTTCAGCGTCTTCAGGTACGGCAGCTGGCTGTTCAGCGACGCGTCGTCGTACAGCGAAGCCACCACCGGTGCCAGCGAGCCCTGGGTCACGAAGAACTTCTGGGTCTCTGCGCTCTGCAGGAACTTCAGGAATTCGAACGCGGTCCCCTTGTGCTTGGAGTACACGCTGATCGCGGCGTTGTGACCGCCCAGGCTGGAGACGCCCGGCTTGTCGGCCGAGACGCCCGGCAGCGGCGCGATCCCGAAGGTGTCCTTCACCGTCGAGGAGCCGTCCGTCTTGGCCAGGTTGTACACGTACGGCCAGTTGCGCAGGAACATCAGCTTGCCGGCCTCGAACGCCTGCCGGCCCTGCTCCTCCTGGTAGGTGATGGCCTCGGCCGGGATCTGCCCGTTCTTGAAGCCGTCCACCAGCCGGGTCAGGCCTGCCTTGGCCTCGGGGCTGTTGACCGTGACCTTCTTGCCGTCCTCACCGACGATGGTTCCGCCGTTGGTGTTGATCGCCTCAGCGGCGTTGACCGTGAGGCCCTCGTACTGCGCGAACTGCCCGGCGTAGCAGCCGATGCCCTGCGCCTTGGCGGTGTCGCAGTCCTTGAGCATCTCGTCCCACGTCTTCGGCGGGGTCGGGACCAGGTCCTTGCGGTAGTACAGGATGCCGCCGTCGGAGGTCTGCGGCGCCGCGTACTGCGTGCCGTTGTAGGTGCCCGCCTTGACGGTCGGCGCCAGGAGGGCCGAGTTGTCCATCTTGAACTGGCCGGTCAGCGGCTGGAGCCAGCCCTTGGCGGCGAACTCACCGGTCCACACCACGTCGACATCGACGACGTCGTAGTTGGAGTCCTTCGCCTGGAAGTGCTGCACGAGGTCGTCGTGCTGCTGGTCCGCCTGGTCGGTCTGCTCCTTGAAGGTGACCTTTTCGTTGGGGTGGGCTGCGTTCCACTTCTCGATCAGCGGGCGGACGACGTTGGAGTTGTCCTTGCCCTGCACGTAGGTGATCGGGCCCTTGCTGGCGGTGTTGGCGTTGGCGTCGCCGCCTCCGCTTCCCGATCCGCCGCCGCCGGTACATCCAGCCAGCGTGAGACCCACCAGGGCCACACCGGCGATCACGGAGAGACGTGCTGCTTTCATTTCACTCCTCGTTGAGCTCTTGGTGCGGGCGCGGGTGTGCGCCCGGCCACAACCTACCCCGTGAATCGCGCGGCATGCAAGCGTTTACGTCAAGCGCTTGCATCACGGTTGAGTCACGCCGCACTGCCCGCGAGTTAGGCTTGGTCGGTGAGCGGGATGCGCGGAGTGGGCGGCGGTGGAGCGGCCCGCGGGCGCGTCAGCGGCGGTGACATGAATGCCCAGCGGGCGCTGAACGCCGAGGCGCCGAAGATCCCGCATCTGTTCCGTCGCATCGTCTCGTTGTTCTCGTCGCACCGCGCGGCCATCGGGTTCACCATGGTCCTCGTGCTGGTCGGCGCCGCGCTGTCGGTGATCCCGCCACTGCTCACCGAGCGCGCCTTCGACGACGGGCTGTTCCCGAAGGGCGGCCCGAACCTGCCCGTGCTCGTCGAGATCGTCGTGCTCATGCTCGTCGTGTACGTGATCTCGGCCCTGCTCGGGGTGTGGCAGACCTATCTCACGGCATCCGTCGGCAACAAGGTGATGGGAGCGCTCCGCGTCCGGTTGTTCTCGCACCTGCAGTCGATGGAGCTCAGCTTCTTCACCCACACGAAGACCGGCATCATCCAGTCGCGGCTGCAGAACGACGTCGGCGGGGTGGCGAGCGTCCTCACGAACACGATCTCGAGCATCCTCGGGAACACCGTCACGGTCATCGCCGCCCTCGTCGCGATGCTGCTGCTGAACTGGCAGCTCACCATCGTCGCGGTCGTGCTCATGCCCATCCTGGTGATCGCGCAACGCCGGGTCGGACAGGTGCGGGCCCGCATCGCCACCAGGACGCAGGAGTCGCTGTCGGACATGACGGCGATCACCCAGGAGACGCTGAGCGTCTCGGGCATCCTGCTCTCGAAGAGCTTCAACCGGCAGGCGACCGAGGTCGGGCGCTACTCCGCCGAGAACGACAACCAGATCGGCCTGCAGGTCTCGCAGGCCATGAGCGGCCAGTGGTTCTTCGCGATGGTGAACATCTTCCTGTCGTCCATCCCGGCGATCGTCTACCTGGTGTCGGGCTGGCTGATCGTCGGCGGGGCGACCGACATCTCCGCCGGAACCATCGTCGCCTTCACCACCGTTCAGGCGCGGCTGCTGTTCCCGCTGCTCGCCCTGATGCGGGTGGCCCTCGACCTCCAGACCTCGGGCGCCCTCTTCGCCCGGATCTTCGAGTACCTCGACCTGAAGCCGGCGATCGACGACCGCCCGGACGCCGTGCCGGTCGACCCGGCCCAGGACCTCGGCCGCATCGAGTTCGACCACGTCGTCTTCCGCTACCCGGACGCCCGCGACGGCGAGCGGAACACCCTGGACGACGTGTCGTTCGTCATCCAGCCGGGCGAGTTCGCCGCCTTCGTCGGACCGAGCGGCGCCGGCAAGACCACCGTGTCGTACCTCATCCCTCGCTTCTACGACGCGACCAGCGGGCGCATCCTGTTCGGGGACACGGACGTGCGAGACCTGCAGCAGGATTCCCTGGTCTCGCACATCGGCGTCGTCAGCCAGGAGACCTACCTCTTCCACGCGACGATCGCCGAGAACCTCCGCTACGCGCGGCCGGACGCCACCCAGGAGGAGCTGGAGGATGCGGCGAAGCGGGCCAACATCCACGCGACCATCGTCGGCTTCCCCGACGGTTACGCGACCGTCGTGGGCGAGCGCGGGTACCGGCTGTCGGGCGGCGAGAAGCAGCGGATCGCGATCGCCCGGGTGCTGCTGAAGGATCCGGAGGTGCTGGTGCTCGACGAGGCCACGAGCGCGCTCGACACCATCTCCGAGCGCGTCGTCCAGCAGGCGCTGGACGCCGCATCGAGCGGACGGACCACCATCGCGATCGCCCACCGGCTGTCGACGATCGTCGCGGCGGACGTGATCTTCGTGATCGACCACGGCCAGGTGGTGGAGCGGGGCACGCACCGCGAGCTGCTGGACCAGGGCGGCGTCTACTCCCGCCTCTACCGCGAGCAGACCACCGAGTCCGCCCTCCTAGACGACTGACCCCCTGTTCTCCCCGCGCCCCCGCCTCCCACCGTCGAGTCCTCACAAAGTGCACGCCTGGGCGGCGTGTCGCGTGCACTTTGTGAGGACTCGACGGCGGGGGACAGCGGAGCACGGGGACGGGGACGGGGCGGGGGCGGGGGAGTTAGACTGGGCTAACTTTCCAGTGGAGGGGAGCCTGATGAGTGTCGGCGTGAGGGAGCGGGCGAAGCGCGCCGCGCCCGCGCGCATTCTGCTGCTCCTGGGGCCGGCGTTCGTCGCCGCGATCGCATACGTCGACCCGGGGAACGTCGCGGCGAACCTGACCGCGGGCGCCCGCTACGGGTACCTCCTGGTCTGGGTGCTGGTCGCCGCCAACGGGATCGCCGTCTTCGTGCAGTACGAGTCGGCGAAGCTGGGGATCGTCACCGGCCGCAGCCTCCCCGAACTGCTCGGCGAGCGACTGGGCACCGCCGGTCGGCGTGCCTACTGGGTGCAGGCGGAACTCGTGGCCGCCGCGACCGACATCGCGGAGGTGATCGGCGGGGCGATCGCGCTCAACCTGCTGTTCGGGCTGCCGCTGCCGGTCGGCGGGGTCGTCGTCGGCGTGGTCGCGATCGGCATCCTGGGCGTCCAGTCGCGGCGCGGCCAGCGCACGTTCGAGACGGTCATCGTGGGTCTTCTCGCCGTGATCGCGGTCGGCTTTCTCGCCGGGCTGTTCGTGAGCCCGGTGGACTGGGGCCAAGCCGCGGCCGGACTCGTCCCGCGCTTCGACGGCGCTCCGACCGTGCTGCTGGCGGCGAGCATGCTCGGTGCGACCGTCATGCCTCATGCCATTTACCTGCACTCGGCACTGGCGCGCGACCGCCACGGCGCGTCCGATGACGCAGGGCGCATCCGGACGCTGCTGCACGCCACCCGTCTGGATGTGGTGCTCGCCCTGGTCATCGCGGGTGCCGTCAACGTCGCCATGCTCCTGGTGGCGGCGTCATCTCTGCGGGGCGTCGACGGGACGGGGACGATCGAGGGCGCACATGCGGCGATCTCGGCGTCGCTCGGCCCGGCGGTCGGCGTCGTGTTCGCGGTCGGGCTGCTCGCATCCGGGTTGGCGTCGGCCTCGGTCGGAAGCTATGCGGGAGCCACGATCATGGGCGGGCTGCTGAAGGTGCGCGTGCCGCTGCTGGCACGCCGCGTGGTGACCCTGATTCCCGCGATCGTCATCC
The DNA here is from genome assembly GCF_052115525.1 of Leifsonia sp. 2MCAF36. Taxonomy (NCBI): domain Bacteria; kingdom Bacillati; phylum Actinomycetota; class Actinomycetes; order Micrococcales; family Microbacteriaceae; genus Leifsonia; species Leifsonia sp. 2MCAF36. Next base: position 184,820 of record NZ_JBFRGV010000012.1, on the reverse strand, counting down.
TCGCACTCGGGGCGGACCCGACCTGGGCGCTCGTCCTGTCGCAGGTGTTCCTGAGTCTCGGCATCCCCTTCGCGATGATCCCGCTGCTGCGCCTGACCGGGTCGCCTGCGGTGATGGGGGAGTCCGCCGACCGGCTGTGGGTGCGCATCCTCGGCGGGGCGGTGGCTGGGCTGGTCGTGGTGCTGAACCTGACTCTGGTCGTCCTCACGTTCGCGTCGCAATAGCGGACAGCCTGCGCGTCGAGCGCGCGAGTTCGATCGCAAGCATCATCCTTGCGGATGTCGCGAATCGACGTCCGACTCCGAAGGCTGGGAGGAGGGGGTCCAATTGAGCAGACGCGGTCGATGGTTCCGGGCAGTGCGGATATTGTTTGGAGTGGTGCTCCTAGCCTTTGGTCTTTACGCCAGCCTGTCGATGTTCGCCGCGGCCAAGATGAATTCCTGCTCGCAGGAAGGGCCCTCCTCGCCGCTCGCGATTGTTAGCGAGCGAAGTGACATTGTGGAACAGCGTCTGAGTTGGTTGCCGGTGGGCCGCGAATGTGAGTGGTTGCGAGCTGATGGAAACGGCACGGTCACGACCAACAGCGGAAGCTGGGCGTCGACGGCGACGGCATACGGGCCGATTCTTGTCGGAGTTGCCCTGTTAGTTGCGGGGCTGAGGGGACGGTCCGCTGGCCAGCAGGTGAATCGACCGCTTAGCGCGTGAGCGCGACCCACAGGGCGGAGGCCGCCGCCGCGTCGAGCTCGACGGGCGCGCCTCCGACCTGCACGGTGACGTCGCCGGCGGAGGCGCCCTGCGCCTCCACGGTGAGCGCGGTGTCGAGCCCGATGCCGCGCTCGGACAGGTACCGCAGGACGGCCGGGTCGGCGTCCGAGATGCGCACCACCGCGACGCTGGTGCCGGGTTCGGCAGCCAGCAGCGGCACGGCGTCGGGCCGGCGCGGGGTGCCGTCGGCCGTCGGGATGGGGTCGCCGTGCGGGTCGCGCAACGGGAAGCCCAGGCGGCGGTCGATCCGCTCGACCAGTTCGTCCGATACGGCGTGCTCCAGCACCTCGGCCTCGTCGTGCACCTCGTCCCAGCCGTAGCCGAGCTCCTCCACCAGGAACGTCTCGATCAGCCGGTGCCGGCGGACCATCGCAACAGCGTGCCGGCGGCCGGCCTCCGTCAGGCCGACGCCGCCGTACCGCTCGTGGGCGACGAGTCCCTGCTCCGCGAGGCGCCGGACGCCGTCGGAGACGGTCGCGGCGCGCACGCCCATCCGGTCGGCCAGCTGCTTCACCGTGACCGGCTCGTCCGACCATTCCGTTGCCGACCAGATGATCTTCAGGTAGTCCTGCGCGACGGGCGACAGGTCGGACACGGGCATGATGCGATTCTAGGGCGGCAGTGTCACACACTCGTCTCTCGCTAATGCGGGCATTAAGGTGGGACGGGTGAAGTACGCACAGACCATCATCGACTTGGTCGGCGACACCCCGCTCGTGAAGCTCAACAGGCTGACCGACGGGATCGCGGCGACGGTGCTCGTCAAACTCGAGTACCTGAACCCCGGAGGTTCGTCGAAGGACCGTATTGCGACCCGCATCATCGACGCTGCGGAGCGCGAAGGGCTGTTGAAGCCCGGCGGCACCATCGTGGAACCGACGAGCGGCAACACCGGAGTGGGACTCGCCCTGGTCGCGCAGCAGCGCGGCTACCGGTGCGTGTTCGTGCTCCCCGACAAGGTGGGCGAGGACAAGATCAACGTCCTCACCGCCTATGGAGCAGAGGTGGTGGTGACGCCGACGTCGGTGCCGCCCGACCATCCCGACTCCTACTACTCGGTGTCCGACCGGCTGGCGGCCGAGATTCCGGGGGCGTTCAAGCCCAACCAGTACTTCAACCCGAACGGCCCGCGCAGCCACTACGAGACGACGGGTCCGGAGATCTGGCGCGACACGGACGGCCGGATCACCCACCTCGTCGCCGGCGTGGGCACCGGCGGCACGATCACCGGCACCGGACGCTACCTCAACGAAGTCTCCGAGGGCCGCGTTCGGATCGTGGGCGCCGACCCGGAGGGCTCGGTGTATTCGGGCGGCACCGGGCGGCCGTACCTCGTCGAAGGTGTCGGCGAGGACTTCTGGCCGGGAGCATACGACCCGACGGTCGTGGACGAGGTCATCGCGGTGAGCGACGCCGAGGCGTTCCGGATGACCCGGCGGCTCGCCCGCGAGGAGGGCATCCTGGTCGGCGGTTCGAGCGGCATGGCCGTGGTCGCGGCGCTGCGCGCGGCGGAGAGCCTGGGCCCGGACGACATCGTCGTGGTGATCCTGCCCGACGGCGGCCGCGGCTACCTCGCCAAGATCTTCAACGATCGGTGGATGCAGTCCTACGGTTTCAGCGAGGTGCCCGACGAGTCCACGGTGCACGACATCGTGAAGACGAAGCGCGGCGACCTCCCGGACCTGGTGCACACCCACCCCGCCGAGACGGTGCGGGACGCGATCCAGACCATGAACACGTACGGCGTCTCCCAGCTGGTGGTGCTCACCGCGGAGCCGCCTGTCGTGATGGGCGAGGTCGCCGGTGCGCTCGACGAGCGGTCGCTGGTGGACGCCGTTTTCAGCGGTCACGCGGAGATGAGCGACTCGGTCGGGAAGCACCTCGGTGAGCCGTTGCCCCTCATCGGCGCCAACGAGTCGGTCTCCGCCGCGCGCGCGGCGCTCGCCGCCGCCAGTGCGCTGCTGGTGACCGACGGCGGCAAGCCCGTCGCCGTGCTCACCCGGCAGGACCTCCTCAACTACTTCAGCGACTGACCCGGACGAGAGAACGACAAATGACACACGGCTTCGCCACGCGCGCCATCCACGAGGGCCAGGAGTTCGACCCGACGACGGGCGCCATCATCCCGCCGATCTACCAGACCTCGACGTTCGTGCAGGACGGCATCGGGGGTTTGCGCAACGGCTACGAGTACGGCCGGTCGGGCAACCCCACCAGGACGTCGCTGGAGACGCTGCTGGCCTCGCTGGAGGGCGGCGTCCGCGCACTCTCCTTCGCTTCCGGCCTCGCGGCGGAGGACGCGCTCCTGCGTGCGGCGCTGCGACCGGGGGACCACATCGTGCTGGGCAACGACGCGTATGGCGGCACGCACCGGCTGATCGAGCGCATCCACAGCGAGTGGGGCATCCGCAACACCACCGTCGATCTGGCCGACCTGGACGCCGTCCGGACGGCCCTCGCCACCGACCGCTCCCGGATGCTGTGGATCGAGACGCCCAGCAACCCGCTGATGAAGATCAGCGACATCGCGGCTCTGGTCGAACTGGGTCGCGCGGTGGGCGCGGTCGTCGTGGTGGACAACACCTTCGCCTCCCCGGCGCTGCAGCAGCCGCTGTCCCTCGGCGCGGACGTCGTCGTCCACTCGACCACCAAATACCTGGGGGGTCACTCCGACGTCATCGGCGGCGCCCTCGTCTTCGCGGACGAGGAACTGGCCGAGAAGGCGCAGTTCCTGCAGTTCGCCGCCGGTGCGGTGTCGTCGCCGATGGATGCGTGGCTCACCGTGCGCGGGATCAAGACCCTGCAGGTCCGGGTTCGGCAGCACAGCGCCAACGCGCAGTCGATCGCAGAGGCGCTCGTCGGCCACGCCGGCGTCGAGACCGTGTACTACCCCGGGCTGCCCGAGCACCCGGCGCACGACCTCGCGGCCCGCCAGATGAGCGGCTTCGGCGGGATGCTGTCGGTCGCGCTCGCCGGGGGAGCGCCGGCGGCCCGCCGCTTCGCCGAGTCCACGCGCGCGTTCCAGCTCGCCGAGTCGCTCGGCGGCGTCGAGTCGCTCATCGGATACCCGTCCGAGATGACCCACGCCTCGGTCCGCGGCACCGCCCTCGAAGTGCCGGACAACATCGTCCGACTGTCCGTCGGTATCGAGGACGTCGACGACCTGCTGGAGGACGTGGAGCAGGCGCTCCGTCGGTAGTCGGGACTAGCCTCGGCGCATGGACCAACGGATCAGCCTGATCACCCTCGGGGTGGCCGACCTGCGCCGGGCGCGCACGTTCTACGAAGATGGTTTGGGCTGGCGGCCGGTGGACTCGCCCGAAGGGGTCGTGTTCTACCAGCTGCCGGGGATGGCGTTCGCGCTCTTCGGCCGCGACGATCTGGCCGAGGATGCGCGGCTCAACATCGACGGCAGCTTCAGTGGCATCACCCTCGCGTGCAACCAGCGTTCGGAGGCGGACGTCGACCGGGTGCTGGAGCAGGCCGAGGCAGCGGGGGCACGCATCCTGAAACCGGCCGAACGCGTGTTCTGGGGCGGCTATTCGGGGTACTTCGCCGACCTGGACGGCCACGTCTGGGAGGTGGCGTTCAACCCGGGCTGGACGCTCGCGGAGGACGGCACTCTCACTGTCGGGTGAGGCGCGGGGGCGGCTTCACCCTGTTCGCACACGGGATACTCCCGGCGTACTGGGTATTGTCCGACCGCCGCGCGCCACCGATAGTGGAAGGGTGAGGACTTTCGGGGTGGAGGAGGAACTTCTCCTGGTCGATGCACGCGGGGTGGCAGCACCGGTCGCGCCGCTGGTGCTGGCCGACGCGCCGCCGGTGATCGACGGGCCGTCCGTGAGCGCGGAGATCCAGCAGGAGATGATCGAGACGCAGACGCGTCCGCAGCTTTACACCAGCGAGTTACTGCTCGACATCGTCTCGGGGAGGGAGCTGGCAGACGGGTTGGCACAGCGGCACGGAGCACGCGCGATCGCGGTCGCGATGTCGCCGATGCGACTCCGGCCGCACGTCACCGAGGACCCGCGCTACGCGAGCATGATCGAGCGCTACGGTCTCACCGCCCGGGGGACGCTGGTGTGCGGTTTCCACGTGCACGTCGGCATCGAGTCGCGAGAGGAGGGCGTCGCCGTGCTGGACCGCATCCGCACCTGGCTCCCGATTCTGCTCGCCCTCAGTGCGAACTCGCCGTACTTCGGGGGAGCCGATACCGGACACGCGAGCTACCGCTTCGTCGCCTGGCACCAGTGGCAGAGCGCGGGGCCGACCGACGTCTTCGGCTCTGTGGAGGCGTACGACCGCTTCGAGCGGTTCCTCGTCGACACGGGCGTCATCCTGGACACCGGGATGCTGTACCTCGACGCGCGTGTGTCGCGGAAGCATCCCACGGTCGAGGTGCGCGTGGCTGACGTCTGCCTCGACGCCCGCGATGCCGCCGTGATCGCGGCGATCGTCCGGGCGCTCGTCGACACGGCGACCACGGAGTGGCGCGCGGGCATCCCGCCCGCGGCGGTGCCGTCCGCGGCCTTGCGACTTGCCGAGTGGCAGGCGGCGCTGACCGGCACCGCGGGCTCCCTGCCGCACCCCGTCACCTGGCGTGAGGCGTCCGCCGTGGACGCTGTGCAGGCGCTCCTGGCGCACACCTCCGACGCACTCGAGGCGAACGGCGACCTGGAGCTGGTGCGACGCGGTGTCGCGCGCATCCACGCGACCGGGGGAGGGGCCGGCCGTCAGCGCGCCGCGTTCGCGCGTCGTGGCCGGATCCGCGACGTCGTGGGGCTCGCCGTCACCGCCACGCACGAGCAGTCGGAGGACGACGACCTGGTCGTAGCGTGACCGTCGCCGCGGCGCGCCGCGCGCTCTTCCGTGCGCGCGTGATCGCGCCTATCCTGCGGTCATGACGGAGAAGGAGCTCGCGCACCAGCACGCCGTCTACACGTACGGGTCGCTGCCGCTGACCCTCATGTACAGCCCCACCGCGACCGCGGCGTGGGAGGTCTACTTCGGCGGCGAGTACCTCGGGCTGATCGAGGAACTCCACGGCACCGACGAACTCTGGCCGGGGTTCGTGGCCCGCCTCCCCGGCGAGGAGGACACGGGGGAGGGCATCCCCGCTCGCGACTGGCGGGTCGCCGTCGAGATCCTGGCGGGGCGCGCCGGCCTCTAGGCAAGCGCCGCGCCGCGGTCGGTCAGAACGCGAACTGCGACCACTCGGCGCGGGCGAGCGCGACCTGCTCACCGCGCGAATCGACAATCCAGGCCTCCGGCGTGCACGCCAGATAGGTGCAGAGCAGCGTTTCGCTGGTCCAGCCGTCCGCCGAGCGGATCCACCGCACCAGGTGAACGTCCTGCCCCGGTTTCGGAACGTTCCCGATCGGTGCTTCGAATGTCGTCACGCTGCACCCCTCCCCTTGTGCGGCCCGTCTGCAACCGACACTACCGGGGTACACGACCGGGGGACAAGAGGGGGAGGGTGTCAGCTGCCGCTGTCGTCCTCCAGCGGGTCGGATTCGTCGTGCGCCGGCTCGAAGACGCCGTCCGCGTCGTACGGTCCCTCGTCGCCGCCCTCCGCGATGGCGTCGACGTCGATCGGCTCGCCCGACGGCGTCTCCGGCCAGTTCTCCTTGGCGTCGGTCATGGCACCCTCCTTCTTGTGAGGTCCTGAGCGCGATCGTAGACGGCCGGTGGCCTGCCCGGAAGTAGCGCTCACTCGCCCGGCTCGCGGCCGGTGAGCCGCACCTCCTCCACATCGAGGCGGCGTTGTAGATCCCGTAGCACGATGTCGTCGATGTCGCCCTCGTCGCGCAGCCGGACGACCTCCTCGCGTTTGCAGTGCAGCAGGGCGAGGCGCAGCTCGGTGTCCTGGCGGCTGCGCTCGGCGGCGCCCTCGCCCTCCTCCGACTCGTCCTCGACCTCGAGCAGATCCAGGTGCTCCTCGAACTCGTTCTGGATGCGCTCCGCGATCTCCGGGTCGACGCCGAGCTGCCGGACCAGCTGCGGCAGCTCGTCGAGAGCCGCCCGCGTGGCGTTCGTCTCGGCCAGGTGGAGTTCGTGGCCGACCGCCTCGTCGGAGGGCAGGCGCGCCCAGTGCACGAGTGCGGGGAGGAGAAGGCCCTGGACTACCAGGGTCACGATGATCACCCCGGTCGTCACGAAGACGATGAAGTCGCGGCCCGGGAACGGGTGCCCGGAGCCCAGGGTCGCGGGCACGGCCAGGGCGGCGGCGAGGGAGACCGCGCCGCGGAAGCCCGAGAGGCTGCTGACGACCCGCCAGCGGTTGCTCATCCGCCGGGCCTTCTGCTGGGGGCGTCGGTCGAGCAGCCGGATCAGGAACACCGTCGTGAACTGGAAGACGAACCGCACCGCCACGATCACGAGGGTGACCGCGACGATGGCGACCAGCCCCATCCCGAGGTCGCTGGTGGCGAGCTCGGCGACCGACCGCGGCAGCTCGATCCCGACGAGGACGAACAGGCTCGCGTTGAGCAGGAAGGTCGAGAACGACCAGAACGCGTCGGACTGGCGCCGTCCCTCCGCGACGCCGATCCGAGGTCCGGCCTGGCTGATGATGAGGCCCGCGACCACGACCGCGAGCACACCGGAGGCGTGGACGAATTCGGCGACCAGGTAGGCGGTGAACGGCGTCAGGAGCATCGCGATGTTCTGTGAGATCGCGTCGCGCAGGCGTTTGCGCGCCAGGATCGCCAGCCAAGCGACCAGGGCGCCGATGGCGGCGGCCGCGAGGTAGGCGAAGAGGAAGGTGACGGTCACCGCACCGAGGCTGACGTCCGCGTCACCGACGGTGAAGCCGACGGCCAGCGACCACAGCACCAAGGCCGTGCCGTCGTTCACCAGGCTCTCGGCGCGCAGGATGGTCACGTTTCGCCGCGGCAGCGAGTGCGTGAACGAGGAGACCGCCGTGGCGTCGGTCGGCGCGACCGCAGCGCCGAGCACCCAGGCGGGCCCCCACGGCAGCCCGAGAGCATGGGCGAGGACGGCGACCGCAGCCGCGGTGGCGACGACGAGACCGGTGCTCATCAGGATGATGCTCCGCAGGTTCGACTTGATCTCCCGCAGCGAGGTGGTCAGGCTCTCCCAGTACAGGATCGCCGGAAGGAACAGGAACAGCACCACCTCCGGCGCCAGCTCGATCCCGCGGAACAGCGGCACCAACCCGATCAGCACGCCGAAGGCGACCAGGAGCAGCGGTTGCGCGACGCCGATCCGGCGGGCGAAAACCCTGCTCAGCAGGGTCGTGACGCCGATCACGACGACGAGTTCCAGTCCGAGCACGCGGCCTCCTCCAGGCACATCCTCCCGCGGGACCGTGGATGGCGTAACCGGCGCGGGGCTGAGAGTGGGCCCAGAGAACCGGATGTCGGTGGTCAGCGCCATCATGGAGAGATGACGGAACGCGGGCCTTCGACCACGCGCGCCCGCGGTCCGGAGCCCGAGCTTCCTGACCCGCAGGTGCCCTCCGCGCCGCACGGGCGGCTCGGCGTCGCCGGCGGCACGGCGCTCTACATCGCGGCGGTGCTGGGGACGGGCATCCTGGTGCTCCCGTCGCTCGCTGCTGCTGCGGCGGGCCCGGGGGCGATCATCGCGGTGGCGGCGCTCGCGCTCATCTCGGTGCCGCTCGCCTCGACCTTCGCCGCCCTCGCCCGGCGGCATCCTGATGCGGGAGGGGTGGCGACGTTCGCGCGGCGCGCCTTCGGGCCCGATGCCGCGCGCATCATCGGCTACTGGTTCTTCTTCGGCACGCCGATCGGAGCCCCGATCGCGGCGCTGATGACCGCCCGGTACGTCGTCGCGGTGATCGGCGGTGACACGGTGAGCACCACGCTCATCGCCGTCGGTCTCATGGTCATCCCCATCGCGGTGACCGCGTTCGGGGTGCGGTTCGCCGCCTCCGTGCAGCTCGTCCTGTCGGGAGCCCTGGTCGCCGTCCTGGTGTTCGTGCTCGCTGTTGCAGCGCCCCACGGGCAGCCGGCGCACCTGCAGCCTCTGCTCCCGCACGGCTGGGGCGGCGTCGGCTTGGCGATGAGCCTCTACATCTGGGCGTTCGCCGGCTGGGAGGCGGTCGCCGGTATCGGCGGGGAGTTCCGGAATCCGCGCAGGGACATCCCCCGCGCCACCGCCCTGGCGCTGGTGATCGTGTCGGTCGCCTACCTCGCCATCCAGACCGTCACGGTCCTGGTACTGGGCGACCACGCCGCCTCGACCGCTGTCCCACTGCTCGAGCTGGTCCAGATAGCGACCGGACCAGCGGGCGGTGTGGTCGTCGCCGTCATCGCGGCGATCGTCGTCACGGGAGTCTTCAATGCCTACCTGGCGGCGTTCAGCAAGCTCGGCGCCGCCATGGGACGAGACGGCGACCTACCCGCCTGGTTCGGTCGCGGTGTCGAGAACGGCGCGGTCGCCCGGCGCGGGCTGCTGCTCTCCACCGTGGTGATGGCGGTGTACTCGGTCATCGTTCTGGCGAGCGGCGACCTCCAGCCGTTCATCCTCGTCCACACGAGCTTCGCCGCCGCTGTCTACGGACTCGGAGTCGCCTCCGCGCTGCGGCTCCTGCCGGCCCGCTCCGTCGGCTGGTGGATGGCGCTGCTCTCGTGCGTCCTCGCCGGCGGGCTGCTGCTCCTCGCCGGCTGGCACCTCGCCTTTCCGGCAGCCGTCGCCGTGCTGGCCCTGGGGGTCGGAGCGCTGGCCAGGGCGGCTCGGCGACGCCCTGCCGGACGCGCCGAGCGCCCCCAGGGTTAAGGTGGGCATCATGACCTCGCGCGACGTGGATTCGGTGTCGGCCGGCTCCCCCTCCGCTGCTCCGCCGGCGGCCGGTGGTGTTCTCAGCCCGCAGTTCCGCTGGACCAGCATCGGGATGTGCCTGCTGATCACGCTTGCCGCCTTCGAGGCGCTCGCGGTCACCACCATCATGCCGGCGGTGAGCAGGGAGCTCGACGGGGCGGCGCTGTACGCGTTCGCGTTCGCCGGTCCGCTCGCCGTCAGCGTCGTCGGCATGGTGTCCGCCGGAGCCTGGGCCGACCGCGGCAACCCCAGGACGGCGCTGGTCGCCTCGGTGGCACTGTTCACGGTCGGGCTGCTCGTCGCCGGCACCGCACCGACGATGTGGTTGTTCGTCGTGGGCCGGCTCATCCACGGGCTCGGCGGCGGAGCGCTCACCGTCGTGCTGTACGTGATCGTGGCCCGCGTGTATCCGCCCAGGCTGCATCCCCGGATCTTCGCCGGGTTCGCGGCCGCGTGGGTCATCCCGTCGCTGATCGGGCCGTTCATCGCCGGCGTCCTGGCTGAAACGGTCGGCTGGAGGTGGGTGTTCCTCGGCGTCGTCGGCCTGACCGCCCTCGCCATGCTGATGGTCGTGCCGGTGATGCGCGGGGTGCTCCACGCGCCGGCCGAGCCGGCACCGTTCCGCCCGGCGCGGGTGCTCTGGGCGGTGCTGCTCGCGACGGCAGTGTTGGCGCTGACGCTCGCGGCCGAGGCGAGAGGACCGGTCCAGTGGATCGTGCCCGTGCTCGCCGCCGCACTCGCCGCCTTCGCGATCCGGCCGCTGGTGCCGAGCGGGACGCTGCTCGCCCGTCGCGGGCTGCCCAGTGTCATCCTGATGCGCGCCCTCGTGGCGGGAACGTTCTTCGCCTCCGAGGTGTACGTGCCGCTCATCATGGTGACGCGGTACGGCCTCTCACCCGCGGTCGCCGGTCTCGCCCTGACGGCGGCCGGCCTCACCTGGTCCGGTGCGTCGTGGGTGCAGGGGCACTTTCCGGGCATCACCAACCGGACCGCAGCACGGTTGGGAGCGCTCGGACTGACGATCGCGCTCTCCGCCCTCATCGCCACAGCTGCCTGGCACCTGAACCCGGTCGTCGCCGTGGTCGCGTGGGCCTTCGCCGGAGGTGGGATGGGCATCCTGTACCCGCGGCTCGGCGTGCTGACGCTCGAATACTCGACCGCGGACGATCAGGGCTTCAACAGCTCCGGGCTGTCGATCGCCGACGCGACCGGTTCCGCCGTGACGTTGGCGGCGACAGCGATCGTCTTCGCGGCGTTGAGGGAGGCCGGAGCGGGGTGGCCGTTCGTCGGAGCCTTCGCCGTGTCGGCCGTGCTCTGCGCGCTGGCATGGGTCATCGGTCCGCGCATCCTGCATCGCTGAGACCGCGAACGGCTCACCGCGAGGGGCGCTGAACCGCGCTGTCCGCCTCCTCGACGATGCGGCGCATCGAGTGCTCGGCGGCGGCGCCGTCGCCGCGGCGGACGGCGGCGGCGACCTCCTCGTGAAGCCGGATCGCCTCCGGATTCGCGGTGTCCGGCATGAGCGCGTGGGCGGTCCGCCCGGTGAGCGCCTCGGAGACGGCGCTGCTGAGAGCGGCGAACACCGGGTTGCCGGACGCCTCCAGAAGCACCCGGTGGAAGTCGCGGTCGTGCGCGAGGTATTCGTCCCGGTCCGCCGACCGTTGCGTCGCGGCCATCCCCACGATCGCAGCGGTCAGTTCGCCGCACTGGGCCGGAGTGGCGCGAGCGCTGGCCAGCCTCGCGGCGACCGGCTCCACAGCGAGGCGCAGCTCGCTCAGATCGCCCAGCGCGGTCAGCCGGTCGGGGCCGGCGAGCCGCCAGTTCAGGATGCGCGGATCGAGGGCCTGCCACGCCGACTCGGGCATGACGACGGTGCCGCGCCGGCGGCGGGCCTGAACCAGCCCGAGCGACTCCAGCACACGGATGCACTCGCGGAGGACTGTGCGCGAGATGCCCAGCGTCTCCGGAGTGAGGACCGTCCCGACCGGGATGTCGCCGGACACGATGCGAGCACCGAGCGAGGCGATGGCCTGCTCGTGCAGGGAGCCGTGCGCTGGCTGGGTCACGCTTCATTATCGGGGTCTGGGACTCGTCAGGTCAAAGCGACACGCATGCGCATTAAGACTGCTATTACCTGCGCTGATTAGACACAAATCTGATTTATTTCTAGAGTGTTCGTGCCCTATCCAACACGACCAAGGACGTTCATGAACACAGCACTGCTCGCGCGCCTCGCCGCGGCCGCGGCTCCGGCACCGGCCCCGCATCCCACCGCCCCCGAAGGCCAGCTCATCGTCGCTGCCCTGGCGGGCATCGCGGTGATCGTCATCCTGATCACCTGGCTCAAACTGCATCCGTTCCTCGCCCTGCTACTCGGCTCGCTGGTCGCCGGCCTCGCCGCGGGCATGGCGGGAGACGCCGCGATCGGCAGCTTCATCACCGGCTTCGGCAACACCATGGGCAGCGTCGGCGTGCTCATCGGCCTCGGCGCCATGTACGGAAAGCTGCTCGCCGACTCGGGCGGCGCCGACCGCATCGTCGACACGCTGGTGTCGCGAACGAGCGCTCGCCTGCTTCCGTGGACGATGGGCGCAGTCGGCGCCATCATCGGCCTTCCGATGTTCTTCGAGGTGGGCCTGGTGCTGCTGATGCCGGTCATCATCCTGGTGACCCGTCGCTCCGGACTGCCGCTGATGCGCATCGCGCTGCCCACCATCGCGGGTCTCTCCGCCATGCACGGACTGGTGCCGCCGCACCCCGGGCCGCTGGTGGCCATCGCAGCGCTCGGCGCCAACCTCGGGCTGACCCTCGCCTTCGGTGTGCTGGTCGCCATCCCGACCATCGCCATCGCCGGTCCGCTGTTCAGCCGGCTGGCGGCGAAGTGGGTGCCGGTCGGCGTTCCCGACCTCTTCGTCGCCGAGGAGGGTGACGATGCCTCCCGTCGACGCCCGTCCTTCGTCGCGGCGCTGGTCAGCATCCTGCTGCCGGTGGTCCTCATGCTCGGCAAGGCGCTCGCGGACATCGTGTCCCCGGATGCGGCGCCGGTCGGGAAGGTCGTGCTCGACTTCCTGGGAACCCCGGTCATCGCCCTGACGGTCGCCGTGCTGGCGGGACTCCTGCTGCTGGGCGTCGGAGGCGGAATGGACCGCAAGGCGATCCAGACCAGCCTGAGCGCGTCGCTGCCGCCCATCGCGGGCATCCTCCTCATCGTCGGCGCCGGCGGTGGCTTCAAGCAGGTGCTGGTCGACACCGGAATCGGGCAGGTCATCGCCGGCTGGGCGACCGGAGCGAGCGGGATCGTCGTGCTCCTGCTGGCCTGGACTGTGGCGGCGCTCATCCGCATCGCGACCGGGTCCGCGACGGTGGCGACGGTCACGGCCGCCGGCATCCTGCTGCCGCTGACCGAGCACCTGTCGGTTCCGATGGTCTCGCTCATGGTGCTGGCGATCGGCGCCGGCTCGGTGTTCTTCTCGCACGTCAACGACGCCGGCTTCTGGCTGGTGAAGGAGTACCTGGGCCTCAGCATCCCGCAGACGCTGAAGAGCTGGACGGTGCTGGAGTGCCTGGTCTCGATCGTCGGACTGGCCGGAGTGCTGGTGCTGAGCCTGTTCGTGGGCGGCCTCGGGTGACCCCGGTGCGCGCGGTCGTCGTGATGGGAGTCGCGGGGTGCGGGAAGTCCACAGTCGCAGCGCTGCTCGCCGAACGTCTCGGCTGGGAGCTGCTCGAGGGGGACGGCCTGCATCCGGCGGCCAACGTCGAACGGATGGGCGCGGGATCGCCGCTCACCGACGAGGACCGCGCGCCCTGGCTGGACGCCATCGCCTCCTGGATGGATGAGCGACGGGCGGGCGGCCGGCCGGTCGTGGTCGCGTGCTCGGCGCTCCGGCGCCGCTACCGCGACGTGCTGCGACGCGACGACGTCGTCTTCCTCCACCTCACGGGTTCGGCGGAACTGCTCGCCGAACGGCTGGCCGTCCGCGAGCACCACTTCATGAAGGCCGGGATGCTGCAGTCGCAGCTCGACCTCCTCGAGCCGCCCGCCCGCGACGAGCGCCACCTCACCCTCGACATCGGCGTCCCTCCCGCCGCCGTCGCCGCCCGCGCCGCCTCCGCCCTCTCACTCTCGACCTGACCCCCAGCCCCACCGTCGAGTACACACTTTCTGCACGCGACACGCCGTTCGGGCGTGCAGAAAGTGTGGACTCGACGGTGGGGCGTGGGCTGGGGGTCGGGAGGGCGGGTCAGGCGCGGGCGGCGGCGTACTGGGTGCGGATGGTGGGGCGGGTGTCGACCGGGAGGGCCGCCGAGGTCTCGACGGTCCAGGAGGGGCGGGAGCCGGTCAGCGCCCATGCGGCCTGGACGGCGCCGCCGTCGGCGACGTACTCGCCCGGCACCGGCACCTCCACCGGGGCGTCGAACACCTGCGCAGCGACCTGGGCGACCGCCGGGTTCTGCGCCGCGCCCCCGATGAGCAGGATGCGGCGCTCGCGCACGCCGACCGCGCGCACGGCATCGAGACCGTCGGCGAGCCCGCACAGCATCCCCTCGATGGCGGCGCGCGCCAGGTTCGCCGGAGTGGTCGACGCGAGGGTGAGCCCGTGGATGCTCGCTTTCGCGTCCGGGAGGTTCGGTGTCCGCTCGCCCTCGAAGTAGGGGACGAGCACCACGCCACCGGCGCCGGGCTCGGCGTCGAGGGCGAGCTCGGAGAGCCGGTCGTGGTCGACGGAGAGCAGCCCGGCGATCGAGCCGAGCACGCGCGCCGCATTGAGGGTCGCGATCAGCGGCAGGGAGACTCCCGACGCATCCGCGAACCCGGCGACCGTGCCCGACGGGTCGGCGATGGGTGCGTCCGTCACCGCGAACACCGTCCCGGAGGTCCCGATGGAGACGACGACGTCGCCCTCCGCCGCTCCGAGGCCCAGGGCGGCACCGGCGTTGTCGCCCGCACCGGGTCCGACGAGCACGCCGGACGGGGTGCGGCCGGCTGCCTCCGACGGACCGAGCACACGGGGGAGCACCACAGCACCAGCCGATGCCGTGTCGCCCGGGTCCGCGCCCGCCTCGCGCCCGGCCCGCCCGAGCGCCCGCTCGAACAGATCGAAGTCGTACGCACCGGTCGCTGCGCTCCAGTATGCGGTGCCGCTCGCGTCGGAGCGGTCGGTGGTCAGCGCCTCCAGGTCCGGGCCGTGCTCGCTCTCGCCGGCCGGGCCGTAGCCGCGCAGCCGCCAGGTCAGCCAGTCGTGGGGGAGGGCGACGGCCGCGACGCGGGCCGCGTTCGCCGGCTCCGCATCCCGCAGCCAGCGCAGCTTCGTCGCGGTGAAGGAGGCCACCGGGACCACACCGACGTGGGTCGCGTACTCCTCCGCTCCGACCTCCGCGATCAGGTCGCGGGCTGCCTGGGCCGACCGGGTGTCGTTCCAGAGCAGGGCGTCGCGGATGACGCGCCCGTCCGCATCCAGCACGACCATCCCGTGCTGCTGGCCCGCCACCGAGATCGCCTCGACGTCGTCGAGCCCACCGGCAGCCGCGAGGGCCTCCTGCAGGGCGGCCCACCAGGCCGCCGGGTCCACCTCGGTGCCGTCGGGATGCGCGGCGCGCCCCGAACGCACCAGCGCGCCCGTCTCGAGGTCGCGGACGACCACCTTGCAGCTCTGGGTCGATGAGTCGACACCGGCGACGAGAGTCATCTCGCTCCTTCACATACGCGAGGTGCTCGTCGTTGCGGCCGACACGCGGGTCGGGACGGCAACGACGAGCACCTCAGGGTCGGGGACGGGTCAGCGGGCGCCGAGCAGGTGCTCGAGGGCGAGCTGCTGCAGGCGGACGAAGCCGAAACCTTTGCCGCCGAAGTACTCGTCCGGCTGGAAGTCCTCGAACGCGCCACGGTCGGCCAGGAGGTCGTCGTAGCTCTCGCCGTCGCCGAGCGTCGGCCGCGACAGCTCCGGGACGCGCGACGCCTCGAGCGCCTCCTGCACCTCCGGGTCGGCACGGAACGCCTGCGCGCGCTCCTTCAGGAGCAGGTAGGTGCGCATGTTGGCGGCCGCCGAATCCCACACGCCGGTGATGTCCTCGGTGCGGGACGGCTTGTAGTCGAAGTGACGCGGGCCGTCGTACGCCGGTCCGCCGTTGGGGCCGCCGTTCTCGAGCAGGTCGACGAGCGCGAAGGCGTTCTGCAGGTCGCCGTGACCGAAGACGAGGTCCTGGTCGTACTTGATGCCGCGCTGGCCGTTGAGGTCGATGTGGTAGAGCTTGCCCTGGTAGAGGGCCTGCGCGATGCCGGCCGCGAAGTTCAGGCCGGCCATCTGCTCGTGCCCGACCTCGGGGTTGACGCCCACCAGCTCGGGGCGCTCGAGGGTTTCGATGAACGCGAGCGCGTGGCCCAGGGTCGGCAGCAGGATGTCGCCGCGCGGCTCGTTCGGCTTCGGCTCGATCGCGAAGCGGATGTCGTAGCCCTTGTCGGTGACGTAGTCGCCGAGCAGGTTGACAGCCTCGCGGTAGCGCTCGAGGGCGGCGCGGATGTCCTTCGCGGCGTCGTACTCGGCGCCCTCGCGGCCGCCCCACATGACGAACGTCTTGGCGCCCAGCTCGGCCGCCAGGTCGATGTTGCGGAGCACCTTGCGCAGCGCGAAGCGACGCACGGCGCGGTCGTTGGAGGTGAAGCCGCCGTCCTTGAACACCGGAGCGCTGAACAGGTTGGTCGTCACCATCGGCACGATGATGCCGGTGTCGGAGAGCGCCTGCTTGAGGCGGTCGATCTGCTTCTGGCGCTCGGCGTCGGTGGATCCGAAGGCGAACAGGTCGTCGTCGTGGAACGTGAGGCCGTAGGCGCCGAGCTCGTCGAGCTTGTGCACCGCCTCGACCACGTCGAGCTGGGGGCGGGTGGGCCCGCCGAACGGGTCCGTGCCGTTGTAGCCGATGGTCCACAGACCGAACGAGAACTTGTCGGCGCGGGTGGGGGTGAGGCTCATGGATCTTCCTTCAGCGTCGTCGGTGATTTGTTGTTTCAATAAACTTATACCGCAATAGCGCGCGCAGCGCGAGTGGTCACAGCGCGTCGGTGTAGACGGCCCCTACGGTAGCCGCCTCCACGGTCGACGTCACCAGGCGGCCATCCGCCGGTGTGACGAGGTGAACGGGGCCCGTGATGTCGAGCAGAGCGGCGGTCTCCCGCTCGTCGCAGGTCGGCCCGACCCACAGCTCGACGGCGCCGGGTTCCACGATGCGGCGCAGCGCCGCGTCGGAGAACGCCAGCCGTGTGCTGGGCACCGCGAAACGCACAATGGTCTCTTCGCCGGGCTCCAGCCCCACGCGGCGGTAGCCGAGCAGTTGGGCGACCGGACGGGTCACGCTGGCGTGCACATCCCGCGCATAGAGCTGCACGAGATCGGTGCCCGCGCGCTCTCCCGTGTTCCGGATGCGGACGCTCGCGGTGAACGTGCCGCCCGCGGCGACCTCTGCATCCACTTCCAGGTTCGAGTGCTCGAAGGTCGTGTACGAGAGCCCGTGCCCGAACGGCAGCACCGGCGTGCTGTCGGCACTGGTGATCTCGTTCGGGCCGCCGAGCACCGGGTGCAGGTAGGAGTAGGGCTGCGCCCCCGCCGACCGGGGAAGCGAGACCGGGAGGTGACCCGACGGGGAGACCCGGCCGGAGAGCACCGCCGCGATGGCGCGGCCGCCCTCCTCGCCGGGGAAGAACGCCTGCAGCACGGCGGCGGGAGCGGTCACGCCCTCCACCGCCCAGCCGATCGCGTATGGGCGGCCGGACAGGACGACCAGCACGACGGGCGTCCCGGTGGCGACGACGCGCTCGACGAGCTCCCGCTGGATGCCCGGGAGCTCCAGGCTCTCGACATCGTTCCCTTCGCCGACCGTTCCCCGGCCGAACAGGCCGGCCCGGTCGCCGATGACCACGACTGCCACGTCAGCGGCGCTCGCCGCGGCGACGGCGGCAGGGATGCCTGAGCGATCGTCTCCCTCGACCTGGCAGCCACGTTCGTGCATGACGGTGGCGGAGGAGAACTCGGCGCGGACGGCCTCCAGCACGGACGGCAGTTCGAGGCCGAGCGGCACCTCCGGGTGGTGGGCCAGCACATGGTTGGCGAACGAGTAGCACCCCATCAGCGCCTCGGGAACGTCCGAGTTGGGGCCAAGCACAGCGATCCGGGCCGGAGTGGGGTCCAGCGGGAGCGTCCCATCGTTCGTGAGCAGCACGAGGGACTCCTCGGCCAGCCGGAGGGCGACCTCGCGGTGGGCCGGCGTGTCGAGGTCGATGGATGCGGGCGGCTCGTCGAAGGTCGCATCCAGCAACCCCAGCTCCTCCTTCTGAGCCAGCACCCGGAGCACGGCGCGGTCGACCAGGGCCTCGTTTGTCGCGCCCGACCGGATGCGCGCCGACAGCGGCTCCAGGAACGCGTCGCCGGTCGGCAGCTCCACGTCGATCCCGGCCGCCAGGGCAAGCGCCGCCGCTTCGCCCAGGTCGGCGGCGACGCCGTGCATCGTGTGCAGGAAGGCGACCGAGAAGTAGTCGGAGACCACCGTCCCGTCGAAGCCCCACTCGTCGCGGAGGATGTCGGTGAGATACGCGGGTGTGGCACCGACCGGAACGCCGTCGATCTCGGCGTACGAGTTCATGACCGACCGCACCCCGCCATCCCGGATCGCCATCTCGAACGGCGGCACCAGGGTGTCGCGCACCTCGCGCGGTCCAGCGTGCACCGGTGCGTGGTTGCGCCCGGCCTGCGAGGCCGAATACCCGACGAAGTGCTTCAGCGTGGCGTGCACGCCGGCGCCCTGCAGCCCGCGCACGTAGGCCGTGCCGAGCGTGCCGACAACGTACGGGTCCTCGGCGATGCACTCGTCCACCCGGCCCCAGCGCGGGTCGCGGATCACGTCGAGAACCGGGGCGAGGCCCTGGTGGATGCCGAGCTCGCGCATCGACAGCCCGATCAGACCGGCCATCTCCTCCACCAGCTCGGGGTCGAAGGATGCGCCCCAGGCGAGCGGCGTCGGGAACGTGGCCGCCTTCCAGGCGGCGAGCCCGGTCAGGCACTCCTCGTGCACCAGTGCCGGGATGCCGAGCCGCGTCTCCTCCTTCAGCCGCCGCTGCTCCGTCCACAGCCACGCGGCGCGCTCCGCCGGGTCGACCGGGCGGGTGCCGTAGACGCGGGTCAGCTGCCCGAGCCCGTGGGCGGTCACGTCCGCGTAGGCGCCGGGGTTGCCCATCTCGCCGGCCATCGGGGCGACCAGTTCGTCGCCCTTGTCGACCCAGAAGCCGACCAGCTGGGCGAGCTTCTCCTCCAACGTCATCGAGGAGAGGAGTGCACGCACACGCTCGGAGGGCGCGGTCGGGCGCTGGAGTGATTCGGTCATGTCTGATCTCACTTCGTAGAAGAAGGCGGGAGCGGGCGTCAGCCCTTGACGGCGCCGGTCAGGCCGCCGACGATGCGGCGCTCGAAAATGCTGAAGAACACCAGCGCCGGAATCATGGAGAGGGAGGTGAACGCCAACACCTTGGCCGTGTCGACGGAGTACTGCGACGAGAACGCCTGGACTCCGAGCGGCAGCGTGAACGTCTCCTCGTTGTTGAGGAGGAAGAGCGGCAGCAGGTAGCTGTTCCAGCTGGCGATGAAGGCCAGGATGCCGACGGTGATCACGCCGGGAAGGGAGAGCCGCAACACCATCCGCCAGAAGAATCCGAGCCGGCTGCAGCCGTCGATGAAGGCGGCCTCCTGGATCTCGTCCGGGATCGCGCGCAGGAACGGCACGAGGATGATGATCGTCGTCGGCAGCGCGAAAGCGATCTGCGGCAGGATGACGCCGCCCAGCGAATTCATCAGCCCCAGGTTGCGCACCACGATGTACAGCGGGGTGATGGCCACGGTGATCGGGAACATCAGACCGGCGGCGAACAGCGCGTACAGGATGCCGCGACCGCGGAAGCGGTAGCGGGCGAGCACGTAGCTCGCCATCAGGCCGAGGACGATCACGCCGAGGGTGGTGACGACCGCGACGATCGTCGAGTTCAGCACCTCCTGCCAGAAGACGCCGCCGGTGAGCACGCCCAGATAGTTCTGGACGTTCCAGGGGTTCGGGAACCCGGCAGGGTCGACCGTGATCTGGGAGTTCGTTCGGAAGCCGCCGAGGACGATGTACACGATCGGAGCCAGCATCAGCGCGATCACGATGAGCGCGACGAAGTAGACGGTCGGAGAACCCCACGGCAGGCCCTTGACCTTCCTG
This sequence comes from Leifsonia sp. 2MCAF36, assembly GCF_052115525.1. Taxonomy (NCBI): domain Bacteria; kingdom Bacillati; phylum Actinomycetota; class Actinomycetes; order Micrococcales; family Microbacteriaceae; genus Leifsonia; species Leifsonia sp. 2MCAF36. Next base: position 165,011 of record NZ_JBFRGV010000012.1, on the reverse strand, counting down.
CGGTCCGGCGCCTCCAGGACGCCGGGCGCGTCCGGGGCGTCGGGGACGGCGATGAACGCGGTCATCGGTTCTTCCTTCCGGTGCGCCTGTCACCCGTGATCGCGCCCTCGGTGTCGCGCCGGAGCACGAACCGCTGGTAGAACAGCGCGACGATCAGAGAGATCAGGAAGATCACGACGGCGACGGCGTTTCCGTAGCCGAAGTTGCCGGCGTTGCGGCCGTTGGCGACCATGTAGGTCGCCATGGTCGAGGTGCCGGCGGTCGAGGCCACGTACTGGCCCCAGATGATGTAGACGAGGTCGAACAGCTGCAGCGCCCCGATGATCGACAGGAACGCCCAGATACGCAGCGTCGGGCCGAGCAGCGGGAGAGCGATCCGCCGCTGGATCTGCCAGTACGAGGCCCCGTCGAGGGCGGCCGCCTCATACAGCTCCTCCGGGATGCCCTGGAGCCCCGCGAGGAAGAGGATGACGGCGAAACCGACGTACTTCCAGGTCAGGATCGCGAGCAGCGTCCAGATGGCGATGCTCGGGTCGGACAGCCAGTCGTGGACCAGGAAGTTCAGGCCCAGGTTCTTCAGCATCCCGTTGAGCGCGCCGTTGGTGGCGAGCATCAGGCTCCACCCGGTTCCGACGACGACCTCGGCGATGACGTAGGGCACGAAGATCAGGACGCGGATCACGGACTGCCCCCGCATCTTCCGGTTCAGCAGAAGCGCCAGCAGGATGGCCACCGGCCCCTGCAGCACAAGCGAACCGATGACGATGAGGAAGTTGTGCCAGAGCGCCTGCTGGAAGGCGGAATCCTGGAGGATGGTGATGTAGTTCTGCAGGCCGATGAAGTCCGTCGCAGGGCCGTAGCCCTGCCAGCGGAAGAAGCCGTAGTAGGCGGCGATCACGACCGGGAAGATCACGAAGGCCAGGAAGACGAGCGCCGCAGGACCTGCCAGCAGCGCGATCTCCAGGCGCATGGCCCAGCCGGTGCGGCGGCGGCGCGGCCGCGGCGGGAGCGACGCGACTGCGCCGCTCCCGCCGTGCTGCGCGAGCTCCGACCGCGGCAGGACGCCGGTGGAGGTGTTCTCGCGGGTGTTGCTCACGAGCTCAGACCTCAGCCCTTCTTCGCGGCGTCGTTGGCCGCCTGGATGAGCTGCTTCGGGTCGCTCTTGCCGGCCAGCATGTCGACGACCGCCACGTTCAGCGCGTTTCCGACGTTCTGGCCGAGCACGGTGTCGAGCCACTGCGAGACGTACGGGGCCGCGTTGTAGGCCTTCAGCACATCCTGCAGGTAGGGCTCGGTGACGACCTTCTGCGCTTCGGTGTTCACCGGCGGAGCGTTGAAGGCCTTGTAGTAGGCCTCCTGCTGGTCCGTGGTGGCCACGAAGTTGAGGAAGTCGGCGCACTCCTTGGGTGCCTTCACCGAGCAGGAGTACCCGTCGACGCCACCCATGATGGAGCCGGGCTCACCCTTGCCGCCCGAGACCTCGGGGAACGGGTAGAAGCCGAGGTCCGGAAGCGGCTTCTGGTCCGGCGTGAGCGATGCGATCACTCCCGGGTCCCAGGCGCCCATGAGCTCCATGCCGGCCTTGTGGTTGGCGATGAGGCCGGCCGAGCTGCCCGCGCCCTGCTGGGCCGAGGTGGTCAGGAAGCCGTCGTTGAACGGCTTCGTCTCCGAGAACTTCTGCAGGTCCTCTGCGGCCTTCAGCCAGCAGCCGTCGGAGAAGGACTTCGAGTCGGCCGTCTTCTCCATGGTCGAACCGGCGCACTCGCGGAGCGCGAACCAGTAGAACCAGTGAGCAGCGGGCCAGGCGTCCTTGCCGCCGAGCGCGATGGGGGAGACGCCGGTCGCCTTCAACTTCGTGACGTCGCTGTTGAGGTCGTCGATCGTCTTGGGCGCGTCGGTGATCCCGGCCGCCTTGAACAGATCCTGGCTGTAGAACAGCCCGCCCGGCAGGACGGCGATCGGCATCGCCCAGACCTTGTCCTGGTAGGTCTCTGCCTTGAACGAGCCGGCCGAGATGTTCTTCTTGGTGTCGGCCGATACCTTGCCGGTGATATCCATCACCTGGCCGGCGTTCACCATCGCCGCCATCTTGCCGCCGCCTCGCTGCAGGAAGATGTCGGGGGCGTCACCAGAGTTCAGTGCCGTCTGGAGCTTGCCGTCCAGGTCCTCGTTCTGGATGGACTGGACCTTGATGGTGACGTTCGGGTTCGCCTTCTCGAAAGCGGCGACGGCGTTCTTCCAGAACTCCTGGCCGGGGCCGGTGGTGGAGTTCTGCCAGAGGGTCATGCTGACCTTGCCGTTGCTGCTCGAGCTGTCGGAGCCGCCGCTGCACCCGGTGAGGGCGAGCGCGCCGGCCATCACGACGGCGGCCCCGGTAAGGAGCTTGGTGCCTTTCATGTGATTCCAACCTGTTCTCTTCGTTGAGGTGGGGACGTCGGAAGTGTCGCAAGCGCCATCTCCGGTGTCAAACGTTTTCGAAAACCTTTTCTACGCTAGGCTCTGACGGCATGGGACGGCGTCCGACAATCAACGATGTGGCCGAAGCGGCCGGCGTCTCGGTCGCCACGGTGTCGAAAGCGGTCAACGGCCGATACGGCGTCGCGGTCGAGACGGTGGAGCGTGTGCTTCGGGTGGTGCAGGAGCTCGGGTACGAGTCCAGCCTGGTCGCCAGCAGCATGCGGTCACGGCGAACCGGTGTGATCGGCGTGCTCGTCGCCGACTTCGAGCCGTTCTCCGCCGAGATCCTGAAAGGGGTCGGCGCGGCGCTGCACGACTCCCGCTACGACCTGCTCGCCTACAGCGGCTCACGGCAGCCGTCCAGCGAGGGCTGGGAGCGGCGGTCGCTCAGCCGGCTCAGCGGAACCCTCATCGACGGCGTGATCATGGTCACCCCGACCGTCGTCAGCGCGAACGCCGACGTGCCCATGGTGGCGATCGACCCGCACACCGGCCGTGCCGACGTCCCGACCGTGGAGTCGGACAGTTTCGGCGGGGCGCGCAACGCCATCGCCTTCCTGATCGGCCTGGGCCACCGGCGGATCGCGTACGTCGCCGGCCGCCCCGACCTGCGCTCGTCGAGCCTGCGCGACGCCGGCTACCGGCGCGCGCTGAGCGAGGCCGGCATCCCCTTCGACCCGTCCCTGGTGGCGGTCGGACGCTACGAGCACAACACCGTGCGGGAGGTCGCCCTTCCGCTGCTCAGCCGCCCCGACCGGCCGACCGCCGTCTTCGCCGCCAACGACATCTCGGCGATCGCGGTGATGGAGGTGGCGGCCGAACTCGGCCTGGACGTGCCGCGCGAGCTCTCGGTGGTCGGCTTCGACGACGTGCCGGAGGCATCCCAGTACAACCCGCCGCTCACGACGGTGCGGCAGCCGATGCAGAGCCTGGGTGCGGCGGCGGCGGACCTGCTGGTCGCCCTGATGAACGGCGAGACTCCGGAGCGGACGCACCTGCGCCTCCCGACCCGGCTGGTCCGCCGGGCGACCACGGCCCCGCCCGCCGGCTGACGCCTCCGCCCCTCCGCCCCCGCCCGCCTCCGCCTCCGTCTCCTTCGACGCCGCTGCGATTTGGCGGAAAGCGGCGCTGGGGAGGGGGGAGAGAGGGTGGCGGCGGGAGCGGGCGGGCTCAGCGGGCGAAGCGCGCGGCGAGCCACGCGGCCTGGAGGCGCCACTGGGCCGCGCCTCCGCCCTCGTGGTCGTTGAACGGGTAGACCTCGATCGCGCGGTCATCCGCCGCCAGGTGGTTGTACGCCGCGAAGGTCGTCGATGGCGGCACCACCGTGTCCATCAGCGCGACCGAGAACAGCGACGGCGAGTGGATGCGCCGGGCGAAGTTCACGCCGTCGAAGTACGACAGGGTGCGGAAGACGTCCGCGACCTCGTCGCGGTGCACGGACAGATACGTCGCCACCTCCAGGTACGGCCCGCCCGCCGCGACCTCGACCCCGCGGCGGAACGCGCAGAGGAACGCGACGTCCGGCAGCACAGCCGAGACGCCTCCCGCCAGCGCGCCGGCAGCGAGGGCGATTCCGCCGCCCTGGCTGCCACCGGTGACGGCGATCCGGCCGGCGTCGACGAAGGGCAGGTCGCGGGCCGCGTCGACCGCGCGCACCGCATCCGTGAACACGCGGCGGTAGTAGTACGTCTCGGGCGCGTGGATGCCGCGCGTCATCACTCCGGGCGCGGCGGGTCCTGAGCCGTGCGGGTCGGCGGTGTCTCCGCCGCTTCCCCAGCCGCTGCCCTGGCCGCGCGTGTCGACGAAGACGTGCACGTACCCGGCCAGCGCCCACGTGACGTTCTCGCCGGGCAGCCCGCGGCCGCCGCCGTATCCCTGGAACTGCACGACCGCAGGCAGCGGGCCGTCCGCGTGGAGGGGCCGCGACACCCAGGCCCGCACCGGCTCGCCGCCGAAGCCCGGGAACACGAAGTCTTCGACGATGAGCTGGGTGACGGGCGTGTCGGCCGGGGTGAGTTCGGGAACGCCGCCGGCCTCACGGGCTTCCGCGATGGTGCGCTCCCAGAAGGCGTCGAAGTCGGCCGGCTCGTCCACCTCCGGGCGGAAGGCGGTCAGTTCGGCGTGGGTCAGGTCGGTGAGCGGCATCGGTCTCGCTTTCGGCGCGGTTTTCGTGAGAGTCGTCAAGGCGGAGGGGTACACGCGGTCGTCGGACGGCGTGGGCGACATTGTGGCACAGCGCCGTCCGCGACCCCGCGGCGATGTGCGACAGTGGCAGCATGCCCGCTGCCACCCGTCCGACGCTGGAGGCGATCGCGCGCGAGGCGTCGGTGTCGCTGTCCACGGTGTCCAAGGTGCTGAACGGGCGGCCCGGAGTGTCACCCTCGACGCGGCGTCGCGTCGAGGACCTGCTCCACGACTCCGGTTACGCGCGCCGTGGGGTGGATGCGGAACGCGGCGACACCGTCGAGCTCGTCATCGAGAACCTCGCGAGCGAGTGGTCCGTCGAGGTCATCCGGGGGGTCGAGCGGGTCGCCCGCGAGAACGGACTCGCGATGGTGCTGTCGACCATCGGCGACTACCACGCGGTGGGTGACGAGCTGATCACCGGCGTCCTCCGCCGGAAGCCGGTCGCGATCGTGCTGCAGTTCTCGAACCTCACCGCCGACCACCGCCGCCAGCTGCGAACGCGGAACATCCCCTTCGTCGTCGTCGACCCGGCGGGCGACCCTCCGGCGGATGTCCCCGCCATCGGCGCCACGAACTGGGCGGGAGGACTCGCAGCCACCCGGCATCTCGTGGCCCTCGGCCACCGGCGCATCGCTGCGATCGGGGGACCCGCCGATCTGATGTGCTCGCGGGCTCGGCTGGCCGGCTACCACGCGGCGCTGCAGGAGGCGGGCATCCCCGTGCCGTCGGCGATAGGGGGAGGTGGATTCTCGCGCGAGGACGGCGAGCGGGAAGGACGGCGCCTTCTGGGCGGCGCGGATCGGCCGACCGCGATCGTCTGCGCCAACGACATGCAGGCCCTCGGCGTCTACGATGCCGCGTTCGCGCTGGGCCTGGAGGTGCCGCGCGACGTCTCGGTGGTCGGTTTCGACGACGCGCCGTCGGCGTCCTGGGCGCGTCCGCCGCTCACCACGATCCGCCAGCCGTTGCAGGAGATGGCGGAGGAGGCGACCCGCCTGGCGCTTCGCCTGCGCGCGGGCGAGGTGGAGAGCACGCGCCTGGAGCTCGCGACGACGCTCGTGCAGCGCGGCTCGACCGCACCTCCGCGCAGCTGAGCAGGAAAGTTTTCCAACCTCCCGTCGAAACTTGCCCCCCGGTCCTGCGCGTCCTAGCGTCGCACGGGTACCCCGACCAGGAAGGCCGACGATGACCGAGGACACCCCGCAGCTCCGCGTCGCGATGATCGGCGCCGGCTTCATGGGCGCTGCGCACTCCCAGGGCTGGCGTACCGCTCCGCGCTTCTTCGACCTTCCCGCCGAGCCGGTGATGTCCGTCATCGTGGGTCGCGACGCCGCCCGCGTGGATGACGCCCGCCGCCGTTTCGGTTGGCAGCGGTCCGCGACCGACTGGCGCACGGTCATCGACGACCCGGAGGTCGACATCGTCGACATCTGCACCCCCGGAGACAGCCACGCCGAGATCGCGATCGCCGCACTGGAGGCGGGAAAGCACGTGCTGTGCGAGAAGCCGCTCGCGAACACCGTCGCCGAGGCGCAGGAGATGGCGGATGCCGCCGAGCGGGCCGCGGCCCGCGGCATCCGCTCGATGGTCGGCTTCAGCTACCGCCGCGTGCCGGCGATCGGCTTCGCCCGCAACCTGATCCGCGAGGGCCGTCTGGGCACGATCCGCCAGGTGCGCGCGCTGTATCTGCAGGACTGGCTGCGCGACGAGGACGGCCCGATGACGTGGCGATTGGACAAGGCGGCCGCGGGATCCGGCTCGCTCGGCGACATCGGCGCGCACGCGATCGATCTGGTCGAGCATCTGACCGGCTCGCGGCTGGCGGGCGTCTCCGGGACGTTGGCGACCTTCGTCGAGGAGCGGCCGCTGCTCGGCGAGACCGTCGGACTCTCGGGAACCGCCTCGGAGCAGCGCGGGCGCGTCACGGTCGATGACGCCGCCTGGTTCACGGCACGACTGGAGGGCGGGTCGGCCGCCGGTGCCATCGGCGCCTTCGAGGCGACGCGGTATGCGACGGGACGCAAGAACTCCCTGCGGATCGAACTCAGCGGCTCCCGCGGCGCGATCGCCTTCGACCTGGAGGCGATGAACGAGCTGCAGTTCTACGACGCGACCGCGCCGGCGGGGGAGCAGGGCTTCACCCGGATCATCGTGACCGAGCCCGAGCATCCCTACATGGCGAACTGGTGGCCCACCGGACACGCGATCGGCTACGAGCACGCCTTCAGCCACGAAGTGGTGGACTTCGTGACCGCCGTGACGAACGGGACCGACCCGGCGCCGTCGTTCGCCGACGGCCTCCACATCCAGAAGGTCCTCGAGGCGGTCGAGCGCAGCGCCGGATCGGGCAGCGCGTGGACCCGCACAGACGACGACGACACCGACGACGACAGCACCGACGAACAGAAGGAAGCATGAGCAAGCACGCACTGGTGGTCCGCGGAGGGTGGGACGGGCACATGCCCGTCGAGACCACGGACTCCTTCATCCCGTTCCTCCGCGACAACGACTTCGACGTGCGCGTCGAGGAGGGGACGGCCGTCTACGCCGACGAGGCCTACCTGGAGGGCGTCGACCTCGTCGTCCAGGTCAACACCATGAGCAGCATCGAGGACGCGGAGTTCCGCGGACTGCAGCGGGCAGTACTGAACGGCACCGGGATGGCGGGCTGGCACGGTGGCATCGCCGACTCGTATCGCAACAACGCCGACTACCTGCACATGATCGGCGGCCAGTTCGCCCACCACGCGGGCAAGGACCCGGCGGAGCGCGTCGGCGACCAGTCCGACAACTACATCCCGTACACCGTGCACATCACCGAGTACGGGAAGTCGCATCCCATCACCGCCGGCATCGACGACTTCGACCTGGTCACCGAGCAGTACTGGGTGCTGAGCGACGAGTACAACGACGTCCTCGCCACCACCACGCAGAGCGTCCGGCCGTGGGACGCGTGGAACCGCCCGGTGACCTCCCCGGCCATCTGGACCCGGCAATGGGGCGAGGGCCGCATCTTCGTCTCGGCTCCCGGCCACCGGCTGGAGATCGTCGAGAGCGAGCCCGTCCGCACCATCATCGAGAGGGGACTGCTGTGGGCGGCCCGCTGAGCATCGGAGTGATCGGCGTCGGGACGATCAGCCGGCAGTATTTCGAGCACTTCCCGAAACTCCCGAACCTGCGCCTCGTCGCGGTGGCCGACCTCGATCGTGAACGTGCCTCCGCGGTCGCCGCCGAGCAGGGCGTGGAGGGCGCGAGCGTCGATGAGTTGCTCGCCCACCCCGGCGTGGATGCGGTCCTCAATCTGACGATCCCGCAGGCCCACGCGGAGGTCGCTCTGCGTGCGCTCGACGCGGGCAAGCATGTCTACGGCGAGAAGCCGCTGGCTCTCACGACGGCCGAGGCTGCGCCCATCCTGCGGCGTGCGGAGGGGTTCGGCCTGCGGGTGGGAAGCGCCCCCGACACTGTGCTCGGCACGGGCATCCAGACCGCCCGCGCCCTGCTCGACGACGGCCGGATCGGCGTCCCCGTCGGCGCCTCCGTCGCCTGGAGCGCGCCCGGCCACGAGCTCTGGCACGCTGCTCCCGCGTTCTACTACCAGCCCGGCGGCGGCCCGCTGTTCGACATGGGGCCCTACTACCTGACGAGCCTCGTCACCTTCTTCGGCCCGGTGGTGCGCGTCTCCGGTGCGACCAGCCGCTCGTCGCGGAAGCGCACCGTCGCCAGCGGCCCGCTGGCGGGGACCGTGCTCCCGGTGGATGTGGACACGCACGTGACCGCGATCCTGGAGCATGCGTCCGGCGTCATCTCGACGGTCACGGTCTCGTTCGAGGTGTGGGCGACTCTCACCCCGAAGTTCGAGGTCTACGGCACGGCCGGGACGTTGGAGGTGCCGGACCCGAACATGTTCTCGGAGACCGTGCAGCTGGCCACCGCCGACGACCGCGAGTTCCGAGACGTTCCCGTCGCCGCCGGGTACCAGGACGCCGGCCGCGGTTACGGCCTGTCCGACCTGGCGCGTGCGATCGAGACCGATCGGCCGCACCGGGCGTCGGGCGAGCTCGCCTTCCATGTGCTGGAGATCATGGAGGCCGTGACGCGCGCGGGCGCCGAGCACACCGTCGTCCCGCTCACCTCCTCGGTGGCCCGGCCGGAGCCGGTGCCGTCGGGCGCGCGTCCCGAATCGTGGTGACGGGCCGCCCGCCCGCGGGGCGTTAGGGTCGGATTCATGTCCGCGTCCGATCTGAGCACGGTGCGCCCTGCGAGCGGTGGGGCCACCGACGCGCTGCGCCGGAGCAACCTGGCCACCATCCTCGGACTGGTGCATCGCGACGGGGACCTGTCGCGCAGCGACCTCACCCGGCTGACCGGCCTGAACCGGTCCACCGTGGGAGACCTGGTCGCCGAGCTCGCTGGACTGGGTCTGGTGGAGGTGGGCGAGGCCCCCGGAGACGGCCGCGCCGGCCGTCCCAGCCCGGTGGTGCGCGTCTCCGAGCGCGTCGCCGCCGTCGCGGTGAACCCCGAGGTGGATGCGGTGATCGTCGGTCTGGTCGGGCTCGGCGGTCGTGTGCTCAAGCGCATCCGCATCGAGACGGCGTCGGCGCGGTCGGCCGCCGAGACGGTGACGCTTGCCGCGGCCGGGATCGCCGGCATGCTCGCGGGGGAGTCGGCCATCCGGGTGATCGGGATCGGCGTCGCCGTCCCCGGGCAGGTGCGCCTCTCGGACGGCATGGTCCGTGAGGCGACACACTTCGGCTGGGTGGATGAGCCGCTCGCGACGATGCTCGCCGAGCGCACGGGTTTGCGCGTGTGGGCGGCGAACGCTGCCGTCCTGGGCCTGCGGGCGGAGAGCGCATTCGGCGCGGGCCGCGGCGTCGATGACCTCGTCTACCTGATCGGCGGAGCGTCGGGGATCGGTGGCGGAGCGGTCGGCGGGGGCCGTCTGCTCACCGGTGCAGCCGGCTATGCCGGGGAGTTCGGCCACACGTTCGTCCGTTCGGACGGCCGCCAGTGCTCGTGCGGGGCGCGCGGCTGTCTGGAGGCGGAGGTCACCCAGGCGGAGCTGCTGCGCTCCGTCGGCCTCCCGTCGGCGGATGCGGCGTCGCTCGCCGCCAGCTTGGTGGCCACGGACGATCCGGTCGCGCTCGCGGCGATGGACCGCGACTACCCGTTGCTGCAGGTCGCCACGCGCAACGCGGTGAACGCCTTCAACCCGTCGACGGTGGTGCTGGGCGGCTTCCTCGCCGCGCTGTACCGCGGGGCCCGCGCCCACGGCGCCCCGGACCTCCTCGCCGGCGCTGTCCACTCCTCGCGCGAGGGTGTGGAGGTCGTGGAGGCGGAGCTCGGACCCGACCAGCTGCTGATCGGTGCGGCCGAGCTGGTCTTCGCTGAGCTGATCGCCGACCCGGCGGGAGCCCTCGCCGCCGCCTGAGGTCGGGAATCCGGCCCGCGGGCGCATGATTGTTGCCAAGTAGAACTAATCGTCCAGTGCAGAAAAATTGCACTTCCAGATCCAAGAATCGACTTGCAATCCCCGCAAACCTCACTTATGTTGTGATCGTCAACAAATTGCATCGGAGTGGCTGCGAGGCCTGCAGACGCGTGTCCACTCCACTACAAGGAGGTAACAGATGCGCAAGAGGCACCTCGCAATCGGCGCCGTTCTGGCCGCCGGTGCCCTGATGCTCGCCGGATGCTCCGGCACGTCCGGATCGTCGTCCGACAGCACCGACGGGAAGGGCAAGACCCTCACCCTGTGGCACTTCGAGAGCGAAGACTCGGCGATGGGCAAGGCCTGGAACGAGGCCATCAAAGAGTTCGAGTCCGAGACCGGCGCGAAGGTCAAGTTCGAGGCCAAGGCCTTCGAGCAGATCCGCTCAACGGCCTCCCAGGTCCTCAACTCCGACCAGGCCCCCGACATCCTCGAGTACAACAAGGGCAACGCCACCGCCGGCCTCCTCGCCAGCCAGGGCCTGCTGAGCAACCTCGACGACGCCGTGAAGAAGTACGGCTGGGACAAGAAGCTCGCGCCGAGCCTGCAGACCACGGCCAAGTACGACGACAAGGGCATCATGGGCTCCGGCTCGTGGTACGGCATCCCCAACTACGGCGAGTACGTCGAGGTCTACTACAACAAGGACATGTTCTCGAAGTACGGCGTCGAGGTCCCCAAGACCTACGACGACTTCGTGGCTGCGCTGCAGAAGTTCAAGGACAACGGCGTCACGCCGCTCGCGGAGTCGGCGGCGGAGTACCCGCTCGGTCAGCTCTGGTACCAGCTCGCCCTGAACAACGCCGACCGCTCCTGGGTGAACGACTACCAGCTCTACAAGGGCAAGGTGAACTGGCAGGGCAGTGAGGTCAGCAACGCCACCAAGACCGTCGACGACTGGGTGCAGAAGGGCTACATCTCCAAGGACGCCTCCGGCCTGAAGGCCGAAGACGCCGGCACCTCGTTCATCTCGGGCAAGTACCCGATCTTCTTCTCGGGCAGCTGGTGGTACGGACGCTTCCAGACGGAGATCAAGAACTACCAGTGGGGAACGTTCCTCTTCCCGGGCGCCAAGCTCTCGCCCGGGTCCGCCGGAAACATGTGGGTCGTTCCCGAGAAGGCCAAGAACAAGGCTCTCGCCGAGAAGTTCATCGACATCACGATGACGCCCAAGATCCAGGCGCTGATCGGCAACAACGGCGGCGTCCCGGTCGCGGCCAAGACCAGCGACATCACCGACGAGAAGTCCAAGGAGCTCATCGCGAACTTCAACACACTCACGGGTCAGGACGGCATCGCGTACTACCCGGATTGGCCGACGCCGACCTTCTACGACCAGCTCAACGCCGGCCTGCAGGAGCTGATCAACGGCACCAAGGACCCGGCCGCGGTCAACAAGGAGCTCGGCACCGAGTACCAGGACGGCGTCGACCAGATCGTCAACCAGTAACACGAGACGGTCTCGGAGCCGTCCCGCCCGCCGGGGCGGCTCCGAGACGTCACGCAACACAAGGAGAGACCGCATGGTCGACGTGAGTGTGCGGGCGCCCGACGCGCCCGAGGCGTCCAAGACGTCGGCGCCGGCGCCCCAACGGCGCCGACGCAGCGAGGCGCTGCTGCCCGGAACCGGGCACGGGCGGTTCTGGTTGTACCTGCTGCCGGGGTTCGTCCTGCTGACGGTCATCGTCCTGGTGCCGCTGGTCTGGAACATCTACCTCAGCTTCACCAGCTACCGCGGCATCCGACCGCCGAAGTTCATCGGGCTGAACAACTGGGTCCGGCTCATGGGCGACGACAAGTTCTGGACATCGTTCGGCAACTCGATCGCGATGATCGTGGCGATGGTCGTCATCCCGACCGTCGTGGGCCTCATCCTGGCGGCCATGCTGTTCGACCTGATCGGGAAGAAGTTCGGCGGCAAGACGGCCAGCTTCCTGCGCGCGACGTTCTATCTGCCGCAGATCCTTCCCGTGGTGATCGCCGCCATCGTGATCGGCTGGATCCTGCGCCCGGACAACGGGGCGCTCAACAGCATGCTGAAGGCGGTCGGCCTGGGTGAGTTGTCGCACAACTGGCTCGGCAGCCCGGACACGGCGCTCGCGTCGATCATGGCCGTCATGGTCTGGGTGCAGATCGGCTACCCGGTCGTCATCTTCATGGCGGCCCTCCAGCGCGTCGACCCGGAGCTGTACGAGGCGGCGGAGCTCGACGGCGCCAACTGGTTCCAGCGGTTCCGCTCGATCACCGTGTCCATCATCCGGCCGGAGATCTTCGTGGTGACGCTCACCTGCACGATCGCGGCTCTCAAGGTCTTCGGACCCGTCTACACGTTGACCCGCGGAGGTCCGGGCACCGCCACCATGGTGCCCAGCTACTACTCGTACAGCGAGTTCTTCCAGAGCCAGCAGGTCGGATACGGCGCCACCATCGCCACCGCTCTCACGCTCGTGATCATCGTCGTGTCGATCCTCTTCATCACCGCCCAGAACCGGGCCGAGCGCAAGGAGAACGAGCGCTGATGACCACCACCACCGCCCGTCCGCCCGTCACCGCGCCGACGCAGCCTCCCCGTCAGCTGAAGCGGCAGAAGCCGCGCAAGACCGTCACCGACTGGGTCATCCTGATCGTCGCGATCGTGATCGGTATCGGGATCGCCTTCCCGTTCCTGCTCATCCTGATCAACTCGTTCAAGAGCCCGGCGGACTACAACGCCGGCGGTCCCCTTCAGCTGCCGACCTCGTTCTACACGGACGGGATCGTCAACTTCTGGAACCGCGTCGACTTCCCCGAGAAGCTGTGGAACTCGTTCTTCATCGCGGGCGTCGTCTCGATCCTCGCCGTCGTGATCTCCGTGCTGAACGCCTACGCGCTCGGCATCGGCCGGGTCAAGGCGCGCACCTGGATCATCGTGCTGTTCCTGCTGGCCAACATGCTGCCGCAGGAGGCGCTGCTCTACCCGTTGTACTTCATGTTCAAGCAGGTGGGTCTCTACGACAACGTGTGGAGCGTCATCATCATCTTCACCGTCATCCAGAGCGCGTTCGGCACGTACCTGCTGTCGAGCGTCTACGGGACCTTCCCGAAGGAGATACTGGAGGCCGCATCCCTCGACGGTGCCGGACGCTGGCGCATCCTGTGGCGCGTGGTGGTCCCGATCTCGCGGCCGACACTGAGCGTGCTGCTCATCTTCTTCTTCATCTGGACGTGGAACGAGTTCCTGATCCCGCTCACCTTCCTGGTGTCGAACGACAACCAGACGGTGCCCGTGGCGATCAGTGCCCTGCAAGGCGACCGGCTGATGGATGTGACCACCACCTCGGCCTCGGCCCTGCTGGGCCTCATCCCCACGCTCATCTTCTTCCTCATCTTCCAGCGCACCCTGACCCGCGGCATCACCGCCGGCGCGGTCAAGTAACCGGAGCATTCCCCGCATGAAGTTCACCGATGGTTTCTGGCAGCTCCGCGACGGCGTCACGCCGATCTACGCCCAGGAGGCGTACGACGTGTTCGCCGGCGATGGGACTGTCACGATCACCGCTCCCGCCAAGGTCATCGAGCGCCGCGGCGACACCCTCAACCGCCCCACCCTCACGGTCACGCTCAGCTCACCGCTGCCCGACGTGATCGGTGTGCGCATCGATCACTGGCAGGGCGTGCGGCCGGAGCGCGGCTTCGACCTGACGGTGGAGGAGGGGCACGCGGACGTCATCGTCGACGACGAGGCCGGCGTGCTGCGGAGCGGTGGGCTCACCGCCACCGTCACGCGCGGGGCGCCGTGGTCGCTGACCTTCTCGGCAGAGGACCCGGCCACCGGTCGCGAGCGCGTCCTGACGTCGAGCGGCCACAAGTCGATCGGGCACATGACCGTCGCGGGGGACGGAACGTACGTTCACGAGCAGCTGTCCCTCGGCGTCGGCGAGCTGGTCTACGGACTGGGCGAGCGCTTCGGGCCGCTGGTCAAGAACGGTCAGGTGGTCGACGCCTGGAACGCGGACGGCGGGACCTCGAGCGAGCAGGCCTACAAGAACATCCCGTTCTATCTGACCAACCGCGGCTACGGCGTCTTCGTCAACCATCCCGGCCACGTCTCCTACGAGGTCGGTTCGGAGTCGGTGGAGCGCGTCCAGTTCTCGGTGCCGGGGGAGAGCCTCGAGTACTACATCGTCCACGGCCCGAGCCCGAAGCAGATCCTGGAGCGCTACACCGCGCTGACCGGGCGCCCGGCGACGGTCCCCGCCTGGTCGTACGGGCTCTGGCTGTCGACGAGCTTCACCACCGCGTACGACGAGGAGACCGTCACCTCTTTCATCGACGGGATGGCGGAGCGCGACCTCCCGCTGTCGGTGTTCCACTTCGACTGCTTCTGGATGCGCGAGTTCAACTGGTGCGACTTCGAGTGGGACCCGCGCACCTTCCCCGACCCGGAGGGGATGCTCGCACGGCTGCACGACAAGGACCTCCGCGTCTGCGTCTGGCTCAACCCGTACATCGGTCAGCGCTCGCCGCTGTTCGCGGAGGCGGCCGCAGCCGGCTACCTCGTCAAGCGCCCCAACGGCGACGTCTGGCAGTGGGACCTGTGGCAGGCCGGCATGGGTCTGGTCGACTTCACCAACCCGGACGCCACCCGGTGGTACCAGGACAAGCTGCGGGCTCTGGTTGCGCAGGGGGTCGACTGCTTCAAGACCGACTTCGGTGAGCGCATCCCGCTCGAGGTGGAGTACTTCGACGGTTCGTCGCCGGAGCGCATGCACAACCTGTACACGCAGCTCTACAACCAGGCCGTCTTCGAGGTGCTGCAGGAGGCGAAGGGCGTCGGCGACGCCGTGCTGTTCGCGCGGTCCGCGACGGCCGGCGGTCAGCAGCTTCCGGTCCACTGGGGTGGCGACAACACGTCCAGCTACGAGTCGATGGCGGAGACGCTGCGCGGCGGACTGTCGCTCGCGTTCAGCGGCTTCGGGTTCTGGAGCCACGACATCGGCGGCTTCGAGGGCACGCCGGACCCCGGCGTCTTCAAGCGCTGGACCGCTTTCGGGCTGCTGTCGAGCCACTCCCGGCTGCACGGCAGCGGGTCGGTGCGGGTGCCCTGGGCGTTCGACGAGGAGGCCGTGGACGTCACCCGCCGGTTCACGAAGCTGAAGCTGCGGCTGATGCCGTACCTGTTCGCGGCGGGGCAGGAGGCGCACCGTGCGGGCACTCCCGTCATGCGTCCCCTGCAGCTCGAGTTCGCCGGCGATCCGGCGGTCGACCACCTCGACCGGCAGTACATGCTGGGCGCCGACCTGCTGGTTGCGCCGGTGTTCGCGCCGTCGGAGGTCGAGTTCTACCTCCCGCACGGCACCTGGACCGAGTTCTTCTCGGGCGAGACCGTCGAGGGCGGCCGCTGGCTGCGCCAGTCGCACGGCTTCGACAGCATCCCGCTCTATGTACGCGAGGGCGCCGTCCTCCCGCTCGGGGCTCGGGAGGACCGGCCGGACTACGACTATCGCGACGGCCTGACGCTCGCCGTGTATCCCGGACCGGACGGAGACCGGACGGTGACCGTGACGACTCCGGAGGGGGCGGAGGCGGACTACACGGTCACCCGCGCAGGGGAGTGGCTGCGAGCGACCGGACCGGCGGACATCCCCTTCACGCTCCTCGACGTGGCGACCGGCCGCACCGTCGCCGCGGATGCGGGTGGCGCAACGCTCGGCAGCTGAGGCCGACTTCGGCGGGACGGTGCCGGGCTCCCAGGCGGGAGGCGGCCGGACCGGTACAGTTACGGGGAAAATGAACGACAGAGCGGCGGGGACGAACCTCGACACGGTGCGGCGGCACAACCTCGCCGCTGTGCTCGGACTGGTGCACCGTGAGGGCCCGCTCGCGCGCTCGGCGCTGACGCAGGCGACGGGCCTGAACCGGTCGACGGTCGGTGCCCTCGTCGCCGAGCTCGGCGAGCTGGGGCTGGTCGAGGAGCGCGAGCCCGGAGCCAACAACCGGGTGGGTCGCCCCTCGCCGGTCGTCGTTCCGGCCGGTCGGGTGGTCGCCATCGCGGTCAACCCGGAGGTCGACGCGGTCACTGTGGCGATCGTGGGCTTGGATGCGACCGTCCAGCGCCGCGTGCGGTACCCGACAGGCCACGTCCCGACGGCCGAGGAGGCGATCGCGATCGTCTCCGCGCTGATCGACGGGCTCCGGCCCGCCCTGGCGGCGGCATCTCGTGTGGTCGGGATCGGCGTGGCCGTCCCGGGCCTCGTCCGTGAGGAGGACGGGGTGGTGCGGCTGGCTCCACACCTGGAGTGGACCGAGGAGCCCTTCGCGGCCGAGCTTGCGGCGGCGACCGGCTTCTCCGTTCTGGCCGCCAACGACGCCAGCCTCGGCGCGAACGCCGAGCGGCTGTTCGGCGCCGGCCGCGGGGCGGCCGACGTGGTGTACCTCAACGGAGGCGCCTCCGGCATCGGCGCCGGCGTCATTGTCGGTGGGCTCCCGCTGACCGGCATCAGCGGCTACGCGGGCGAACTCGGCCACACGCTCGTCAACTCGGCGGGCGTCCGCTGTCACTGCGGCGCGATCGGCTGCCTCGAGACGGAGGTCAGCCAGCGCGAACTGCTCCGCGTTCTCGGGATGGACGCCGCCGACGCCGACGAGCTGTCCCGCGCCCTGTCGGCGGCCGTGGGCTCGGGCGACCAGGCCGTGGTCGCCGAAGTGGATCGCCAGCTCGGTTTCCTGGCGACGGCGTTGAGGAACGCGACGAACGTGTTCGACCCGCAGCTGATCGTGCTCGGTGGGTTCCTCGGCGCGCTCCACGCGCTCGATCCTGAACGGCTGCCGCGGCTGGTATCGGAGCAGGCGCTCGCGGCGAGCGCGGAGCGGCTGTCGATCGTTCGCGCCGAACTCGGCTCCGACATCCTGATGATCGGCGCCGCCGAACTGGCGTTCGGTCCGCTGCTGGCCTCGCCCGCATCCTGAGGTCTGTTCTCGGTGCGAACGAGACCGTGACCGCAATCGGGCTTGCTCGAGACGGACAGCCGGAGACCGGATAGGATGGTTAGTACCCGACCGATCGAATCGATTCGAGGCCGGAATCCCAGCACCGCGAACCTCACGCGGTGCTTCTCTCTTGCGTCCAACGGCGGGCGCGGCCCACGCCCACCACCGACTCGCCAAGGACCTTCTCGTGACCACCGTCGTGCATCCCGGAGACTCGCTCTCCGGTCGCCAGCGCCTCGCCTACATCCTGATTCTCGGCGCCCTGACCGCACTCGGTCCGTTCACGATCGACACGTACCTACCGGCGCTGCCGACACTGCAGAGCGAATTCGGCGTCTCGACCCCCGCCATCCAGCTGACGCTGACCGCAACGACCATCGGCTTCGGCGTCGGCCAGTTGCTGGTCGGGCCGTGGTCGGACAAGATCGGCCGGCGCATTCCGCTCATGGTGTCCACCTCGGTGCACATAATCGCCTGTCTGGCCGCAGCCGTCGCCCCGAACGTCGAGCTGCTCGGTGTCGCCCGCGCCCTCCAGGGAATCGGCGCCGCAGCGGGCGGTGTGGTGGCGATGGCCATGGTCCGCGACCTGTTCGGCGGCCGGCCGCTCGTCCGCATGCTGAGCCGGCTCGCACTGGTCAACGGCCTCGCTCCGGTGCTGGCACCGCTCCTCGGCTCGTGGCTGCTGCTCGTGATGCCGTGGCGCGGCATCTTCGTCGTCCTCGCCGTTTACGGGCTGTTCGTCGTCACCTGCGTCGCGCTGTGGATCGTGGAGACGCTGCCGAAGGCGCGCCGGCAGGATGCCGGGCACTCCACCGTCGGTCAGCGCTACAAGTCGGTGCTCAGCGACCGGGTGTTCGTCGGCATCGCCATCGTGGGGGCGGCGAACTTCACCGGGCTGTTCTCCTACCTGTCGTCGAGTTCGTTCATCTTCCAGGACCTGTACCGGTTCAACGCGCAGCAGTACGGCCTGCTGTTCGCGGTGAACTCGATCGGCATCATCATCGGAGTGCAGTCGTCGGCGCGCCTCACCAAGTACGTCGGTCCCCAGTGGATCCTGGCCTGCTCGACCATCGTGATGTTCCTGGCGTCCATCTCGATCGTCGTCCTCGACCAGGCGCACGCCGGACTCTGGGGTGTGGCCGTCCCGCTATGGTTCTTCATCGCGGCGTGCGGCTTCGGCTTCCCCTGCGTCCAGGTTCTCGCGCTCAACGGTCACGGCCACGAGGCGGGGACCGCAGCCAGCCTGCTCGGCGCGCTCAACTTCGGGACGGCGGGCATCGTCTCGCCGGTCGTCGGCCTCCTCGGCGTCGGCAGCGCCGCCCCGATGGGTGCCGTCATGGCGATCTGCGCACTGGTCTCGATCGCCTCCCTCTGGCTGGTGGTCCGGCCGCGTTCGGTCCCCGAACTCGCGCACTGACGCGCCCGCGGCTGCCCTAGGCGGCCCTGGACCCGACGGGTACGTTGACAGGCATGAGCGCTCCCCAGCCCGACCCGATCAAACCGGATGCCGAGGGGCACGACGTCGTCAAAGCGGCCAGGGTCAGTCGCCGCTGGCCGGTCATCGCGGCCTCGGTCGCCGTCGTCATGGTCGTTCTGCTCGGGGTCATCATCGCTTTGCGTCCGAAGCTGCCCTTCGAGATCGACACCGAGTGGATGGGCGAGATCGTCGAGCACCGCTCCCCGTTCTGGCTCGGCCCGGCGCTGTTCTTCAACTACGCGGGCGGAGGGATCATCGGGTCTGCGGTGGTCCCCGTGGTGATCGTTCTGCTGCTGCTCGCCTTCCGGAGACCGTGGGGGGCAGCGTACTTCGCGATCGCCAGCGCCGTGTCCGTGATTCTGGTGCAGGTGCTCAAGCTGACGGTGGGGCGAGCGCGCCCGACGGAGATCCTGGTGCACGCGGACGCCGGTTCATTCCCATCCGGACATACGGCGAACGCGGCGACGATGGTGGTGGTGCTCGGCATCCTGTTCCCGCGCGTCTGGGTCTGGTGCCTCGGTGTAGCCTGGGCCGTTCTGATGGCCGTGAGCCGCACCTATCTGGGCGCCCACTGGATCAGCGACACCGTCGGCGGGCTGCTGCTCGGCACGGGCGTCGCCATCATCGTCTGGACACCGTTGGCGCACCGGCTCGCACTGGAGGCCACCAGGCCGCATCCGTTCTTCCTGGCACGAGCGCGCCCGGAGGCTCCGCCGGCGGAGTCTCGTCGCTAGCGGACGTCCCCCGGCGTCGACCGCTGGCCGGCGGCGTAGGCGCCCGGCGTGGTGCCGACGACGGCTTTGAACTCGCGGCTGAAGTGCGCCTGGTCGGCGTACCCGAGATCGGCCGCAAGTGCCGCCAGTGATGGCGCATCCGTTTCGCGGAGCGCGGCTGCTGCTTCCTGCAGGCGGTAACGCTGGATCAGCCACTTCGGTCCGAAGCCGATGTGTCCGGCGACCAGCCGCTGCAGGTGCCGGACACCGACCCCGAACCGGTCGGCGAGCTGCTCGACCCGGAGAAGGCCGCGGTCCTCCTCGACGGCTGCGACGATCCGGTCGACCAGGCGCGCATCGTCGTCCGGGTCCGGCAGTGTCTCGAGCCACGACTGGAACACCGCGATCGCGTCGGCGTCGTCGCCGTCGGCCATCGCACGGGACACGCCCGCGGTCATGGCGGCCATGCCGGGTACCACCAGCCGCGCGGGCGGCACCACGTCCGGCAGCCCACGGATCGAAGTCCCCGTCCAGCCGCGCGCAGTGCCGGGGTTCAGAAGGACGCCGAACGCCCATCCGGAGCCTTCGAGCGTCCGGGCGCTCAGGCCCCTGTGCGCGCGGAACATCGCGGCCGAGCCCGCCTCGACCACCAGATTCGCCGTGGGGTACTCGAGCACCTCCTGGCGGATGCGCGCGCCCGACGGCAGATTCCAGCGGGGGAGCCAGTAGTGCCGGACGAACAACTCCGCGCGCCCGCTCGCCACGTACCGCTCGATGGTCACGGGGGAGGAGGACGCGTTCGGCGTCAGCAATCCCTTGCTGCGCGGCTCGACGTCGGTGCGCGCTGTCACCCCGTCATCCTGTCACGACACCTCGTGGCGGGTCAGGTCGGGCTCGGGACTCAGCGACCCAGGCGGATGCGCTCGAACCAGTAGAGGAGGCGCGGCCAGGTGTGTCGCAGCTGATTCAGGGTCATCGGCTGTTCGGGCCTCGTCACGGGGATGTCAAGCTCTTCCGCGACGCGCTCCATATCGGCCAGCGACCAGAACTGCCCCCGCATCCGGATCAGCAGCCGACCCTGGCCGGAGGCGACGAACAGCTGCGGGAGGACGTCGAGAGTGCTGCTCTCATAGACCTGGACCAGGATGACGGCGCCGGCCTCGCCTGGAGCGACGTGGATAGTCCGCCCGAAGAACCCGCGCTCACGGACGCCGTCAGGCTCGATGGTGATGGTCGTGTTGAGGAAGGATGCGACGCCGACGATGGTGGCCGCGATCACGATCAGGTGGGCGACCAGCACGTAGGGCCAGCCCGGCCCCGGGATGGTCAGCCAGTACACGACCGCGAAGACGGGAGTGGTGAGCGCAAGCACCGCGATGATGCCTCCCCGGAACAGGTTGCGGCGCGGCCGCAGGACGGTTTCACGGTCTGCCCCCGCATCCCTGGCCACGTCGGTCTGCTCACTCACCCACTGAGACTTTCCTATTCCGCCGCGTCGCGGTAGCGGCATTTTGGGGGACACCCGTTCAAGGGGGTCGCCGGCATGTAGCCCTGGCCGACCCACGCGCTGGGTGCGGCCCCCATGACCCTCTCACCGCCGGACGTTCGCCGGCTCGGGGATCTCCTCCGGCCGATAGCCGGGGAGCCGGCTGGCCGGAAGGATGGCGATGGCCGAGATTCCGGCCAGGATGAGAAGGCCGATCTTCAGTGAGCTCAACCGAGCCTCTTCGTTGACGGCGACCGCCGCATCCACTTGGGCCGGCGTTGCGTCGGTCCGGCCGAGCGCCTGGCGCAGATCGTCATTGCTGATGAAGTTGACGTTGTCGAGGTCCACCTGGGCGACCAGCGACGGCGGCAGCTGCTTGTGGTCGACGACCGCCTGGCCCACGTTGAGTCCGAGGATCGTCACCAGAAGCGCGCCCGCCAGCGCGGTGCCGACCGCTGACGCCAGGTTCTGCGTCGTTCCGCGCACCGAGCCCACGTCGCCGGCCAGCTCCTTGGGCGAGGCGGTCACCAGAACGTTGAAGACCAGGGTCACGAGGGCTCCCTGGCCGATGCCGAAGACGATCAGGCCCAGGATGGTGGGCAGCGTCTCCCAGTTGTTGGTCACGACGAACGCCAGCCAGGCGAGTGCGATCGTCGTGAGCGAGAACGAGAAGACGCCGATCACCCGCGGGCTGTAGCGCTTGTAGAAGCGGACGACGAGAGTCGCCACGATGAACACGGTCAGATTGAACGGCATCATCGCGATCGACGTGTCGAAGGGCGTGCGGCCCTGCACGATCTGGATGTAAAGCGGCACCGTGAAGTTGAGCGCCGCCTCCAGCGCGACCACGATGAACATCGAGTAGACGGCCGCGCGCTCGCGCGAGGACCCGAACACCGCGAGGCTCACGAGCGGCACCTTGCCCGCCTTGGTGCGCCGCCGGGTCCACACGAAGAACGCCTGTCCGAAGACGAGGCCGAGCACGATGAACACCGGTGCGGGCGAGAGACCGAGGATGCTGAAGGGCGCACTCGGCCGCGCCAGCAGCACGCCCCAGGAGTTCAGGTTGTTGAAGCCCAGCGTGAGCAGAACGATCCCGAGGCCGATGAAGATCGCTGCGACGACGTCGATCGTGATGGCCGGGTTCGCCCCATCGCTGCGGAGCCGGAAGCTGAAGATGAAGACCGCGACAGCCAGCGCCAGCACGATCGCGAAGACAGGACGCCACCCGACGAGCGTCCCCAGCGTGCCGCCGATCAGGAACGCGCTCACGCCCGAGAGCGCCCGCGCCGAGCCGAGCGACCCGATCGCGGTCGCCTGCTGGGCGCCGTGATAGTTCTCGGCGATCAGGGCGACGAGCGACGGGACGATGATGGCCGCGGACGCGCCGGCCAGCGCCTGAGCGGTGATGGCCCAGCCCACGGTCGGCGCGAGGATCATCATCAGCGCCGAGCCGGCGAACACCGCGACGACGATACGGAAGATGAGCACCCAGCCGATGCGCTGCCCGAGCTTCGCACCGACCATCACCAGCGCGGCCACGGAGATGCCGTAGGTGACGATGGCCGTGCTCACGGTGGTGGGGGGAACGCCGAAGTCCTGCACCATCCCGCCGAGCGACACGGGCAGCGCTGCGACGTTGAAGGACATCAGCACCTGGGCCAGGAAAAGGCCGACCATCGGCACCCAGGAGGCGCGTTCCGTACCCGTTTTCGTCGTCTGCGCGGTGGTCATGCGTTGCTCCCTCGATCGTCGGACGCGAAGATGTTCAGTCCGAGGGTGCGCGACAGGTACGCCGTCGCGCGCTGCCCCCGAACGCTGTTGCCCGCGCTGTCGAGCGGGGGAGAGAACGTGCCGATCGCGCCTTTGCCCGGAGCGACCGTCACGATGCCGCCGGAGACGCCCGACTTTCCGGGAAGACCGATCTCGAACAGCCACTCGCCGCTGCGCTCGTAGAGTCCGTTCGCGGCGAGCACGGCGAGCGTGTCGCGGCAGACGTCGGCGGAGACCACCTGCTGCCCGGTGATCGGGTTGACGCCGCCGTCGGCCAGCGTCGCGCCCATCACGGCGAGGTCGTGCGCCGAGACCAGCAGCGAGCACTGGCGCGTGTACACATCCACGATCTCGAGCGGGTCTCGGTCGAGCCGGCCGTAGCTCTGCAGCAACCTCCCGATGGCCTGGTTGCGCTGGTTGGTGGCGGCCTCGGAGGCGTACACGCGCTCGTCCAGTTCCAGCGGGCGGCCCGCGAACCCGGACAGCCCGGCCAGGACCGCCGACCAGGTGTCCTCGGCCGTGTCTCCCGGGACCAGCGCCGTCGTCGCGATAGCGCCCGCATTGACCATGGGGTTCATCGGGTGGCCCGCGTTCAGCTCGATCGCGATCACCGAGTTGAAGGGAAGCCCGGTGTTGTTCACGCCGACGATGTCGCCGACGCGCTCGTGCCCGACCGCATCGCAGGCCAATGCGTACACGAACGCCTTCGAGATCGACTGGATCGAGAAGAGCACCTGCGCGTCACCCGCGGAATGCAGGGAGCCGTCCACCTCGGCCACGCAGACACCGAACGATTCGGGGTCGGCTTCGGCGAGCACGGGGATGTAGTCGGCGACCGTCCCCGCCGCGACCGGCCGCGCCCGCTCGTAGGCGAGCGCGACCCATTCCTCCACTTCGTCCCACGCGGGCATGCGCCCCGTGGCGACGCGCTGCGGGACGCCCTCCGTGTCTGTTTCCAGCATCGAGCCTCCGGTCGGGGTCGCTTGTGCTTCCGCTCGTTCTAGCAAAAGACATCGCCGGCTGTATAGACGGTGAACCGGGGCGACCTCAGCTCGCCGTGTAGGCGATCCGGACCCGGTCGATCTCTCCGTCGAAAGCGAACGGCATGCGATCCGCGTAGGCGCGCGAGACGGCCCCTCCGTAGGCGCGGCCGATGTCGAGGCAGTCGTTCGCGGTGAACAGCAACGGAATGCTCACCGGGACCGTGTCCGAGCCGACCACCTCCCCGTTGACGCGGAGGTCGACGCGGAGCGGGGAGGCCGGCCGCTGCTCCAGCACGGTCGTCGCGATCTCGATGGTGCTGTCGCCCGCAGGCAGAGGAGTCTGCGCCGCGATGATGGTCCGCTGGATGAGGAACAGGTTGTACTCGTACGTCACCACGCCGTCGGCGACGTACGCGGTGAGTCCGCCCCCGGCGCCCCCGAGCTTGTACAGCACGCCGTTCGCCCGCTCGCCGGCGTGGACCTCGATGGTGACCAGGTTCGCCCGCGTCCCGAGCGCTGGAGCGCAGAACTCGGGGATGCGGACGGTGTCTCCCGAGAACTCCCACTCGGTGTACGGCGGAGCGATCCGGTCCTCCGGGTGCATGGTCACCACCCACAGGCCGCCGCCGATCGGCAGCGCCTCGTTCCGGGCCGCCTCGATGGCGAAGAGCTCCTTGAGCTCGACCAGCTTCTCCGGGTTCGTGGACGCGAGGTCGCGCGCCTGGCTCCAGTCACGTTCCAGGTCGTACAGCTCCCAGGTGTCCTGGTCGGGCGTCCAGGTGCGGATGCCGGGAGGCGTCCCCGGCACCCACGGCATCCGCGGACCGAGCGCCGACGCCATCCACCCGTCGGAGTAGATCGACCGGCTGCCCATGATCTCGAAGTACTGCGCCCGGCGTCTGCCCACGGCGGTCTTGTCGTCGACCGAGTAGGCCAGGCTGATGCCGTCGATCGGGTCCTGCGGGACTCCGTCGACGGTGTCCGGATGCGAGATGCCGAGGATCTCGTACACCGTCGGCGCGACATCGATCACGTGGTGGAACTGGGTGCGCGGCTCCGGGTCGTGCTCGATGTGCCCGTTCCACTGGATGAACATCGGGTTCCGGGTGCCGCCCAGGTGCGAGGCCAGCAGCTTCATGCCCTGGTACGGCGTAGAACCGGCCCACGCCCAGGCGGCGTGGTACTGGTTGTCCACCTGCGAGGTGCCGAGCACATCCAGACCGCCGAGTTCGTCGAGCACAGCGATGTGCTGGTCGACGGTGGTCGGGATCTGGTTCTGCGCCAGCAGCTCGCTGATGGTGCCGTTCTGTCCCTCGCCGGAGGAGCCGTTGTCACCCCAGACGTAGATGACGATCGTGTTGTCCAGGTAGCCGAGCCGTTCGACCTCGTCGAGCACGCGGCCCGCCTGTACGTCGGCGTGCTCACCGAACCCGGCGCACACCTCCATCAGCCGCCGCTGGAACGGCCTCTGGTGCTCGGGCACGTCATCCCACGCCTGCAACGATTCCGGACGCGGGGTCAGTTCGGCGTCCTCCGGCACCCACCCTGCAGCCTTGGCGCCCGCGAGGGCTTCCTCGCGGTACACGTCCCAGCCCTCATCGAACACGCCCGCATACTTGTCGGCCCACTCCTTCATGATGTGGTGCGGCCCGTGGATGGCCCCGGTCGCCCAGTAGAGGAAGAACGGCTGGTCGGGGGCGAGCGCCTTGTGGTCGCGCAGCCAGCCGATCGCGTCGTCCGCGATGTCCTCGCTCAGGTGGTAGCCCTGCTCCGGCGTCTTCGGCGGGAGCACGCTCGTGGTGTTCCGCACGAGATTGGGCTCGTACTGCGAGGCCTCACCGGCCAGGAACCCGTAGAAGTAGTCGAAGCCGACGCCGGTCGGCCAGTTGCCGTACGGGCCGGCCTTGGTCGTCTCCTCCGCGGGCGTGTTGTGCCACTTGCCCCAGGCGGCGGTCGCGTAGCCGTACTGCCGCAGGACCTCGGCCATCGTCGCACTGCTCTTCGGGATGTGCCCGGAGTAGCCGTCCCAGTCGTTCGCCAGTTCGGCGATCTGGCCCGCCCCGACCCGGTGGTGGTTCCTCCCGGTGAGAAGTGCGGCCCGCGTCGGCGAGCACATCGCCGTCGTGTGGAACCGGTTGTAGCCGATGCCGCCCTTCCTGACCCGCTCGAGCGTCGGGGTCGCGACCTTGCCTCCGAGTGGCTCAGGCAGTGCGGGACCCGCGTCGTCGATCAGTACCAGGAGGATGTTCGGGGCGTCCTCGCCGAGGTGCCTCTCCGGCGGCAGTGGCGAGTAGGTCGACTCCTGCATCGTCCGGCTGGCCACGCTGCCGGACCGCTTCGGCGGGAACGGCAGGCTGCGCGCCGGCGGCAGCGGGTCTCCGATGACGGATGGACGGATGCGATCAACCACGTGGGCCTCCCTCGGCTGTGTGCCTGGACGCCCGCATGATCCAACACCGGATCGTGGCCTGGCTAGCTACCTGTTTCGAACCTCCCGACGCGTGACGCTCAGCGGAACAGCGCGCTGTAGGCGTTGAGGGCGGGCTGTCCGCCGAGGTGGGCGTAGAGCACGGTGCTGGTCGCGGGGATGTCCCGGCTGGCCACCAGGTCGATGAGCCCGGCGAGAGACTTGCCTTCGTACACGGGGTCGGTGATCATCGCCTCCAGCGAGGCTCCCAGGCGCATGGCCTCCATCGTGGAGTCGACGGGTACGCCGTAGCGGTCGCCCGCCCACCCTTCGAGGACGGTGATCTCGTCGTCCCGGAGTTCACGCCCGAGTTCGATCAGCTCCGCCGTGTGCCGCGCGATGCGGGCGACCTGGTTACGCGTCTTCTCCAGCGTCGCGGAGGCGTCGATGCCGATGACCCGGCGCGGTCGCTCCTGACCCGCGAACCCGGCGATCATGCCCGCGAGCGTCGACCCGGTCACCGCGCACACGACGATGGTGTCGAAGAAGACGCCGAGCTCACGTTCCTGCCGCTCGACCTCGTACGCCCAGTTCGCGAAGCCGAGGCCGCCGAGCCGGTGCTCGGAGGCGCCCGCCGGGATCGGGTACGGCTTGCCGCCGTCAGCGATCACCTCGTCGATGGCCTGCTGCCAGCTCGTCCGGATACCGATGTCGAAGCCCGCGCTGTCCAGGGTCACCGTGGCGCCCATCATCCGGGAGAGCAGGATGTTGCCCACTCGGTCGGTGAGCGGGTCCGGCCAGTCCACCCAGTTCTCCTGCACCAGTCGCGCCTTCAGGCCGAGCTTGGCCGCCACCGCGGCGACCTGCCGGGTGTGGTTCGACTGGTAGCCCCCGATCGAGACGAGGGTGTCCGCGCCCTGCGCCAGTGCGTCGGGCACGAGGTATTCGAGCTTGCGGATCTTGTTCCCGCCGAAGGCTAGACCGCTGCTGACGTCTTCCCGTTTGGCCCACAGCTGCGCGCCGCCCAGGTGCTGGGTGAGACGGGGGAGCGGGTGGACCGGGCTCGGCCCGAAGGTGAGCGGGTACCGCTCGAAGTCTGCAAGTGCCATGTCGAACCCCTCCGTGCCCGGCGGGCAGCGTGTGTCCAACCTAGTGCGTGCTCGTCGGCCGGCACCTCCGATACGGCCACTGCCTTCCCCTCGGATCAGGCCCGCAGTTCCTTGCCGTGGACCGTCCGCGGATGTGTCAGGCAGTCGCG
This sequence comes from Leifsonia sp. 2MCAF36, assembly GCF_052115525.1. Taxonomy (NCBI): domain Bacteria; kingdom Bacillati; phylum Actinomycetota; class Actinomycetes; order Micrococcales; family Microbacteriaceae; genus Leifsonia; species Leifsonia sp. 2MCAF36. The sequence continues at coordinate 137,813 of NZ_JBFRGV010000012.1, read as the reverse complement.
TTCAACGCCTTGGCCTTGAGCGCTTCGAACTCCGCCGGTGTGATCGCCCCGCTGTCGAGGAGGCGTTTGCCCGACTCGATCTCGCTCGCAGGGGAGCTGGACGAGGCGACCGACCGGATGCGCTGGTCAGCAGCCTCCTGCGCTTGCATGGCGCCGGCCGCACTCCGCTGGGCCATCCGTCCGCCGCGGGCGATCAGGTAGATGAACGCCGCCAGGAACGGAACGACGATCAGGAACAGCACCCACAGAGCTTTCGCCCACCCGTTGAGCTCGGGGTCGCGGAACACGTCGATGATGACCCTGATGAAGATCGAGATGCACACGACCACGATGTAGAACCAGAACGACCAGACGATGAAATCCCAGAAACTCATAGCAGCTCCGATCACTTCGCCGAGCGGATTCGCTCTGCGTGGCCAGAAGGTAAGCCTTAGAGTGGCCGCCCGGCTAGGGATCAATCGTGGGCACCCGCGCCACAGCAGTCGATCGACTGTGGCCACGGGCGCGTCGGAGTGGGTAGCGTCAGGCTTGTCGAGAGGACGAGCAATGGACGAGATGATGCGGGCAGTACGCGCCCATCGCCGGGATCAGCCGAACGACGTGCGAGTCGAAACGGTTCCCGTTCCGGCTGTGTCGCCGGACGAGGTGCTCATCGCTGTGCACGCGGCCTCGATCACCTTCGCCGAGCTCGGATGGGACGAGACCTGGGAACACGCACCGGCGATCCCCGCGCACGAATTCTCCGGCGTCGTGGTGGACCGGGGAGACGACGTCAGGGACATCGAGCTGGGCGAGCCGGTGTACGGCCTGATCCGATTCGAGAGACAGGGCGCTGCGGCCGAGTATGTGACCGTTCCGGCGGCCGACGTGGCGTTGAAGCCGGCGTCGCTCACCCACGCCGAAGCGGCCGCTGTTCCGCTTGCGGCGCTCACCGCGTGGCAGGGCCTGTTCGACCTGGCGCGCGTGCAGGCGGGGGACCGCGTGCTGGTGCATGGCGGGGCCGGGGGCGTTGGAGCGTTCGCCGTGCAGCTGGCGAAGAACGTGGGCGCCACGGTTGTGACCACCGTGCGAGGGGCTGATGCGGTGGCTTTTAGCCTGCAGCTGGGAGCCGACGAGGTCGTGGACACGGAATCGTCCGACTTCGCGGAGTCGGGCCGGGCCTACGACGTCGTGTTCGACACGATCGGCGGCGGTTATCTCGACCGGTCCTACGACGTGCTGGTGCCGCGGGGGAGACTGGTGACGCTGCAGGCCCCGCCCGACGCGGACCGCGCCGCGGCGGCAGAGGTGGAGGCGCATTTCTTCATCGTGTCGCCGGATGTGGGTGAGCTGGCCGAACTCGCCGACCTCGCCGACCGCGGGCTCCTGCGCGTGACCTTGGCGGCGACGTTCCCGCTGGAGGACGCGCGTGCTGCGTTCGAGAGCGGGTCACTGTCGGGACGGCGGCCCGGCAAAACGGTCCTCATCGTGCGAGGCGAGTGACGATCCTCGCGATCGCGGTCAGGACTGCGACTGGGCCTGCCACTCGGCCGTCAGGAGTGACCAGACCTGCTTGTCGTGGAACACCTCGCCGACCGGCCACGCCTCTCGCAACACGCCATCGAGCGTCATGCCCAGGCGACGGGCGACCGCCGAGCTGCGGTCGTTATCCACTCGGCACCGCCACTCGGCCCTGTGCATACCTCGCTCATCGAACGCGTAGGCGAGCAGTTCTCGTACGGCGCTGGTGATGTGGCCGTTCCCCTCGGCCTGCGGTTCGAGCCAGCATCCGACCTCGAACGCCCCCGTCGTTGTCGAGAACTCGACGAACATGACACCGCCGACGAGTGTGTCGCCGGCCCAGATCCCGTAGATGCCGGCGCCGGTCCCGGCGGCGCGCTCCGCGTACCGGGCGAGGGTGGCGCGTGCGCCCGCCACGTCGCTGGTGACGAACGAGGGGCCCACCCACGGTCGGATGTGCTCGCGGGCCCGATCGAGGTGCGCGGCGAACTCCTCGGCCTGCCACGGCTCCAAGGGGCGCAGAGTGCCGCCGGAGGCCAACGTCTTCGAGAGCATTTGCACACGCTACACCGAGGCGACCGTCAGGCCATGTCGCGCTGGGCGGCCTTTGTGCGCCGGGCAGCGGAGGGCGGTTCAGCTGGCGATGCGTTTGACGATCTGGTGGGCCAGGAGCCGATTGATGCCGGGCAGCCGGGCGGCGCGCAGGATGTAGCGGCGCAGGAGCAGCTGCCGCCGGTTGAGCGGGAGGAAGGTGGAGGCGGCGCGTCGGCCCGAACGCTGCGCCGCTTCCACCACCGGCCGCCACGTACGCTCGAACTCGGTCAGTGCCGGCTGGATGTCGTTGGGCGACGTGGCCCGTCCGAGGAGCTCCCCGAGCCGTGCTCCTCCGGCGATGGCGAGCGAGCCGCCCTGTCCCGCCAGCAGCGACACCGCTCCCGACGCATCGCCCACGAGGATCGCTCGCTCACGCCCCCAGCTGGGCATGACGATCTGCGCGACCAGGTCGTCGTAGGGATCGTCGGGGCAGAGGCTCAGAAGCCGGTCGGTGATCGGGCTCATCCCGTCGAAGTGGGAGTGCAATCGTTCGGCTCTGCCCAGTGGATGCTCGTTGTCGCCCGGTGCTGCGTACGCCTCGTCGCGGTAGACGAGGAGGGCGGCGATCTGTGTGCTGCGCAGGCCGTACAGTGCGGCCATCCGGTTGATGCTGTCGGTCAGAACGAACCTGCCGCTGAAGCGGTCGTGCAGTTCCGGGTCGTCGGCGATGAACGCGGCCGCGCGCATCCCGAGCGGGTGCACGAACCCGGTCTCCGGTCCGAACAGCTCGGCCCGGACCTGTGAGTGGATGCCGTCGGCGCCGATGAGTACGTCGCCGTGGAGCTCGCCCGGACCGCCGTCGACTGCGACACGCGCCGTGACGGTATCGGCGTGAACCTCGGTCACGCGGGCGGCGTAGTGAACGTGCACTCGCCCGGCCGGGACGTCCTCCAACGCCTCCAGGGCCACCCGCTCCATGTCTGGGCGAAGGAGGCTCAGCACGTTACCGCCCGCGGCCCGGGCGAACTGTTCATAGTCGATTCGGGCGGTCACGCGCTCGTCCTCATCGACGTACTCGGCGGCTTGAACGTTGTAGGACACGTCGGCCAGGCGGGGGAACAGACCGATCCGCTCAGAGGCGGCGACTCCCGGACCGAAGAAGTCCATCATGTAGCCGTCGGGACGCGGGCCGGGGGACTTCTCGACGACGTCCACACTCCAGCCGGCCAGGCCGAGCTGTCTCGCCGTCACGAGACCTGCGATACCCGCGCCGACCACGATCGCTTTCACATGCCGCCTTCCACTACCGCCGGGGCCTGATGGTTGCACTAGCGCAATCGTTTCACGATCCGTGCGGGAGGGATAGCCTGCGTTTCCACGTGCACGATCGGCCGCGCCCGGCAGACGTGCCATTCACCCTCGCGCGACGGGGTAGATCTCGTCGGCGACCAGGCCATGGGACTCGCGGTGGACGGCCTGCGCGCTCTCAGCGTCAGGCGCTTCCACGAGGCAGAAGATCCTGCCTGCGTCGACGTCGAACCAGTAGTCGAGGTAGTGGGTGCTGTATTTGTCCTGGATGTTCAGATCGGCTTGATGCGCGTGGGCAAGTGCATCCGCGTCGGCGCCCTCGGGAATGCTGTGATGGATGTCCATGAACAGTGGCATGGCGTTCTCCTCGTTCGTCTGCAGTGTGACTTTCACCCTGCAGTCGAGACGGTACGGGGCGGGCGTTCCTTGAGCGTTACCTCGCTGCGCGTGATGCCGGCTGCGGCGAGAGTGCCGCTGCGGCTCGTTCGCATCGGTCGGAGTCGCCGTGGTGGTGGGCCAGGCGGAAGCGTTCGCCGGCTCGACGATAGAGGACGGCGACGTCGGATGGTGCTGCGCCTTGCGCGAGTTGCGCGGCGGCATCGGCTTCGTCGACTGCCGCCTGCCACGGCCCGCCCGACCACATCTGAGCCACGCGACGCGCTTCGGCGAGGTACTCCTGCGCTCGATCGACCTGACCGGAGCGCGCGTAGACGGCCGAGGCGGTTACCCGGAACGACATCGCACAGGTGTCGCAGGGCGTGAGCTGATCGAAGGCTGCTTCCGCCGCCGCGACGGCAGCCAGCGACTGGTCGTCGGGCTCGTCCCGTATCAGGCCACCATAGATCAAAGGGATGAGGTGATCCGTTACAGCCGTCTTCTCCGCGATCCGGAGGGCGTGACGATGGCCGTCGCTCGCTCGTGAACGGTCACCGGAGCGGGAGTCGAGCTGGGCGAGCCGCTCCACTGACAGTGCCCAGCCGGTGATCGAGGAGGTGTCCTCGTGGAGCTGCGCGGATCGGTTCAGGTCCGCTCGGGCTGTGGCTGCGTCCCGACCGGATAGTAGTGCGGCTTCGCCACGGAGCAACCGGCCGATCGCTTCAGCCTGCACCGAACCACTGTCGGCGCTTATCCGGATGAGCTGACGACCGAGTTCCGCCACGTCGCTGATTCCGGTCTGCTCCCAGAGGGCGAACTCGCTCATGCACATGTTCGCGTCGAAGACGAAGGGCGCAAGCTCCGCGTCGGCCTTCACGCTTTCCGCCAAGCCGCGAGCGAAGACGTCGCGCCACCTGCCCTGCGCATAGGCGATCAGGGCAAGCAGCTCGCTGGCCTCCGTCAGTTCGCGGGGCAGCCCAGCGTCGATGCACAGGGCGCGCGCTTCCTCCGCTGTTCGTTCTGCCTCGGCCAGATCGGAACGCCGCCAGTGAACCAGCCCCCATGCCAGCAGGGCCCGCGCGCGCTCGGCCGCGGTCGGGACGTCCCGGCCGTCCATATTGAGGGCCTGCTCGTAGAGTGCGACCGTTTCCTCGCCGGGAGACACTCCGAGTTCCTCGCGGAGGGTCGCGCGAAGCAACTCGAATTGCCGCATCGCGCCGGTCCGGTCGCCGCGCTCAAGCTGTCCGCGCATGATCTCGCGGTGCGCGCGTTCGTTCGCGGGCTGCTCGTGCAGCAGTCTTCCCCAGAGCTGCCCCTGCTCCAGCACCTCGTGGAAGAGGCCGCGCAGGTGGCGCCTTTCGTTCTCGCACCACGTCGCGTACGGGTCGTCCGGCAGCAGGTCTCCCCGGTACTGCGACGCAGCCGCGCGGCAGTCTGCAGGATCTCCGGAGGCGAGCGCACGGGCGGCTGCAGCGGTGAACTCGTCGACATCAGTGAGAACACGGTGGTCCGGCGCCAACTCAACCAGCCCATCCTCAAGCACGATGCCGTCCGACCGCCCGAGGATCTGCCGCGTCTCGAAAGCGACCTTGCGCAAGTTCACAGCGCTTCGAGCAGGATCACCGCCGGGCCAGAGGGCTTCAATGACCTGCTCCCTCGGAAGTCGCCGTCGCGCGGCGAGAGCCAGCATCTTGACCAGGTCGGCGGCGCGCTTCAGATGCCATTCACCGCCAGGAATGACATCGTCGTCGACCGCAACGGAAAAGCCGCCGAGGAGCGAAATGGCGAGTTTCTCGCCGCTCATCACCCCAGGATAATCCCGGCAACTCGATCGCGCGAAATGGCGGAGAATGGGGGATTCGAACCGCCATCCGGTCAGTATTTACGATTGAACGGGCCGAAAATCCGCTGATTTCAGGCCGGTAACTGTTCCGGGGGCCGCTTCTGTCCGGGATGCAATTCGACCCACCAGAAGTAGATCTCTTCGTAAAAGCGGTCTGCGAGCTCCTCGGGGCTGGCGCCGACGTCGACACCTATCGTGTATGGCTGTTCCGGTTGGACGGGAACCAGCTGGCCGCTCTCGTCGGTCAGCGCGCGGACTGACCACTGCTTTCCGGGGTGGGCCGCCTCGAGATAGACGTGATCGGATACGCGTACGCGGATCGTCTGCAGCTGACCTTGTACGTCGGGAGCAACGGTGAGCTGGATCTGTGCCGTCGGCCAATGCGCTCGAAGTCGATTGATAGTGCGAGCGGAGTTCTGGTTGCCTGAGGTCTCTGTCATGAAGGACTCCAACTTCGATGTGTGGTCCGATGGATTGGACTGCGGGACCAGCGCGACGATCGCGACAAGGACGGCGATTGCAGCAATGAGCTGCGTCGCGAGTTGGCCCCAGTGTTTGCGCAACGGGACTTTCTTTACACGGAAAAGTCGACTGACGGGGACGCTGAGCACGAGTGAAGCGACCGCGGAAATGATTGCCAACACGGGTGCCCACCAGGACGTAAGCAGAGCGAAGGTGCTTAAGGGCATTGCCCACGTTGCTCGCCGCAGCGCCCGCCCAGCGCGTGCACCTTCGCTCCGGGGGTCCACGGGCGTCGCGTAGTCACCCGATAGTTCGGAACGGGGGCCGCCCGTGCACGTTCCGCTCGCGTACGCGCCGAACGACGCGGGATGCGGAACGTCGGCTGTGGGGAAAGGTGCGTCGGCACCAATCAGGGCGGGCGTGAGCGCCGGGGTCCCCATCAGCCGGATCGACGCCTGTGCAGGATAGGCTCTGCGAGCTTCGAGCCAGCGGTCGTAGAACGTGCGGAGAGCTCGCGGATCCGCACTCACGGTGGCGGCCATGGAGTTCTGGACCACCAGACCGATCTCACGGCGACCCCAGTAGGTGGCCCAGGCTACGGTGAACTCGTCGTACCCGAGTTCCTTCATTGGTCTCCCATATCCTCTCGGGGGCTCCGTCTGCAGGCTGCGCCAGACTAGCGTCGGTTGAACCAGCGGCGAGCGCCCCAATTGTGGTGTGGCCGACCACCATGGTCGATGGGCTAGGAAGCAACTGCCGGTTGAGAGACCCGTCAACAGCCATCGGGGCGGCGAAAACGATGAACGTGTCATGCCATGACTCGCGAGGATTGGTTTCTCCTCTTGTGCTGACGGTAGTTCGCGATGGCCAACCCACGCGTGCGATGGATGGCGGATTTATCACGTCCGCGCTCTGCCACCGTCTCCCGTTCGGGCACTCGGCGCGCTCGCCGGCATCCTCGGTGTCGCCGTCATGGACGGACGCGTCGCAAAGAATGAGGCCCGTGGCGCCGATGGAGCCCTGAGCCTTCGAGATCTTGAGAAAATGGCGGAGAATGGGGGATTTGAACCCCCATCGGGCCTCCCTGCGGCCGTCAAAGTGGGCGAAGATCCGCGAGATTCCGCGGGTTTTGGGTACCCTGCCATCACGGTGATCTGGTGGGATCTCCGAAAAGTGTGGGCAAAGTGTGGGCACAGCGACCACCAATTGATGGACCGGAATCGGCGCCTTGAGTGGCGCATCGATTGCGCGCGCAACTCAGCTGCGGCATCGCGAATGCAGAAGTCAGGGAGACGTTGCGGCGGTTAGTGCCGAGATCGCCTTGAGTTGCTCCGGTGCGAGGTCGACGTCGGCTGCCGAAGCATTTGCCTGGATCTCGTCGGCCGTTTCGGCGCCGACGATTACCGAAGCGACCGCGGGTCGGGAGAGGAGCCAAGCCAGCGATACCTGCGCCATGGTCAGCCCCCACTCTGTGGCGAGGCGGTCGACTTCGCGTGCGACCCTGATCTCCGCCTCCGAGAAGCCGGGGCCACCGAAGCGCCTGTCGCCTGAGATCTCGCGATCGAGCACCGACAGGTTCGCCAGCAGACCACCGTGAACGGGAGCGAACGGGACGACAGACGTGCCGAAGTGGACGCTTGCAGCTGACAGCTCGTGCTCGGCGCTGCGATCAAGCAGGCTGTACTTCACCTGCGAGGCGACGGGCGCAGAGACGAGCCGGCGGTCGTCTGCGATCCACAGCGCCTGGACCAGCTGCCATGCCGGGTGATTGGACAGGGCGACGTAGCGCACCTTGCCCTGACGGATCAGGTCGTCGTACACCGCGAGCGTCTGCTCGAGAGGGGTGTCCGGATCGGGAAAGTGCGCATAGTAGAGGTCGACGTAGTCGGTGCGGAGACGCTTCAAGCTCCGTTCGACCTGCTGGATGATGTACCGCCGGGAGAGGCCGGCGTCTGGATCGAATCGCCGTTCTCCTGACTTGGTTGCGAGCACCACGTCCTCCCGGTGTCCCTGGAGCGCCGCGCCCAGTATTTCCTCGGCAGATTCTCGCTCCGCTGCCGGTGGCGCGTTTGGGCGGTCGAAGGTGGGGGAGGAACCGTAGACGTTCGCCGTGTCGAAGAAGTTGATGCCGAGATCGAGCGCAGCGCCGACGACTCCGGGGGCGTCTTGTGGCGACGGTGCTACGCCGAACGTGGCCGATCCGAGACAGATCCGGGAGACGCGCACACCGGTGGTGCCAAGACGTGAATACTTCACAGGGAACACGTCCTTCGTGGACAATCTACCGACGGAGTCGTGGTCTGACCCTCCGGAAGTGACAAGCTGATCCCGTCCTCCACACGACCGGATTCGTTAGGGCCGGAACCGCGCAGGCGTTGCCGGAGGCGAGAACGTTCAGCCCTCATGATTCCCGCGTGATTGTCTGACGAGTGGTGGTGCGGTCGGCGGCCCACGAGCCGAGCAGCTGGAGCCGCTCCGCGGACGGCGATCCGGGCTCGGCGGTGTAGACGAGCATGACGTGGCCTGGCTCTGCCGTGATCGCGAATTCCTCATAGGCGAGTGTGATGTCGCCCACGACGGGGTGGCGGAACCGTTTCGTGCCAGCGCCGTGCGTGCGGACGTTGCGGGCGCCCCACAGGTGCCGGAACGTGTCGCTCTGCGTGGAGAGTTCGCCGACGAGATCCTGCAGGGCACGGTTGTGCGGGTCACGGCCGGCCTCGGCGCGCATGATGGCGACACACATGTCGGCGAACAGGTCCCAGTCGGGATAGAAGTCGTGGGACGCCGGGTCGAGAAACTGGAAGCGGGCGAAGTTGGGTGTCCGTCCGCCCCCGCCGATCATCGGTGAGTAGAAGGCTCGGCCGAGTGCATTGAACGCGATCACGTCCGACTGTGCGTTGCGCACCACGGCCACACCGTTGGTGAACGCCTCCAGCGCCCAGTGCAGGCTCGGCCGGGCGGCGGGACTCTTGCTCGAGCGTCGGCGCGGCCGGCCTGACACGGGGATGCCGTCGGCGGCGCGCGCGAGGTCGAAGAGGTGGGAGCGCTCGGTGTCGTCAAGCTGAAGAGCCCGGGCAACAGCGTCAAGCACCGCGGCGGACACCCCGGCGATCCCGCCGCGTTCCAGCTTCGAGTAGTACTCGATGCTGACGTCGGCCAGCATCGCAACCTCCGAGCGGCGCAAGCCTGCGACACGGCGACCCGTCCCGGCCGGAAGGCCGACCTGTTCCGGCGTCACCTTGGCTCGGCGCGACATCAGAAACTCGCGAACTTCGGCTGGATTGTCCATGCCGTCGAGCGTAGGCCGCGATCCGACCACGAGGGATGCCCTGTCAGTACACCTCTCGTCAGAGACTCCCTCGGATGAGAGAACCGGGCTTTGCTTGTTGTCGTGACAGACTCCCTCCCCACAACTTCCCGGGTGCGCGCCCGCCGCGGGCTGGCCGCGCTCCTGCTCGTACTGACGGTCTTCGGGCCCATTTCGATGGACCTGTATCTTCCGGCCCTCCCGGCGCTCACCAGCGAGCTGGGAGCGGCGACGTCGACGGCGCAGTTGACCGTCACCGCTTGCTTGATCGGCCTTGCCGCCGGCCAGTTGATCGCTGGTCCGCTCTCCGACCGGTTCGGGCGTCGCGGACCTGTGTTGATCGGGGTTACGGCTTACGTGATCGTCTCCGTACTCTGCGCCGCCAGCCCGACGGTCGAGGTCTTGATCGCGGCACGTCTGGTTCAGGGGATCGCGGGCGGCGTCGGCATCGTGATTGCGCAGGCCGCCGGGCGCGACGTCTACGAAGGCGCCCGACTCATCCGGTTCTACGGGCGACTGACCGTGATCGGCGGGTTCGCCGCCATTGTCGGCCCGCTTATCGGCGGCGCACTGACAACGGTCCTCGACTGGCGCGGGCTGTTTCTTGTTCTCGCCGTGATCGGTGCGGTCATCCTGACCTGGGCTGGGTTCGGTTTCCCGGAGACGTTGGCCCGGGATGCACGCACCGACGCGGGCTTCGCCGTCATCGGGCGCGACATGCGGCTGCTGTTTTCCGACCGCCGCTTCGTCGGCGCGGTGATCGCGCAGGGCTTCGTGTACGCCGCATTGTTCGCCTACCTCAGCGGCGCCACCTACGTACTACAAGGTGTCTACGGTTTGTCACCGCAGGGCTACGCTCTCGCCTTCGGGCTGAACTCGGCAGGGTTCATGGTGTTCGGCTACCTCGCCGGACGAGCCAGCGAGAAGTGGAGCGTGCGGGGGACACTCGTCACGGGCTTGGCCGTCGCCGGCGTCGGCGCCGCAGGACTTCTGGTCGCCGGCCTCGCCCACGTCCCGCTGATCCTGGTGATCGTGTCACTGTTCCTGCTGGCTGCGGGAACCGCGATCACCAGTCCGCCCTCCACCACCCTCGCATTGGCGGACTACCCGCAGATCGCAGGAACCGCATCCTCCCTCCTCGGCGCCGCACGATTCGCCTTCGGCGGCATCGCGGCCCCGCTCGTCGGCGTCGCCGGTGCGCTGAACATCCTCCCGCTCGGCCTGGTCACCACGATCTCCATCCTCCTCGCCGGGCTCGCGGTCGTCGTCTTTCTCACCCGTCCGGCCCGAGCGACCGCTCGCCCGGGCACCACCCACCCCGCAACGGAAGGAACACCCACATGCGTGGAGTTATCATGTACGCCCCTCGGGATGTCCGCGTCGAAGAGCGCGACGACCCGACCATCCAGGAGCCGACGGATGCGATCATCCGCGTCACGGCCGCCTGCATCTGCGGCTCGGACCTCTGGGCCTACCGCGGAACCGACCCGGTAAACCACCCCACGCCAATGGGCCACGAATACGTCGGCGTCGTCGAACAGATCGGCGACGACGTGAAGAACCTGAAAGTCGGCGACTACGTCGTCGGATCGTTCTTCGCCTCCGACAACACCTGCGAGATCTGCCAGGCCGGCTACCAGTCACGCTGCATCCACGCCGTCCCGATGGGCGAGCTCGGCACCCAAGCCGAGCGCCTCCGCGTCCCGCTCGCCGACGGAACCCTCGTCGCGACACCGGGCTCCCCGACCCCGCACCAAGTCCGCGGTCTGCTGGCCGCCTCGGACGTGCTCGGCACCGGCTGGTTCGCCGCCGTCGCAGCTGAAGCCGGCCCCGGCAAGACGGTCGCGGTCGTCGGCGACGGCGCGGTCGGCCTCCTGGGCATCCTCGCGGCCAAGCAACGCGGCGCCGAGCGCATCATCGCGATGAGCCGTCACGCCGACCGGCAGGCCCTTGGCCGCCGCTTCGGCGCCACCGACATCGTCGAGGACCGCGGCGAGGACGGCGTCGCGAAGGTTAAGGAGCTCACCGACGGACTCGGCGCGCACTCTGTGATCGAAGCAGTCGGCACCCAGGAATCGATGATGCAGGCCATCCGCTCCACCCGTCCCGGTGGTCATGTCGGCTACGTCGGCGTCTCGCACGACGTGGAACTGCCGGGCCTCGAGCTGTTCTTCTCGGGCGTCCACCTGCACGGCGGACCGGCACCCGTACGCCGGTTCCTTCCCGAACTGATCGAACTGATCATGAACGACGAGATCGACCCGGGAGCTGTATTCGACCTCACCCTCCCGCTCGAAGAAGCGGCCGAAGGCTACAAGGCGATGGACGAGCGCCGCGCGATCAAAGTACTGCTGGAAACGGAGAACTCATGAACATCGAACCGCGACGCGAGACCATCCTGAACCCGGAGGCGCAGTTCCCGGGCGGGGTGTACCTCGATCTGATCGTCCTGCCACACGGCCCGGAGCAGCGCACCACCGTGGGCAAGGTGCGCTTCCTTCCAGGCGCCCGCACCGCGTGGCACTCGCACGCGCGCGGCCAGTGCCTTCACGTAACCGACGGCGTCGCTCGCTTCGGCGACCGCGCCGGCAACATCATCGAGGTCCGCGCCGGAGAGACGCTCTACACGCCGCCCGGCCAGGAGCACTGGCACGCGGCAGCACCAGGCTGCTTCATGGAACACCTCGCCATCCTCGAGGGCGACGACGGCGCCGAGATCGCCTCCTGGTGGGGCGAGCAGATCACCGACGACGAGTACGAAGGACGCACGGCATGAGCGACGAACAGGCCGGCTGGACCGGCGGACAGCGCGCATTCGGTGACTTCGCCCCCGGCTTCGTCCACTACACCGACCGGGTGCTCTTCGACGAGGTGTGGGAGCGTCCGGAGTTGTCCAAACGCGACCGCAGCCTGATCACCGTCACCGCCCTTCTGGTCGGCGGTAACATCGACCAGCTCCGCTTCCACATTCCCTTCGCACGGGAAAACGGTGTAACCGAGCAGGGACTGATCGAAGCCATCACTCATCTCGCCTTCTACGCGCAAGACGTGGGAAAAGCGTTCCGTCCCGTCCCACCATTCCTCGCCGAACCCCTGGCGCGCTTGCGCGAAGGGAAAGAGCCCGACGATCTGCTGTTCGCGGACCGCTTCGGCGGCTTCCTCAGGCGCCCGGCGCCAGCAACAACAAGCGCTCCTGGTTCCTGAGCGCGCTCGCCCAAGCAGGCCTCGAGCGGCTCACGCCGCACGACCTTCGTCACACGGCCGCGAGTCTCGCCGTCAGCTCCGGAGCGAACGTGAAAGCCGTGCAACGGATGCTCGGACACAAGTCCGCAGCGATGACGCTGGATACCTATGCAGACCTCTTCGATGATGACCTGGATGCTGTTGCGATGCGCCTAGATGCCGGAGGCCGTCAAAAAAATGTGGGCAAAGTGTGGGCACAGCGTGGGCGCAGCGACGACTAATTGAACCCTGGAGTGCCGACCTTCCGCGCAATCATTGGGATCGCGAGGCAGAAGCCGAAGGAAGAAATTGGCGGAGAATGGGGGATTCGAACCCCCGAGGGCTTGCACCCAACACGCTTTCCAAGCGTGCGCCATAGGCCACTAGGCGAATTCTCCTGGCGCTGCCTTCCGCTCTCACGGCCGACGGCTCCCAATATCTTACTTGATCGCCGGAGTGCCCAGCGCACACGTCGCCCAGCGTCACCCGCTACACTGGTTTCCGGCTCCCCACGTGGCGCCATCCAGGCCAACTCCCCCAGGGCGGAAACGCAGCAAGGGTAACCGGGCTCTGGCGGGTGCGTGGGGGGTCTTTTCTGTGTGCAGCACCCAGCCACCGGCGCCGCGTATATTGTGCCCAGCAGTGCCAGCCCTTCTACGCGCTGTAGAATGATTCGTGTCTTCCGTGGATCAGTGGATGGACGGGGTGCCGCAGTGACCGAGCAGCTGACCGAGCTGGCGACCGAGGCGTACGTCGTGGGCTTCCCTCTGGTGTTCGGCCTGGAGCAGGTCGTCCGCTTCACCGAGGAGGGCATCGGCGGCGTGCCGGCCACTCCTTTCAACTCGTTCGGCCACGCCCGGCGGCTCGCCGGCCCGAACGACACGTTCGTGTCCATCAACAACGACACCCTGTACTCCATCGCCCAGGTCGACCTCGGCGTCGGGCCGGTGCGGCTGAGCGTGCCGGAGGCGGGTGACCGCTATTACGTCCTCCAGTTCGTGGACGCGTGGACGAACAACTTCGCCTATGTTGGCACCCGGGCGACGGGCGGCGGTGCGGGGGAGTTCCTGCTCCTCCCGCCGGATGTCGACGGCGACGGCGACGGCGATAGCGACAGCGCCGTGGAGATGGATGCCCGCATCCCCACCATCCGCTTCCCCACCCGCGTCGGGACCATCGTGGGCCGCTGGGCGGTCGCCGGCGAGGAGGACCTCCCCGCGGTGCACGCCCTGCAGGACGCCCTCGCCCTCACCCCTGTGCGCGATACCCCCGTCCCACCGGAGGGCGTCCCCGCGGTGTCGCCCGGGCGGGACCCAGCGCTCGACTTCTTCGAGAAGCTGCGCGTGTGGTCCCGGGCGTTTCCCCCGGCCGAGCGCGACCGGGCGGCGCTCGACTCGTATGCTCCGCTCGGGCTGGTCAGCCCGTACAGCGTCGCCGACCAGCCGGAGGGCGTCCGCGACGCCCTGGAGGAGGGCTACGTCCTCGGCAAGGAGGCGCTCGAGTCGGCGCTGCACAACGCCGGCCTGCTGGTCGACCACTGGCTGGTCAACCTGCATGTGTTCGACTACAACCTCGACTTCTTCGAGCTTGGCGCGATCGACTCCCCGGAGTGGAAGCTGCCCGACCCGCGCACCCGCTATGCGCACCGCGCGTCCGCCGCTCTCGCCGGTCTGTGGGGCAACCACGGGTACGAGGCGGCCTACATCATGACCTACGAGGACGCCGACGGTGAGCGGCTCGACGGTGAGCACAGCTACCGGCTGCGCCTGAACCCGACCCCGCCGGTCGGCGCGTTCTGGTCGCTGACCATGTACGACCTTCCGCATTACTACCTCGTCCGCAACCCGATCGAGCGCTACTCGGTCGGCGACCGGACGCCCAGGCTCGTGTACGACGACGACGGAGGACTGACCATCACGATGAGCGCCACCCGACCCACCGACGAGAAGGCTGCGGCGAACTGGCTGCCCGCGCCCGCCGGGCCCTTCCGCCCGATCCTGCGGCTGTACGAACCCGGCGAGGATGTGCTGGACGGCAGCTACGCGATCCCCGCGATCGAGCGGATCGGCTGACGTGGCGCGTTCGATCTACATCACCTCCGCCGAGGGCCACACGGGCAAGTCGACGGTCGCCCTCGGGGTGCTCGAGTCGTTGCGGCACTCCGTCGGCCGGGTGGGCGTGTTCCGCCCGATCGCCCGGTCGACGGAGGAGCGGGACTACGTGCTCGAGCTGCTGCTGCAGCGCACCACCGCAGGCCTCTCCTACGAGGAGGCGCTCGGCGTCAGCTACGAGGACGTCCACGCGGACGCGGACGCCGCACTCGCCGCGATCGTCCAGCGGTTCCGTGCCGTGGAGGCTCAGTGCGACACGGTGGTCATCCTCGGTTCCGACTTCACCGATGTGGGAAGCCCGACCGAGCTCGCCTACAACGCGCGCATCTCCGCCAACCTGGGCGCTCCCGTCCTGCTGGTGCTCGGTGGACGGGTCGGTCAGGGCTTCGGGGAGCGCCTCGGGCAGGCGGACCCGCGCTCGCCGGAGGAGCTGCGCCAGTTGGCTGAACTCGCGGTCGCCGAGTTGCGCGTCGAGCACGCCGGACTGCTCGCGGTCGTCGCCAACCGCGCCGACGAGAACCGGCTGGACGACATCGTCGCCGCGGTCGGCTCGGCGGTCGAGGCCGCGGCCGTGGCGGCAGGGACCAGCGACCGACCGCCCGTGTGGGCGATCCCGGAGGACCTGTTCCTGGTCGCGCCGAGCATCCGCTCGATCATGGAGCAGACCGGCGGCACACTGATCGCGGGCGAGGAGACGCTGCTGGCCCGCGAGGCCCTCGGTGTGGTCGTCGCCGGCATGTCGATGAACAATGTCCTTCCTCGGCTCGTCGACGGCGCTGTGGTGGTCGTCCCGGGCGACCGGACCGAGGTGCTGCTGGCTGTTCTGATGGCGAACGCGTCGGGCACCTTCCCGTCGATCGCGGGCATCGTCCTGAACGGCGGCTTCGAGCTGCCCGAGCCGATCGAACGGCTGCTGGCCGGCCTCCGCTCGCCGCTGCCGATCGTGCGAACGAGCCTCGACACGTACGACACCGTGGTCCGCATCACGCACGCGCGCGGCCGGCTGGCGGCCGACTCGCAGCGCAAGTACGACACAGCGCTTGCGCTGTTCGAACGGCACGTGGATGCGGCCGCGCTTCTCGCCCGCCTCGACGTGACCCGGCACGACGTCGTCACGCCGCTGATGTTCGAGTACGACCTCATCGAGCGGGCGCGTGCCGGGAAGAAGCACATCGTGTTGCCGGAGGGGGAGGACGACCGCATCCTGCGCGCCGCCCACACGCTGCTGTCGCGCGGAGTGGCCCGGCTGACCATCCTCGGCGAGCCGTTCGAGGTGCGGTCGCGGGCGATCGAGCTGGGCCTCGACCTGTCCGGCGCGGAGGTGCTCAGCCCGTTCGACGACGTGCTGCGACTGCGGTTCGCGGAGGAGTACGCCCGGCTCCGTTCGCACAAGGGCATCACCGTCGACCAGGCCGCCGACACGGTGACCGACGCGTCGTACTTCGGCACCATGATGGTGCACCTGGGCCTCGCCGATGGGATGGTGTCGGGCGCCGCCCACACGACGGCCCACACCATCCGGCCGGCCTTCGAGATCATCAAGACGATCCCCGGCGTGTCGGTCGTCTCGAGCGTGTTCCTGATGGCGCTGGCCGACCGGGTGCTGGTCTACGGGGACTGCGCCGTCATCCCGGACCCGACGTCGGAGCAGCTCGCCGACATCGCGGTCTCGTCGGCGATGACCGCCGAGCAGTTCGGCATCCAGCCGCGGGTGGCCATGCTCTCCTACTCGACCGGCGACTCCGGCGCGGGGGCGGACGTGGAGAAGGTGCGCACTGCGACCGAGCTGGTCCGGCAGCGGGCCCCCCAGCTGGCGGTGGCCGGTCCCATCCAGTACGACGCGGCGGCGGATGCGGCGGTCGGCGCCGCCAAGATGCCCGGATCGGAGGTGGCCGGGCGTGCCACGGTGTTCATCTTCCCGGACCTCAACACCGGCAACAACACGTACAAGGCGGTGCAGCGAAGTGCAGGCGCGGTCGCGATCGGGCCGGTGCTGCAGGGACTGCGGAAGCCGATCAACGACCTGTCCCGCGGTGCGACGGTCGACGACATCGTGAATACGGTGGCCATCACCGCGATCCAGGCGGCGCTGTCATGAGCGCCGTCCTCGTCGTCAACAGCGGCTCGTCGTCGTTCAAGTACCAGCTGATCGACAGCGAGTCGGAGGAGTCTCTCGCGTCGGGGCTGGTGGAACGGATCGGGGAGGGCAGCGGTCGCACCTCGCACCGCGGACCGCGCGGAACGACCGAGCGGACGTTGGAGATCCCCGACCACACAGCGGGCTTCCGAGCCATGCTCGACGCTTTCGAGGCCGAAGGCCCCAGCCTTGCGGAGAACCCGCTGGATGCGGTGGGCCACAGGGTCGTGCACGGCGGCAAGCGCTTCTTCGAGCCGACCATCATCACCCCGCTCGTCGAGATCAACATCGAGGACCTCTCCGACCTGGCGCCGTTGCACAACCCGGCGAACCTGCAGGGCATCCGCGCCGCCGAGAAGGCGTTTCCGGATGTCCCGCATGTGGCCGTCTTCGACACGGCGTTCCACCAGACCCTGGAGCCGGCCGCGTACACGTACGCCATCGACGCCGACCTCGCCGAGCGCCACCGCGTCCGGCGCTACGGCTTCCATGGCACGTCGCACAAGTACGTCTCCGAGACCGCCGCGCAGTTCCTGGACCGGCCGCTCGGCGAGCTGAAGCAGATCGTGCTGCACCTCGGCAACGGCGCATCCGCCTGCGCGGTGGACGGCGGACGATCGGTCGACACGTCGATGGGCATGACCCCGCTCGAGGGCCTGGTGATGGGCACCCGCTCGGGCGACCTCGACCCGGCGGTGCTCATCCACCTGGCGCGGCGGGCGCAGCTGACCACCGACGAGCTCGACGAGCTGCTGAACCGGAGGAGCGGCCTGCTCGGGCTCTCCGGCCGGGGCGATATGAGGGATGTGCGGCTCGCTGCCGACCGTGGAGAGGGCCCGGCGCGGCTCGCCCTCGACGTGACGGTCCACCGGCTCAAGCACTACATCGGCGCCTACACGGCGCTGCTCGGGGGCCTCGATGTGCTCACCTTCACCGCGGGCGTCGGCGAGAACGACGCGCAGTTGCGTGCGGAGGTCGTCGGCGGCCTGGAGGTGCTCGGCATCCGGCTCGACCCGGAGCGCAACGCGAGTCCCTCGCGGAAGGCGCGGATCATCTCCGCGGATGACTCGGCCGTCACGGTCCTTGTGGTGCCGACCAATGAGGAGCTGGAGATCTCGCGGCAGTCGTTGCAGGCGGTCCGGGACACGACCGGGGGCTGACAGGAGCAGGGGCCATGCGGCGATGGGGCGGCGACGGCGAGCGGCAGGGGAGGCTGCGGCGGTCGCTGCGTGCGCGCCTCGCGGCCGTCCTGGCGGTCGTTACCCCGGCCGTCGTCGCGGTGTCCGTGCTGGCGGGCTGCGGGGCCGTCCAGGGCGGGGCCGGCCCGCGGTTCGTCACCCCACCGCTGGTGCGCTACAGCGCCGTGCTCTGGCCGGTGCCACTGCAGCTGGTCGGCGCCGAGCCGGGGGCGCGGCTCCGGCTGAGTTCTCGGCTGACCACCGTCCACGGTTCGTGGGGTTCTGCCGCCATCTACACGGTCCCGGCGTCGGGGACGCTCGACCTGGCCACCGCCCGGCCGCAGCTCGCGCCCTTCGCGGAGCCGGACTCGGCCGGTCTGTTCTGGTCACTGCGGGGTCCGCGACTGTCGGACACGGCAGCCGTCCGGCAGTGGATGCACGACACCATCCACGTGACATTGACGGCCTCTGACGGCGACCGCCCGGTCGCCTCGCGCACCTTCCAGCTCGACGGGCTGGCGGCCTCCCTGTCGGTCCGCACGCTGTACACGCGCGACCTCCGGCCGGCCATCGACCCGCGGACGCCGCGGCAGACGCACGAGGATGTGCCGCTCGGCACCTTCTTCGGTGCGGCGACCCTCGACCACCCGCAGACGCCCGCGGTGCTGATGTTCGACGACCCCACCCCCGGTGCCTCGGCCGAGTACACCGCGCCGCTGATCGCACAGTTCGGCGCGTCTGTTCTCCGTGTCCCGGTCACGGCGGCCTCCGACCACATCCGCTCGACCGGCCTGATCTCGGAGACGACCGTGCAGGCCGTGTTCGACTGGCTGGCCGATCGCCCGGACATCGTGCATGACCAGATCTACGTGTACGGCACCGGCGCCGCGGAGCAGATCGCGGTCTGGGCTGCAACGCGGTTCCCGGCTCGCGTGCGCGGCCTCTTCGTCGCGGGCGGCACCCCGGCCCTGCTGTGCCTGCCGACGGCGCACATCGCCCCCGCCTTCGACGACGCGTCCGGGCTCCCGTGCCTCACGAGCGCGCGGACGGTCGTGCCGTCCGCCATCCCCTCGATCGGCAGCGTGGACGGCCCCGTCGTCCTGGCGTGCGGAGAGCAAGACGAGGTGCTCCCGAACGCCTGCGACTGGCAGCGGGCGCTCGCCGCCACCCGGCGGCCGCGGGCGGAGGACTCCGTCATCTTCGCGGGCCAGGCCGCGCATCCCGTTTCGGTTCCCCCGGGGCTTCCGATCGCGCTGCCGGCCGCGGGCGGTCAGCCGACCGAAGTGGCGCGCATCGCCTTCTGGAACGCCGTCGGCCGGGCTCTGCTCCGGGCGGTGCTGGGATGAGGCGGCTGAAGGTCCCGCGCTGGTCCGGAGCCGTGGCGCTCGCACTGGCCATCGCGCTCGTCGCCTCCGCGTGCAGCGCAGGGCCCAGCGGCGGTGCCCGTTTCATATTCAGCCGCTTCGGCGACGCGGTCACGCAGCCGATCGGGGTGCAGCTCGCCGGGCTGGAGCCCGGGCACCCGGTCGTGGTCAGCGCCAGGGCCCGCACCACCTCGGGCTGGTTCTCCTCGCGGGCCGTCTACGCCGTCCCTCCGGACGGGCGCGTTCAACTGTGGACGCAGGAGCCGCTCGCGGCACCGTTCCCTCGGGCGGACGGGTCCGGGTTGCTGTGGAGCCTGGCCGGCGCGCCGCTGAGCCAGCAGCAGCTGGAGGCGCAGTGGGTGTTCAGGGGACTGGACGTCCGCTTCACCGCCGAGCAGGACGGTCGCCCGGTCGTCTCCGACGTCCTGCACCGTTCGGCCCTTTCCGCGGGCACCCAGGAGCGAGAGGTGCCGGGCAGCGACCTGATCGCGACCGGCGATCCGGAGGCATCGGCGATCGCGCCGACCGCGCGGGTCGGGTCCCTGGTGGGGGCGAATCCGACCCCCGTCGAGCTGCGGCCCGGCGTGATCGTGATCGACGGGGATGACGGGGGAGCGGCCGGCGCCTTCGTCGCCCACATGATCGCGCCGGCCGGCTTCCCGGTGTTCGTGCTGCCCGCGTTCGCCCCGGCCGGGCAGATTCCCGGTTCGGCCGCGCTGTCGGTCGAGACGTTCGATGCGGTCCTCGCCTGGTTCTCGTCGCTGCCGACCGTCGACGAGGACCGCATCTTCGTCTACGGCACCGGGCGCGCCTCCTCGCTCGCGCTGTGGTTCGCCGCAAACGACCCCGGCCGGATCCACGGCGCGTTCGCCGCCAGCGGGGCCACCGCTCTGCAGTGCACCTCGGCAGCGGGGAGCCCGCTGCTCATTCAGCAGGGGGAGCCGTTGCCCTGCGCGAACCCGGAGCGGACCATCGCGGGCACCGACATCCTGGCGCTCCAGCGCATCCCGGGACCGGTGGTGCTCGCCTGTGGAACGGCCGATGCGCAACTCCCGACCGCCTGCGACTGGACGAGGGCCGGGGAGCAGGTGCGCGGGACACGCGACGGGGACGCCTTCCTCTACGCCGATGGTGCCGGACATGACATCACCACTCCGCCGCTCCTCCCGATCGGTCTGAGTGAACTCCCACCGTCGACCGCGCAGGCGACGGAGGATGCCAGGAACGCCTTCTGGGCCCTCGTCATCGCCAAGCTGGCGGGGGCGATCCGGCCATGAGGGGCAGCAACCGGGGTCGTACAACTCGGCTGGCGGCGGCCGCTGCGGCGCTGGGTATCGCGCTCGCCGGTCTGGTCGGCTGCGGGCAGACCCCCGGTGCCGACGGCCCGCGCTTCGAGCTCAACGTCGAGCCGAGTGGCGTCTGGGAGCCCATCCACATGCGCCTCGTCGCCCTGCCGCCCGGCGCCCTGGTGACGGTGCGGGCGCACGCGCTTGCCGGAACCGAGTGGTCGTCGCAGGCGGTCTACGTCGTCCCGTCGTCCGGCGTCGTGGACCTCGACCGCGAGGCGCCCGTCGAGGCGCCGTTCTCCGGGGCGGACGGGATGGGCCTGTTCTGGTCGCTGGGCACCGCCTCCGGAGCCACCGCCAGCTCGCCCGAGCAGTGGGGCGGGGCCAGCATGTCCGTGGACCTGGATGCGACCGTCGGCGGCCGGCGCATCGCGGCACGGCGCATCCACCGGGTCGGTCTGACGTCGGTCGCGCCGTCGCGCGCGGTGTTCGACGACGGGATCACCGGCGACTACTTCGAGCCGGGGAGCGGTTCCCGTGCGCCGCGGCCCGCCGTCCTCGTCCTGGACGGGACGGATCCGGGGGCTCCGAGCGGGGTGCTGGCGGCGTCCACGCTCTCGGCGATGGGCTACCCGGCGCTGGCGTTCTCGACGTACGGGTCCGCCGGCGAGGTGAACGTGATCCGGACCCTGCCCGCAGAGCGCGTGGTCGCTGCCCTGAACTGGCTGCGTTCGCAGCCGGGCGTCGATCCGCGACGCGTGTTCGTGTTCGGCACCTCGCGCGGAGCGCAACTGGCGTTGTGGACCGCGGTCGCCCATCCCGAGCTCGTCTACGGAGCCATCGCCCCGGCCGGAACGACCGGCCTGGTGTGCCCGTCTCCGGTACCGGGCCCGGCGGTGACGGTCGGTGGATCGTGGGTGCCCTGCCTGAGCGGCACCCATCGGGTCACCCGGGCGGCCGTGCTCGACCTGACGCGCATCCGGGGACCGGTGGTGCTGGGATGCGCGGGCCAGGACGAGCAGCTCGACAACGCCTGCACGTGGCTGGACGAGGCCGCCGCCGTTCGGCCCGCCCGCGGCGGCGATGCGTACATCCGTGCGCCTCAGGCGACGCACCTTTTCTACGTTCCGCCGTACACGCCCCTCTACCTCCCGCCGCCGCCCGCCGCGCAAGCGACCGAGGACGCCCGGGTGTCGCTCTGGTCGGCGATCGCGCGGGCGCTGAACGTCCGGGGCCCCTGAGCGGCGATCCCACCAGAATGTCGGCGGCGGTGAGTACCATGTGTGAGTGGTAACCGCCCTGTATCGCCGCTATCGGCCCGACACCTTCGCCGAGATGATCGGCCAGTCCCAGGTGACCGATCCGTTGATGACGGCGCTGCGCACCAACCGCGTCAATCACGCGTACCTGTTCTCCGGTCCGCGCGGGTGCGGCAAGACCACGTCGGCGCGCATCCTGGCCCGCTGCCTGAACTGCGCAGAAGGCCCGACCGACACCCCGTGCGGCAAATGCGCGAGCTGCATCGAGCTGAGCCGCGACGGTGGCGGCTCGCTCGACGTTGTCGAGATCGACGCGGCCAGCCACAACGGCGTCGACGATGCGCGCGACATCCGCGAGCGCGCCATCTTCGCGCCCGCCCGCGACCGCTACAAGATCTTCATCCTCGACGAGGCCCACATGGTCACGCCTCAGGGCTTCAACGCTCTGCTCAAGATCGTGGAGGAGCCGCCGGAGCACGTGAAGTTCATCTTCGCGACGACCGAGCCGGAGAAGGTGATCGGGACCATCCGCTCCCGCACTCACCACTACCCGTTCCGCCTGGTGCCGCCTGCGCAGATGCTCGAGTACGTGCAGAGCCTGTGCGACAGCGAGGGCATGACGGTCGCCCCCGGAGTGCTGCCGCTCGTCGTGCGCGCCGGCGGCGGTTCGCCGCGCGACACGCTGTCCCTGCTGGACCAGCTGATGGCCGGCTCGGAGGGCAGCGCGATCGAGTACGAGCGCGCGGTCGCCCTCCTCGGCTACACGCATGCAGCGCTGCTCGACGACGTGATCGACGCCATCGCGGCGCGCGATGCGGCGGGCGCGTTCTCCGCGGTCGACCGTGTCGTCCAGACCGGTCAAGATCCGCGGCGGTTCGTCGAAGACCTGCTGGAGCGGCTGCGCGACCTCATCGTCGTCGCCGCGACCAGCGTGGAGGGCGCGGCGGCCGTGCTCCGCGGCGTCCCGCAAGACGAACTCGACCGGATGGGCGTGCAGGCCATGAAGTTCGGCGCCGCCGAGCTCAGCCGCGCCGCCGACATCGTCAACGCCGCCCTCACCGAGATGACCGGGGCGACCTCGCCCCGGCTCCACCTCGAACTGATGATCGCCCGCGTTCTCGTGCCCTCGAGCGATGAGAGCGAGCGCGGTGCGCTCGCACGCGTGGAGCGGCTGGAGCGCCGGGTCGGCGTCAGCGATGCGGTGGCGGGGGAGCCAGAGCGTCGTACCGAGCGAGCGGCGGCTCCTGCACCGCGGGTTGCGGCTGCCGCTGCTGCGGCTCCTGCTGCCCCTGCCCCGACCCCGCCCGCTGCGGCGCCCTCGCCCGATACTCCGGCGCCGGCAACGGCCGCGGCGCCGGCGCCGGTGGCTTCTGAACCGGTGGTGCCGGATGCGAGGGCCGTGACTGCTGCAGGCTCGTCGCCGACCGCGCCAGCCGCGGCCGCACCGGGAGGAGAGGTCGCCTCGGAGGTGGGTCCGGTGACCACGCAGCAGGTGAAAGACTCCTGGCCGCAGATCCTGGACGCGGTCCAGCGTGCGAAGCGCAGCGCCTGGATGGTCGTCTTCACGGCCCAGGTCCGCTCGCTGAACGGCGACGTGCTGACGCTGTCGTTCCCCAGCGACAACGACGTGCAGAGCTTCCGCCAGCCCGATGCCGGCGGGGCGCCGGGCGTCAGCGAGCACCTCCGCCAGGCGATCGTCGAGATCCTCGGCATCCGGGTGAAGTTCATCGCGCGCGCCGACTCCGCGCCCGGTTCGGGCGGATCACCCCGGCCGTCCGGCGGTGCGCCTACAGCGCCGACCGCCGAGACCTGGCCGGGTGCAGAGCCTGGTGGCGCAACGACTGTCGCGCCCGTCGAGTCAGCTGCTGCTGGAGCCGGCTCTGGAGCTCCGGCTTCGCCCGCGCCTGTCGCATCCGCTCCTACCGCGTCCGCCGCTTCCGTCGCGACTCACGGTGCCCCCGCTCCTTCCTCCGGCGCGGCGGCCAGTGTGGTCACGGAGTGGGCGACCGCCACGATCCCCTCCTCCGCGGCAGCGGTCGTCGAGACGGCCGCCGTCGCCACGTCCGCCGCGGTCGCGACGCTGGAGCGTCCCATCGCGGATCCGTCGGCCGGGCAGGCTCCGGCCGCGCGGGCTTCCGCCGCGCAGCCGGCCGTGACGGCGCCACCGACGCCGTCCGTCCGACCCACCGTGACTCCCGCGCCCGACGAGCCGCCCTTCGACGACGTCCCTCCGCCTGAGATCGAGCCGCCGTACGAGCCGCCGGTCCCGGAAGAGCCGACCGGAGACTGGGCCGCCGCCCCATCCGCCGGAAGCGCCGGCCGTCCGGTGGAGGAGGGCGCTTCAGCGCCGGCCTCGACGCGGACCGCCCCCGATGCGCAGCGCGCTCCCAGCGGTGCGGGCGCAGCCGGCGCCCGCAGCTCCCGCTCGGCGTCCGCCCCGGCTACCGGGTCCCGCACACCCACGTTCCAACAGCCGCAGCGTTATGGCGAGGCCGTGGTGCGCGAGATCCTGGGCGCCACCTTCATCGAGGAGCAGCCCGCGCCTCCGACCCCGGGGATGAGGTAGCCGGTGTACGAAGGCATCGTCCAAGAGCTGATCGACGAGCTCGGGCGGCTGCCGGGCATCGGCCCGAAGTCCGCCCAGCGCATCGCGTTCCACATCCTCCAGACCGAGACGTTCGACGTCACCCGGCTGGCGGAGGTGCTGCTCGAGGTGCGCGACAAGGTCCGGTTCTGCGAGATCTGCGGCAACGTCTCCGAAGAGGTGACCTGCTCCATCTGCCGTGACCCGCGCCGCAACCCCGCGCTGATCTGCGTGGTCGAGGAGGCGAAGGATGTCGTCGCGATCGAGCGCACCCGCGAATTCCGCGGGCTCTACCACGTGCTCGGCGGCGCCATCAGCCCGATCGACGGGGTGGGCCCCGACGACCTCCGCATCCGCCAGCTGATGCCCCGCCTCGCGGACGGCACCGTGCAGGAGGTCATCATCGCGACCGACCCCAACCTCGAGGGCGAGGCGACCGCGACCTACCTGAGTCGCCTGCTGACGACGCTCGACATCCGCGTCACGCGCCTCGCCTCCGGCCTCCCGGTCGGCGGCGACCTGGAGTACGCGGACGAAGTAACCCTCGGCCGTGCGTTCGAGGGCCGCCGCCAGGTCTCCTGACCGGGGCCGGACTCACTCGAGCACCTCGTCGAAACCGGTAACCTGACTCGCGGAGGCGTTCGGTCCTCTCTTCCGCTCAGACTCCTCCCTTCCCCGCCGACACGCCGCTAGGTAGCCGCCGCCTCCTCCCTTTCCTGCGCCGCGGGGAACGGAGGACTCGCGGTCGGACACGCCGCCGCCCGTCAGCTACCGGAGGACGACCTGACGGCCGAACCCCGGAACTCCTCCGCTTTGCGGCGGGTCCGCCGGCACTCGCGCCGCTCTCTCCGTCGATGCCGTCACATGAAGGAACCGCCATATCCCGGCCGGTAGGATGGGAAACCCGTGAGTTCAGGAGTGTCCGTGGCCCTCATCGTCCAGAAGTTCGGCGGTTCGTCCGTCGCGACAGCTGAGAGCATCAAGCGCGTCGCGAAGCGCATCGTCGAGACGCGCAAGGCGGGCAACGAGGTCGTCGTGGCCGTGTCCGCTATGGGCGACACCACCGACGAGCTGCTCGACCTGGCGCACGAGGTCACGCCCATCCCGGCCCCTCGGGAGCTCGACATGCTGCTGACCGCCGGGGAGCGCATCTCCATGGCGCTGCTCGCGATGGCCATCAAGAGCATGGGCTACGACGCCCGGTCCTTCACCGGCAGCCAGGCGGGCATGATCACCGACGCACAGCACGGCTCCGCCCGCATCGTCGACGTCACGCCCGGCCGCATCCAGGATGCGCTGAGCGAGGGGGCCATCGCCATCGTGGCCGGCTTCCAGGGTTTCAGCCGCGAGTCGCGCGACATCACCACCCTCGGCCGGGGCGGTTCTGACACCACCGCGGTCGCGCTCGCAGCCGCGCTGCACGCCGAAGTGTGCGAGATCTACACCGATGTCGACGGCGTGTTCACGTCCGACCCGCGACAGGTGCCGCTCGCCCGCAAGATCGACCGCATCACCAGCGAAGAGATGCTGGAGCTGGCCGCCGCCGGCGCGAAGGTGCTGCACATCCGCGCCGTCGAGTACGCCCGCAGGCACAATGTGACCCTGCACGTGCGCTCGTCGTTCTCGAACAAGGAGGGCACCTATGTCCTCAACGAAGCAGCGGCCGCCGAGGCCGCCAAGAAGGATGGAACCGTGGAAGAGCCCATCATCTCCGGCGTGGCCACCGACCTGAGCGAGGCCAAGATCACCGTCGTCGGCGTCCCCGACGTCCCGGGCAAGGCCGCGCAGATCTTCAAGATCGTCGCGAAGGCCAACGCCAACGTCGACATGATCGTGCAGAACGTCTCCGCCGCGGCCACCAGCCTCACCGACATCTCGTTCACCCTCCCGAAGTCCGAGGGCCAGCGCGTCCTGACCGCGCTGACCGGCGAGCGCGACGAGGTCGGATACCAGTCCCTGCAGTACGACGACCAGATCGGCAAGCTGGCGCTGGTCGGCGCCGGGATGCGAACCAACTCCGGTGTTTCGGCGATGCTCTTCGAGGCGCTGTACGACGCGGGCATCAACATCGAGATGATCTCCACCAGCGAGATCCGTATCTCGGTCGTGACGCGCGCCGACACCGTCGCCGAGGCCGCACGCGTCGTGCACACCGCCTTCGGGCTGGACGGCGACGAGAAGGCCATCGTCTACGCCGGGACCGGCCGCTAGCCACCGACCGGGGAATGCGCCTCCCGTTCCGGCGGTTCCCTTTCAGTACACGACCCGAATGGGGATGACATGAGCGAGTTCACCGATTTCGACAGCAACGGCGTGCGGTTGGCCGTCGTCGGCGCCACCGGCCAGGTCGGCAGCGTCATGCGCCGCCTGCTCGAGGAGCGCGCCTTCCCGGTGAAGAGCATCCGCTTCTTCGCCTCATCCCGCTCGGCCGGCACCACCCTGCCGTTCAAGGGGCAGCAGATCACGGTCGAGGACGTCGCCACGGCTGACGTCTCCGGCATCGACATCGCCCTGTTCTCCGCGGGAGCGACCGGATCGAAGGCGCACGCCCCGCGCTTCGCCGAGGCCGGGGCCATCGTCATCGACAACTCCAGCGGCTGGCGGATGGACCCGGACGTCCCGCTCGTCGTCTCCGAGGTCAACCCGGACGCGATCGCAGAGGCGCGCAAGGGCATCATCGCCAACCCGAACTGCACGACCATGGCGGCCATGCCCGTCCTGAAGCCGCTGCACGACGAGGCCGGCCTGACCCGCCTCGTGGTCAGCACCTACCAGGCCGTCTCCGGATCCGGCTTGGCCGGCGCCGAGGAACTGGCGGAGCAGGCCCGCGCCGCGGTCGCCGACGAGCACCTGCTCGAGCTCGTCCACGACGGCTCGGCCGTGACGCTGCCCGCGCCGGTCAAGTACGTCCGGCCGATCGCGTTCGACGTCATCCCGCTCGCGGGCTCCATCGTCGACGACGGCCTGAACGAGACGGACGAGGAGAAGAAGCTCCGCAACGAGTCGCGCAAGATCCTCGGCCTTCCCGAGCTCCTGGTCAGCGGCACCTGCGTGCGCGTGCCCGTCTTCACCGGTCACTCGCTCTCGATCAACGCTGAGTTCGCGAACCCGATCAGCGCGGAGCGCGTCGCCGAGCTGCTGGCGGACGCTCCCGGCGTCCAGCTCACCGACGTCCCGACCCCGTTGCAGGCAGCCGGGAGCGACCCCAGCTTCGTCGGCCGCATCCGCGCCGACGAGGGGGCGCCCCAGGGTCGCGGCATCGCACTGTTCGTGAGCAACGACAACCTGCGCAAGGGAGCGGCTCTCAACGCGGTGCAGATCGCCGAGCTCGTCGCCGAGCGGCTCGCGAACCCCGTCACCGCGTAGCGCTAACGCCCCGGACTGTCTCGACGTCGAGAGATCCGGGTCGCCCGTGGGGCGGCCCGGAGCCTCCCGCGTCATAGAATTGTCGGGTGAGCAATTCTCCCATCGACGTCGTCCTGATCGGCGGCGGCATCATGAGTGCCACGCTGGGGGCCATGATCCAGCGCGTGCAGCCCGACTGGAGCATCCGGATCTACGAGCGGCTGGGCGAGGTGGCCCAGGAGTCGTCCAACCCCTGGAACAACGCAGGCACCGGCCACGCCGCCCTGTGCGAGCTGAACTACATGCCCGAGGCCTCCGACGGCACCGTCGACCCCGCCAAGGCGATCAGCATCAACGAGCAGTTCCAGCTCAGCCGCCAGTTCTGGGCGAGCCTGGTCGCCGCCGGCGACCTGCCGGAGCCCGGCACCTTCATCAACTCGACCCCGCATATGACCTTCGTGAAGGGCCGCGACAACGTCCGCTACCTTCGCAAGCGCTACGAGGCACTCAAAGACGAGCCCCTCTTCGCCGGGATGGAGTACTCCGAAGACCCCGCGGTGATCGGTGAGTGGACGCCGCTGCTCACGAAGAAGCGCAACGCCAAGCAGCGCATTGCGGCGACGCGCCAGAGCGCCGGCACGGACGTCGACTTCGGTGCGCTCACCCGGGCACTGATGGACAACCTGGTCGAAAACGGCGCCGAGCTCGCGCTGAACCACAGCGTCCGGAACATCAAGCGGACGAAGGACGGCCTGTGGCGCCTCAAGGTGCGGCACGAAGTCGGCCACACCTCGCACGTGATGACCGCCCGGTTCGTCTTCGTCGGCGCGGGCGGCGGCGCTCTGCATCTGCTGCAGAAGTCGGGCATCCCCGAGATCAAGGGCTTCGGCGGATTCCCGATCTCCGGCCAGTTCCTCCGCACCAGCAATCCGGACCTGGTCGCTCAGCACCAGGCCAAGGTCTACGGCAAGGCGGCCGTCGGCGCGCCGCCGATGTCCGTGCCGCACCTCGACACACGCGTGGTCGACGGGCAGGCGTCGTTGCTGTTCGGGCCTTACGCCGGATTCAGCCCGAAGTTCCTGAAGACCGGCTCGTGGTTCGACCTGCCGGGTTCGGTCCGCCCGGGCAACCTCGGGCCCATGCTCGCTGTCGCGCGCGACAACTTCGACCTCATCAGGTACCTGGTCGGGGAGGTCCTGGCGAACCGCGCCAAGAAGCTGAAGGCCCTCCAGGAGTTCATGCCGACGGCGAAGAGCGAGGACTGGGAGCTCATCACGGCCGGCCAGCGTGTCCAGGTGATGAAGAAGGACCCGAAGAAGGGCGGAGTGCTGCAGTTCGGCACCGAGGTCGTTGCGGCGGAGGACGGCTCGATCGCCGGCCTGCTGGGGGCCTCGCCGGGCGCATCCACCGCCGTTCCGATCATGGTCGACCTGCTGAAGCACTGCTTCCCGGACCGGTTCTCCGGCTGGCTGCCGACGATCAAGGAGCTCATCCCGACGGTCGGAAGGACGCTCAACGACCGGCCGGAGGAGGCGCAGCGCGTGCTCTCCACGACGGCGGAGACCCTCCAGCTGCAGGCGGAGACCCTCCAGCTGCAGCAGTAGCGAGACTGGACAACGGCGTGGACGACCTGTTATGGTCGTCCACGCTATGAAGTGAGAACCTCCTAACGTCCCGCGCCTGAGGCGCCGTCGATGTGAGTGAGGACCCACAGGTCAAGCGCAGCCCGGTCAGGCACCTGGGCGCTCCAGCGCCGCTCATGACGGAGATCGCCCGGCGGGAACCCGCTCCCTGTGGAGCGCCCGGAAGGACGGTTCTCATGCCAACGATCACACTCACACCCCTGCGCGCCGACGGTGTGTCCGTCGTCTATGGCGAACGCCGCGTGCTCACCGACGTCTCCCTGACGGTCGCCCCCGGCCAGCGGCTGGGGCTGATCGGCGAGAACGGCGCCGGCAAGTCGACCCTGCTCCGGGTCATCTCCGGCACCGAGACGCCGGACGCCGGCGCGCTCATCCGCCCGGCCCGCACCGGCTTCCTCTGGCAGGAGGTGCGGTTCGAGCCGGGTGACACGCTGGCGGCACTGGTCGAGCATGCGCTCGCGGGCGTCCGCGCCATCGAGCGCGAGCTGGAGGCGGCGGCGGTCGCCCTCGGGTCGGACGACCCCGCGGCCTCGGCGCGTTACGACGCGGCGCTGGCGGAGGCCGAACGCGCCGAGATCTGGAGCGTCGACTCCCGACGCGACGAGCTCCTCGCCGGGCTCGGCGTCGGGGACATCCCGCTGGCCCGGCGGCTGAGCGAGGTGTCGGGCGGGCAGCGCAGCCGGTTCGCGCTCGCCGCGCTCCTGCTCGGACGACCGGACGCCCTGCTGCTCGACGAGCCCACCAACCATCTCGACGACGAGGCCGCCGCCTTCCTGGAGCGTCAGCTGAAGGGATGGGCGGGCCCTGTGATCTTCGCCAGCCATGATCGCGCGTTCCTCGACGCGGTGGCGACCGGGCTGCTCGACCTCGACCCGAGCCGATCGGGGACCACGGTGTTCGGTGGCGGTTACAGCGCCTATCTCGGTGAGAAGGCGGCGGAGCGCGCGCGGTGGGAGAAGCAGTTCTCCGACGAACAGCATGAGCTGAAGGAGCTGAAGCACGCCGTCGACGTGACGTCGCGGTCGATCGCCTGGTCCGGGAAGATCCGCGACAACGACAAGTTCGTTAAGTCGGTCAAGGGGAACGCACTGGACAAGCAGATCAGCCGGCGCATCCGGAACGCGGAGGGGCGGTTGGAGTCGCTGCGGGACGCCCAGGTGCGCAAGCCACCCATGCCCTTGAGCTTCGCCGGGATCCCGGCCGGGTACCAGGTGCTGGGGGATGGCACGGGGCTCCTCGTGCACGCCAGTGACGTCCGCATTCCCGGGCGGCTGTCCGTCCAGGAGTTCTCGGTCGGGCCGTCCTCGCGCGTCCTGGTCACGGGGGCGAATGGTGCCGGCAAGTCGACCCTGCTGTCGGTGCTCGCCGGGCGCCTGGAGCCGGGGTCGGGGTCTGTGCAGCGCCGCCGTGGTCTGCGTGTGGGTCTGCTGGAGCAGGATGTGCGCTTCGCCGATCCGTCGGTGTCGCCGCGGCGGATCTATGAGGCGGCCATGGGCGAGCGGCGGTCGGAGGCCGTCCCGCTCACCTCCCTTGGTCTGGTCGCGCCGCGGGATGCGGACCGGCCGGTGGGGTCGTTGTCGGTCGGGCAGCAGCGACGGCTGGCCCTCGCGCTGATCGTCGCGCGGCCGCCGCACCTCTTCCTGCTCGACGAGCCGACCAACCACCTGTCCCTGGCTCTGGCGACGGAACTGGAGGAGGCGCTGGGGTCATACCCCGGCGCGGTCGTGGTCGCCAGCCACGATCGCTGGCTGCGCTCCGGCTGGGGAGGGGAGACCGTGCACCTTGCTTAAGCTTCGAACATATGTTCGAATGGAGGCATGCGTTGGAGTGGTCAGGAGCTGTCGGTCGATGAGCCGTCCGCGCTGCCCGGGCTGGCGCGGCTGAACAACCTCGTGCGGTCCGTCCGTACGCCCGACTTCGCCGGCATCACGTTTCACGAGGTGCTGGCGAAGTCGGCGCTGAACCGCATCCCGGGCGGGGGAGGGCCGATGCCGTTCGGCTGGACGATCAATCCGTATCGAGGCTGCTCGCACGCCTGCGTCTACTGCTTTGCACGGCCGACGCACACCTACCTCGACCTCGACTCCGGCAAAGACTTCGACAACGAGATCATCGTCAAGGTCAACGTCGCCGAGGTGCTGCGTACAGAACTCGCGAAGCCCAGCTGGGGACACCACCCGGTCGCGCTCGGAACGAACACCGACCCGTACCAGCGGGCGGAGGGTCGCTACGCTCTGATGCCCGGGATCATCGACGCGCTGGCCGACTCGGGAACGCCGTTCAGCATCCTCACCAAGGGTTCGCTGCTGCGACGCGATCTCGACCGGCTCGCCGAGGCGAACAAGCGGGTGCCGGTCGACTTGGCGATGTCGATCGCGGTGTACGACGACGAGCTGCAGCAGTCCGTCGAGCCGGGCACTCCGACAACCAAGGCGCGGCTCGCGACGGTGACGGCGGTGCGCGATCACGGTCTCGATTGCGCGGTCTTCCTGATGCCGATCATTCCGTACCTGACCGATAGCCGCGCCCACCTCGACGAGGCGCTGCGCCAGGCGAAAGCGGCGGGGGCCACGTCGGTGCTGTACTCCGCGCTGCACCTGAAGCCTGGCGTGAAGGAGTGGTTCTACCTCTGGCTCGGGGAGGCGCACCCCGAGCTGCTGCCGCAGTACCGGAAGATGTACGGCCGTGGAACCTACGCGCCACAGGAGTACCGACGCTGGCTGGCCGGCCGCATCAAACCGCTGATCCGGGCGCACGGGCTGGAGCGGGGGCGAGAGGACCCGCTCACCGGAGGTGTGCGGTCCACGGCGTTGGGGATGCTGCGCGACGATGAGGGTGAACGACGGACAGTCGGCTCGGCCGTCCGGGCGGCTTCGAGCGAAGCGCCCGATGCGGCCTCCGTGGTCAGCGCGTCGCTGACGGGATTGGGGGTGCAGCCGACCCTGTTCTGATCGCACAACGTACGGCCGACGACACCGCAATGCGCTAATCGGATGCCGCCCGCGTCGGGGTACGAGTTCGGGGTACACAGCCGCCGCTCGGGATGCCATAATCCCGAAAGGACTGAGGCGTGCTCGGCCCTCGAAGGGACGGACGTCGTGTCGCTCGGTCTGCCCAGCCACCTTGCGCGACCGGCTAACTCTCGGTCCCTTGCGACCGCGGCCCGCTGGGCCGGCCTGGTGTGCCTCGCCGCAGCCGCAGTCAACGTGGCGACGTCGAGCGTCAGCGGCAACAACCTGACATCGTGGGTCAGCCTGCTCGCGCTCGTCCCCATGGTCGCGTTGCTTGTGGTGCTGGCGCGCGGCCGAACGGTCGGACTCACGATCGCCTACCTGGTCGTCGGCGCGGCCTGCACGTACTTCTACGTCGTTGCGCTGTTCACGAGCACCCCCGCCTACCGCGACACGAACCTCTTCGTCGTCGCCCTCCCGGTCGTCGCCATGACGCTCGTGGGCGGCACCGGCACCGGCGCCCTCGCCGGAATCCTGTGGGCGACGCTGGGCTTCGCGCTCGCCGAAGCGGCTGTCATCTTCGGCGCAACCACGACCGGGCGCACGTACGTCCCCGATGCCATCTCGCTCGGGGCGTACCTGCTGCTGGTGGGCATCCTGGCGTTCGACGGGCTCACCCGCGGCACCCGCTCCCGGGCACAGACCGCGTTGCACAGGGCCGTCCGGGATGCGCGGCTGGTCGACCTCCGCCGTGAACTCCTGGCTGCAGCAACGGCCGACCTGCACGACACCGTGCTGAGCGAGCTGGTCGCGGTCGCCGGCTCGCGGCCTGGGCCGCTCGACGACCGCCTGGGCCGCCGGATCGAGGCCGACCTGCGTGGGCTGAGCGCCGAGCCGGCCACTGTCCGAGACCAGGAGCGCACCGCATCCGAAGGAACCGCGGGGATCGCCGGAACCGCCGCCGAAGCGGCGGGTCCCTCCGCCGACCCCTGGTACGACAGCGAGCTCCACCGCGCGATCGAGGCGGCCCGGGATGAGGGACTCACGGTCGACATCTCCGGCGACCGGGGCTCCTTCGTCCGGCTCGACGAGGAGGTGCGCCGTGCCGTCGGGCTGGCGGTGCGACAGTGCCTCGTGAACGTCATCCGGCACTCCGGCAGTCCCACCGCCGAGGTGGCGCTCTCCGCGGACGCGGGCTCGCTCTCGGTCATGGTGGTGGATGGCGGGAGCGGCTTCCCGGCCGGAGGGCCGGCAGCCGACCGGCTCGGATTGCGGCAGTCCGTCGAGGACCGCATCGCGCGCGTCGGCGGAAGTGTCGACATCTACTCTGCCGCCGACGTCGGCACCACCGTCATCCTGACCGTACCGACGACCCCGTCCACACCAACCGGACAGACCCTGCCGCCGGAGACCCCTGGGGGTCATGCCCGATGACCGCTCTCAGCCCGCGCACCATCGTCGGTGCGCGTTCCGTCGCGGTCGAGCGCACACCGCAACGCCTCGACCCGCTCGGCGCACAGTCGGCCTGGCTCCTCGTGCCCCTGCTGGGTGCACTCGCCGTCGCGTACGCCGTCTTCTCGACGCTCGTTCACCGCGCACAGTTCCACGACGTCGCGCTGGGGGTGGTGGCGGTCGTCGTGCTCCTGATCGCGGTCACCGTCGCGGCCATCCGCACGCACCCCGGGCTGGCTCCGTTCGGGCGGTGGTCCCACTTCTCCGTCATCGGGGTGACGCTGGTGGCGGGCTGCCTGTTCGATGCCTCGGTCTGGGGCCGCAACGACCGGATCCAGGACGACTGGGGGCAGATCGCGGTCGCCTTGCTGATCGTCGCGATGCCTCTGTACCGCCCGATCGGGGAAGTGGCGGTGTCGGCGGTCGTCTCGGCGGTCGTTCTCGGGTGGCTTGCCGCCGCGCAGCATTCGCTCGTGATCAGCAACGCCCCGTTGGTCTACGCCACCGTCGCCGCTACGCCCATCCTGGCGCTGGCGGCGGGGGGAGCGGGCTACGCCTGGACGCTGACCGGCGAGACGCTCCGCTGGCGCGAGGTCGCGCGCGAGGGTCAGACGCGCCTGGAGGGAGAGCTGCGTCAGGCGGCCCAGCGGATGGTCGCCCAGGAGCGGATGACAGCGCTCAACGCCGAGGCGGTGCCGTTCCTCACCGGGCTGGCGGACCGGGGCGAGATCACCGAGGACGACAGGGATCTGGCCCGCGCGATCGCAGACCGCCTCCGGAAGATGTCGGTGCAGTCTCTGGGGCGCACCTGGCTGGCGGACACCCTCGACCTGGCGCTGGGCCAGCGGCTCGCGCTGGCTGCCCCGAGTGATGGTCCGCGCCCCGACCGGGTCGACGACCCCGACCGTCTGGAGCGCGTCCTGACCGCGGATCAGCGCGCGATCGTCGGCGCGCTGATCGCCACGGTCGCCGCACGACCCGGCCTCGATCCGTCCAGCGTGCACCTCTCGGCGAGCGACCCCGATCGGCCCACGTTCGTCCTCCAGGCCCGCATCGACGAGCCGCGGGTCGAGTTGCGCCGGGAACTCCTCCCCTTCGTCAGCTCCCTCAACGCCGTCGCCATGCGGGCCACCATGGCGGTACGCGGAGGTGATCTGATCGTCCGATTCGGCTATTACCGGGAGGGCGGTGTCCCCTAACCTGTTGGGAGAAGACGATGACGCCCCCACACCCCGATCCGACCGCGCCCAGCGGCTCCTCAGTCCACCAGGTCGAGCCGCCGATCCGGCTCGCCATCCTCGACGACCACGAGATCCTGCTCGACAGCCTCTCGACCTGGATCGAGAAGAACGCCCCCGAGTTCGACCTCGTGGTGCGGGCGACCAGCTGGCTGGAGTTGGTGCACAGCGAGGCCTTCCCCACTGATCTCGTCATCATGGACCTGCAGCTGAAGGAGTCCGTTTCCATCGGCGCCCGCGTGCGCACCTGCCGAGCCGCGGGAGCCAAGGTGGTCGTGCTGAGCGCGGTGGACACCCCCGAAGACCGCGATGCCGCCCTCGCCGCCGGCGCGATCTCCTACGTGACCAAATCCCAGCCGATGACGGAGCTGGTCGCCGCGGCTCTCTCCGCCGTCGGACGCGGTGTCGTGCGGTCCGCGTCGGCGCGGCCGGCGTGGCGGCCCAAGCCGCTCATCCCGGACTCCGCCCGCCCGCGGCTGAGCGACGGGGAGCGTCAGGCGCTGGTGCTGTACGCGGACGGACGCACCACCTCCGAGGTGGCGCGGGCCATGAACGTCCAGTACGAGACGGCGAAAACGTACCTGCGTCGCGTGCGTGAGAAGTACGGCAAGGCGGGTCGTCCCACCAGCTCGCGAGCGGATCTGATCCGTCGCGCGGCGGAGGACGGCTACCTGACCTGACGCGCCGTCGCCGCGCTCACAGCCCCGTCCCTCTAGGATCGGTGCGTGGCAAAACTGTATTTCCGCTACGGCGCGATGAACAGCGGCAAGAGTACGGCCATGCTCCAGGCCGCCTACAACTACGAGGAGCGGGGGCACCGCGTCCTGCTCGCGAAGCCATCGGTCGACACCAAGGGCGACCTCGGCATCCTCTCGCGGCTGGGCGTCACCCGGCAGGTGGACTTCCTCATCACTCCGGACACGGACGCCTATGGTGCCTTCCAACGGCATCGCGAGCGCACCATCAAGCGCTTCGACACGGACGTCAGTGCGCTTCTCGTGGACGAAGCGCAGTTCCTCACCGAGGCTCAGGTCGACGACCTTCTGCGGATCGCCCTGCTCGACGGCATCCCGGTGTTGGCGTACGGCATCCGCACCGACTTCCAGACGGTCGCCTTCCCCGGAAGTCGTCGCCTGCTCGAGGTGGCGCACAGCCTCGAGGAGTTGAAGACGATCTGCCGTTGCGGGCGCAAGGCGATCTTCAACGCGCGCAAGATCGACGGCGTCTTCGTCTTCGATGGGGACCAGGTCGCGATCGACGGCGCATCGGTCTCGTACGAGTCGCTGTGCGGCAACTGCTATCTCCAGGAGAGCCGCGGCGTGCTCAACAACGGCCGCAGGCGCTGGCCGGTGGATGCGGCACCCGCGTACGTGGACGAGCCGGACCCGGACTTCACCTGAGCGCCGGGACGTCATGAGAATCTCCGTGATCGGCTGCGGCTACCTCGGTGCCGTCCATGCCGCCTCGATGGCCCATCTGGGCCACGACGTCGTCGGCATCGACGTGGATGAGGCGAAGATCGCCTCCCTCTCCGCGGGCCGCGCCCCCTTCTTCGAGCCAGGCCTGCCCGAGGTGCTGGCCACGGCAGGGGAGTCGGGTCGACTGCGCTTCACCACCGACTTCGCCGCGGCCGCCGATGCCGACGTCCACTTCGTCGCCGTCGGAACGCCCCAGGTGGCGGACGGCGACGCGGCCGACCTGCGTTTCGTCGACGCGGCCTTCGCGTCGCTCCTCGAACACGCCAAAGACGGCGACCTGATCGTCGGCAAGAGCACGGTCCCGGTCGGGACGGCAAGCCGCCTGGCCGCGCTGGTAGCCGAAAGGCAGCCGGGTGCGACACTCGCCTGGAATCCGGAGTTCCTGCGCGAGGGCTTCGCGGTGAAGGACACGGTCAGTCCTGACCGCCTCGTCTACGGCGTACCGGATGGCGAGGCCGGCGCGCGCGCGGCGCGGCTGCTCGACGAGGTCTACGCCTCCGCAGTCGGGGCCGGAACGCCGGTCATCGTCACGGATTACGCGACCGCCGAGCTGGTCAAGGTGTCGGCGAACGCCTTCCTGGCCACAAAGATCTCCTTCATCAACGCCATGGCCGAGATCGCGGAGGTCACCGGCGCCGACGTGACGAAGCTCGCCGATGCGATCGGGCACGACGCCCGCATCGGCCGACGGTTCCTCAACGCGGGAGTAGGCTTCGGCGGGGGGTGCCTGCCGAAGGACATCCGCGCCTTCAGCGCCCGGGCGCGCGAGCTGGGCCGAGGGGATTCGCTGAGCTTCCTCGACGAGGTGGACAAGATCAACCTCCGCCGCCGCGCCCGAGTGGTCGAGATGGTGGAGGAGCAGGCCGGGAAGCTCTCCGGGGTCCGCGTCGGTGTGCTCGGCCTCGCCTTCAAGCCGCACTCCGACGACGTCCGCGACTCGCCCGCCCTGGAGATCGCCCTGCGTCTCGCGGAGGGCGGGGCGATCGTGATCGCCACCGATCCCCAGGCCGTCGAGAACACGCGCCGCCGCGCCCCCCAGCTGACGCTCGTCGGCTCGGCCGAGGAGGCGGTGCGCGACGCGGATGTGGTCCTCCTGATCACGGAATGGCCCGAGTTCACCGGCCTGGACCCGGAGGCGCTGGGCGAGCTGGTCGCCCACCGCACGATCATCGATGGCCGCAATTGCCTCGACCGCGACGCGTGGCGAGCAGCCGGCTGGACGTATCGCGGGCTCGGTCGCTGATGCTCATGAGACACCGCGATGGTGAACCCTCGATCGACCCGGACGCCTACGTCGCACCATCAGCTGTCATCGTGGGAAACGTCCGGATCGCATCAGGTGCCCGAATCCTGCACGGAGCGGTGATCACTGCCGAGGATGGCGACGTCAGCATCGGCGAGGACACCATCGTCATGGAGCACGCCCTGATCCGGGGACGATCCGGACACCCTGCCCACATCGGCACTGCAGTCATGATCGGGCCACACGCGCACATCAACGGGAGCACTGTGGGAGACGAAGCGTTCATCGCGACCGGCGCTTCGCTCTTTCCCGGTAGCCGGGTCGGGTCGGGAGCCGAGGTCCGCATCAACGGCGTCGTCCAGGTCAACACGGTGGTGGAGGCCGGTGCTGTCGTCCCGATCGGATGGGTTGCGCTCGGTGATCCCGCGTCGATCCTCTCGCCGGAACGTCATGAGGAGATCTGGGCGATCCAGCGGGAACTCGACTTCAGCGGAACTGTCTACGGCGTCGGACCCGGCGTGCCGATGAGGACTCTCATGCGGCAGCAGTCCGAGTATTACGGCGCACACTCCGAGGACCAGAACATCGAACGCTGACGGATCGCTATCCGTGCAGGTTGACGGACTGGCCGTCGCGACCGACCTCTGGGGCGAACCGGCTAGTAGCTCCGACCGACGATCGCCACGAGTTCGTCGCTTACCGTCGATGCGGTCGGCACTGACCCATCGACTGTCTGGAGACACCGGACACTCACCGCTTGGCGGTTGAGCACGGTCTCACCTTCCTCGCCCAGCATCTTCCACGGGATCCGCGCGAAACCGCTCTGCGCCGCCTCGAGGGCTTCCGGGATGGACGTAGCATCCGTTGTGCGGGCAGCGAGGCTTCGGCGGCCGGCCTCGATCATCTCCGTGTGCATCGTCTCGAGCAGGAGCGGGACACGATCCGCGATCGAACTGAGCGGCACTGCCGACTTGTCGCCACTCTCGCGGCGGACGATCGTTGCTTGCCCTGCTTCAAGGTCGCGGGGACCCACCTCGATGCGCAGAGGAACTCCCTTCAGCTCCCATTCGGTGGCGCGTCGGCCGAAGCCTTGCGTGGTCCGGGCATCGAGCCGGGTGCGGACTCCGGCAGTGGTGAGCGATTGGACGATCTGTGCGGCTGCGGCCGCTGTCCGATCGTCGTCCTTCACGGCGATGACGACGGCCTGCACGGGTGCCACTCTCGGAGGGATCCGGATGCCCCGATCGTCCCCGTGCGCCATGATCAACCCGCCCACCATCCGTGTGCTCGACCCCCACGACGTCGTCCAGCACGTCTCGACCTGCTCAGTGGGTCCGGTGTAGGTGATGTTGAAGGCGGTGGCGAAGTTCTGGCCCAGCTCGTGGCTGGTCGCCATCTGAAGGGCCTTCCCGTCGCCCATCATCGCTTCGCAGGTCATCGTGTTGATCGCGCCCGCGAAGCGCTCACGCCGTGACTTCACCCCGACGAGGACGGGGATCGCCAGGACGTTCTGCAAGAAGTCCCGGTAGACGTCGAGGTGGATGCGCAGAGCGTAGGCGGCTGCATCCTCGCGGCTGGCGTGCGCGGTGTGTCCTTCCTGCCACAGGAACTCCGACGTGCGCAAGAACAGCCGGGGACGCATCTCCCAGCGCACCACGTTCGCCCACTGGTTGAGCAGCATCGGGAGATCGCGATGCGACTGGATCCACTTCGACATCAGCTCACCGAACATGGTCTCGCTCGTCGGGCGGATCACGACGGGCTCCGTCAGCTCCTTGCCGCCGGCGTGGGTGACAACCGCGAGCTCCGGGCTGAAGCCCTCGATATGTTCGGCCTCCCGCTCCAGGTACGACTGCGGGATGAACAACGGCAGGTAGACATTCTCGGCTCCCGTCGCCTTGATACGACCGTCGACCTCGGCCTGCATCCGCTCCCACAATCCGTACGCATACGGCCGAATCACCATCGTGCCGCGGACCGGCCCGTTGTCAGCCAGTTCCGCCTTCTCCAGGACGTCCTGGTACCACCGCGGGAAATCGTCTTGCTGGGACGTGAGCACGCTCGAACGGTTCGCTGCCATCAGGCAACGTTACCGGCCGGCTCACCCACTCGACAGTGGGAAAGGCGCCCGATGGCCGACGGACAAGAGAGAAGGATGCGCTTTCAGCGCCGCATCCTGTGGCGGGGGTCCCTTTAGGAGGCCGCCTTCTCGACGAGCGCGCGAATCCTGGCCTCCGTCGCAGCATCCAGCGAGAAGATGGTCCACGCGACCGGATGCATGTGGGCGCCTCCTCGCGTGTGACTCCGTCGGGACGGCGGTCAGCGCAACACCCGATAGCGGATGTGCGTGGCGTGCGGGGTGTCGATGACCTTGACGATCTCGAGCTCGATCTCGGCGGGGAGCACGTCGAACAGACGGTGACCCCCGCCCAGCAGCACCGGTATCAGGTGCAGCTGGATTTCATCCAGGACTCCCTCCTCGAGAGCTTTCTGCGCGGTGTACCCGCCTTGCACATACACGTTGCGATCGCCCGCCGCGGCTGCTGCCTGCCTTATCGCGCTCGTGATCCCGTCGAGGACGTAGCTGACGTTCGGGTAATTCCACCGGGCGGCCGGACCCGGTGGCCGATGGCTCGGGATGAAGATGGGGACGCCGTTGTGTACATCGCCACCCCAATGGTCCATCAACTCGGCGGTGCGCCTGCCGGTGACGACCGCGCCGATCTCGTCGAGCTCGCCGGCAAGGGCTTTCGCCTCGCCGGTCAGAGCAGAGGAGTTCCCACCGGGCGCGTACCACTCGTGAAGCCGGTTGCCGTCGTCGCCGCCCAAGAAATCGTCTGGCTTCGAGACGTACCCATCGAGCGATACCGACATGTACAGGACCGTTGCCATCAGCTGCTTCTCCTTCTCATTAGATTGTTCGTTCATGCCCCACTGTGTGCCGGCTAACGATCTGGGGTAATGAGAGCGATCCTGCTATACGAGGAGGGCCTTGCGGCAACCCCCTGTCGTCGCTGCATAATGCCCGGAGGCGGTCGAGGCGTCGCTCGTGCGCACGACCCGGGAGCGCCCACCGGCGCGGGTCCGATGGGCATTCCACTGTCCGGTCCGGACCCCTAGAGGTAAGGCTGGGTGATGAGTTCGATGGCGTGGCCGGCGGGGTCCTTGAAATAGACGCCCCGTCCGCCATGCTCGGTGTTCGTCTCGCCCGGACGGGTCATCTGCGGGTCCGCCCAGTGCGTCACGCCCCAGTCGACCAGGCGTGAGTAGGCGCGGTCGAAGAGCTCCTCATCAACCAGGAAGGCATAGTGCTGCATCTGGATTTCCACGGGCGGTTCCGCGAATTGCAGCATCACGCCGCCATCGAGGGTGATGTTGCTGAACGGACCCCAGGATGGGGCCTCCGACGCTTCAATGAGGTCCCGATAGAACTGGGCGGACCGGTTTCGATCCTGTGAGGCGATGATGGTGTGGTTGAACGTTGCTGAAATGATTCTTCTCCTGCGTGTCTGTGTCTGTGCTTGTGTCTGCGTCTGTGCTCTTGCTCGC
Source organism: Leifsonia sp. 2MCAF36 (assembly GCF_052115525.1). Classification (NCBI taxonomy): domain Bacteria; kingdom Bacillati; phylum Actinomycetota; class Actinomycetes; order Micrococcales; family Microbacteriaceae; genus Leifsonia; species Leifsonia sp. 2MCAF36. The sequence goes on along the minus strand of NZ_JBFRGV010000012.1, from coordinate 96,444 downwards.
ATTTTTTGATCCCATGAGGTGCGCCGGGCATCTGAATGGCGCGAGAACGAGGCGGAGCGCGCGAGCGTCGAGACGTGGGCTCAAGCGAGGAGATGGGGTCGAACGGTCGTGCCGACCGCCGGAGCCTCAGCGAACTGCCGGTTTACCAACCTGTGCATGGCATACAGCCGATCCGGTAATCACCCGCCCAATATAGCGAAGGACCGCCCGCAAAACCGATCCATTCGGGCGTGCCCGGTCGTCTCGTCGCTGCGGGTCTATAGTGCGGGACATGTTGGGCGACTACCCCGTCAGGGCATCGATCGGCGTTACCGATATTCAACGGGCGGTGGCGTTCTACGAGGGGGTGTTGGGTCTCGTGCCCGAAAGTGTCGGTCCGAGCGCGGATATCGAAGGCGGCGCTCGGTTCTACAAGGCCGGGCAGGGCACCATGCTCAACGTGTTCGAGACACCGACCGCGGGTGGAACGCAATCAACGGTCGCGACTTTCTACGTCGATGACATCGATGCGATTGTCCACAGGCTTTCCAGGGCAGGCGGGGAGTTCGCTCATTACCAAGGCTTCGATCAGGACGAGCATGGGATCGGGCCTCGGGCCGGTGGGGGACGCATCGCCTGGATCGCGGATCCGGACGGTAACACCATCGCGATCGAGGCGGACGACTGATCTGCACCCGCACGTTGGCCGGTTGTGATCGCCCTCCATTTTGGGGGCCGCCAAAAAAATGAGGATTTGTTAGATTCGTTGCATGGCAACAGGTCTCACCGTGCCCGAGGCGCCGCCGAGCGCCGACGCTGAAGCGCAACCGGGCGCTCCGCGACGGAGGCGACTGCGCCATCCTGTCGCCACGATCCTCTCGGCGATCGCCCTCATCCTGCTGTTCGCGATCGTCTGGATCGGGGTCCGCGGTTACCTCGCACAGCGAGCGCTCACCGAGGCCGTCCCCGCCGCCGAGGCGGTCAACACCGCGATCCGGTACCAGGACTTCGCCGGCGCGGGCATCGCGGCCCGCACCCTCCGCCAGAAGACGGGGGAGGCAGCGAGGCTCACCTCTGACCCGATCTGGAGGACCGCAGAGGCCGTGCCGTGGCTTGGTCCGAACCTCGCGGCGGTGCGCACCGCGGCCGCTGCCTCCGACACCGTCGCCTCCCGCGTCGTCGAGCCCCTCGTCGCCGCGGGGTCCGCGACCGATCTGCGGGCGTTCGCAATCAAGAACGGCCGGGTGGACCTCGCTCCGATCCGGGCAGCGCAGCCCGCCGTCGCCACGGCGCGGACCGCGTACGCGTCCGCGCGGGCAAGCGTCGCGAGCATCGGAACCGGCGCACTCATTGGACCAGTCGCGAGTGGCATCGAACGCCTGCGCGGGGTCCTTGATCGCGCGGCTCCGGATATCGACGCGCTGGGCAACGCCGTACAACTCCTCCCCGCCATGCTCGGGGCCGACGGCCCGCGCGACTATCTGCTCGTCGCCCAGAACCCGGCCGAGCTGCGGTCGACCGGCGGGCTCATCGGCGCCGTCACCCTCCTGCACGTGGATAACGGGGCGATCTCGATGGCTCGGCAGTCCGCTGGGACGTCGATCGGGCCCTGGGAGTCGTCGGTCGCGGACGTCCCGCTGAACACCCAGGGCCTGTACGGTCCGCTGGTCGGCCGATACCTGCAGGATGTGAACCTCACGCCGGACTTCCCGCTGGCCGCTGCAACCGCATCCCGGATGTGGACTACTACGTACGGCGGCACGATCGACGGTGTTATCGCGATCGACCCGGTCGTGGTGAGCGGTCTGCTCGACGCGACCGGTCCAGTGACCCTCCCCGGTGGAGACCAGATCTCGTCCGCCAACGCGGTGAAGCTGCTGCTGAGCGACGTCTACCAGCGGTACACCGACCCCGACCAGCAGGATGCCTTCTTCGCGTCCGCCGCCGGCGCCGTGTTCGACCGGATTTCCGCCGGGGGAGCGAACGGCAGGAAGCTGCTGAGCGCGCTCGCGTCGGCGGGCGACTCGCGCCGCGTGCTGATCTGGAGCGCGCATCCCGGCGATCAGAGGGTGCTGAGCGGGACCACCCTGACGGGCGGCCTCCCGGTCTCCGATGGCTCCTCCGCCAGCATCGGCGTCTACTACAACGACGCGGGCGGATCGAAGATGGACTACTACCTGGGCACGTCGGTCTCGGCCGGCTCGGCGGTGTGCCGGGCGGACGGGAAGCCGTCGAGCGTCGTCTCCGTGACCCTGACGAACCGTGCCGCAGCCGACGCGGGTGCCACCCTCCCGCGGTACGTCACGGGAGGCGGCGTCTTCGGGGTGACGCCCGGTCACATCAAAACGCGAGTCGCTGTGTATGGCCCGAGCGGCGGCCTGCTGGCCTCGACCCAGAGTGACGGCGCGAACTACCCGACCGTGGCCGGCGTGGACTCGTCTCGTCCGGTGAGCCTGTTCACGGTGGAGCTCGCGCCGGGGGAGTCGAAGATCGTCACGGTCCAGTTCCTCAGTGCGAAGCGGGCGTCGAGCCGCCTGAGCGTGGTGACGACGCCCACCCTCCCTGGCGACGGCTCCACCCCCGTTGTGGGGACAACGAAGCCGGTCGCGCCTCTTGCCGTTTCCTGTTCGAGCGTCGTAAAGTGAATTTTACTCATTTAACGCGGCCCTGAGCCGGGCCCAACACCGAGGCGGGCAGATGTTCAAGAAGATTCTGGCGGCAGTCGCGGTGACCGCGGGCCTGCTGCTTGTGGCCCCGACCGCGGCGAATGCGGTCGACTACACCAACGGCGCCCAGTGCGCCTTCGACTCCAGCGTCGCCAGAGCCGGTGGCACCGCCACCCTCATCTGCATCCCCGGCACCTGGATACCCGGCGAGGGGATCGACTGGACGGTCACGGGCGAGAGCGGATCGTCATTCCGGCTCGCGTCGTTCGTCACAGCACCCAGCAGCCTCCACTTCGTCAAGCACTCCAACGCCGACGGAAGCGATGTGCTCACGGTGACCATCCCGTCGTCGGCCACCGGCACGTACGCGTTCATCGGCGTCGGGCAGACGAGCGGGCACCAGTGCCCCGCGACGCTGACCATCCTGCCCGCGGACCACGCCGTCACTGTCAGCGACCCGGGCGGCAGCAGCGGTCTGCCGGACACCGGTTCGGTCGTCGCCGGCTGGGCGGCATGGATGGGCGGCTCGCTCATCATCCTCGGCCTGATCGCCCTGGCCATCGTGAGTTGGGCGCGGAGGGTCAAGAAGACCTCCTGACGACCTGACCGATGCACGACAGGATTCCCGGTCGGACAACGCAGTCCGCCGGGAATCGTCGCGCGGGGGAATCGTCGCGTGCGGGGACGCGTTGCAGACGTGGTGAGCGCCACCAGCATCCCCCTCAACGTCCTCGACCTCGCCAGCCGTCCCGCGGGAGGCACCAACGCCGATGCGGTGGGCGGCACGATCCGGCTCGCGCAAGCCGCCGAGCGCCTCGGGTACGAACGGTTCTGGGTCGCTGAGCACCACGGCATGCCCGGCATCGCGTCCAGCGCGCCCGCGGTGCTCATCGCCGGTGTCGCCGCCGCGACCGAGCGCATCCGGGTGGGCAGCGGAGGCGTGATGCTGCCCAACCACGCACCGCTCGTCGTCGCCGAGCAGTTCGGGACGCTCCGCGCGCTCTACGGCGACCGCATCGACCTCGGCATCGGTCGCGCCCCTGGAACGGACGGCGCGACCGCCATGGCGCTGCGGCGCAGCCCGGAAGGGCTCGGCGTCGACGACTTCCCGCAGCAGCTCCTCGATCTCTTCGGGTTCTTCTACGGCGGGATGAGCGACGCCAACCCCCTGCACGGGATCACCGCGGTCCCCGGGCTCGGGGACGCACCGCAGGTCTGGTTGCTCGGTTCCAGCGGCTTCAGCGCTCAGGTCGCCGCAGCGCTCGGCCTGCCATTCGCCTTCGCCCACCACTTCGCCGGCGAGAACACCGAAGCTGCGCTCGACCTCTACCGCTCACGGTTCGAGCCGAGCGACACCCTGGCCGAACCGCACACCATGATCGCCGTCAACGTCGTCTCCGACGAGGACCCGGAGACGGTGCGCGCTCTGTCCCTCCCCGGACAGCTGTCGTTCCTGCGGATGCGCCGTGGCATGAAGCCGGAACCGGTCAGCATCGAGGAGGCCCTCGCCTACGAGTTCACGCCGCTCGAAGAGGAGTTCATCGCGAGCCGTAATGCCCGGCAGGCGATCGGCACACCGGACCAGGTCAAGGCACGGCTCGACTCCCTGCTCGCCTCCACGCAGACCGACGAGCTGATGATCTCCTCGGGTGCCGCGACGGTGGAGGGACGCATCCGCTCGCTCGAGATCGTCCGGGAGCTGTACCCAGCCTCATGACGGACCGTGACGGCGACCAGCCCGGTCGCTGTCCACGCCAGGTACCGTGGGGCAACATCCAGGAACCGAGCAAAGGCGGTACCCCATGTCGCACGCACTGACCGTCGTCGGAGTGAGCGGAAGCCCCACGCACCCCTCGCGGACGACCGTGCTCGTGGACGACGTCACGCGCTCGTACGCGGAGGCGGCGGGCGGTGTCGCGCGGACCATCCAACTCGCGCCGCTGCTGCCCGAACTCGGCGCCGGCCCGTACCGGAGCAACCTCAGCCCGATCGTGACGGAGGCGCTGGAGGCCGTGGAGCGAGCCGACATCCTGGTCGTCGGGTCGCCCGCATACCGTGCCACCTACACCGGCCTGTTCAAGCTGTTCTTCGACCACATCGGGCAGTACGCCCTCATCGACAAGCCGGTGGTCCTCACCGCGACGGGCGGCAGCGACCGGCACGCCCTGCTGGTGGAGCACCAGATGCGCCCGCTGTTCGGTTTCTTCCAATCGCTCACGGTTCCGCTCGGCATCTACGCCAGCGAGAGCGACTTCGCCGACTACGAGATCCGCTCCCAGGACCTCCGTGAGCGCATCGACACGGCGGTCGCCCGCACACTTCCGCTCGTCCGCGCCGGAGCGATACGCTCCGGCACTTCTTTTTGGTCGGGGTGACAGGATTTGAACCTGCGGCCTCTTCGTCCCGAACGAAGCGCGCTACCAAGCTGCGCCACACCCCGAAGGCCTCATCCAGGATACACGAGCGCGGCTGTGCTGATGACCACGGACGGCGCCTGAAGAGCGGGTCAGGCCGCTGCCGTCAGCGTCACCAGCGAGGCCTCCGGACGGCACGCGAAACGCACAGGCGCGAAGATCGAGGTGCCCAGGCCGGCTGACACATTCAGGTAGGCCGAGCGGAACGCGTGGCGCCAGATGCTCAAGCCCTTCACCTGGGCTCGCGGGATGTCGCAGTTCGTCACCAGGGCACCGAAACCGGGCACGCAGACCTGGCCGCCGTGCGTATGACCCGCGAAGATCATCGACGCGCCGTACGTCACGAACGCGTCCAGCACCCGGCGGTAGGGGGAGTGCGTCACTCCGATGGTGACTGCCTGACGCTGCCGGCTTGGGCCCCCGTCGGGCCACGTGTTGTCATCCGAGAACGGGTCGTCCTCACGCAGCTCGTCGAGCGCCCCGGGGATGGACTCCACCCGGTCGAAGCGGATGTGCGGGTCGTCGACGCCGAAGAGCTCCAGGTGCGTGCCGCGCACCTCCAGGCCGGCTGCCCGGTTGTCGAGGTCCGTCCAGCCGAGGTCGCGGAAGAACGCGGTCAATGCCGCTGTGTCGAGACGCGGCGCCGTGGACGCCTTCTTCTTCGAAGGCCCGAGGAAGTACTTCAGCGGGTTCTTCGCCTGCGGGCCGAAGTAGTCGTTCGATCCGTGGACGAAGACACCAGGGATGCCCTGGAAGCCTTCGTAGGCCGCACGGACCCCCTCGAGCCCGTGGGCATGGCCCAGCACGTCCCCGGTCTCGACGATGAGGTCCGGCTTCAGCCGGGCCAGCGAGCGGATCCACTCCTGCTTGTCGCGCTGCCAGGGCGCCATGTGCAGGTCGGACAGGTGCAGCACCCGGATGGGCTGCGCGCCGGCGGGGAGGACGGGCACACTCACCTCGCGGAGCGTGTACGCGCGCCGCTCGATGAGGGAGCCGTACGCGAATGCGGCGGCGCCCGCTCCGGCCACGAAGGCCAGAGCGGACGCGGCCGGACGCAGAGCTCGGCCCGCCACTAGCCCTTGGTACCCGGTGTCGGTGTCGGAATGGTCGGCGCGAGGGTCAGCGTCACCGCGGTCCCCGGCTTCGCGGGCGAGCCGCCCGCAGGATCCTGCGCCTGCACCGTCGATATCGGGCTGTTACCGCCGGCGGTCTTCACGGTGAAGCCTGCGGCCGCCAACGCCGCCTGGGCGTCGGACAGCTTCTGGCCGACCACGTTGGGCACGGCGACGAGCGACCCGTTGCTGGTGAAGAGGGTCACGACGGTCCCCTTGCTCACCTGGGTGCCGGGGGCCGGGTCCGATGCGGAAACGGAGCCGGCGGGGGCGACGGAGTCCTGCGGGCCCCCGTCGGCCGAGTCGAGGCCGAGCCCGGTCAGGATCGACTTCGCTTCATCCGGCGACTTGCCGGTCAGGTCCGGAATCGCGACCTGGACACCGCGGATCAGCTTGTCGGGGGCCGCGGGGAAGGCGTCGCCGCCGTACTTGCCGACGGCGGCACTCATCATCGTGCGCATGACCGCCGTCCTGGCGATGGCCGGGGTCGTGCCATGCGTGGGATAGATCCGCCGCATATCGACGTGACCTTCGATGTTGCCGACCCAGTAGGCCCCAGCCACCTTGGTGGTCGCTGCGACGAGCCAGAGCTGCTCATTGCCGTCTGTCGTGCCCGTCTTGCCGAGCATGTCCTTGCCGGTGCGGTTCATGCCCGCAGCCGTTCCGCTCTGCAGCGGGCCCATCAGCGCCTTCGCCATGGTGTTGGCGATGGTCGGGTCGACCGCCTGCGTGCACTTGGATGCCGGCGGGGTGACATCCTTGCCCGTTCCGTCCACGATCTTGTCGATCGCAATCGGGGTGCACGTCACCCCGTTGTTTGCGATCCCGGCGAAAGCGGTGGCCATCGTCAGCGGGGCGATGTTGTTCGTACCGAGTACGGACGCCGGGTTGGAGTTCAGCGGGCTGCCGGTCGCCGTGTGGACACCGAACGCCTCCGCATCGTGCTTGATCTCGCACAGGTCGAGTTGGTACGCCATCGCCACGAACGCCGTGTTGATCGACTGGGTCGTCGCGGTTTGCGCACTACGGATGCCCTCCTCGCCGCCGGAGTCGTTGGTCGGCTTGTACGGGCCGCCCCAAGCGGACCCCGGGCACGAGTCCTTGAACTTCGACTGATCGTACGTGCGCACGTTGGCGTTGACCGTCTCGTTCAGGGAGTGACCCTGCTTCAGCCACTCGGCGAGCGTGAAGACCTTGTACGTCGACCCCACCTGGAACCCGTTGGAACCTCCATATTCCTGGTCGGTCGCATAGTTCACGGAGGTGAACTTCGGGCTCGAGTTAAGAACGTCGGGGTCCTGGCTGTACTCCTTGTTCTGGGCCATGTAGAGCACGCGCCCGGTGCCCGGCTGCACGCCGGTCAGAACTCCGCCCAGGTTGGCGCGGTCATACGTCTCGGGCACATACGACGCCATCGTCTCCTCGGCCACCTGCTGCAGCTGCAGGTCGAGGGTCGTGTACACCTTGTAGCCGCCGCGGTTGAAGTTGGACGCGCGAGTGTCCTCGTCCGCGCCGAACGTCGGGTCGTTGAGGATGATCTTCTGCACGTAGTCGCAGAAGTAGGCAGAGCCGCCGGCGGTCTGGCAGCCGCGGACGGAGGGAGTGATCGCCGGCTGGATGGGCGACTTCACCGCCTCGTCGTACTGCACCTTGGTGAGCTTCTTGTACTGGTACATCTTGCCGAGGATGTAGTCACGACGGTCTTTGTTCGCCGCATACCCGTTGGCTGCGCCGTTGGTCTTCGAGTTGGGATCGTCGATTTTCAGGCTGGTCGGCTCATTGACGATCGCCACCAGGCTCGCGGCCTGCGCCGGGGTCAGCGCCGCGGCGGTGGTGTTGTAGTAGTACTTGGCCGCAGCTTCGATGCCATAGACGGACCCGCCGAAACCGGCGATGTTGAGGTACCCGACCAGGATCTGGTCCTTGGTGTACTTCTTCTCGATTCCGATCGCGTACTTCATCTCCTTGACCTTGCGGTCGGGGGAGACGCCGGTCGAGTCGTCGACGCACTGCTGGTACTTGGTCTTCTGCTCCTTGGTCTTCACCGGGAGCGCCTCGCACTTCTGCAGCAGCACATTCTTCACGTACTGCTGAGTGATCGAGGAACCGCCCTGGACCCCACCGCCGCCGACCGTGGAGAGCACACCGCGGACGGTGCCCTGGATGTCGATCCCGCCGTGGCTGTAGAAACGCGGGTCTTCTCCCGCGATGGCCGCATCCTTCGCGGCCTGCGAGATCTGGTTGAAGGCCACCGGGAGCCGGTTCTGAGAGTAGAAGGTCGCCAGAGGGACGTCCTGGTCGCCGTTCTTGGCGTAGATGGTGGTCGGCTGAGCGAGCTGCTCGACGTTCAGGTACTCCGGGAGCCCCTCGAACACGCCGATGCTGTTGTTGGCGGCCATCCCGGTCACCGCGATCGCGGGCGTGACGGCAGCAGTGACCAGAAGACCGGCCACGACGCTCATGCCGATGAAGGCACTGGCGGCACCGAGCACACCCCTAGCCTGTGGTTTTTGCGCAGACATAGGATCAGAGTAGGTGATGAACCTGCGAAATCCCCCGAACCGAGGAGTACGATGCCGCGCTGGGAATACCTGACCACCCCGCTGATGATCCACAACACCGCCGCGATCCTGAACAACTGGGGATCGGACGGCTGGGAGCTGGTCCAGGTGGTGACCGGGCCGGAGGGCGGCCTCGTCGCCTACCTCAAGCGTCCCCTGCCGGACGGGGAGCAGGCCTGATGGCGGACGTCGAAGCGCGCCTCGCCCAGCTCGGGATCGAGCTGCCCCAGGTCGTTCCGCCGGTGGCGGCGTACACCCCGGCCGTCCTCGACGGCGACCACGTCTACACCTCCGGTCAGTTGCCCATGGTGTCCGGTGCGCTGCCGGCCACCGGCAAGGTGGGGGACGGTCCAGGCCTCGTGGCCGCGGAAGACGCCAAGGAGTACGCGCGTATCTGCGCGCTCAACGCCCTCGCCGCGGCGAAAAGCGTCCTGGGGTCGCTGGACCGCGTGCGCCGGGTCGTCAAGGTCGTCGGCTTCGTCGCCTCCGACCCGGCCTTCACCGGCCAGCCGGGCGTCATCAACGGGGCGTCCGAAGTGCTCGGCGAGATCTTCGGTGACGCAGGCGTGCACGCGCGCTCGGCGGTCGGGGTCGCGGTGCTGCCGCTCGACTCGCCCGTCGAGGTGGAGCTCGTCCTCGCGATCGACTGAGCCCCTCGCTAGGTGAGCTTCGCCTGGATCGAGCTCATCACCGACGTGTCGGCAAGGGTCGTGGTGTCGCCGACCTCACGACCCTCCGCCACGTCCTTCAGCAGGCGCCGCATGATCTTGCCCGAGCGGGTCTTCGGAAGCTCCGACACGATGTAGATGTCGCGCGGCCGCGCGATCGCACCGATCTGCTGGGTGACGTGCTTGCGCAGCTCGGCGGCCACATCCATGGCGCCCGCCTGCTCCAGCTGGTTCTGCTTGATGATGACGAAGGCGACGACGGCCTGCCCGGTCGTCTCGTCGTGTGCCCCGACCACCGCGGCCTCAGCCGTGAACGGATGCGCCACGAGCGCCGACTCGATCTCCGCCGTCGAGAGACGGTGGCCTGACACGTTCATCACATCGTCGACGCGGCCCATCAGCCAGATCTCGCGGTCGGAGTCGTACCGTGCGCCGTCGCCGGCGAAATACTTGTCGCCGAACTTCGACCAGTAGGTCTCCTTGAAGCGTTCCGGATCGCCCCAGATACCGCGCAGCATGCTCGGCCACGGCTCGGTGACGACCAGCAGCCCGCCCTGGTCGTTGCCGACCGGCGTCCCCGCCTCGTCGAGGATGTCGACCGAGATTCCGGGCAGCGGCACCTGGGCGCTCCCGGGCTTCAGCGTCGTGATCCCGGGGAGCGCGGAGATCATGATCCCGCCCGTCTCGGTCTGCCACCAGGTGTCCACGATCGGGGTCGTGTCGCCGCCGATCACCTCGCGGTACCACATCCACGCCTCGGGGTTGATCGGTTCACCGACCGAACCGAGCACGCGCAGGCTGGAGAGGTCGAACTGCTGCGGGTGCTGGCGGCCCAGCTTCATGAAGGAGCGGATCGCCGTCGGCGCCGTGTAGAAGATCGAGACCTTGTACTTCTCGATGAGCTCCCACCAGCGGCCCGGGTGCGGAGTTTCGGGCGTGCCCTCGTACATCACCTGGGTCGCGCCATTGGCGAGTGGTCCGTAGACGACGTAGGTGTGGCCGGTGATCCAGCCGACATCGGCGCTGCACCAGTAGACGTCGGACTCCGGGTGCAGGTCGAAGACGTTCTTGTGCGTGAAGGCCGCCTGCGTGAGGTAGCCGCCCGAGGTGTGGAGGATGCCCTTCGGCTTACCGGTCGTGCCCGAGGTGTACAGGATGAACAGCGGCTGCTCGGCCGGGAACGCTTTCGCCACGTGGTCGGCGTCGACCAGCGCGAGCTCGTCGTGCCACCACAGGTCGCGGCCCTCGGTCCAGCCGACCTCGTTCTCGCCGCGCTTGACGACCAGCACATGCTCGACCGACGTGGCCTCACCGCTGAGCGCGGCATCCACGGCGTCCTTCAGCGGGAACACGCGGCCTTTGCGCCATCCGCCGTCCGCCGTGATGACCAGCTTCGCCTCGGCGTCATCGATGCGCGAGCGCAGGCTCTCCGCGCTGAAGCCGCCGAAGACGACGGAGTGGACCGCGCCGATCCGGGCGACGGCCAGCATTGCGACCACGGCTTCCGGGATCATCGGCAGGTAGATCGCCACCCGGTCCCCGGCGCGGATACCCAGGCTGGTCAGCAGATTGGCCGCCTTCTTCACCTCGGCTGTGAGTTCGGTGTAGGTGATGCTGCGCGTGTCGCCGGGTTCGCCCTCCCAGTGGATCGCGACCCGGTCACCGTTGCCGGCCAGCACATGGCGGTCCAGGCAGTTGTAGGCGACGTTCAGCCGGCCGTCGTCGAACCACTTCGCGAAAGGCGGCTCGCTCCAGTCCAAAGTGCGGGTGAAGGGGGTGTGCCAATGCAGCAGTTCCCGCGACTGGTCGGCCCAGAATCCCAGGCGATCGGCGGACGCGCGCTCGTAGAGCTCGCTGTTCGCGACGGCGTTCGCGGCGAACTCCTCGGTGGGCGGAAACCGGCGGGCTTCGTGGAGCAGGTTGTCGATGGTGTTGCTCATGGGAGGCTCTTCGCTCCTTCGCGATGCGGTCGATACTGGTCGTGGCGCGACAATGCCTGACTCTACAACGTGCCAGGGAGGCGGTCCCATGAGACTTGCGTTTGCATCGATTCTGCGTAAACTGATGGACGGCCGAATGTAAATTCGTGCGTGCGGCGCAATCGATTCCCCCCAATCCTGCGCCGCAGTGGCCGCACCTGTTCCCCCCAATAGGTGCGGCCCCCCCTTTTTAACCGGGTTTCTCCCCGACGCGGCGTCGTCCACAGGTTCGGATCCGGGCCGGTTTCCCACCGCTATCGTGCGCGCCGACGATCCGGACGTCAGGCTTCCTAATGTCGGCGTATGACGAACGACTTCGCTCCTTACGCCGATCCTGAACCCGGTCTCTGGCGCACCTTCGGTCCACTCGCCCCGTACCTTCTGCGCCCGGGGGTCACCGACCTCTTCGTGACCGGAACGGGCGAATTGTGGACGGACGGTCCTCCGCACGGTCTGCGACGGGAGGAGGTGTGGCGCGCCGATGAGCGGAGCGCGCGGGAGCTCGCGGTTCGTCTCATCGCAGCCGGGGGCCGTCACATCGACGAGGCCACGCCGTTCGTCGACGTCCGGCTCCGCGGGGGCGTCCGTGTGCACGCGGTGCTGCCTCCGGTGTCCACGGGCGGAGCGCTGCTCTCGATCCGGGTGCCTCCGCGGTCGCAGCCGCGACTCGACGAGCTCGTCGCGGCGGGTGGAATGCGTGTGTGCGAGCGCGACCGGCTGATCCAGGCGGTGGCCGGCCGGACGAACCTCCTCATCACCGGCGCAGGCGGGGCCGGCAAGACCACGCTGCTGGCGGCCCTGCTCGCCAATGCACCACCGGGCGAACGCATCGTCGTCATCGAAGATGTCGCAGAGCTGCGGATCCCGCACCCGCATGTCATCGGACTCGAGACCCGGCAGCCGAACCTGGAAGGCGCGGGCGGTGTCGATCTTCGCCGTCTCGTGCGCGAGGCGTTGCGCATGCGACCGGACCGGCTCGTCCTCGGCGAATGCCGCGGAGAGGAGGTGCGCGATCTTCTGGCTGCGCTCAATACCGGTCACGACGGCGGAGCGGGCACGCTGCATGCCAACTCCCTCGAAGATGTTCCCGCCCGGCTGGAGGCGCTCGGCGCGCTCGCCGGGTTGGGCGACCGAGCGCTCGCGAGACAGGCGGTGAGCGCGATCGGACTCGTCGTCCACCTCGAGCGATCCGGTGGCTCACGCAGGCTGGGAGGCTTCGGTCGGCTCCGAGTGGATGCGGACGGACGTCTCGCGATCGAGCGGGTCGGAGACACTGCGGAGGGGGCGGGGTGAAGCGACGTGCACCCGGTGCCGAGTCGGACGCCGTGGCCGCCCTCGCCGAGTCGGTCGCCGTACTTCTCGACGCCGGGCTGGCGCCCCGATCGGCGTGGGCGACTGTTGCCGAGCACGGCGGTCACCCGGTCGCCACGGAGGTCGTCGCATCCCTCGCGGCTCAACCGTCGTGTGCGCGCGCTCTGCGGGAAGCGGCGCGATCCGACGACATGCGCGCTGTCGCCGCGGCCTGGCAGGTGGCGGAAGACTCCGGCGCACCGCTCGGGCACACGCTCCGCGTCGTGGCTGAGACCGTCCGGGACGTCGCGGAGGCGGAGCGCGAGGCCGACGTCGCGCTGAGCGGGCCACGAGCGACCGCGCGTCTGGTGTCGTGGCTCCCGGCGGCGGGGGCCGTGCTGGCGGTCGCGATGGGAGCCGATCTGGCAGGCGCGGTCACGTCTCCGGTCGGCGCGACGGCCGTCGGGGCGGGCGTGGTCCTGATGCTGGCGGGCCGATGGTGGATGTGGGCGCTTCTGCGGCGCGCCCTCGCCCGCGAACCGATACCAGGGCTGGGCGAGGAGCTGATCGCCCTCTGCCTCGCAGGCGGGGCTTCCGCAGAGGCATCGGTCGAGGCCGCGAACCGCGCGGCTCGTGCCGTCGGATTGCGAGCACCGGACCAGTCCGGTGCTCGGCGCATCCTGAGGGTGGCCGACTCTGCCGGTGCTCCGGCGGTCGACCTGTTGACGGCGTCCGCCCGCCAGCTGCGACGCGCTGCCCGGGCGGAGGCGCGACGTGCGGCGGCAGCCCTCGGCGTTCGCCTGATGCTGCCGCTCGGGGTGTGCGTGTTGCCGAGCTTCGTGCTGCTGGCGGTCGCGCCGCTGGTGCTGTCCCTTCTGGCGTCCACAACGGCAGGGCTGCGGTGACTTCTCCACAGTTTCCGAGACGTCGTCCACTCGGCGAACGCCGCACCGAAGGATAGGACCAGTGGGAACGACCACGCACACGAAGAAGGGAGACCCGATGGGTCACGTGATCGGACGGTTGCAACGGGCGGGCCGACGGACGAGACGGCGGTGGATGGACGACCGGGGAGCGGCGACGGCGGAATATGCCATCACCATTCTGGCTGCTGTCGGGTTCGCCGGGTTGCTGGTCGCCTTGCTGAAGGGCGACGAGGTGAAGGCGATCCTCTCCGACCTCGTGCACCGTGCGCTGTCCGGCGGATGACCGGGGAAGTGTCACGGCGGAGTTCGCCGTCGCCCTCCCTGCTGTGCTCGCGTGCCTCGCGCTGTGCGTCGGAGCACTGCACGGGTTGGGACAATACGCCGGCCTCACGGGGAGCGCGGCGGTCGCCGCACGGCTGGCGGGACGTGGGGACGACCCCACCGCAGGTCAGGTGCCCGCCGGCACCACGACGAGTATCGAACGCGAAGGGGGCATGTTGTGCGTGCAGATGACGGCGTCGGAGGACACGGTGCTCAGCCGCCTCGGCATTCGGCTGACCGCGCGAGCCTGCGCGCTCGACGAGTCGGTCGGCGACTGATCGGCAGGTGGGGTGATGACCGAGGGTCGGGTTCGGTTCTCGCGGTGGGTATCGTGTGCGCCGTCGTGGCGATCGGGAGTGGGGCGATCGCGGTGGTCGGTGCCGCCGGGGCGCACGCCCGGGCCGCCGCGGCAGCGGATCTCGGAGCGCTCGCCGCAGCCGACGTCGCAGCAGGGCGCACCAACGGCGTGCCCTGTGAGACAGCTGACCTCGTCGCCCGAGCCAACGAGGCCCGTATCGATGCATGCGCGCAGGTCGGCCTGATCGTCACGGTCAGTGCTTCGACGCCCTACCTCGGGTTGAGCGCCTCCGCGGCGGCGCGCGCCGGACCGGCGCCGGCCCGATGAAGACGCCCGGAGTCAGTCGAGGACGGTCTCCAGATAGCGATAGGAGACCGCGGTGGGTCGTCCACCGCGACCGTCGTCCGAGCCGTACTCCCGTTCGGCGCCGGAGGCTCGGACGTAGAGATAGTGTTTCGAGCCGGCGGACGCGGGGATTTCCAGGCGGACCCTGGCGTCGCCGGAGTCCAGGAAACCGGTCGAAATGGTCTTCCCCTCCAGGGGGCCGTCGATCAATTTGGCGGTGTACATCATTGTCGTTGCCATGCTTTCATTCTCCTCCTGCGCAGGTGGCTGGCAAAGGGTTTGGGCTGGTGTCGACCGCTGTTCCTCCGCGGGAACCGTCGCTGCGCCCATGGCGAACGCCTCCGACCCGATTAGGTGGACAAGCGGCGAAGGTGTGTATGGTTTGCCTGTCGGACGACGGACCGCGCGGGGCGTGGAATGTCGCCGCAGGGGGAGACGCGCCACGTCCGTCCAGTCGTGGACGACATGGTCAGCTGTGGACGACACAGCGTGTGCATATATAAGAGGAGTCAGGTGTCTGACACGAAGAAGCTCGTCATCGTCGAGTCTCCGAACAAGGTCAAGTCGATCGCCCAGTACCTGGGCGATGGTTACGAAGTCATGGCCTCGGTCGGTCACATCCGCGACCTCATCGAGCCCAAGAACCTCCCCCCGGAGCTCAAAAAGGGATCGCTCGGCAAATTCTCGGTCGACGTCGAGAACGAGTTCGAGCCCTACTACGTGGTGTCGGACACGAAGAAGAAGACGGTCGCCGACCTGAAGCGCGCCCTGAAGAACGCCGACGAGCTCCTGCTTGCGACGGATGAGGACCGCGAAGGCGAGGCGATCGCCTGGCACCTCGTCGAGGTCCTCAAGCCGAAGGTGCCCGTGAAGCGCATGGTCTTCCACGAGATCACCCGCGAGGCCATCGAGAAGGCGCGCGACAACACACGCGAGATCGACACTGCGCTCGTCGACGCCCAGGAGACGCGGCGTATCCTCGACCGCCTCTACGGCTACGAGGTGTCACCCGTGCTCTGGCGCAAGGTCGGACCGGGCCTCTCCGCCGGGCGTGTGCAGTCCGCCGCCACCCGCCTCGTCGTGGACCGCGAACGCGAGCGACTGGCCTTCGTGCCGGCCTCCTACTGGGGACTCACCGCGCGGCTGGCTCCGGAAGACGCGAACGCTTTCGATGCCCGCCTTGCGCGTCTCGACGGGGTGCGGGTTGCCACCGGCCGTGACTTCGACGACCACGGCACCCTCACGTCGGACGCCCGCACGCTGGACGAGGCCGCGGCGACGACGCTTGCTGAGGCCGTTCGTCAGACCAGCACCGCGGTCGCCGTGTCGAAGGTCGACTCGAAGCCGTACTCGCGCAGGCCGGCCGCGCCGTTCACCACGTCGACGCTGCAGCAGGAAGCTGCCAGGAAACTGCGCTTCTCGGCACGTCAGACGATGAGTGTGGCCCAAGCACTGTACGAAAACGGCTACATCACCTATATGCGAACCGACTCCGCGTCGCTGTCGCAGCAGGCGACGAACGCGGCCCGCGCCCAGGCCGCCAAGCTGTACGGACCCGAGACCGTTCCGGACAAGCCGCGCACCTACGCGTCGAAGAGCAAGAACGCGCAGGAGGCGCACGAGGCGATCCGTCCGTCGGGCGAGACCTTCCGCACCCCGTCCGAACTCGAGCGCTCCCTCCGCGGACCGGAGCTGCGCCTGTACGAGCTGATCTGGAAGCGCACCGTCGCCTCGCAGATGGCCGACGCCAAAGGACAGACGGCGTCCGTGACCGTGCAAGCCAGAATCACCGAAGGCCCGCTCGACGGAACGATCGCGGAGTTCACCGCGAGCGGGACCGTGATCACCTTCCGCGGCTTCCTCAACGCCTACGAGGAGAGCAAGGACGAGGAGCGCAACACCTCCGAGTCCGCAGAGGCCAAGCTCCCTCCGCTCACCGAGAAGCAGGCGCTCGGCGTCCAGGACGTCGCGGCGGATGGCCACGAGACCACACCGCCGCCGCGCTACACCGAGGCGAGCCTCGTCAAGGCGCTGGAAGAGCTCGGCATCGGGCGTCCCTCGACCTTCGCCAGCATCATCTCGACGATCATCGACCGCGGATACGTCAGTCAGCGCGGCCAGGCGCTTGTCCCCAGCTGGGTCGCCTTCTCGGTGGTACGCCTGCTGGAGGACTACTTCGGCGACCTCGTGCAGTACGATTTCACCGCCGAAATGGAGGACGACCTCGACCGGATCGCCGACGGCGAGGCGGAACGCGTCGACTGGCTCAACAGCTTCTACTTCGGCAGCGGCAAGCACAAGGGTCTGCGTCGCGTCATCGACAACATGGGCGAGATCGACGCGCGCAGCATCAACTCGATCGCCATCGACGACGGCATCACGCTCCGCATCGGAAAGTACGGCCCCTACCTCGAGGTCGCCGAGCCGGACGCCGCGCCCGACGCGACTCCGCGCCGGGTGAACATTCCGCCGGAGCTGGCTCCAGACGAGTTGACCCCGGCCAAGGCCCGCGAGTTGATCGACGCACCCGTGCAGACGGACCGCGTGCTGGGAAGCAACCCCGCCAACGGCAAGCATGTGCTTGCCAAGGACGGGCGCTTCGGACCGTACGTCACCGAAGCCGACCCGGAGGACGAGTCGACCGTCGACCCGAACACGGGCGAGGTCGCCGAACCGGCGAAGAAGACCAAGAAGGCCGCAGCGGAGAAGCCGCGAACCGCATCCCTCTTCAAGTCCATGGACCTGGCGACCATCGACCTGGAGACCGCGCTGAAGCTCCTCGACCTTCCCCGCATCGTCGGAGCCGACCCCGAGAGCGGCGAAGAGATCCAGGCTCAGAACGGCCGGTACGGTCCGTACCTGAAGAAGGGCACCGACACCCGCTCGCTTCCCAGCGAGGACGACATCTTCGACGTCGACCTCCCCGGGGCGCTCGAGCTGTTCGCGCAGCCGAAGTACGGCAACCGTCGCGCCTCCAGCGCGCTCAAAGAGTTCGACGCCGACCCGGTGAGCGGCAAGCCCATCCGGATCAAGGACGGACGCTTCGGCGCCTACGTGACCGACGGCGAGACCAACGCCACGATCCCACGCGGTGAGACCGTCGATGAGGTCGACTTCGATCGCGCCGTCCAGCTGCTCGCCGACAAGCGGGCCAAGGGGCCGGCCGCCAAGAAGCCGGCTGCCAAGAAACCGGCCGCCAAGAAACCGGCAGCGAAGAAGCCGGCAGCTAAGAAGCCGGCAGCCGCCAAGCCCGCAGCTGCGCGGTCGACCGCCGCGAAGAAGCCCGCCGAGTGAGCGGCGGCCTCTTCATCACACTCGAGGGCGGGGACGGCGTGGGCAAGTCGACCCAGGCCGCCCTGCTCGAAGAGTGGCTCAGAGGGCTCGGCCGGACCGTCGTCCGCACCCGCGAACCGGGCGGGACGGATGCGGGCGTCGAGATCCGCGAGATCGTGTTGCACCACCGAGGCGACATCGCGCCCCGAGCAGAAGCTCTGCTCTACGCCGCCGACCGGGCCCACCACGTCGCAACGGTCGTCCGTCCCGCGCTCGCACGCGGAGAGGTCGTCGTCCAGGACCGCTACATCGACTCATCGGTGGCCTACCAGGGAGCCGGGCGGGTGCTCGACGCCGGCCAGATCCGCGACCTCTCCCTCTGGGCGGCCGAAGGGCTGCTGCCCGACCTGACGATCCTGCTCGACCTCGACGAGGATGCCGCCCGCGCGCGACTGGACACCTCCCGCACCCGGTACGACCGGCTGGAGGCCGAGCGCTCCGACTTCCACGCGCGCGTGCGCGCCGCGTACCTCCGCCTCGCCGACGACGACCCGGACCGTTTCCTCGTCGTTGACGCGGCGCGACCCGTCGAGGACATCGCGGCCGAGATCCGCGACCGCCTCGCGTCGCGCGTCTGACCGGCACCCGGACAGCGGTGAACGACGGTGTCCGCCGTGCCAGCTAGCCTGGAAACCATGACGGTGTGGGACGAGCTGACGGGGCAGGACGAGGCAATCGAGGTCGTCCGCGCCGCCGCTGCCGGGTCCACGGTGAGATCGGCCGACGGCTCCACCGGGCGGGGGATGACCCACTCGTGGCTGATCACCGGACCTCCCGGCTCCGGCCGATCCAACCTGGCCTACGCCTTCGCGACCGCCCTCCTCAGCCCGGGAACCCCGGAAGGCGACCTGGCCACCCAGCGCCAGGTCGAGGCGCGCACGCACCCGGACCTCGCCGTCCTGAGCACCGAGCGGGTCATCATCTCGATCGACGAGGTCCGCTCCCTGGTCGCCAGCTCACAGTTCTCACCGTCGGTCGGTCGCTATCGGGTGATGGTCATCGAAGACGCCGACCGCATGACCGAGCGCACGTCCAACGTCCTTCTCAAGGCGCTCGAGGAGCCGCCGGAGCGCACCGTGTGGATCCTGTGCGCGCCGAGCGACGCCGACCTGTTGCCCACCATCCGCTCACGCGTCCGCACTGTTCGTCTCCGGGTGCCGAGCGTCGCCGACGTCGCCGAGCTGATCAGCCGACGTGACGGTGTCGACGCCGTGACCGCGGAGCGCGCCGCGCGGCACGCTCAGAGCCACATCGGAATGGCGCACCGCCTGGCGACGCATGAGGAGGCGCGCAGCCGCCGACAACAGACACTGGAGCTGGCGCTGCGCATCCGCTCGGTCTCCGATGCGGTGCTCGCCGCCGCGACCCTGCTGGAGATCGCAGGCGCCGACGCGAAAGCGATCACCGAGGAGCGGGATGCGGAGGAGCGCGAGCACGCGCTGCGTTCGCTCGGGATCGAGCCGGGCGGCACCATCCCGCCCGCCCTGCGCGGTCAGCTCCGCCAGCTGGAGGAGGACCAGAAGCGCCGCGCGACACGTAGCCTGCGGGACGGCATCGACCGCATTCTTGTCGACCTGCTCTCGCTGTACCGGGATGTCATGATGATCCAGCTGGGCAGCGACAGCGAGCTGGTCAACCAGGAGCTGCGGACGGACCTCGACTCTCTCAGCGCCCACACGACTCCGGCCGCTACGCTCGCCGCGATGGACGCCGTCGCCACCGCCCGGGAGCGTATCGACGGCAATGTCGCCCCGGCCCTCGCGCTCGAGGCCATGCTGACCACGATCCTGCGCGGCACCACCGCGCGAAAGGGGACCGACCTGTGACCACCCGAGCCGGCAGCCGCGCCGTCCGCATCGCCGCTGTGGCCGTTGCGGCGGTCGTCGCCCTCACCCTCAGCGGGTGCGTCACCTGGTTCCTGCCCGCCAAGACACCGGCGACGTCCACGCCGGCCCCGGACAACGTGTCCGCCGCCCTGCACCCGTACTACAGCCAGGTGCTGCACTGGACCTCCTGCTCCAGCGGAAAGCAGTGCGCCACGGCGAAAGCGCCGCTGGACTGGAACGACCCGGGGGTCGGTGACATCGAGCTCGCCCTGATCCGCCAGCCGGCGAAGGGCACCAAGCAGGGTTCGCTCCTGACCAACCCGGGCGGTCCGGGAGCGTCCGGCTACGACTTCGTAAAAGACTCCGTCGACTTCGTCGCGGATGCCACCCTGCAGGACCACTTCGACATCGTCGGCTTCGACCCCCGCGGCGTCGGCCGTTCCACTGCTGTGAAGTGCTACGACGCCAAGGAGATGGACCAGTACCTCTACGGCATCACGCCCGGTGTCCGGGGGTCCGACCAGTGGATCGCCGAGAACACGGCGGTCGCGAAGGACTTCGGCGACGCCTGCCAGCAGAACACCGGCGCGCCGCTCGCGAAGCTCGACACGGTGAGCGCGGCCCGAGACCTCGATCTGCTTCGCGCAACCCTCGGCGACACGAAGCTGAACTACCTGGGCTACTCGTACGGCACCTACCTGGGCTCGATCTACGCGGGCCTCTACCCGGGCAAGACCGGCCGGCTCGTCCTCGACGGCGCGCTCGACCCGGCAGCATCCAACTTCGACGTCACCGAGGTGCAGGCGAAGGGCTTCGAGAGCGCGTTGAGGGCCTACCTCACGAGCTGCCTGACGCAGAAGGGGTGTCCGTTCACCGGAACGGTGGACGGTGCCATGGCGACGGTCGGCCAGCTCCTGGCGGCGGTCGAGAAGAGCCCGATCCGCAACTCGGACGGCCGCGAACTGGGCGCCAACACCCTGGTCACCGCGATCATCACCCCGCTCTACGACGCGACCGCCTGGTCGTACCTCGACAAGCTGTTCGAGTCGGTCATGAAGGGGAGCGCATCCGTCGCCTTCGCCCTCGCCGACTCGTACAACAACCGCACGGCGGACGGCACCTACTCCGACAACTCGACCGAGGCGTTCGTCGCGATCAACTGCCTCGACTACACCTACAACGCCGACCCGGCCCTGATGCGGTCGCAGGCCGCCGAACTGGCGAAGGCCGCCCCGGTCATCGGCCCGTACATGGCGTACGGCGACATCGGCTGCGCCAACTGGCCGTACAAGGCGAGCGGTCAGCGCGGGCCGATCTCGGCGGACGGCTCGGCTCCCATCCTGGTCGTCGGCACGACGAACGACCCGGCAACGCCGTACGTGTGGGCGAAGAACCTGTCCGCCGAACTCCAGAACGGGCACCTCCTCACGTACAAGGGGGAGGGGCACACCGCCTACAACAAGTCGAACTCGTGTGTGAACAACACGGTCGACGCCTACCTGGTGAAAGGCACGATCCCCGGCGAAGGCAAGACCTGCTGACGAGTGGTGCAAATTTGCAGGGAATGAAATAATCGTGAGCGTGACTGTGGCACCCGAATCCGCGCTGGGCGAGCTGGGACTACGCGAGCGCAAGCGCATCGCCACCCGCCGTGCCATCCAGCTCGCTGCCGTCGAGCTGGCGGGCGAGCGCGGCTTCGACCGCGTCACGATCGATGAGATCAGCCACGTGGCCAACGTCTCGCCGCGCACCTTCTTCAACTACTTCCCGTCGAAGGAGTCCGCCATCATCGGCGAGCTCCCGGAACTGCCAGACGAAGAGAGCATCGACCGCTTCATCACGGCGGGGCCGCGGGAGGCCATCCTGGAGGGCATCAGTGAGCTCCTGGTCGCCGCGATCGAGCTCGGCGATACCGGCGGTGAGCCGGACGATGGCGACGGCGACCCGCAGAGCAGGCAGCGCCTGCACACGCTGCGCCGCGCGCTCCTCAAAGACAACCCCGAGCTCTTCGCGCTGCGGATGGCGAGCATGCACAAGTTTGAGGATGCGCTGAGCGGCGTCGTCCAGCGCCGCCTGGCCCACGACGACCCGGCCCTCGCGGACGACACCGAGACGCTGCACCAGCGCGCCCGGCTCGTGACGTATGTGGCCTTCGCCGGGATGCGCCACGCCTGGTCGTGCTGGGCCGATCACGGCGGCGTCGAGCCGCTGTCCGACCGGTTGCGGAGCTCGTTCGACCAGTTGGCCGCGCTCGGCACGCAGGTGCACTGACGCCCGACCCTTCTGGTCGCCAGCTTCTCGCGGGATCGGGTAAGCTATCTGACTGTGCGCCGGACGGAAGTCCGGCCCACGCCGCCCTAGCTCAGTCGGCAGAGCATCTCACTCGTAATGAGAAGGTCAAGGGTTCGATTCCCTTGGGCGGCTCCACGAAGACACACGACGAACGGCCCGCAGATCCCCCGATCCGCGGGCCGTTCGGCGTCCCCTCACCCTTTTTCCCCCGGGCCTGATCAGCCGATCGACTCGACGTGGTTGCCAACCTGGCGCACCAGGACCCCGCCGACGAACTGCACCATTTCGCCGGCGACGGTCGGCCGGCTCCACACGCTGTCGCCTGTCGCCAGGTCGAATGCTTCCTGGATGCCTGGGACATCCCAATATCCGTACGCGTAGAGGACATCGCCGCCGAAGATCGGCGCGCCCGTGCGCTGCACCGGATAGCTGAATGCCGGCAGGTCTGCGCCCGTCTGGGCATCGAGCCGGCAGAGCTTTCCGCCGCCGGCAACCATGATGGTGCCGCGCCGCGCATCCAGAATGATGTTCGAGGCGTACTGTCCCAGGGCGGGCAGCGCGCACGTCCCGGAGTCGCTCGTCCACACGTCTCTACCGGTGGCCGCATCTATCAGGGTCATCGCTGCACGCGAGACCGCCGCGAAATAGCCGGCTGAATGGGGGACACCGGCGTTTTCACCCGGGACCCCTTCCGCGTCGAACACCTGCTGGACGTGCACTCCGGGTGAGAAATCACGCGTCCAGGCGCGGGTGTCGTCCGAGGAGTTGAACGCCGTCAGCGTCGTCCCCCCATCGGCCGCGGTCGTGGAGCGAACATCGATTCCGGGCAGATACACGTACGAGGACACACCATCCAGCGCCAACTCGCCCGTGGACACATTCAGCGTGGCACCCGACAATCCCACTGCACCCGCCGCTGCATACGAGATCTGTACCCGGCTGGAGTCGGCGTCTCCGCCGGGAACCACGAATGCGGCCGTTCCGGGAACCCGCGTGGTCCAGCGCGGATGCGCAATGTCGAGCGGGTCGGCGCGTACGACGGAGTCATTGGTCGTGTAGAGGATGTCGCCCCCGTCGCCCGCGACAGCCACCAATAATTGAGAAGCGGCCTTCTGCGGAAAATCAACCGATCCGAGGACTGAGCCGTCGGCTAGCTGAAGTACCTCGTGTGGGCCGCCCGTCCAACCTGTGTCGAACACGAGAACATGGCCAGACGTCCCCAGCACAGTGGTCAACACGAGGGTCCCGCCCGCTGGGTTGGCCGACGTCGGGACCCACGACCAGCTGCGGGTCCAGAGCTTGGTCCCGCTGTTGGTGTCGACGAGCGTCAGGGAGACATTCTGGTGGTAGGCGTCGCAGTCGCCCCCATCGCCGACTTCGACCGCGCCCGTCTGGAACAGCGCCAGACCATCGGCGATGTTGATCGCCGTCTGCTGCTCGCAGGGATCGCCGGAACCGGGGAGATCGAGGCTCCAGGACGGGTGGGCCGGCAGCGTCAGCACGTCCCGCGGTGCGATAGGGCTGGACTGTACCTCGATCCGTCGCGGTGTCGGGGTCGGTGTCGGCGTCGGAGTGGGGGTCGGCGTCACAGTCTGGGTCGGCGTCGGCACCGGTGCGGGCGGCGTCTCGTCCCCGCCGAAGTGGATGATGCCGGTGAGCGCGAGGGCGGCCGTGCCGCCGGCGAGGACGATCGCGACGCTGGAGAGCAGGCTGGTGAGGAGGATCTGAAGGTGCCTCCGCCGGCGGGGTTCGTCAGCGACGGTGTCGATCAGCAGTTGGCGGATGGCGGCGCTGCGCTCCGGGGTGAATCCTGTGGTGCTCATCGTGCACCTCCTTCGAGGATCGTGGTGTCTGGGCCGGTGTCGGGTGCGGTGGCGAGCGGTGAGGCGAGTTCGCTGAGGCGTTTCCGTGCGCGGGAGAGGCGCGACTTGACCGTCCCCTCGGGGACGCCGAGTGCCTCAGCCGCCTGAGCGGTGGTGAGCTCTTCCAGGATGCAGAGGGTGATCACGTCCTGGTCGCGCTTGCTCAGGCTGTCGAACGCCTCGCGCACCTGACGGTCGCGGCCGGCCCCGTCGAGCGTCTCGTCGACGGCCGGCGCGTGGTCGTCCTGCGGCGCCGGCGCGGGCAGCTTCATCAGCGCGGCGCGATAGCGACGCAGGCCGCGGGTGTGGTTGCGCACCGCGTAGTTGGTGGTGACCAGCAGCCAGCCGATGATGGACCCGTCGACCAGGCGGACGGACTCGCGCTTGCGCCACGCCTCCAGGAAGACCACTGCGGTCACGTCCTCGGCGTCGTGCCTCTCCCGCAACAGGCGGAGAGCGTGCCCGAAGACGCGGTCGCGGTGCCGGTCGAACAGCGACGCGAAGGCGGGGCCGTCCCCGCCGCGTGCCGCCGACCAGGCCGCAGCCTCATCGAATCCATCCATGCTCATACCCACTAGTGTCCGGACCCGGCCGGATGGTTCCGTTTCTCTCGTAGCAGCATTCAGAAAGCCCAGGTAGCATACCCGGATGCACGAATCGGACCAGCCGGACACCGGGCCCGACCCGTCCACCCCCTCGACCCCATCCTCCCCGATCGCCGACCCCTCGGTCGCCTCGGAACCGCCGACGACCACAGGGTCCGGCCGGCGGGCGGCTGTCCGCGCGAAAAGGGACGGCATCGCGGCCGGCGTCATGGCCGCCATCCGGAAGCACCCGAAGGCGTGGATGGCCGGAGCGGCCGCCGTCGTCTTCGTGCTCCTGGGCACCGGGAGCGTCGCCCTCGGGGCGACCGTCGGAGGTCCGGCGGCCGCAGCGGGGGTCGCATCCCTCGCCACCACGCCGACGCCCAGCCGCACAGCGACGCCGACCCCGACCCCGACAGTCGACCCGGGCCGCCCGGTCCCCGCGAACCAGCCCGCCGCAACCCGCGTCCGGACCTGCTCGGTCGCCGGCCTCGCGGCCGACGGCCGGCTCGGCACGCTGGAGGCGCAGGTCGTCAATGCGAAGACGGGCCAGACATTGTTCGACCGGAACGGCGGGAAGCCGGGGCCGACGGCCTCCGTTCTGAAGACCCTCACGTCGGCGGCCGCGCTCGCGACGCTCGGCCCGGACTACCGCGTCTCGACCACGGTCGTCGCGGGCAGCACGCCCGGTCAAGTCGTCATCGTCGGCGGCGGGGATGTGACGCTCTCGCGCCTGCCGGACGGCCAGGCGTCCTTCTATACGGGGGCCCCGAAGATCCAGGACCTCGCGAACCAGGTGAAGCAGGCGATGGGCGGTCAGCCGATCACCTCCATCGTCGTCGACGCCTCGCTCTTCGGCGCGCCGTTCTGGCAGCCGAGCTGGGATGAGCACGAGGAGCGCGTCGTCGAGGGATCGACACCGTACATGTCGGCCCTGATGGTGGACGGCGACCGTGACGACCCGACCGCGGTGGAGTCGCCGCGCAGTACAGACCCGGTGGCACGCGCCGTCCAGTACTTCCAGCAGTACCTGGGAACCAGTGTCGGGGTGAGTCAGGGCGCTGCGCCGGCGGGGGCACGCCAGCTCGGCGTCGTCCAGTCGCAGCCGGTCACCACGCTGATCGATCAGGCCATGCGGGTCTCCGACAACACGATCATGGAGGAGCTCGCCCGCCTCGTCGCCATCAAGAACGGCGCAGGCAACACGTTCGACGCCCTCAACTCCGGTGTCCTCGCGGGGCTCAAGGGCTACGGGATCGACACCTCCGGCATCCACATCGCCGACGGTTCGGGCCTGAGCGGCGACAATGCGGTGCCGCCGTCGTACCTCACGCAGCTGTTCATCAAGGTGCTGAACCGTCAGAACGGCCTCGGTGTCGTCTACGACGGCCTTCCCGTCGCAGGCAAGTCGGGAACGCTCGGCCCGGGCTACAACCGGTTCACCGGGTCGAGTGCGGTGGCGCGGGGCGCTGTCTTCGCGAAGACCGGGTGGATCGACCACGGTTACACCCTGTCGGGCATCGTGAACGCCGCCGACGGCACGCCGCTGACCTTCGCGGTGTTCGCGCTGGGGAACGTCGGCGACAACGCCAAGCAGGCGATCGACAGTCTGGTGGCCGGCTTCTACAACTGCGGGGACAACCTCTCCAACGGCTGAGCCGCACAGGGCCGGCCGGCCACCGATCCCGGGAGGACGGAATGGGTAAGGCGCTCTTCATCGTGGACGTTCAGAACGATTTCACCGAGGGAGGCGCGCTCGGCGTTGCCGGAGGCGCCGCGGTCGCCCAGCGCATCACAGACCACCTGCGAGAGCACGCCGACGAGTACACCGTCATCATCGCGAGTCGCGACTGGCACGACGGAGACAACGACAACGGCGGACACTTCGCGATCGAGGGCGAGCCCGACTTCGAGAACACCTGGCCGCCGCATTGCGTCGCCGGCACCGCAGGGGCCGACTATCACCCCGCCTTCGATACTTCTCGGGTGACCGCCCACGTCCGCAAGGGGCAGGGTGTGCCGGCGTACTCGTTGTTCGAGGGGCGCACCGAGGCGGGGGAGTCGGTGCACGACATCCTCGAGCAGCATGGCGTGCACACCGTCGACGTCGCAGGCATCGCGACCGACTACTGCGTGCGGGCCTCGGCTCTGGATGCGCTGGCGCACGGTCAGCGCGTCCGGGTGCTGACCTCCCTCGTCGCCGGGGTCGCGCCGACGACGTCGGAGGCGGCGCTCATGGAGCTCGCTCGCGCGGGAGCCGAACTCGTCGGCTGAGGGGTGCGCGCTCCCGCGTGGACGGGCGCGCTGGTTCGCGCTACCCTAATTGCTAGCTCATCTAGTAATCAGGAGGCGAAGTGTCGAAGGATGTCCCCGGCCGTGTGCCGGCCCGCTGGCTGCGCATCGTGGTACCGACCGCCCTCATCCTGATCTGGCTGGCGCTCGCGGGCATCGGCGGCCCGACTTTCGGCAAGCTCTCCGCGGTATCCAGCAACGACCAGGCCTCCTTCCTCCCGGCCAGCGCCGAGTCGACCGAGGTGCAGGCGTGGCAGAAGCGCTTCACCGACTCGGGGTCCATACCGGCGATCGTCGTCGTGGAAGCTGCGGAGACGATCCCGAAGAGCGAGCTGGCGACGACCTACGCCCACCTCGGAACGAAGCTCGGCCAGGTCGAGGGCGTCCAGACGCCCGCGGAGGGTGAGACCACGAGCGTGGCCGGCCCGATCCCGTCGAAGGACGGCCACGCGGTTCAGTACATCGTTCCGGTGTCCGACGCGAACGGAGTGAAGACGGTGGTCGCCGACCTCCGCGCCGTGGCGGCGCAGACGGTCCCTGAGGGCACCCAGGTCTGGGTCACCGGTCCGGCCGGGCTCACCGCCGACCTGGTGAACGCGTTCGGAGGCATCGACGGCATCCTGCTGCTGGTGGCGGTCGCGGCCGTCTTCGTCATCCTGCTGCTCGTCTACCGAGCCCTGCTTCTGCCCTTCCTGGTGCTGTTCACGTCGATCTTCGCGCTCTGCGCGGCAATCCTCATCGTGTACCTGTTCGCGCTCTGGGGTTGGATCACGCTGTCCGGTCAGAGCCAGGGCATCCTGTCGATCCTCGTCATCGGAGCGGCGACCGACTACTCGCTGCTTCTCGTCGCCCGCTATCGGGAGGCGCTCGAACAGGAGCCGTCGCGCTGGGTCGCCATCCTGCGTGCGTGGAAGGCGGCGTTCGAGCCGATCGTCGCGTCGGGCACGACCGTCATCCTGGCGTTGCTGTGCCTACTGTTCTCGGATCTCAACTCCAACAGGAGCCTCGGGCCGATCGCCGCCATCGGCATCGTGTTCTCGCTGTTCTCCGCGCTCACCTTCCTCCCGGCGCTGCTCGCGATCTTCGGTCGTGCGTCCTTCTGGCCGTTCCGGCCGGTGCTCGGTGGCCGCCCCCAGAAGCACGACGAGGGAGTGACGCTCGCAGGCCTTGAGGGCGTCCACGGGCTGTGGAGGCGGGTCGGCGGCCTGATCGCGCGCCGGCCGCGGGTCACCTGGATCGTGTCCTTCGTCCTGCTGGCGGCCTGCGCCCTGGGGCTCACCCAGCTCAAAGCGAACGGTGTGCAGCAGACCGACGTGATCCTCTCCCCGTCCGACGCCGTCGACGGGCAGGCGGTCGTCGCGAAGCATTTCGACGCAGGGTCCGGCTCGCCGGTGCTGATCGTGGCACCACAATCGGACGGGGATGCGGTGCTCGCCGCGACCGAGAAGACGGACGGCATCGCCTCGGCCGCCTTCTACACCGGGGGTGGCCGTCCTCAGCCGGGGACAGCGGCGCAGCCGGTCGCCAAGGACGGGCACGTCCTCATCCAGGCGACCTTGGTCGCTGAGCCCGACTCGGCCGCTGCGGAGGCCGTGGTGAAAGAACTGCGCGGCTCGCTCGCGACAGACGGCTCGGTGCTGGTGGGCGGCGTCACCGCCATCGCGCTGGACACCAACGAGACGGCGCAGAGCGACCTCGCCAAGATCATCCCCATCGTGCTGGCCGTGATCCTGATCATCCTCATGCTGCTCCTGCGGTCGATCCTCGCTCCGGTGCTCCTGATCGGCAGCGTGGTGCTCTCGTACGCGGCCGCTTTGGGGGTGTCGGCGCTGGTCTTCAACCATGCGTTCGGGTTCCCGGGGGCGGATGCGGCGGTGCCGCTGTTCGGGTTCGTCTTCCTGGTAGCCCTCGGGGTGGACTACAACATCTTCCTGATGACGCGCGTTCGAGAGGAGTCGCTGCTCCTCGGGACGCGCCCCGGCATCCTTCGTGGGCTTGGGCTGACGGGCAGCGTCATCACCTCGGCAGGGGTGGTGCTGGCGGCCACGTTCGCGGCGCTCGCCGTCATCCCGATCCTGTTCCTCGTGCAGATCGCCTTCATCGTGGCGTTCGGGGTGCTGCTCGACACGGTGCTGGTGCGCTCGTTGCTGGTGCCGGCCGCCTCGTACGACATCGGGCGGGCGATCTGGTGGCCGTCGAAGCTCTGGCGCGACCGGTCCAACGTCGAGCGGGCGGAGGTCTCCTCCTGACGCGTGGTTTGCCCGGGACTCCGGCTTGACCAGGAGTCCGGCTTGCCCGGAAGTCCGCTGTGGGCGAGAGTGACGTCATGACCCGTCTGCACGTCGACCGGCACCCCGGCGCCGATCCGGTGCTCCTCGTTCACGGTTTCGCGTCAACGGGTGCGCTCACCTGGGAGTCGACGGGATGGGTGGCCGCGCTCGCCGAGGTGGGTCGCGGCGCCATCGTCCCCGACCTCCGCGGGCACGGCGGCAGCGACTCACCGCATGACCCGGACGCCTACTCGCCCGACCTCCTCGCCGCTGACCTCCTGACGGTCCTCGACGAGCAGGGCGTCGAGCGCGTGGACGTGATGGGCTACTCGATGGGGAGCTGGGTGGCCCTCGCGCTGGTCGCCCTCGCGGCGCGGCGCGTGCGGCGCCTCGTCGTCGGCGGTATCGGGACGGTCGAGCAGTTCGGGCACTGGGGCGTCTCCGCCGTGCAGGCCGCACTCCGTGACGACGCGACCGCGCTGGATGCGGCCAGCCCGCTGGCACCGCTGCTCGCCTCCCTCCGCCGAGCGCCCGGCGTGGATCGCGAGGCCCTGGCCGCGTGCGCGGGGGGTATGGCCGCGCATCCCCTCCCTCTGGTCAGCGCGGTGCCGACCTTGCTGGTCGTCGGCGAGGTGGACCCCGTGACCGAGGGCGCCGACGAAGCGGCGCGGCTGCTGGGCGCCGAGCTGGTCGTGCTCCCCAAGCGCAACCATGTCACGACGCTCAGCGCGCGTGCCTTCAAGCAGGCGGCCCTCCCGTTCCTTGGAGCCTGACGGACCAGTTTTCGCGTTTTCGCGTCACGAATGGACGATTAGCTCGTCCGTTATGGTGTGGGACGTTTTCATAACCGGTTCATAGTCGTTTCGCGGTCCGCCGCTGCGGGCATTGTCGCCGCGCTCCTCGGGGCAGCCGTGCTGCTCCTGGCCGGGCCGGTTTCCGGGGCTACGGCGGCAGAAGCGGCTGTCAGCACCTGCACCTCCACTGCGGACGTGTCATCGTGCGACGCCGATGGGGACTCGGTGCCGGACGCCGTCGAGCGCGTGGTGTGCGGAACCGCGACCTGCGCGACGGGTCGCGAAGATCGCGACTCCGACGGCGTGCCCGACTGGGTGGAGGTGCGCGCCTGCGGGACGACCGCCTGCGCGTCGCCCACGCGGGACTCGGTGGGCGACGCCATCCCCGATTTCGCGCGAAAGATCGCGTGCGGCTCCGACACCTGCGTCACCGGGAATTCGAACGTCAACCCGAACGGCGTCCCGGAATGGGCGTCCGTGGTGATCTGCGGCACGACGGCGTGCGCAACCGGTCACGAGGACTACGACGGCGACGGCGTCTCCGATGCGGTGCAGCTGGCGGCGTGCGTGAAGGGCCGGGATGGACTGGCCAGCACGGGTGCGACCATTGCGATCGGACTCATCGTTGCGTTGGCCGCTGCGCTCATTGCCGTCGGCCTGGTGCTGGCACGCAGGCGGCACCTGTACTCGGCTGCTATCAGCGTGGGCGACGCCTCCTGATGCGCACGACGAGATTGCGGGGGCTGATCGCCGGGATCGCCATCGGCGCGGTGACGCTCGTCGGAACGGCGACGCCCGCGGAGGCGTCCTCCTGGGAGGTCGCGAGGCGAACCGCGGCCACGACGCTCGCCGAGGTTCGCGCCGCAGCGACCGTGACGGAGGCGCGCGTCGCAGCCCAGACGGAAGCGACGGCTCCCGAAGCTGAAGGGACGGTCCGACCCGAGGCCACCTCGACCGTGTCGGCGGACGACGCCGGCGTAACGGCCACCTTCTCTGGCAACGAGGTCTCCGGCGAGCTCACGGTCGCCGTGGGCGAGGCCCCCGAAGACGCGCTCACGTCAGCACAGGCTGAGCAGCCGGGAGGGGGTGCGCCCGTGTCGATTCCCGTGCAGATCACCGCGAAGGACACCGACGGCAAGCAGCAGACGCAGTTCCCAGCGAAGCGCGTACACACGAGGGGTGGTGGCAAAAAGGGACCGATCGTCTCTGACGTCATTCCCGGAGTCGCGCTCTCTATCAGGCCTGACATGGAGCTGGTCAAGGCCAAGGGGCTCGAGCTGAAAACGCTGCAGATCTACACCAGGGAGAAGCCGGGCGACCCATGGGTGCCGTTGCCCTCCTACTTCGACTCCGCGAAAGGGCTTGTGGTGGGCGAGTCGACTCATCTGTCGCAGTTCGTCGTGATCGGCACGAAGTTCGTGCCGCCTCCGGGGCCGGTGGTCGTGCTCGATCCGGACAACGACGAGGGTCACGTCTCGACTCCGGCGCCACCGGTCACCGAGCTGGGTTTCAATATCCGTCTGGCCCAACTGGTGTCCGCACAGCTGCAGCAGGACTGTCGCGCGACGGTGCACATCATCAACGAAAATCCGGCGGTGTCGTTTATCAGCCGCGGTACGCGAGCCGGCATCGCCGCGTCACGCAGTCCGGTTGCCACCCTGGGCATCGGATTCAACACGTTGGATGGCGTCTCATGGGGCGGCGTCGACCCGTCATTGGGCGGTTCCCAGCTCTACTCGCGAGGCGGACCGGCCGATGACGCGCTTTCCGACTCCCTCGTGGGCAATCTCCCCACCTATACGACGCGTCCGGCGAAGAACATGGGGAACAACGGCAACTTTCCGGGCAGCGAGTTCGACGGTGTCCCAGGGGCTCTGACGCATCTCGAGGCCCTGTTCATGGACAACAATCTCGACCGTGCCGTGATCGACAACGGCTTCTCGTACATCGCCGACGGGGTGCTGACCGGCGTGGGCAAGTGGCTGGAGACGCAGGGCTTCGACTGCACCGACCCGGTGACCGGCGGGTGGCCGTCACCGCCGTCCGCTGCGGAGATCGCACGATGGCGCTTGCTCGGACTTCAGAACTACATGACGTACGGCGGGGAGCCCTTCTCGTTCTCGACCGGAAACCTCGTCGAACAGGAGAAGTTGTTCTCCCTGCCAGGCCTGGGCGGTTCGTCCACTGACCTCACCCTGTTCTACAACTCTCAGGACGGCCGCTTGTCGCGCGTCGGCGCGGGGTGGTCGTTCGGCTTGGGCGCCCGAGCGCAGCGGTTCAGTGACGGCAGTGTGATGGTGGTGCGCGGCGACGGCGCGAGCTTCGTTTTCACCTCCGATGGGCACGGCGGATACGCGGCAGGGCCGGACCTCCACCAGATGCTCTCCGAGCAGCCAGGGGGCCGATTGCTGCTGCGCGACGTCTCGGGGGAGTCCTGGCTCTTCGACGCAGGCGACATCGAGGGCATCGGCGAGCTGCTGTCCCACAGCGACCCGAACGGCAACACGACCACGCTCACCTACGGGGCCGCAGATCCTGGCGTCTCCCAGTTCGTCCCGCTCACCTCCATCACGGTGCCTGGCGGACAGGTCATCGGGGTCGAGGCCGACGCTCTAGGACGCGTGACCGGTTTCATCCGGCCAGGTGGCGACCGCTGGGGGCTCTCCTACGACGCCGCCGGAAACCTCACGACCGTCACGCTGCCGGACGGCCGCACCCACCAGTTCAGCTACGACGGTGCTCACCAACTGCTGACCGCCACGGATGCAACGGGAGCTCAGTACCTGGCGAACCAGTACGACGCGGCGGGCCGGATCGTGAAGCAGTGGGATGCGGCGGGGAAGCTCCGCACCCTGGACTACTCGACCCCCGGTCAGACGACCTACACCGACACCCTCGGGCGTACGAGCGTGTATTTCTATGACTCGGCGTTCCGGATCACCAAGGTGAAACATCCCGACGGGACCACCGCCGCCTTCGCCTTCGACGGTCAGAACAACGTCACGAGCTCGACCGATGAGAACAAGCGGACGACGAAATACACGTACGACGGGTCGGGCAACATCCTGACGGAGACTGCGCCAAGCGGTCAGGTCGTGAAGTACACCCACACGACGACGGGACTCCTCGCGACGAAGACAGACGCAGGCGGCCTGAAGGGGCGATCGCGGACCTGGGCATACGAGTACGACGGAGCCGGTCACCTGACCGCCACCCACCAGCCGGACGGCACCACACTCGCCAACCGATACGACGCGAGCGGCGACCTCGTGGCGAGCGTGCAGCCGTCGGGCGCCACGACCGCATACGGGCACGACGGCGCGGGCAACATCACCACGGTGACGGATCCCACCGGGGCCGCGACACGTTACGCCTACGACAGCGCCGGCCGGATCGCGGCGGCGACCGACCCGAACGGCCGCACTACGTCCTACCTCTGGGACAGCGGTGACCGCGTGACGCGGGTGACGGACGCGGCCGGTGGCATCACGGCATACGGCTACGAGCCCAATGACCACATCGCGTCCCTGACAGACCCGACAGGAGCGACCTCCACGTTCACCTGGGATGCGCTGTTCCATCTGACCGCGATGACCAGCTCCACCGGTGGGCAGACCGCGTACGCCTATGACTCCGAAGACTCGCTCATCGGTGAGAAGAACCCGCTGGGTGCGGAGACTGTCTACTCGACAGACGGTCGAGACAGGGTCGCCACGATCACCGACCCGAATGGTGGGAAGTGGACGCGCGCGTACGACGGGGTGGGAAACGTCACCAGGGTGACGTCTCCGAGCGGCGCGACGACGGAGTACTCCTACGACGCCAGCGGCCACGTGTGGCGTCAGAAGGATGCGACCGGCGCTGTCACCCGCTACCGGTACGACGCGGTCGGGCGGTTGGTGGCCCAGACCGACCCCGATGGGGTCGCGACGCGCTACAGCTATGACGTCCTGGATAGGGTGACGCGGGTCACGGACGGCCTCGGCAAGCACACGGACTACGGCTACGACGTCGACGGAAACCTGACGTCGGTGACCAATCGCAACGGTAACGCGACGGTGTACACCTACGACGGTGCGGGCCGAGTCACGTCGGCTACGACTCCACTCGGTGAGACCACCTCCTTTTCGTACGATCCCGCCGGCAACCGGATCGGGGTGACTGACCCGCTTGGCCGAACAACCACGACTGCCTACACGGCAACCGGCCTGGTCGCTTCGACCACGGACCCGGCAGGCCATACGACGAGGTACGCCTACGACGCCGCCGGGCGTCGCACGGGCGTGACCGACCCCAACGGCCACACCACCCGAAGCGCCTTCGATGGGGATGGTCGCCAGACGTCCCTGACCGACCCGACCGGCGCGATCACGGCGTACGGGTACGATCTCGCCGGTCAGCAGACATTGATGACCGGCCCGAACGGCAATCAGACCGCCTACAGCTACGACCCGGCGGGGCAGCTCACCCGAGTAACCGAGGCATACAAGAAGGGCGCGAAACCTTCGGGGGACACGAATGTGACGACCGCCTACGCCTACGACTCCGACGGCAACCTCACCGAGGTCACGGATCCGAACGGCCATACCACTCGCTACAGCGTCGACTCGCTCGGCAGGACGACCAGCGAGACGAACCCTGTAGGCAACAGCACGCGTACCGGCTACACGGCCGCAAGCCGCACGGCGTCTGTTGTGGCCGGGACCGGAGCGACCACGTCATACCGCTACGACAAGCGCGGTGACCTGACGCGACGGGATGCCGCGGGCGCGATCGCCAGCTTCGAGTACGATGCCGATCAGCAGCTCATCGCAGTGACCGACCCGGGCGGAGTGACCGGATTCACGTACGACAAGGATCGCAGGACAACCACCCAGATCGACCAACAGGGCGGCCGCCTGGCCACCGTCTACGATCGGGCCGGGCAGACGGCCGACGTGACGCTTCCGACCGGTCAGAAGCTGAGCTACACCTACGATCAGGCAGGCAAGGCAACCTCTCAGTCGTCCCCGTGGGGCAGCCTCGCCTACTCCTGGGACCCGGCGGGAAACCTGACCGGCCAGGTGCGTTCCACCGGTGTCTCGACCGGCTACGCCTACGACGCCGCTGACCGTGTCACCACGATCACTCACACGACTCCTCAGCCCGAAGGCGAGGCTGCGCCGACGCCGACGTCCACTCTCGCGCCGTATGCGTCGGGTGATGCTGGCGCGGCGAAGTGTTCGGGCGTCGGCGGCTACCTGGGCGCCCGCGCCCGGTCGACGAGCACTGCTCCGTTGTGCGAGCGCACCGCCCCGTACCTGAGCGGGCGAGCTCTTCCAACGCCGGCCAACCCGGTACCGGACGGAGGCACGCTCTCGTACCACTACGCCTACGACGGCGACGGCAACGTGACCAGTGCGACCAGGACGATCGCGTCGAGCCCCGACCGGCTGGCCTCCACCGGTGCTCCGGCCGCAGTTCGTGCGTCGACGAAAAGCTCCCGAGTCGCCTACGCCTATGACGCGTTGGACCGTCTGACCGGCTCGACGAGCCGGACTGGTGAGAAGAACGCCTACGATTACGACGCCGGGGACAACCGTGTCGGCTGGGTCCGTTCGGGTGCCAAAGACGGCAACTTCTCGCAGCAGGCCACCTTCAACGACGCCAACCAACTCACGCTCACCAGCACGTCGGGCAGGGGCCGCTCGGTGGCGGCGGGGGTGGCGACCTATGCCTACGACGGTGCTGGCAACCGGGTGAACCAGGTCGTCGGCGGCGTGTCCACGCAGTACGGCTACAACCCGTCAGGGCAGACCACCGAGGTCAGCCGGGAGGGCCGCACCACCACGTATGGTTACGACGGACTGGGGCGCAACACGTCCACGACCGATCAGACGCAGTACGGCGCCAGCACATCCCACACCACCTTCGACGGCCTGAACCCGGTGCAGACGAGCTCCGTCGGTGCGGGCACGTCATCGCTGATCCGGGATGCGGTCGGTGCGCTCGCGGAGCACGTGTCCGAGAACGGTGAGGCCACCTGGGACCTTCTGGACCGCCTGGGTTCCACGGTCGCCGGCGCCCGCGGCGGTTCGATCAGCGAACTGTCCTCGTACGAGGACTGGGGTACGCAACAGTTCGAGAGCACCGGCTGGTCCGCCCCGGCGAACTTCACCGGCGAGCAAACGGATCCCACACAGGGCCTGGACCACTACTACGCCCGCACTTACGACCCGGGCACCGGTTCCTGGACCAGCGCCGACCCCTTGCGCGGCTTGCTTGCGCAGCCTCAATCACTGCACCGGTACGCGTACACGGAAGGCAACCCCACCTCGTATGTCGACGTTCTAGGCAACATGTGCGCTCGGGTGAATCCGCACTCGGACGCACTCCCGCTCGGGTGCGGAGCTACACCAGCTCAGGCATTCGAAAACGTCGCGGACCGCTCCAAACCGCCGGTCGCCCCGCAACCACCGCGGAAGCCGTCTAGCCCGGAGGCGGCCGGACCCAACTCCCAGAACGACGTCCAAGACCGGCACAACTGGTGGGACGACTTGGTTGCGTGGTCCCAGACAGATGGCGCTCAAGGGCTTGCGGGGTGGCTCTCATGGATCAGCGTCGCCGCGGGAGCGCTCGGGCTGGTGCTGGATGCCACCGGCTACGGAGCCATAGTTGGGCTGCCGCTCCAACTCGTGGCGGAAATCGCGGGGCTCGGTGCGACGGTCATAAGCTGTCTGTCCGGAGGCATCAGTTGGGACTGCGCCTTCGGCGCAGCAACCGCCCTGGTCGGCCTAGGCAACATCGGCAGGATAGGCCGGGTAGCAAACGATATCGATACCTGGCTCAAGTCGCTCAGCGCTGCGGGACTTGCCGGTGGGGTTGCGACGAATCTTGGCGATACGGGGAAGAAAAAATGAGCGCGAGGCGACGCCGCCCATTCGAGACAGCTGCGATTTTAGGTTTTGCCGCGGTTTCAGCGGTGATCCTGGGGCAGATGGCGCTTCTCGTGGGCCAATCTCAGCGGCATCCCCAAGGGGTTGTAGTGGGGTTCTTTCTTGCGATGGCGACCATTGTTCCCGCTTTTCTCATCGGGTGCGTGTGGTCGCGAGTTGTTGGCGCAAAGGTCCAAGACCGGCTCGAGGTCTTCAGGCGACGCTATCCCGATGCCGAGGTGTTCGGTGTGGCAGATCAAGCGGAGTTCCCTGCCGCGCTTCGCTCGCTGGGAGTTAACACGCGGCGTCGTCTCGTTGTCGGCGTGTTGGTGTGCGATCACGCAGGCATCACATTATGGAGGGGGTTCCGGCAACCACGCGCCGTTCTGCATGTCGCCATCCAAGACATACTGGCTGTAGATCAGGAACAAGTGCTCCTTGGGGCCCTGCAGTCGAAGATCAGGGGCCTAGTGACGATCCGCACTCCAGGAGAGAAGGTGGTCCTCCCTCTCTACTTTCACAGCAGCGGCCAGCTCTGGTTTAACATTGCTAAGGCAGATGAAGTCAATCGACATGTGCGCGCCCTCCAGGAGGCTTTGAGCGTGGCACCTGAAAAATGAACGGCCCGCCCTGGGATCTCCTGGACCGTCTGGGTTCCACGGTCGCCAGCGCCCGTGGCGTTCGATCAGCGAACTGTCCTCGTACGACGACTGGGGAATCCAGCAGTTCGAGTCCACCGGTTGGTCCGCCCCCGCGAACTTCACCGGCGAGCAGACGGATCCCACTCAGGGCTTGAACCACTACTACGCCCGCACGTACGACCCGGGCACCGGTTCCTGGACCAGCGCCGACCCCTGGCGCGGCCTCCGAACCGAGCCGCAGTCGCTGCACCGCTACGCGTATGTCGAGACCAGTCCCGCCACGCTGACCGACGGACTCGGCTTCAAGGCCAAGCAACAACGGATTAGTGTGCCACCCAACCTGCTCCTCCCCGAATGCGTGCCGTACCTGTCCGGGTGCACCCCGAAGACCAGCCCGACGCCACCAGTCGCCAACCGAATGAGTTAGGCGTAGCAACCGATGATTCAGACAGGCTTGATCGTGACCGCGCCAGTCTTGGTGATCGTTTTCGCTGCCATCTTCCATGCGGTTCGCACCCGACACCGTTGGAGGAAAGGTGCTGACGAGCGTGCAGCTCAGCTTCGGCAGCTGGTTGGTCCATTGACGACCTACAACGCCGTATGGGGCATCGATACGTGCCGAGCGGTGAGGACGATATCAACATTGCGCTGTGAGGGCCGTGGCCCCCGAGTCAGCCCGCATTTCGTCGTTGCTGTGTCCCGTGCGCCGGGCTATGGATTCTCTACGGGATGCGTGGGGATCAAGGTACGACTGCCATATCGGCCGGCGAGTTTAGGTCCATCAAGACAGCCTCGTCCGGTCCGGGAGCCTTCCCCGTTTGGTATACCCAATGCGTCATCGGCGGCCGACAGATCACGCTTCCCATTCGAGTAACTGACCTGGTAAGCGATTTTCTGAGCGCGGACTACAGGTGGGCCGAAACAACGGCAGAGACCATCACCGCCCTCCTCCGGAACGACGGCCATGAACCGCTATAGGGACACCAGCTGGCGGGCATTCCTATCCCAATCAGGCCGCGGCTCTTGGCAAAATCGAAGTTCGCTCGGGAACGCGGCGATAGTGGGCACGGCAGCCATTGTCAGTGTGATGATCGGACAGGCTGCTCTCCTCATTGCGCCCGTTCGAAATCCTTCGCGGCAAGCATCAGCCGAGGAGCAATTCCGTTGTCGAGGAACTGATGCGCATAGTGAATCGGCGCAGGGTAGCGAGCAGGGCTGGGTATTAGCGGTGGCGACGAGCTGTCGGAGCAGATGTCCTCGTGCGGACACTGATGCCGCCAGCGTGCCCTGTCGGCCGGACGCGTTCACGGGTCGCGGGAGTACCTACGGCGGTGAGGTGACTCGGCCATGTAGCGATCACTTTCGACGGTGGGCCGCGGGTGGTCGGTTGTGGATCTGAGCACGCTCTGCTCTGTCGCGTCACGATCGATCGATCCGGTCGCCCTCAAGATGTGGGGTCGCTGGAGGCGCCACGTCCTGATGACGCAGTGGATTTCCAAGTCGGGCTTCCGGCGGCTCAGGCCCAGAGGACGGAACGCACATTCACCCCACGGCGATTACGGAGAAGGCGATGTCGACGAAACCACCACGCAACACCCTGGCGAAGAGGCTTGGCGATCGCCTGAACAGCATCCCGCTGTCGCCAGCGGAGGATCCGCCGGTCGACCAGAGTCTGAAGAAGCTCCCACGTCGCACGTCCGTGCTGCTCGCGCTCATGGGGGTGCTCATGATTGCAATCCCGACCGTTCCAGTCACCCTCAATTCCATTTGGTGGGGCACCAAAACCACCCGGACGTGCCAGATCACCGAGGGGCACTATTACGCGACGAACGGCAAGGGCGGCCCGGGCTGGGTCTACGAAATCGCCACTCGGCAGTGCGGGCAGTTGCAAGTGACGTCAGGACCGACGAAGTCTCTCGCCGAAACCAAGCGACTGGGGGACTCGCTGCTCATCGGCCACACCTACCGGTTCGAACTCCGTGGCTGGAGCGGGCTCCTCAGCGCCAAGCCCGCGATCATGAGCGCCACGCTCCACGAATGACCGCATCGCAGGAGATCGAAATGGTGGGTCAACAGCGCTGCGCGATAGCTCGGGCTCTACACCCTCGGTCTCGCGACTTGGCTCGTGTAGATCCCCTGGTGAGTCATCTAGGACTCCGGCTTGGAGTCGGCCGTTCAGTGGGTCGGAAGCGCCGCGGCCCGTGTTCGCGTATCACGCCCCGCTGCCGTTTCTCGACGAGCACCGGCTGCGCGCCCGCTCGGCAGTGCGGATTCGCAGGGGTCGCCCCGCGCACCCTGCCGCCCCTTCCTGAGAGCTTCGGTCAGCGTGCCGAAGGCGCGTACCCTGCGTCGTACGATGTGCGAGGACCGAAGGAGGCCGCATGATCGACAAGCTCGACGCCGAGCTGATCGCGCTGCTGGCCGCGGAGCCGAGGCTGGGCGTGTTCGAGGCGTCGCGGCGGCTGGGCGTGGCGCGGGGGACCGTGCAGGCCCGGCTGGACCGGCTGCAGCGGTCGGGCGTCGTACGCGACTTCGCGCCGACGGTCGACACCGACCGGCTCGGCTACCCGGTGACGGCCTTCGTGACCGTTGAGCTGACCTCGGGTGAGGACGCCCGCCACGCGGCGGTCGCCGAGCACCTGCGCCACATCCCGGAGGTGCTCGAGGTGCACACCATCACGGGGGCGGGCGACCTGATGGTCCGTGCCGTGGCGCGCACCAACATCGACCTGCAGCGGGTGATCGGCCGCATCGACGGCTATCCGGCGGTGGCGCGCACCTCCACCGTCATCGCCCTCACGACGGTGATCGACCACCGGACCGTGCCGCTCGTTCAGGCGGCAGTCGGTCCCGACGACGCGGACGCGACGACAGAGGAGGAACACGGCTGATGGATGAGAAGGCTCTGCTGGAGCGCGTACCGGACGGACTCTACATCGGAGGGGAGTGGACGACCGGGTCGGCCGGAACGTTCCCGGTATTCGACCCCGCAACCGGTGACCGCATCAAGGAGATCGCCGACGCCTCGCCCGAGGACGGCATCCGGGCGCTGGATGCGGCGGTCGCCGCGGCGGACGACTGGGCGGCGACGCCGGCCCGCGTGCGCGGGGAGATCCTCCGCCGCGCCTTCGACCTGCTGCAGGAGCGGCGCGACGACTTCGCGCTGCTGATGACTCTTGAAATGGGCAAGCCACTCGCCGAAGCCAGCGGTGAGGTCACCTACGGCGGCGAGTTCCTGCGCTGGTTCTCCGAGGAGGCGGTCCGCATCTCCGGGCGCTACGGTGCCAACCCGGAAGGCACCGGGCGGATGATCGTGTCGCAGCATCCCGTCGGACCGTGTTTCCTGATCACGCCGTGGAACTTCCCGCTGGCGATGGCGACCCGCAAGATCGCGCCGGCGCTCGCCGCGGGCTGCACGGTGGTGATCAAGCCGGCCGAGCTGACGCCGCTGACGACTCTGTACTTCGCGAAGCTGCTCGAGGATGCCGGCCTCCCCGGCGGTGTCCTCAACGTCGTCACGACGACCACGTCGGGCAAAGTGTCGGCGCCGATCATCGCCGACTCGCGACTTCGCAAGCTCTCGTTCACCGGCTCCACCGAGGTCGGGCGGAAGCTGCTGCAGCAGGCGTCGGAGAATGTTCTGCGCACATCCATGGAGCTCGGCGGGAACGCTCCGTTCGTCGTGTTCGACGATGCCGACCTCGACAGGGCGATCGACGGCGCGATGCTGGCGAAGTTCCGCAACATCGGCGAGGCCTGCACGGCGGCCAACCGGTTCATCGTCCACGAGGCCGTCGCCGACGAGTTCGCGCGCCGGGTGACCGAACGGGTGAACGGGCTGAAGGTCGGCCGGGGCACCGACGACGGCGTCACGATCGGCCCCCTGATCAACGAGGGCGCGGTCGAGAAAGCGTCCGACCTGCTGCAGGATGCGGTCACGCGCGGGGCATCCGTCCTCACCGGCGGGTCGCGGGTCGACGGGACCGGCACGTTCTTCGAGCCGACGGTCGTCACGGATGTGCGGCCCGGCAGCGAGATCCTCCGCCAGGAGATCTTCGGCCCGGTGCTGTCCATCATCCGGTTCTCGGACGAGGACGAGGCGGTCCGCCTGGCGAACGACACCGAGTTCGGGCTGGTGTCGTACGTGTTCACGAAGGACCTTGCACGCGGCCAGCGGATGATCGAACGACTGGAGACGGGGATGATGGGCCTGAACGTGGGTGTCGTCTCCAACGCGGCGGCTCCGTTCGGCGGCGTCAAGCAGTCAGGCCTCGGCCGCGAGGGCGGTTTTGAGGGCATCCACGAGTACCTCAACACCAAGTACACGCTGACGCCGAACCCGTTCGGAGCCTGACGTGGCCCGCTCCGAAGCGGTCATCGTCGACGTCGTCCGCACGCCGTCGGGGCGCGGCAAGCCGGACGGCGAGCTCTCCGACATCCACCCGGCCGACCTCCTCGCGGGCGTTCTGCTCGAGCTGATCGGGCGGACCGGCATCGACCCGGCCG
This sequence comes from Leifsonia sp. 2MCAF36, assembly GCF_052115525.1. Lineage (NCBI taxonomy): Bacteria > Bacillati > Actinomycetota > Actinomycetes > Micrococcales > Microbacteriaceae > Leifsonia > Leifsonia sp. 2MCAF36. Next base: position 54,571 of record NZ_JBFRGV010000012.1, on the reverse strand, counting down.
TCGTCGACGATGTGATCGGTGGATGCGTCACGCAGTCGGGCGAACAGGCGGGCAACATCATCCGCACGGCCGTGCTCAGCGCGGGCTTTCCGGAGAGCGTTCCGGCCGTCACCGTGGACCGCCAGTGCGGCTCCAGCCAGCAGGCGGCGGCCTTCGCGGCGCAAGGGGTGATCGCCGGCGCGTACGACGTGGTCATCGCGTGCGGGGTCGAGTCCATGAGCCGCGTTCCGATGGGGTCGAACGTGCAGGGGGCCGCGCTCGGCGGTGCGCTGCTCCACACCCGCTACCGGGACGGTCTGGTCAACCAGGGCGTCGCGGCCGAGCTGATCGCCGACCGCTGGGGCTTCAGCCGTTCGCAGCTCGACGACTATGCCGCGGAGTCGCAGGGGCGCGCCGCGTGGGCGGCGACCAACGGCGCCTTCGACGGCGAGCTGGTCGCCGTCCCAACGCCGGACTCGGGCAGCGTCGTGGCCGATGAGACCATCCGCCCCGGAACGACAGCCGAGAAGCTGGCAACGCTGCAGCCGGCGTTCCGGACCGATCGCCTCGCCGAGCGCTTCCCGCAGCTGGAGTGGCGCGTCACCGCGGGCAACTCGTCGCCGCTCACCGACGGCGCGTCCGCCGCGCTCATCATGAGCGCGGACGCGGCGAAGCGCCTGGGACTGCGGCCCCGGGCCCGGTTCCACTCCTTCGCAGTGGCCGGCAGCGACCCCCTGCTGATGCTGACAGGCATCCTCCCGGCGACGCGCAAGCTGCTCGACCGCAGCGGTGTCGGGCTGGACGAGATCGACGCCTACGAGGTGAACGAGGCGTTCGCGCCCGTCCCGCTGCTGTGGAAGCAGGAGTTCGGCGCCGACCCCTCCAAACTGAACCCCTGCGGCGGCGCCATCGCGCTAGGGCACGCGCTCGGCTCCTCGGGCACCCGACTGCTCGCCACTCTGCTGAACGAGGTGGAGGCGCGCGGCGGCCGCTACGGGCTGCAGGCCATGTGCGAGGGCGGCGGCACCGCGAACGCGACGCTCATCGAAGTGCTGCGCTGACCGGCGCGGCGACAGATCCATCCCACCCAACGAACCGATCGCCAAGGAGAACCATGCAGCTCGACGGATGCTCTGCCCTCGTCACCGGCGGGGCCAGTGGCCTGGGCAACGCCACCGCACGCGCGCTCACCGAGGCGGGCGCACATGTCGTCATCCTCGACCTGCCGCGCTCGGAAGGGGAGAAAGCGGCGGTCGCGCTCGGACCGACCGCGCGCTTCGTCCCGGCGGATGTGACCGACGAGGGGGAGGTGCAGGCGGCGATCGACACGGCGTCCGGACTCGGCCCGCTGCGCGTGGTGGTGAACTGCGCGGGAATCGCGACGGCCGAGAAGGTGATCGGGCGTGACGGTCTCATCCCCCTCGAGCACTTCGAGCGCGTCATCCGCGTCAACTTGGTCGGCACGTTCAACGTCGTCCGGTTGGCCGCCAGCGCGATCGCGCAGACCGAGCCGGTCGGAGAGGAGCGCGGCGTGATCGTCAACACGGCCTCGGTGGCCGCATTCGACGGTCAGATCGGGCAGCCGGCCTACTCGGCGTCGAAGGGTGGCGTCGCGGCCATGACGCTGCCGCTGGCCCGGGAGTTCGCGCGCAACCTCATCCGCGTGATGACGATCGCGCCGGGCATCTTCGAGACGCCCATGATGGCGGGGCTGCCCCAGGCTGCGCAGGACTCGCTGGCGGCGCAGGTGCCGCACCCCTCCCGTCTCGGCAGGCCGGCCGAGTATGCCGCGCTGGTGCGGGCGATCGTCGAGAACCCGATGCTCAACGGCGAGACGATCCGCCTCGACGGAGCGATCCGGATGCAGCCCAAGTAGCGCCAGGCTGTCGCCTGGCTGTCGCGCAGGGAGGAGTTTCGACCAGCGAAGGCGGAGCCCTCCTCCATAGCCTGCGGTTCCCGGCACGGTCGCCCGGATCTCCTCCCTTCGGGATGGCGGCCAAGGGAGGAACTCCGGCGACTGGGACGGCGTGGCGGCAGGAAATGGAGGAGGACGCTGGCGATTGGGCCCCAGCGATCCTCCGTTTCCCACCCGATGCCCACGGCGTCAGGCGCCCGAGTGCGCCTCCAGGAACGTGTACACGTCGGAGTCGTCGACGCCCGGAAACGACCCGGAGGGCAGCGGCGCCAGGATGTGCGCGTGCAGCCGAGCGCTCGGCCAGGCTTTGCCCGCCCAGCGACCCGACAGGTCCGACGGCGCCCGCTTGCAGCACGACTCGTCCGGGCAGCGCGACTCCGCGCGGTCGGTGGTCTCGCGGCCACGGAACCACTTCGCCTCGTCGAACGGCACGCCGACGCTGATCGAGAAGCCGCCCTCGGCGGTCGTGCCCGTCTGGGTGGCGCACCAGTACGTCCCGGCCGGCGTATCGGTGTACTGGTACATCTCCGTCGTCCGGTTGGTGTGCGTGAACGCGCTGCGGGCGCCCCACTTGCGGCAGACGACCTGGCCCTCGATGGAGCCGGTCACGTCTGTCGGCAGCGGCAGCCCGTCGTTCTCGTACCCCTTGTACAACGCTCCGTCGTCGCCGACGCGCAGGAAATGCATCGTCATGTCCAGGTGGCTGGTGGCCAGGTTCGTCAGCCGCAATGCCGCCGCCTCATGGGTCACCCCGAAGGCGTCGCGGAAGTCTTCGACGGCCAAGTCCTTGTCCTTCTTCGCCTGCTGCAGGAAGGCGACGGCGGCATCCCGAGGCATCAGACAGCAAGCCGCGAAGTAGTTGATCTCCAGCCGTTGCCGCAAGAAGTCGGCGTACGACGCGGGACGGGTGTGCCCGAGAAGCCGGTGGGCCATCGCCTGCAGCGCCATCGAACGCAGGCCGTGACCGCCCGGGATGGACGCCGGGGGCAGGTAGATGCGCCCATTCTCCAGGTCGGTGATGGAGCGCGCCGACCGTGGGAGGTCGTTGACGTAGATCAGTTCGAATCCGAGCTTCTCGGCCATCACGCTGACCTCGCGGTGCGTCAGCGCGCCGCGGGTGTGTCCGGAGGCGCGCACCTGCTGCTCGGCGAGTTCCTCGATCTCGGGCATGTAGTTGTCCTCGGCGCGCATCCGCTCGCGCAGCTCGGTGTTCGCCCGTCGCGCCTCCTCCGGTGTGGCGATCGCCTCGTTCGCCCGGCGGCTGAGCTCGCGGTGCAGGCCGACGAGGGAACGCAGCGTCTCGGTCGGTGTCCCCTTCGTGGGCTTGACCGCTGGGAGCCCGAGCGACGCGTAGAGCGGTCCTTTCTGCGCGCGCGCCAGCTCGATCTCGAGTGCCGCGCGTTCGTCAGGGGGCTCGGCGGAGAGCAGGTCGGCCGGTTGCACGCCGAGTGCGGCTGCCAGGCTGCTGAGCAGCGAGATGCGCGGCTCGCGCTTGCCGTTCTCGATCAACGACAGCTGGCTCGCGGCGACGCCCGCTGCCGCCCCCAGCTCGTCGAGGGTCATGCCGCGGCGCGTCCGGAAGTGACGGATGCGGTGGCCGAGCGTGGCGACGTCGATGTCTCCGGTGCCCATGGGGATGCTCATGGCTTCACAATAGCGAAAGATTCGCGATTCTTACAGCAGAATTCAGGGTCCACAGGTGCAGAACATCGCGGATGCTGGATGTATCACCACTTCTTCCGACGAAATGGACTCTGCAATGAGCATCGCCGAAATGGACCTGACCGACACCGTATCGTCCGGCGGGCTGTCCGCCGTGCGCGCCTGGGTCGCTGACATCGCCGCCCTGACGCAGCCCGACGAGGTCGTCTGGTGCGACGGCTCGCTGGCGGAGGCCGACCACCTCACCAAAGAGCTCGTCGCCGAGGGGAAGCTCATCCGCCTCAACCCGGAGTGGCGACCCAACAGCTTCCTGGCGCGCACCGACCCGGGCGATGTCGCCCGGGTCGAAGACCGCACGTTCATCTGTTCCCTCGACGAGGCGGATGCAGGCCCCACCAACAACTGGCGCCAGCCCGACGCGATGCGGGCAGAGCTGCGGGAGGTCTTCGCCGGGAGCATGCGCGGACGCACCCTGTACGTGGTGCCGTTCTCCATGGGCCCGGTCGGCGGCCCGCTCTCGCAGGTCGGCATCCAACTCACCGACTCCGCCTACGTGGCGGTCAGCCTCGGGATGATGACCCGCGTCACCGAGACCGTGCTCGACCTGATCGACGCCGGGCAACCCTGGGTTCCGACCGTGCACAGCGTCGGTCACCCGCTGGTCGACGCGGACGGCGTGCGCAGCGACGACGTCGCCTGGCCGTGCAACACCACGAAGTACATCGTGCAGTTCCCGGAGACGCGGGAGGTGTGGTCGTACGGGTCCGGCTACGGCGGCAACGCCATCCTGGCGAAAAAGTGCTTCGCGCTGCGCATCGCCTCGGTGATGGCACGCGACGAGGGATGGCTCGCGGAGCACATGCTCATCATCAAGGTCACCTCGCCGGAGGGGCGCGCCTTCCACTTCGCTGCGGCGTTCCCGTCGGCGTGCGGGAAGACCAACCTGGCGATGCTGCAGTCGAGCATCCCGGGCTGGCGGGTCGAGACGATCGGCGACGACATCGCCTGGCTGCGGCAGGGGGCGGACGGCCGGCTGCGTGCCATCAACCCTGAAGCAGGCTTCTTCGGCGTCGCACCGGGCACCGGCGAGAGCACCAACCGCACCGCGGTCGAGACGCTCTGGGGCAACACGATCTTCACCAACGTGGCACTGCGCGACGACGGAGATGTCTGGTGGGAGGGGCTGACCGACGAGCCCCCCGCGCACCTGATCGACTGGGAGGGGAAGGACTGGACGCCCGCCAGCGGTCGCCCCGCCGCGCATCCGAACTCCCGCTTCACAGTGGCCGCCGCGCAGTGCCCGTCCATCGCGGACGACTGGGATGCGTTCGACGGTGTGCCGATCGACGCCATCCTGTTCGGCGGACGCCGAGCCACCAATGTCCCGCTCGTGGCTCAGGCCCGGGACTGGCGCCACGGTGTCTTCCTCGGCTCCACCATCTCCTCGGAGCGGACGGCGGCGGCCGAGGGGACCGTCGGCGAGCTGCGACGCGACCCGTTCGCGATGCTGCCGTTCTGCGGCTACAACATGGCGGACCACTGGGCGCACTGGCTCGAGGTGGGCGAGCAGCTCGGTGACAACGCTCCAGCGGTGTTCCAGGTGAACTGGTTCCGCAAGGGCGACGACGGCCGGTTCCTGTGGCCCGGGTTCAGCGAGAACGCGCGCGTGATCGAGTGGATCGCGCGTCGCGTCGAGGGGAGCGCCGGAAGTATCGAGACACCGATCGGGCGGCTCCCGGTCGTCGAGGAGCTCGACCTCGCGGGACTCGACCTCCCGGCTGACGATGTGGATGCCCTCTTCGAGGTGGACTCGCAGAGCTGGCTGGCCGAATGCGACCTGACCGAGGAGTTCTTCGACCGCTTCGGCGCCCGCGTCCCCGCAGCACTGCGCGCCGAACTAGCCTCCCTCCGCTACCACCTGCGCGCCTGACCCGCCGGGTGGCCGGTCAGACCAGGAGCTGGTGCTTGGCCAGGTCGCGGTAGAGCGGGGTCGTTTCGACCAGCTCGGAGTGGGTGCCGGTGCCGATCACGCGGCCGTGGTCGAGCACCACGATCTGGTCGGAATCCACCACCGTGGACAGGCGGTGCGCGATCACCAGCAGCGTCCGGTCCTCCGCCACGGCGTCGATCGCCTCACGCATCAGCTGCTCGTTGCGGCCGTCCAGGCTCGACGTGGATTCGTCCAGCAGCAGCACCGGAGGTGCGGCGAGCAGCGCGCGGGCGATCGCCAGGCGCTGACGCTCCCCACCGGACAGCATGATGCCGTCCTCGCCGACGGGCGCGCCCAGCCCGAGGTCGCTGCGTTCGAGCACCTCCGTGAGGTTGACGGCATGGAGGACGTCCACGCACTGCTCGTCCGTCGCGTCCGGTGCGGCGAGTGTCAGGTTGTCGCGCAGCGAGCCGGCCAGCACGGGCGCATCCTGCTCCACGTAGCCGATCTGCGACCGGAGGGCGACGCGGTCGAGCGTGCGCACGTCCATCCCGCCGAAGCGCACTTCGCCGGCCTGCGGGTCGTAGAACCGCTCCACCAGCGCCAGGATGGTCGACTTGCCGGCGCCGGACGGCCCGACGAGCGCCGTGCGCTTTCCGCGGGGAACGCGGAAGCTCACCCCGTGCAGCACACCGCCGAGCTGGTGGGCCCCTTCTCCGCCACCGGCTCCGGCTGCCACCTCCGCTTCGGCGACCATGTCCGCGCCGGTCAGCGCCTCGAAGGCCAGCCGTTCGGGTGTGGGCTCCGCCGCCGGCCGCCCGGCCGCCGTCGTCTCGGCGGTGGCCGCCGCAGCCTCCGCTTCGGGATACGCGAAGCGCACGTCCGCGAACTCGATCGCCGGTGCCTCCGGTGCGAGGCCCTCGTTGGCCTTACCCACGGTGAGGGCGAGCGGCGCGAGCTCGCGGTCGTGCTGGTCCTCCGTCGGCAGGTCGAGGATCTCCTGGATGCGGCCGAGCGCCCCGAGCGCCGAGTTGACCGCGGCGATCGCGCCGAAGGCTTGGCCGAGCGGCAGGATCATCATGAACAGGAAGAGGATGAAGGTGACCAGGCTGGCGACCGTGATGGCGCCGCTCGCCACGCGGAAGCCGCCCACGCCGAGAACCACGAGGAACGACACCTGCATCGCGATCCCCGCGACGGGGACGACCAGTGCCGAGATCTTGGCGACCTGGATGCCCATGCGCCAGGCGCCGGTCGCGTCGTCATCGACCGCGGCGATCTCGCGCTCGGTCGCATTCGCCGCGCGGATGGTCCGCACGGAGCTGATGGCGCGCTCCACCGCGGCCGCGAGGTCGCCGACCTTGTTCTGCGCCTTCTGGCTGGCGACCCGGATGCGCCCGGACAGCAGGACGACGGTCACGACCGAGACCGCCACGACGAGCACGGTCAGGCCGAGCAGTACCGGGTCGATGATGAGCATCGCGATCAGGGCGCCGACGAAGGTCAGCGCGCCGCCGATCGCCTCGACGAGCCCCTGCGTGAGGACGGCGCGAAGCAGGGTGGTGTCCGAGCCGACGCGGGAGACCAGGTCGCCGGTGCGCCGTGTGTCGAACTCGCTGATGGGCAGCCTCAGCAGACGGCCGACCAGTTTGCGGCGTGACGACAGCACGACGCCCTCCCCGGTCCGCTGCAACAGATAGTGCTGGTAGCCGGAGATCAGCCCGGAGATGACGACGAGGGCGACGAGTGCCCAGACCAGACCGCCGAGGGGCTGCTGCTTTCCCACGACGTTGATCACTTGGCCGACGAGGAGAGGCTGCGCGAGGCTCGCCGCGGCGCCCAGGATGCTGAGCACGATGACGACGCCGAGGACGCGCTTGTGCTCCAAAAGGTAGGGGAGGAGCTGCGAGAAGCGGGCGCGCGGCCCCGCGTCGTCGACCGCGCGGCCGAAGCCGCGGCGGCGTCGGGGGGCGGCGCTGGACGTGGTTGACATGACGGTGTCTCCGTTCCGGGAGGAGGGGCGTCGCGGTGCGCGCGGTGCCGCTACCTCCGACCGTACTTCTTGTGAACTGCCTGTTTGCTGACACCGAGCGAAGCCCCTCCCAATGTCCGGGGTCGCGGCTACAGTGCTGAACTATGCCGCCCGTCATCGCCGCCCACGACCTGGTCAAGAAGTACAAAGACTTCCCGGCCGTCGACGGCATCAGCTTCGAGGTCGAGCCGGGGGAGTCGTTCGGTCTGCTCGGGCCCAACGGCGCGGGCAAGTCGACGACGATGCGGATGATCGGCGCCGTCTCGACGCGGACGGGAGGCGACCTCAGCATCTTAGGGTTGGATCCGAACCGGTACGGTCCCGAGATCCGTTCGCAGCTCGGCGTGGTGCCCCAGGCCGACAACCTCGACACCGAGCTGCGGGTGCGCGACAACCTGATCGTCTACGGACGCTACTTCGGACTGCCCGCGGCGCGGGTCCGTGCGCGCGCCGACGAGCTGCTCGCGTTCGCCCAGCTCGAAGACAAGGCCAAGGCGAAGGTGGACGACCTCTCCGGCGGCATGAAGCGCCGCCTCACCATCGCGCGGGCGCTGATCAACGACCCGCGCATCCTGCTGCTGGACGAGCCGACGACCGGTCTCGATCCGCAGGCGCGGCACATCCTGTGGGACCGGCTGTTCCGGCTCAAAGAGCAGGGCACGACCCTGGTGCTCACCACCCACTACATGGACGAGGCGGAGCAGCTCTGCGACCGGCTGGTCGTCGTCGACAAGGGCGCCATCATGGCGGAGGGGTCGCCGGCTGCACTCATCCGCCGGTACTCGACACGCGAGGTGCTCGAAGTGCGCTTCGGGTCGGAGCGCAACGCCGAGGTCGCGGGCCGCCTCGACGGGGTCGGGGAGCGGATCGAGGTTCTGCCCGACCGCGTACTCGTCTACAGCGACGACGGTGAGGGCGAACTGGTGCGGATCACCGAGCGCGGGCTGCATCCCCTCACCAGCCTGGTGCGGCGGTCGAGCCTGGAGGACGTGTTCCTGCGTCTGACCGGACGGAGCCTGATCGAATGAGCGCGATCACCGGGCCGTCGGGGGCGTCCGGAGCGCCGGACCCCCGTTCAGGCGTGCGAGAGGATGCGCGGGCCGCCCTGGCCGCTGCGGCGCGTCCCCGGCGGTTCGGTGCCTGGTACGTCGCCGAGCATCGCTTCCGGGTGATGCGGTCCTACCTGCAGACCGTGCTCGTCACCGGTTTCGGCAACCCGCTGCTCTACCTGCTCGCGATGGGTCTCGGGCTCGGCAGCCTGGTGAGCGCCAATATGGGTCCGCATGCGGTCGACGGCGTGAGCTACCTCGCCTTCGTCGCGCCCGCGCTGCTCTGCACGGCGGCGGTCACCGTCGCAAGCGAGGAGTTCACCTACCCGATCCTGCTCGGGTTCAAGTGGAACCCGACTTTCTACGGCATCAACGCATCGCCCATCGCGCCGGGGCAGATCATCGACGGGGTCCTCATCGCGGTCGTGGCGCGTCTGCTCGGCACGAGCGTCATCTACTTCGCCTTCATGGTGCTCTTCGGCGGCGTGCCCGGTCCCTGGGGCTGGCTCAGCATCCCGGTGGCCATGCTCGGCGGTCTCGCCTTCGGGGCGCCGATCATGGCATACGTCGCGACCCTCGAGCAGGACACCGGCCAGATCGCGATGCTGATGCGCTTCGTGCTCCTGCCCATGACCCTGTTCTCCGGCACGTTCTTCCCGCTCTCGAGCATGCCGTGGTTCCTGCAGTGGATCGGCTGGATCTCGCCTCTCTGGCACTCCACGGAACTTTCCCGCGTCTTCACGTACGGCATGAGCGAGCCGCTCTGGCTGTCGGTCGTCCACGTCCTCTACCTGGCTGCGCTGTTCGTCACCTTCTGGCTGTGGACGCGCCGCATCGCCGCGAGGAGGCTGAACAAGTGACCGCCACCGACGAACAGCTGGCGACGTCCGCCTCCCGATCCCGTCCCTTGGGTGCGCTGTACGCCGGGAACGCCCGCTCTGTGATGCAGCGGGGCTGGTCGGCAACCCGCAGCACCAACTGGCTGGTGATCGTCTCCGGATTCTTCGAGCCGATCTTCTACCTGCTCTCGCTCGGGATCGGCTTCGGGGCCCTGGTCGGCGACATCCACACCTCGACCGGCCAGCAGGTGCCGTACGCCGCTTTCATCGCCCCGGCGCTGCTTGCGACGGCGGCCATGAACGGCGCGGTCTACGACTCGACCTGGAACGTCTTCTTCAAGATGCACTTCGCGAAGCTGTACGAGGGGATGCTGGCCACGTCCCTCGGCCCGCTGGATGTGGCGCTCGGCGAGATCCTGCTCGCCCTCTTGCGCGGCGCGCTCTACGCGCTCGGCTTCATGCTGGTGATGCAGGCGCTCGGGCTCAACCTGTCGTGGTGGGCGCTGCTGGCGTTGCCCGCTGTCCTGCTGATCGCGTTCGGCTTCGCCAGCTTCGGGATGGGCATCACCAGCTACATGAAGACGTTCCAGCAGATGGACTGGATCAACTTCATCCTGCTTCCCATGTTCCTGCTGTCGGCGACCTTCTACCCGATCACCGTCTATCCCGACGCGGTGCAGGTCATCATCAAGGCGATGCCGCTGTGGCACGGGGTGGAGCTCGTCCGCGGGCTCACCACGGGCGACGTGAACGTGGGGATGCTGTGGCACGTCCTCTACTTCGTGGTGATGATCGTGCTCGGACTCATCCTCACCACCCGCCGCCTGCGCGCTCTGTTCCTCGACTGAGCGCGCAGGCGTCGAAGCGGTCAGCTGACGTTGTCGGTGAAGTCCACGTCGCGCGTCTCTTTCGAGATGAGCAACGCGATGAGGGTCAGCACGCCGGCGAGCGAGAGGTAGATGCCGACCCAGACCGTGCTGCCGTCGGCGATCGTCCACAGCCACACCGCGATGGTGGGCGCAACGGCCGCGCCGAGCACGCTGGAGAGGTTGTAGGCCACAGCGGACCCCGTGTAGCGGACGTTCGTGGGGAACAACTCCGGCAGCTCAGCACCCATCGGGCCGAAGGTCAGACCCATCAGTGTGAAGCCGATGATGAGGAGGGCCATGGTTCCGACCGTCCCGCCCGAGAAGAGCGGCACGAAGAGCAGGCCGAACACGATGATGCCGAGAGTCACCCAGATCAGCGTCTTACGGCGGCCGAAGCGCTCCGCCAGGGGACCGGCGACCAGGGTGAAGACACCGAAGAACACCACGCCGATGATGAGCATCACCAGGAAGTCGTTGCGGCTGAAGCCGAGGCCCGGGACGAAGGTCGCCGCCGAGAACGTCTTGCCGGCCTTCTCTGCGGCGGCCTGAGCCTGCTCGGGCGTGGCGGCGGTGGTGCCGTAGGTCAGGGTGAACGCGGTCATCAGGTAGAAGAGCACGTAGGTGGCCAGCATGATGAACGTGCCCAGCACGATCTGGCGCCAGCTGGTGCGGAACACGCGCGCGAGCGGAAGCTTGACCACTTCACCGGTGTCGACGACCTTCTGGAAGGCCGGCGTCTCGACCAGCTTGAGTCGCACGTACAGGCCGACGATCACGAGCACGGCGCTGAGCAGGAAGGGGATCCGCCAGCCCCACGCGGCGAACGCCTCGGGGGAGATGGTGAGGCTCAGGATGAGGAACAGCACGTTCGCGACGATGAAGCCGATCGGCGCGCCGAGCTGAGGGAACGTTCCGTAGATGGCGCGTTTGCCCGCCGGGGCGTTCTCGGTCGCGAGCAGTGCCGCGCCGCTCCACTCGCCGCCGAGGCCGAGGCCCTGGCAGAAGCGCATCACGACGAGGAGGAATGGTGCCCAGAACTGCCACCCGGGGACCTGCGCCGTCGGCAGGCATCCGATGAGCACGGTCGCGATACCCATCGTGAGCAGCGAGCCGACGAGGGTGCCCTTGCGGCCGATCCGGTCACCGAAGTGGCCGAACAGGATGGAGCCGATCGGCCGGGCGATGAAGGCGACGCCGAAGACGGCGAACGAGGCCAGCAGCGCGGTGGTCGGGTCCGCGCTGGTGAAGAACAGTGCGGGGAAGACCAGCACGGCCGCGGTGGCGTAGACGTAGAAGTCGTAGAACTCGATCGACGTGCCGATGAGGCTGGCGAGGATGACGCGGCCGCGGGTGTTCGCGGGCGCAGGGGTGATGGCGGGAGCCGTCGTAGTCATGCGTGTGGAGTGCTTCCAGAGTTGCGAGTGAGAACCGCATGGCGTGCGCGGCGTCGGTCGGGCGGAAAGCACACGTTGGCGTGAGACGGGGTGGCGCTTGTGGCGCCCTTCCACCCTATGTGCGGTGTGTGAGTCCGCCGAATCCGACCGGTCAGTACGCTGGGGGGCATGGAAACCCTGTTCGCTGTACTACACGTGGTCACCGCCGTCTTCATCGTCGGCCCGATGGCCATCCTCCCGATGACGGCGATGCGCGCCGTGCGGGCGGGTGACGCGCGCCAGGTGGAGACGCTGGCGAAGTCGACCAACCTGCTGTCGCTGCTGTCGATCCTGGTGGTGCTCTTCGGGTTCGGCGTCATGGGCCTGGCGGACAAGAAGTACGGCCTGAGCGTCACAACGCCGTGGATCCTCTGGTCGATCATCTTGTACGTGATCGCGCTCGGTCTGACGCTGTTCGTGGTCGTGCCGACGATGCGTCGCGCCGCCGAAGCGCTCCGCGACGGGACGGCCTCGCGGTACCCGGCGATCGCCGCAGCGTCGGGGGTGGCGAGCCTTCTGCTTCTCGTCGTCGTCGTGCTCATGGTCTGGAAGCCGTAGCTCCCCAGCTCGCTGTTGACGTGGCACGGCAGCGGCTCTACTCTAGTTATCAACCGACCCATTGATTAAAGAAAGAGTTGACCATGACTGAGGACGACGGTCTCGACAGGGCGTTCGCCGCCCTGGCCGACCCGGTGCGGCGTGCGATCGTCGCGCGCCTCAGTCGGGGCCCCGCCACGGTCAACGAGCTCGCGGAGCCGTTCACCATCACCCTCCAAGCCGTGTCCAAGCACATCAGCGTGCTGGAGGCGGCCGGCCTGGTCTCGCGCACCCGCGACGCGCAGCGGCGGCCGGTCCACCTCGAGGCGGCGGCACTGGAGCGACTCACGTCATGGATCGACCGCTACCGGCTCGAGGCCGAGGCGCGCTATCGCCGTCTCGATGCCGTCCTCAGGGACGCCCCACAACAGGAGAACCCGAACAGGGAGAAGAAATCATGAGCAATCCCGTCGTCATCGAGGCGGTGCCCGGCACCTCGTACCTCGACCTCACCCGCGAATTCGATGCACCGGTCGACGCGGTGTTCCGCGCCCACGCGGATCCCGCGCTCTTCGTGCAATGGATCGGTCCACGCCGGCTGTCGAACACCATCACCGACTGGGAGTTCCGCGCCGGCGGACGCTACGGCTTCGAGCAGCGCGACGACGATGGGTCGGTGTACGCCTTCCGTGGCGTCTTCCACACCGTCGCGGAGAACGAGCTGATCATCCAGACCTTCGAGTTCCTCGGAGCGCCCGGTGAGGTGAGCCTCGACCGGATGCGGTTCGAGGAGTTGCCGGACGGCCGTTGCCGACTCGTCGGCCGCTCTGTGATGACGTCGCGCGAGGCGCTCGAGCAGATGATCGCGAGCGGCATGGAGTACGGCGTTCGCGAAGGATACGAGAAGCTCGACGAGCTGCTGGGCGCGGCGTGACCGTGACGGACAACCCGACTCCGGCCATTCCGGCCGGCGCGATGATGCTCGAACTGCTGATGCTTCCGGTCGCCGACCTCGACCGCTCGATCGAGTTCTACCGCGACCGGGTCGGCTTCACCGTGGATGTGGACGTGCGGCCCGCCGACGGCGTACGCATCGTGCAGCTCACCCCGCCCGGCTCCTACTGCTCGGTCACCATGACGACCGGCATGGCCGACACCGCGATGGCACCAGGCTCCCTGCGTGGGCTCCATCTGGTCGTCGCCGACATCGACGCCTCCCGCGATGCGCTCGTCGCCCGCGGTGTCGATGTCGCCGCGGTTCAGGACATGGGCGGCGTGCTCTACGCCTGGTTCGCCGACCCGGACGGCAACACCTGGACGCTGCAGCACATGCCCTGGCGGAGCTGAGGCCGGGTTAGGCGCCCAACTTGCGCAGCGCGACGGCGGTCGCGAGCGCTGCGTGAGCGGCCTCGGCGCCCTTGTCCTCCTTGGACCCGGGCAGGCCTGAGCGGTCGATGCCCTGCTTCTCATCGTCCAGCGTGAGCACGCCGAAGCCGACCGGCTTGCCGGTGTCGAGTGCGACACGGGTCAGCCCGTCGGTGGCCGCCGCCGAGACGTACTCGAAGTGCGGCGTGCCGCCGCGGATGATCACACCGAGCGCAACGACCGCGTCCGCGCCGGCTTCGAGCGCCGCCTTGCTGACGACGGGGAGTTCGAAGCTGCCGGGGACGCGCACCAGCGAGTGCGTGGCGCCTGCGGCATCCAGGGTCCGCTGCGCGCCGGCGATGAGCGCCTCGCTGATCGTCTCGTGCCAGCTGCCGGCGACGACGACGACGTTCAGGCCGCTCCCATCGATCCGCTCGGTCGCGCTCGGGGCTCCCGCTCCGCTCATCGTGTGGTCCTCTCCGCCGCGATGTCCGCGGCCGTCTCGTCCAGTCCCGACATCGGGTCGATGTCTCCGATCGCGTGACCCATCCGGTCGCGCTTGGTCTCCAGGTAACCCTCGTTGAAGGCCCCGACGCCGACGACGAGCGGGACGCGCTCCTCGACCTCGATGCCGTGCTCCTCGAGCTGGCGTACCTTCTCGGGGTTGTTGGTCAGCAGACGTACCGACTCGATCCCGAGGTCCTGGAGGATGGCCGTGGCCGCCCGGTAGTCGCGGGCGTCGATCGGCAGGCCGAGGGCCAGGTTGGCGTCGAGCGTGTCGAGGCCTTCCTCCTGCAGTTTGTAGGCGCGCAGCTTGTTGATGAGGCCGATGCCGCGCCCCTCGTGCCCGCGCAGGTAGACGACGACTCCGCCCTCGCGCTGGATGGTGTCCATCGCGGCGTCGAGCTGCGGTCCGCACTCGCATTTGAGCGAACCGAACGCCTCGCCCGTGAGGCACTCCGAGTGCACGCGGACGAGCGTCCCGTCGCGCTGCGGCGTGCCGGCGACGATCGCCACATGGTCGGCGCCGGTCGTGCGGTCGCGGTAGGCGCGCATCCGGAACGGGCCGTGGGTGGTCGGGACGGTCGTCTCGACTTCGAAGATCACACGCGACGTCTCCGGGATCGGCGTCACCGTCTCCAGCGGCTGGTCGCAGTGGAACTCCTGCAGGTAGTCGATCAGGGCCTCGATCGTGATGACCAGCACGCCCTCCTGCTTGCCGAGCTCGATCAGGCCGGGCAGGCGCATCATCTCGCCGTCGTCGGCAACGATTTCGGCGATGGCACCGACCGGCGTCAGGCCGGCCAGTTTCAGCAGATCGACGGCGGCCTCGGTGTGGCCGTCGCGTTCGCGCACCCCGCCCTCCACCGCGCGCAGCGGCAGGATGTGGCCGGGCCGGTGCAGACGGGACGGCGTCGAGTCGAGGTCGGCGAGCACGCGGAGGGTGTGCGCGCGATCGGCGGCACTGATGCCGGTGGAGAGGCGGTCCGCCGCATCCACGCTCACGGTGTAGTTGGTACCGCGGGAGTCCTCATTGTGCGCGACCATCACCGGAAGTTCGAGTCGGTCGGCGATCTCGTCGGTCATCGGCGCGCAGATGAAGCCGGAGGAGTGCTTCACGGTCCAGGCGATCCACTCCTGGCTGGCGAGCTCGGCGGCGAGGAGGACGTCGCCCTCGTTCTCGCGGCTCTCATTGTCGACGACGATGACCGGCCGGCCGGCACGCAGTTCGGACAGGGCTTCGGCGATGGTGGCCAGACTCATGACGCACTCCGTTCAGTCAGTGCAGGTTCGAGCGCGAGCATGCGCTCTACGTGACGGGCCAGGATGTCCGTCTCGATGTTGACGCGGTCGCCTTCGACACGGTCGCCCAGTGTGGTGGCGGCCAGCGTCTCGGGGATCAGGGACACCTCGAACCAGCCGTCCTCGCGTCCGCCGCCGACGGCGCTGACCGTCAGGGAGACGCCGTCGATGGCGATGGAGCCTTTGCGCGCGACGAGCGGCGCGTGCTCCGGGTCGAGGGAGAGGCGGACGACGCGCCAGGCGCTGCCGTCGGTGATGGAGAGCACGGTGGCGGTGCCGTCGATGTGGCCCTGCACGATGTGGCCGCCCAGGCGGTCGCCGACCTGCGCCGCACGCTCCAGGTTGACCCGTCGGCCGGCCTGGACGTCCGCAAGCGTGCTGATCGCGAGGGTTTCGGCCATCACGTCGGCGGTGAACGTCTCGGCGTCTTTGCCGATGACGGTCAGGCAGACGCCACTGACGGAGATCGAGTCGCCGTGTCGCGCATCGCTGACGGCCAGCGGCCCACGGACGGTGAGGCGCGCGGCGTCGGCGGTGCGCTCGACGCCGGTGACTTCGCCCAGCTCTTCGATGATTCCGGTGAACATATGGTCAGCCCTCCTGAGGGGTGGGGGTAGGAGTGGTTGGTGTCGCGGTCGCGGCGTGGAGGGGCGCTGCACGGATGAGGAGGTCGCCACCGAGTCGTTCGACGTCGAGGATGCGCAGCTTCCTCTGCTCGCCGATGGTCTCCACCCCGATGTCTCCGAGAGCGAGGCGCGGACCACCGAGCAGGGTCGGGGCGAGGTAGATGGCGTACTCGTCGACGAGGCCCGCGGCGACGAACGCGCTCGCCAGCGTCGGGCCGCCTTCGACGTAGATGCGCCGGAAACCGCGCTGATGCAGGTCGGCGACCGCGTCGTGGAGGTCGTGGGTGCCCTCGAAGACGACCGGGTTGGGGTGGTGGAACACCGCGGCGTCCTTCGGGACGGCGCGGGTGCCGATCACGACCGGTGTCGGCTGCGTTCCCAGCAGTTCGCCGGCGTCGCCGCGTGCGGTGAGGCTGGGGTCGTCGGAGAGCACCGTCCCGGTGCCGACGACGATCGCGTCGGAGGCCTCCCGCTGCTCGTGCACCCGCTGGCGAGCGGCGGCTCCGGTGATCCACTTGCTGGTCCCGTCCGCCGCGGCCGCGCGGCCGTCGAGGCTGCTCGCCCATTTGACGACGATGTACGGCCGTCCCAGTCGTGCCGCGGTGAGCCAGTCGCCGAGGAACGCCTCGATCTCCGTACGCAGGATGCCGCCGGTCACGTCGACGCCGGCCTCCCGCAGGCGCTGGGCGCCCCCGCTGGAGTGGTGGCCAGGGTCGTCCGTGCCGTAGACGACGCGTGCGACGCCTGCGGCGATCAGGGCCTCCGAGCAGGGGCCGGTGTGGCCCCAGTGGTTGCACGGTTCGAGGGTGACGACCGCTGTGGCGCCCCGGGCGCCGCCTTCGGGGAGCTTGCTGAGCGCATCCACCTCGGCGTGCGGGGTGCCGACGCCGCGATGCCAGCCCTCCGCGAGGATGCGCCCATCGCCGTCGAGGAGGACGCAGCCGACCCGTGGGTTCACGCCGGTGGCGGGACCGTTGGCGGCGAGCTCGAGCGCCGTGCGCATGGGGGCTTCCCACGTCATCCGGTTGCCATCCTGTCTCTTGCGTGGAGACGTGTCACCGGGGTCGTGTGGGCGCCAGCGCATGCGGGCCGCCCACCGTGCTGCCTCCCATCCGGACTGAGCGGCAGGCTCTCGCCTGCACGCATTACCGTCGGTGCCGGAATTCCACCGGCTCAGCAGGACGCCTGGGCGTCCCGCTCGCGGACTATCACCGCCGGTTCGGACTCTCACCGACCCCGGAGCACGTATTTCGTTGTCGAGTCTAGATCAACGCGTTCCGCCACGGTCTATTCCCGCACGCCGTGCGGCTCCGGGTTACGTGAAGGGATCAGGCGGCGTCGACTGCTTCCTGGCCGTACTGTTCCGCCGCCGGGGCGGACGAGCCCAGCTGCGCCAGGGCGCGGGCGGTGCCCTCATCGACGATCAGATCGGTGATGAGGCCGGCTGCCAGGGCTCCACGCAGGCTGTGCACCTTGGACGGGCCGGAGACGATGCAGACCCGGCGCGGCACGCGCTTGATGAGGTCGATGTCCGGTCCGCTCGCGCGCTCGTTGAGGGGGATGCCGTGGTGGCTGCCGTCCTCGCGGAAGAACACGGTCGCCACGTCGCCGACGACGCCCGACTGGTCGAGGGACGCGTAGTCGGCCTGGTCGAGGTAGCCGCCGGCATACACGTGCGAGCGCACTTCGGAGAACGGCGAACCGAGGCCGAAGAGGGCCACATCCATCCGCTCCTGGATGTCGAGGATGCGCCGGGTGCTGCGCTCGCGCCACATCGCGACCTTGGTCTGCGGGTCGTCGAACAGCGCGGGCACCGGAAACTCCTGGATCGTACCGGAGTAGGTGTCGCCGAAGCGCCGCAGGATCTCCGAGGCGTACAGCACACCGGTCGTGTACGTGTTGCCCGCACCGTTGAGCTGCACGAACTCGACATTGTGCAGCTCTTTCGGGATGAGGTGGCGGCTCAGGGCGCTCATCGTCGACCCCCAGGCGATGCCGACCGTCTGGTTGGAGTCGATGAAGCGGTCGAGAATCCGTGCAGCCGAGATGGCGACGCGCTCCAACCGATCCACGTCGCTGATCGCGCTCGGCATCGGGACGATGTGCGCGGCGATGCCATAGCGCTCGTGGAGCGTCTGCTGGATGCGCGACGCGCCTTCGTGCGGTTCCGCGATCTGGATGGTCACCAGGCCGGAAGTGCGGGCGTAGCTGAGCAGGCGGGAGACGCTGGATCGCGACGTGTGCATCTCGTGCGCGATGGCCTCCATCGTGAGGTCCTGCATGTAGTACAGGTGTCCCGCTTTGAGGGCGTCGCGGACCTTGTCGGGCAGGTTCTCGGGTTCGGGCTGTGGCATTCGGGCCTTCTTATTCGCTGGACCAGCTGTGCACGTATGTGCACCGCGCTTGATCGAAGTTGTGCTGCCACGAAGACTATAGCCGCACAGCAGTTTTGTGAGAGCAACAGGGCACACGAGCAACAGGAGAAGACCGTGACGACGAAGCCGACAACACGCACCGAGGTCAAGCGCCTCCGCGAACGCCCCCGAGCGCAGGTGCTCGTCGTCGGCGGCGGCATCAACGGACTCGGCACCTTCCGCGACCTCGCCCTGCAGGGGGTCGACGTCGTCCTCGTCGAGCGCAACGACTTCGTCTCCGGCGCATCGGCGGCATCCAGCCACATGATCCACGGCGGCATCCGCTACCTTGAGAACGGCGAGTTCCGGCTCGTCAAGGAGTCGGTGACCGAGCGCAACGGCCTGCTCAAGATCGCCCCGCACTACGTCAAGCCGCTCGAGACCACCATCCCGATCTACTCCACGTTCTCCGGCATCCTCGCCGCACCCCTCCGCTTCCTCACCCACAAGCAGGGCAAGCCGAAGGAGCGCGGCGCCTTCCTGATCAAGACCGGGCTGACGATCTACGACGCATTCTCGCGCGACGGTGGTTCGGTGCCGCGGCACAGCTTCCACGGCCGGAAGAAGTCGCTGGAGATCCTGCCGGCGCTGAACCCGGACCTCAAGTACACAGCGATGTATTTCGATGCGTCCGTGCACGACCCTGAGCGACTCGCCCTGGACGTGCTCGCCGACGGCCTCGCTGCCGGCCCACATGCCCGCGCGGTCAACTACGTCGAGGCGATCGGCACCCGCGACGGCGGAGTGCTCGTCCGCGACCGCGAGAGCGGGGAGGAGTTCGCGATCACGGCGGACGTCGTGGTCAACGCGTCCGGTCCGTGGACGGACTTGACCAACCAGGCGCTCGGCGAGGCGACCCGCTACATGGGCGGCACCAAGGGCTCCCACATCGTGCTCGACAACCCGGAGCTGCTCGCGGCCTGCAAGGGACGCGAGATGTTCTTCGAGAACAACGACGGTCGCATCGTGCTGATCTACCCGCTTAAGGGGCGCGTGATGGTCGGCACGACCGACATCGACGCGGACATGTCGGAGCGCGCGGTGATCACCGAGGACGAGATCGACTACTTCATCGAGCTGGTCGCGCACGTTTTCCCAGCGATCCCGGTCACCCGCGAGCAGATCGTCTACACGTTCTCCGGCGTCCGTCCCCTGCCGCACCACGACGACACCGCGCCCGGCTTCGTGTCGCGCGACTACCGCATCGTGCCGGGAACGATCGCCGGCCTGGGCGACACCACGGTGCTCAGCCTGGTGGGCGGCAAGTGGACGACCTTCCGGGCGTTGAGCGAGCACCTCGCCGACGAGACCCTGAAGGCCATCGGCGCCGAGCGCACCGTGCAGACCCTCGGCCTCCCGATCGGCGGCGGTGCCGGCTTCCCGACCACGCCGCAGGCGGAGCGCGACTGGATCGCGCGCTACGGCGCGGACGTCGGCGCAGAGCGCGCCACGACGCTGCTGCGCCGGTACGGCACGAAGGCGAGCTTCGTCATCGACGCTATCGCCGGATGGGATGGTGAGGATGCGCCGCTCGCCGCCGCACCGACATATTCCCGCGCCGAGTTCGACCACCTGGTCCGCAACGAGCACGTCGTCCACCTCGCCGACATCTTCCTCCGCCGGACGAGCCTCGCGTTCACGGGTGCCATCACGACGGCCCTGGTTCACGAGATCGGCGAAATCGCGGCAAACGCGCTCGGATGGTCGCCAAACCGCCGCACCGAGGAGGAAGATTCGTTCGTAGCGGACCTCGCCGACGCCCACCGGGTGCAACTCACGTCGGGGGACGGAAGCGAAGCCGCGGCTGTTCGATAAATGCACGAACGTGCATGACACGGTTCTTGTGAAGGTGAGCGTGAGCGCAATAGCGTTCAGGTGCCCACCCTGACGAGAGCCTCACCAGAACGCACAACAGGGTGCGGGTCAACTGAACAACTGGAAGGTCAACGTGGACAATATCGGTGTAGATTTCCTGTCGGAATTGGTGGGAACGGCGATGCTGGTCCTGCTCGGTACCTCTGTGGTGGCGAACGTCGCCCTCATCAGGACCAAGGGCTTCAATGGCGGGTTCCTGATGGTCACCTTCGGCTGGGGCCTGGCGGTGTTCTCCGGCGTGATCGTCGCCTACAACTCGGGCGCCCACCTCAACCCTGCGGTGACGCTCGGCTTGGTGGCGAATGGGGCCAAGACATTCGGGTCGGCAGCGGCGCACACTCTGGTGCCGGTGAACATCCTCACGGTCCTGCTCTACATCCTGGCGCAGCTCATCGGTGCGATCATCGGTGCGGTCGTGACCTGGCTCGCCTACAAGCAGCACTTCGACGAGGAGCCCGACCCGGCGAACAAGCTCGGCGTCTTCTCCACCGGTCCTGCCATCCGCAGCTACGGCTGGAACGTGGTCACCGAGATCATCGGCACGTTCGTGCTGGTGTTCGTGGTGATCGCCTTCGGGCACCAGCCGGGCCAGGCGGCGGGACTCGCCGCGCTGGGCGCTCTCCCTGTGGCCCTGCTCGTGGTCGGCATCGGCGCCAGCCTCGGTGGTCCGACGGGGTACGCCATCAACCCGGCACGTGACCTCGGTCCGCGCATCGCGCACGCGCTCCTCCCGATTCGCGGCAAGGGCACCAGCGACTGGGCCTACTCGTGGGTTCCGATCGTCGGGCCCATCATCGGTGGCGTGGTGGCCGGCCTACTCGCCAGGCTGCTGCTCCCCATCCTCCTCAAGTAGCACCCGGGGGCCGGCCCGGGAAACCGGACCGGCCCTCTCCCGTTCCACCCCCAAAGAACAAAGGAGTTACCTATGGCTGACTACGTCGTCGCCATCGATCAGGGCACCACCAGCAGCCGGGCGATCATCTTCGACAAGTCCGGGTCGATCGTCTCGACCGGGCAGTTGGAGCATGAGCAGATCTTCCCGAAGGCCGGCTGGGTCGAGCACAATCCGGTGGAGATCTGGAACAACGTCCGCGAGGTCATCGGCCAGGCGCTCTCGAAGGCCGACCTGACCCGCCACGACATCGCGGCCGTCGGTATCACCAACCAGCGCGAGACCGCGGTGGTGTGGGACAAGAACACCGGCGAACCCGTCTACAACGCGATCGTCTGGCAGGACACCCGCACACAGCCGATCGTCGACCGCCTTGCGGCCGACGGCGGAGTCGAGCGCTTCAAGCCGATCGTCGGTCTTCCGCTCGCGACGTACTTCTCCGGAACCAAGATCACCTGGATCCTCGAGAACGTCGAGGGGGCACGGGAGCGCGCGGAGGCGGGCGACCTGCTCTTCGGCAACACCGACGCCTGGGTTCTCTGGAACCTCACCGGCGGTCCCGACGGCGGCGTGCACGCCACCGACGTGACCAACGCCTCCCGCACCATGTTCATGGACCTGGAGACGCTGACCTGGCGCGACGACATCCTGGAGGCGTTCGGCGTCCCCAAGTCGATGCTGCCGGAGATCAAGAGCTCCTCCGAGATCTACGGCAACGTCGAGTCGTCGAGCCTGCTGCGCGAGGTTCCCGTCGCGGGAATCCTCGGCGACCAGCAGGCCGCGACGTTCGGCCAGGCAGCGTTCGATCCGGGCGAGTCCAAGAACACCTACGGCACCGGCAACTTCCTCATCTTCAACACGGGTGAGGAGATCGTCCACTCCAAGAACGGCCTGCTGACCACCCTCGGGTACAAGCTGGGCGACGAGGCGCCGCACTACGCGCTGGAGGGCTCGATCGCTGTCACCGGTTCGCTGGTGCAGTGGCTGCGTGACAACCTCGGGCTCATCTCCAGCGCCCCGGAGATCGAGGAGCTGGCGAAGACCGTCGACGACAACGGCGGCGCGTACTTCGTGCCGGCGTTCTCTGGCCTGTTCGCGCCGTACTGGCGGTCGGACGCGCGCGGCGCGCTCGTCGGCCTCACCCGGTACGTGAACAAGGGCCACATCGCCCGCGCGGTCCTGGAGGCGACGGCCTTCCAGACGCGCGAGGTGCTGGACGCCGTCAACGCCGACTCCGGAGTGGACCTGCAGGAGCTGAAGGTCGACGGCGGCATGATCGCCAACAACACGCTCATGCAGTTCCAGGCCGACATCCTCGGTGTCCCCGTCGTGCGCCCGGTCGTCGCCGAGACGACCGCCCTCGGTGCGGCGTACGCCGCCGGCCTCGCGGTCGGGTTCTGGTCCGACCTCGACGACCTGCGCAAGAACTGGCAGGAGGACAGCCGGTGGACGCCGAACATGGATGACGCCGAGCGCGAGCGTCAGCTGCGGCTCTGGAAGAAGGCCGTCACGAAGACCTTCGACTGGGTCGACGACGACGTCCGCAACGCCTGATCCCGCCCCCTCACGAAGCGCCGTCCGGTTTCCGCCGGGCGGCGCTTCGCCGTCCTCGGGCATCCAGGGGACGCAACACGCCGTTACGGCTCGCTCAGAACGGCGTGTTGCGTCCCATGGATCGGCTGAGCAGCGGCGCGAGCTCGGCGAGCGAGTGGATGGTGTGCACGCCCGCCGTGACGGCGTCCAGTTCGTCGTCGGGGGAGGGGACGGCGTCGCGGCGGTTCAGCCAGACGCCTGTCAGCCCGGCTTGCGCGGCGCCGATCGCGTCGGTGCGGAGGCGGTCGCCGACGTAGGCGGCCTGGTCCGGACGCACGCCGAAGGTCTGGCACGCCGCATGGAAGATCGCCGCGTCGGGCTTGACGACCCCGAGCTCGCCCGAGGCGATGAGGTGCTCGATGCGCGCATCCAGCCCCACCGTCTCGACCTTGCGGCGCTGGAAGGCGAGATCGCCGTTCGTGATGAGCCCGAAGCGGACGCCCGGAAGCGTGCGCTCGAGTGCTTCGAAGGTCGGGATCGCGTCGTCGTGGAGCGACCAGGCCGCGACGTAGTGCTCGAAGTAGTCCGCGAACCAGGCGCTCGCCTCCTCGTCGTTCAGCCGCACGCCGTGGCGCTCGGCGAAGTCGCGGGCGCGTGCACGCCGCTGGCCCTCGAAGTCGAGATCGCCCGCGAGGTAGGAGTGGTAGTGCTCCTCTTCGAGGTCATGCCAGATCGTCACCACCTCGTCCGCCTCGAGGGCGCCGTACGGAGGTCCCAGGGTCTCCGCGTAGACCAGGATGCCCGCCTCCACCGCGGCGCGGTGCGCGAAGAGCGTGTCGTCGAGGTCGAAGAGCACGACGCGCGGAGCGTCGGTGGGCTGCTCGCTCATACGGCCGCTTGCACGTAGGAGTCGTCGGGCCAGTCGTCAGCAGGCTCGCGTGGGCCATCCGGCAGCAGGCTGGCACGCCACTCGTCGAACCGCTCGCCGCGCTGCTCCGCACCGCCGCTGACCGAGCCCTCCCAGCGGAAACCGGCGCGACGCGCGACGGCCGCGCTGGCGGCGTTTCCCACCAGTGCACGCCAGACCATCCGCTCCAGTGCCAAGCCGTGCGGCCGTGCGCCGAACCCGAATCGGATGACCAGGTCCACGGCCTCCGACATGACGCCGCGTCCGCGGGCCTCGGATGCCAGCCAGTAGCCGATCTCGCCCTGGCGCTCGTGGATGTCGGCGATGCTGACCATCCCGACCAGCACGTCGCCCGTGCGCACGGCCCAGGTGCAGACCCGGCCGCTCGCCCACCCGTCCGGGACAACGCTGGTCACGAAGCCGACGGCGTGCTCGCGCCGGTAGGGCGACGGGACGGTCGTCCAGCGCGCGATCGCGGGATCGCCGCACAGCTCCGCGATCCGGTCGATATCCGCCAGCGAGGGAGTGGACAGGGTGACCCGCTCGCCGGTCAGGACGACGGGTTGCGGCATCAGCGCGCCCGCCGCAGGAAGCCCACGCGCTCGTACGCCTTCGCCAGGGTGTCCTCCGCGACCTCGCTCGCGCGGTTGGCGTTCGTGGCCAGGATGCGGTCCAACTCGGCCGGGTCGGCGAGGAGGTCGACCGCCCGCTGCCGGACCGGCGCGAACTCGTCCACCACGACCTCCACGAGACCTTTCTTGAAGTCGCCGTAGCCCTTGCCCTCGTACTCCAGCTCGAGCGACTCGATGGAGCGGCCGCTCAGCGCCGAGTAGATGGTGAGCAGGTTGGAGATGCCCGGCTTGCCCTCGCGGTCGAACGCAACGACCCCGTCGGTGTCGGTCACGGCGCGCATGATCTTCTTGCGCGTCACCTCGGGCTCGTCCAGCATCCAGATGATGCCTGCACCGGACTCCGCCGACTTCGACATCTTCGACTCCGGGTTCTGCAGGTCGTAGATGCGGGCGCTGTCCTTCAGGATCATCGCCTGCGGCACGACGAACGTCGGCCCGAAGCGGCTGTTGAAGCGCTCGGCGAGATCCCGCGTCAGCTCCACGTGCTGCCGCTGGTCGTCGCCCACCGGCACGACTTCGGCGTCGAACAGCAGGATGTCAGCTGCCATGAGCACCGGATAAGCGAACAGGCCGACAGAGGCGGCGTCCGCGCCCTGCTTGGCGGACTTGTCCTTGAACTGCGTCATGCGCGATGCCTCGCCGAACCCGGTGATGGTGTTCAGCACCCAGGCCAGCTGCGCGTGCGCGGGGACGTGCGACTGCACGTAGAGGGTGGACGCGGACGGGTCGATGCCGGCGGCGATGTACTGCGCCGCCGTGCGCCGCGTCTTCTCGCGGAGCTCCGCCGGGTCTTGCGCTGCGGTGATGGCGTGCAGGTCGACGACCGCGAAGAAGGCGTCGTGCGTGCCCTGCAGTTCTTTCCACTGCAGGAGTGCGCCGATGTAGTTGCCCAGGTGCAGGGAGTCTGCCGAGGGCTGCATGCCCGAGTAGAGGCGGGGTTGAGCGGATGTCGTCATGGTCAGCTTTCGAAGTCAGGAGGAATCGGGGGGATACGGGCAGCCGTCAGAGCTCGTAGTCGACGACCACAGGGGTGTGGTCGGACCATCGCTCGTCGTAGGCGGCCGCGCGGTCCACCGCGACGTCCTTCACGCGTGCCGCGAGGGCCGGCGTGGCGAGTTGGTAGTCGATCCGCCAGCCCGTGTCCTTGTCGAACGCCTGACCCCGCCACGTCCACCAGGTGTACGGGCCGTCCACCTCACCGGCGTGCCGGCGGACCACGTCGACCCAGCCGAGACCGGCCCCGGCGTTGTAGCCGTCGTCGCCCTCCTCGCCGAGGATGCGGTCGAAGTAGGCGCGCTCCTCCGGCAGGAATCCGGCGCGCTTGACGTTGCCCTTCCAGTTGCGGATGTCGAGGGTCCGGTGCCCGACATTGAGGTCGCCCATCACCACGGCGAGCTCATTGTGCTTCTGCAGCTCGGGCAGGCGCGCCTCCATCGCATCCAGGAAGCGGTACTTCTCGGCCTGCTTCTCGGTGCCGGCCTCGCCGGAGTGCACGTAGGCGCTGACGACGGTGACGATCGTGTCGCCGACCTCGTAGTCGGCCTCGAGCCAGCGGCCCGCACTGTCGAAGTCGGTCGGCCCGAGCTCCACCCGGTGGATGGACGCACGGTGCCGGCTGGCGATCGCGACACCGGCTCTGCCCTTCGCCGTCGCCGGGTCGTGGACGATGTCCCACTCGTCGCCGAGGAGGCCCTGCAGGTCTTCCGTCGAGGCGCGAACCTCCTGGATGGCGAGGATGTCGACGTCGCGCCCGTCGAGCCAGGCGCCCATGCCCTTTCGGAAGGCGGCGCGGATGCCATTGGCGTTGATCGTGGCGATGCGCAGGCGACTCGAGGGCATGCCTCCAGCCTACCGGGGGGCGCCGACAGCACCCTGGTCCAGCAGGTCGTTCAGCCGCTGCTCCGCCTTCGCGACCCGGCGCTGGGCAGGCAGCCGCTCGAACCATCGGGATTTCGCCAGATCCTCGCGAGCGTGCGCGAGCTCGGCGGCCGCCACCAGCTCGCGCGCCTGCCGCTCAGCCGCCGCCCGTTCGGCTTCCGCCTGCTCGGCAGTCACGTGCCGCGGCGACAGGCCGCGGTCGAACATCCCGACGGCGATCCACGACGCCGCAAGCAGGATGACGCGCGACATCAGGTTGAACCAGAGCAGGAGACCGATGAACACGGCGAAGGTGGCGAGCAGCGGGTTGTTCGAGGTCCGGAACAGCAGACCGGCGAGGATACTGAGCCCGGCCAGGATCGCCGCCCCCAGCAGCGACCCGAAGATCAGATTGCGGAACGGGATGGCGACCCGCGACATCACGCGGTACATCGCGCCCAGGGTGAATGTGTTGAGCACGACCGACACGAGCAGGCCCGAGTAGCGGGCCGCCAGTGCCGTCCAGAAGGAGTTGGAGCTGAGGTCGAGAAGTTGCAAGACGAACGAGAGCGCCTGTGTGCTCAGGATGGTGAGCAGCGCGGAGGCGATGAGAACGATCCCGAACGCCAGCGCGAGGAAGAGGTCCCGGATCTTCTGGAGGACATAGTTGGTCGTGTCGCGGCTGAGCCCGAAGACCGCGCGGACGGCCTGGCGCGTGTAGTACAGCCAGCCGATGGCCGTCCACAGCAGGCCGACCGCCGCGATGACCCCCGCCCAGCCGAACGCCGAGGCGGAATCGAGCTGCTGGGTGGTGATCGCCCCCGGCGACGTCGAGGTGGCGATCAGGTTGGGCACGACCCGGTTGATCACCGTGATCAGCGCCTCATAGAGATCGGGGTTGCCGTGCAGCCACACATTCGCGATGGAGAAGCCGAGCCACAACGCTGCGAACACCGCGAACAGAGACTGATAGCCCATGCCGGCCGCGCGGAGATTTCCGTCCGAGTGCGAGAAGTTGATGTAGACGCGGTAGGGGCGCAGGTTCTCCACCCATTTGGCCCAGCCGGACACGCGCTGCACCGGCCGCTGCAGCCTGCGCCTGATCGGGTCGGCCCGTTCGAGCAGGCGCTCCTTCAGCGACTCCTCTGGCTCTTCGGAGCCTTCGACGCGCTGCGCCGCCGGATCGGGCTCCAGAGGAGCGTGCTTGGACTTCTTGGCCACGCCGCCAGGATAGCGAGCGTGCAAACGGCCCGCTCTACCTAAGTGGGGGTACCCACGGCGGTCACCATGCCTGGCACTCCCGCCGCCGACTGTGGGAAACGGAGGGGCTTTCGGCGGACCCGCTACGAGCGTCCTCCGTTTCCCGGCAGTCTGCGGCGTGTCGACCCATACCACCTCCGTTTGCGTCCACGGCTGGAAACGGAGGAGTACGGTCGCGACTCGCCGTCTCCGAGCCGGGAACGGAGGCCAAACGGGGGCCCCGAGGGCGAAAGTCCTCCGTTTGCGACAGAGAGCAAACGGCCCGGTCTCCACAAGTGAAGATCGGGCCGTCTGAGGTCGTGGCTAGCGGGTGATCAGGGCTTGCCCCGCATGATGGCCTGCTTGACCTCGGCGATCGCCTGGGTCACCTGGATGCCGCGGGGGCACGCGTCGGTGCAGTTGAAGGTCGTGCGGCAGCGCCACACACCCTCCTTGTCGTTGAGGATGTCGAGGCGCACGGCCGCGTTGTCGTCGCGCGAGTCGAAGATGAAGCGGTGCGCGTTGACGATCGCAGCCGGACCGAAGTACTGGCCGTCGGTCCAGAACACCGGGCAGGACGACGTGCACGCGGCGCAGAGGATGCACTTGGTGGTGTCGTCGAAGCGGGCACGGTCGGCGACGGACTGGATGCGCTCCTTGCCCTTCACAGGCGCAGAGTTCGCGACCAGGAACGGCTGGACCTCGCGGTAGCTCTCGAAGAACGGCTCCATGTCGACGATGAGGTCCTTCTCGAGCGGAAGGCCCTTGATCGCCTCGACGTAGATCGGCTTCGTGATGTCGAGGTCCTTGATCAGCGTCTTGCAGGCGAGGCGGTTGCGACCGTTGATGCGCATGGCGTCCGAGCCGCAGATGCCGTGGGCGCACGAGCGGCGGAACGTCAGCGAGCCGTCCTGCTCCCACTTGATCTTGTGCAGGGCGTCCAGGATGCGGTCGGTCGCGAACAGCTCGACGTCGAAGTCCTGCCAGCGCGGCTCCGAGTCCACATCCGGGTCGAAGCGGCGGATGATCAGGGTCACGGTGAACGACTGGACCGGCGCCTCGGGGGCCGGGGGAGTCTCGAGTACGGCGTTCGACATCAGTACTTCCTCTCCATCGGCTGGTAGCGCGTGATGACGACCGGCTTCCAGTCGAGCGTGATGTGGTCTGCCGCGTCCGACGAGTGCGGGTCGCCGGAGAGGTAGGCCATCGTGTGCTGCATGTAGTTCTCGTCGTCGCGCTTCGGGAAGTCGTCGCGCATGTGGCCGCCGCGCGACTCCTTGCGGTTCCGGGCCGAGTAGACGACGACCTCCGCCAGGTCGAGCAGGAAGCCGAGCTCGACAGCCTCGAGGAGGTCGGTGTTGTAGCGGCGTCCCTTGTCTTGCACCTGCACGTGGCGGTACCGCTCACGCAGCCCATGAATGGTCTCGGTGACCTGGGCGAGGGATTCGTCGGTCCGGAACACCTGGGCGTTCCGGTCCATCTCGTCCTGCAGCTCCTTGCGGATCGCCGCGATGCGCTCGGTTCCGGTGGAGGTCCGCAGGTCGCCGATCATGCTGCGGACGGCCGCGGCCGGGTCATCCGGCAGCGGGACGAACTCGGCGGTCTTGATGTACTCGACCGCGTTGTTGCCTGCTCGCTTGCCGAACACGTTGATGTCGAGGAGCGAGTTGGTGCCCAGGCGGTTGGATCCGTGCACGGAGACGCACGCGCACTCGCCCGCGGCGTAGAGGCCAGGTACGACGGTCGTGTTGTCGCGCAGCACCTCGGCCTTGACGTTGGTCGGGATGCCGCCCATCGCGTAGTGCGCGGTCGGCATGACGGGCACTGGCTCGACGACCGGGTCGACGCCGAGGTACGTGCGGGCGAACTCCGTGATGTCCGGAAGCTTGGTCTCCAGGACCTCCGCGCCGAGGTGCGTGCAGTCGAGCAGCACGTAGTCCTTGTGCGGGCCGGCGCCGCGACCCTCCGCGACCTCCTGAACCATGCAGCGGGCGACGATGTCGCGCGGCGCGAGGTCTTTGATCGTCGGCGCGTAGCGCTCCATGAACCGCTCGCCGGAGGCGTTGCGGAGGATGGCGCCCTCGCCTCGCGCGCCCTCGGTGAGGAGGATGCCGAGCCCGGCCAGGCCGGTCGGGTGGAACTGGAAGAACTCCATGTCCTCCAGCGGCAGGCCCTTGCGCCAGATGATGCCGACGCCGTCACCGGTGAGAGTGTGCGCGTTGGAGGTGGTCTTGTAGATCTTCCCGAAGCCGCCGGTGGCGAAGATGATGGCCTTCGAGTGGAAGACGTGCAGCTCACCGGTGGAGAGCTCGTACGCGACGACGCCCGCAGGCTGAGGGACCCCATCCACCTCGCTCATGATCACGTCGAGCACATAGAACTCGTTGAAGAAGTTGATGCCGAGCTTGACGCAGTTCTGGAACAGCGTCTGCAGAATCATGTGGCCGGTGCGGTCGGCGGCGTAGCAGGCGCGGCGGACCGGTGCCTTGCCGTGGTCGCGGGTGTGACCGCCGAAGCGCCGCTGGTCGATCTTGCCCTCGGGCGTGCGGTTGAAGGGGAGGCCCATGTTCTCGAGGTCGATGACCGCGTCGATGGCCTCCTTGGCGAGGATCTCCGCCGCGTCCTGGTCGACGAGGTAGTCGCCGCCCTTGACGGTGTCGAAGGTGTGCCACTCCCAGCTGTCCTCCTCCACGTTGGCGAGCGCCGCGGCCATGCCGCCCTGCGCTGCGCCCGTGTGCGAGCGGGTGGGGTAGAGCTTCGAGATCACGGCCGTGCGGGCGTGGGGACCCGCCTCGATCGCTGCTCGCATCCCGGCGCCGCCGGCGCCGACGATGACGATGTCGAACTCGTGGTAGTGGACGCCGTCGATGACGGTGGATTCAGTAGCTTCTGTTGTCACAGGTTTTCCGTGTCGATTCATCGCGGGCTCGGGATGCGGGGCTCGGTCAGTGTGCTGGGCAGAACGACGGCAGGTCGGCGGCGTGTGCGCCGACAGGGCAGGGGTCGAACGTGAAGATCACGAGAGTTCCGAGCGCGATCAGCACCACGACCGCGGCGAGCACAGCCCACTTCAGGATGCGGTTGACGGTGCGGTTGTACGCGTAGTCGTTGATCAGCGTGCGCATCCCGTTGCCGCCGTGGATGAGGGCCAGCCAGAGCATCAGCAGGTCCCAGACCTGCCAGAACGGGGTCGCGTACTTGCCCGCGACGAAGGCGAAGTCGATCTGCTTCACGCCGTCGCCGAGCACGAGGTTGATGAGCAGGTGGCCGAAGATCAGGATCACCAGCACCAGGCCGGAGACCCGCATGTAGATCCAGCCCCACTTCTCCCAGTTCTTGCCGGAGCGGCTGGAGCGGGCGGGGGTGCGGGGCGCTTCGATGGTCGTCACGTCAGTTCACCTCCGAGAAGATGTGGATGAGCTGCGTCGGCACGAAGCCGGCCATCAGGATCACCCAGAGCGCGATGACGATCCAGAACATCGCCTTCTGGTACTTGACGCCTTTGCTCCAGAAGTCGATGAGGATGATCCGGATGCCGTTGAAGGCGTGGAAGATGATCGCCGCGACGAGAGCCATCTCGCCGAACCCCATGATCGGGTTCTTGTAGGTGCCGATCACCGCGTTGTAGGCCTCAGGGCTCACGCGGAGGAGCGAGGTGTCCAGGATGTGGACGAGAAGGAAGAAGAAGATGGCGACGCCGGTGATGCGGTGGAGTACCCACGACCACATCCCCTCGCGGCCTCGGTACAGAGTGCCGCCGGGCCGGGTCTTGGCCGGCTGCAGCGTCCCTGTCGCTTGGTCTGACACGGGACAACCCTCCTGGTTGCAGATCGCTTCATCGAACGCGCTGAGCGCAGCGTCAGTCTATGCCGCGTGCGGGGGTCACGCCTCTTAGGGTGACCTTGGTTATCTCGACGTCGAGATAACTCGCCCTCGACGCTGGAGGGGCCGCGGCGTACGGTCCAGGCCATGACACAGGACGAACCGATCATGCACGGGAGCACCGAGGCGACCGACGATGCGAAGATCGCAGGCATCGTGGAGCAGGTGCGGAGCGACATGCAGGGCGGCCGCGCCCACGACACGGAGCTTTTGCTGAGGCAGCGGTTCGGCGAGACCGGTCTGCAGGTCTCCGAGGAGGAGATCGCACGGCTGGTGGCCGACATCCGCGACGACCCGTCGGTCGCCGACTGACCTCTACAGCACGACGCTTTACAGCACGACGCTTTACCGCACGACGCTTTACAGCACGTCGGTGGACCCGGTGAGCTTGAGCGCATCCACCACCGACTTCACGCGCTGCGCGTTCTCGCTCGTGGTGACCAGCAGGGCGTCGGGAGTGTCGACGACGACGATGTCTTTGACCCCGATCAGGCTGATCACCCGGTTGCTCTGGCTGACCACGATGCCGCTGGACGAGTCGGAGAGCACGCGGGCGTTCTCGCCGAGGATCGCGAGGTCCGACTTGCGGCCCCCTGAGTTGAGCTTGGCCAGCGAGGCGAAGTCGCCAACGTCGTCCCAGTCGAAGTACCCGGGGATGACGGCGAGGCGACCGGCCGCGGCGGCCGGCTCCGCGACGGTGTAGTCGATCGCGATGCGCTCGAGTCCCGGCCAGATGCGGTCAACCGCCGGCCCGCGCGTCGCCGGGTCGTCCCACGCCTCGGCGAGCTCCTGCAGCCCCTCCAGGAGTCGGGGCCGGTTGCGCCCGATCTCCTCCAGCAGGCGGTCGGCGCGCGCGATGAACATGCTCGCGTTCCAGAGGTACGAGCCGTTCTCGACGTAGCCCTCGGCCGTCTCCAGGTCCGGCTTCTCTTTGAACGAGTCGACGGCCAGCGCGCTGGGGGCGCCAGCGATCTCCAGTCGGTCGCCGAAGTGGATGTAGCCGAAGCCGACCGCAGGCTCGGTCGGACGGATGCCGATGGTGGTGATGTACCCAGCTTCGGCCGCTGCTGCGGCCTCCCGGACCGCCAGCTGGAAGAGCGGCAGATTGTTGATGACATGGTCGGCGGCGAACGAGCCGATGATGACCCCCGGCTCGCGCCGCTCCAGGATGGCGGCGGCCAGACCGATCGCCGCGGTGGAGTCGCGCGGCTCCGACTCGAGCACGACGTTCGGGTCGGCGAGTGCAGGGAGCTGCCCCTCGACCGCTGCGCGGTGCGCGCGCCCGGTGACGACCATGATGCGCTGCTCGCCGGAGAGCGGGATCAGCCGGTCCCAGGTGTCGCGGAGGAGCGTCTGGCCGGAACCGGTGAGGTCGTGCAGGAATTTCGGTGCGTCCGCGCGCGACAGCGGCCACAGCCGGGACCCGATGCCCCCGGCCGGGATCACGCTGTAGAAGCGCTCGATCGGCGGGCCCTGGGTGGTGATCCTGCGACGCGTCATGCCGAAAGGATACCGAGCGCTGCCGGACACCCGCCGTTCACGGTTGCGACATCGCGCGCTCCTAGCGTTGCGGACATGCGAGTCGCGGTGGTCAGCGAGAGCTTCCTTCCCACGGTCAACGGGGTCACCACGAGCGTGCTCCGGGTGCTCGATCACCTGGCGAAGCAGGGGCACGAAGCGATCGTGATCTGCCCGGAGGCCGGGGCGCCCGCCGAGTACGCCGGGTTCCGCATCCACCAGGTGCCGTCATTCGCGTACCGTCAGTTCCCCGTGGGGCTGCCGAGCCCTCAGGTGCAGCGCATCCTCGCCGGATTCGGTCCGGATGTGCTGCACGCGGCCTCTCCCTTCTTCCTCGGCGCGCAGGCGATCGCCGCCGCGAACCGCCTCGGCGTCCCGTCGATCGCCATCTACCAGACGGACGTGGCAGGCTACGCCCGCCGCAACGGCCTGGGGGTCACCTCCGCCATCGCCTGGAAATACGTCCGCTGGGTGCACGACGGCGCCGACCTGACGCTGGCGCCGTCCGCGGCCAGCGAGTACGACCTCCGCTCCGCCGGTGTCTCCCGCGTGGAGCGCTGGGGCCGGGGAGTCGACCTCGAGCGCTACCACCCCAATAAGAAGAGGACACCGGCCGCGGCGGCCCTGCGCGAACGACTTTCTCCGGACGGTGAGACCGTGGTCGGCTACGTAGGCCGGATCGCCCCGGAGAAGCAGGTCGAACGGCTGAGCTCGCTGCGCGGGATCTCCGGGCTGTCGGTCGCGATCGTCGGAGACGGTCCATCGCGGGATGCGGTGGCGCGCGAGCTGCGCGGCGTCAACGTGCACTGGCTGGGCCGCCTGGGCGGGGAGGACCTGGCGGCCGCGTACGCTGCGTTCGACCTGTTCGTACATACCGGGTCGGAGGAGACCTTCGGCCAGACGGTCCAGGAGGCGCACGCCTCCGGCCTGCCCGTCATCGCGCCGCGCGCCGGCGGACCCATCGACCTCGTCGAGCACGGCGTCGACGGGCTGCTGTTCCCGCCGTCGGACGACCGCTCCCTTCGCGCCGCGGTCGCCATGCTGGTCCGTGACGGCGCACTCAGGCGCCGGATGGGGGAGGCCGGCCGCCGCGCCGTCCTCGGCCGCAGCTGGGATGTCGTCTGCGGTGAGCTGACCGGCCACTACGAGCGCGTCATCCTGAACGTCATCGCAGACGTGGCCGCGTCCGGCGTCCAGCGTCCGGAGGGATCGCGAGCGTACAGTTAGGTGGCCCCGGCGCGGGCCGCCCTGCTGTTCGCAGACTTCCGTCCTCTGCACCCTGGAGGTGACCGATGGCCAACCTGAACCGACGCGGCATTCCCATGCCCTTCGTCACGCGCACCCGCCGGGTCGAGCCTCCGTCCACCGCCGACGTGCAGCAGCCCGCCGAGCCGACGACCGGCCGGCGCAGCATGGTCGACAGCGCCATCTACGCGGGTGGAGTGCGAGTGTCGTCGCCAGCGACGCTCGCCGACACGTACGCCGCGCTCGACCGGACACCCGGCGGCGTCGCCTGGATCGGTCTGTACCGGCCGACCGAGCAGGAACTGATGTCGCTCGCGGAGGAGTTCAGCCTCCACCCGCTGGCGATCGAAGATGCCATCGTCGCCCACCAGCGCCCGAAGCTGGAGCGCTACGACACCGTGCTGTTCGTCGTGCTCAAGGCCGCGAACTACCTGGACGTGCCGGAGGAGGTCGACTTCGGCGAACTGCACCTCTTCGTCGGGCCGAACTTCGTGATCACGGTGCGCCACAGCGAGTCGCCCGACTTGTCGCACGTGCGGCAGCGGATGGAGGGGGAGCCGGAGCTGCTCGCCCTCGGCCCGCAGGCCATCCTGTACGCGATCATCGATGCGGTCGTGGATGCATACAGCCCGGTCGTCGCCGGTCTCGCCAACGACATCGACGAGATCGAGACCCAGGTGTTCGGCGGGGATGCGCTGGTCTCCCGGCGTATCTACGAGCTGTCGCGCGAGGTGATCGACTTCCAGCGGGCGACGCATCCGCTCTCCGCCGTGATGCTGGCGCTGGAGCGCGGGTCGGCCAAGTACGGCGTGACCCAGGAGCTGGAGCGCCGCCTGCGCGACGTCGCCGACCACCTCACCCAGGTGAATGAGCGGGTGGATGCGTTCCGCTACCTGCTGCGCGACATCCTGACGGTGAACTCGACGCTGGTGTCCGAACGGCAGAACGAGGAGATGACCCGCCTGGCGCACTCCAGCCATCGGCAGGGTGAAGAGGTCAAGAAGATCTCGTCGTGGGCGGCCATCCTGTTCGCACCGACGCTGATCGCCGGTATCTACGGGATGAACTTCACGCACATGCCGGAGTTGGAGTGGCCGCTGGGCTATCCGCTCGCCGTGCTGGCGATGGTCGGTTTGAGCGGACTGCTCTACGGCATCTTCAAGCGACGCGGCTGGCTCTGAGCAGCCCCTCCCGAATGGGTGACAGCGTGCGCGAATGAGCGCGTGCCAATCGTGTGAGCGTTTGTAACGCTTGCATGAAGAAGCCGCATTTTCGGACGGAGCCGTTCGTCACATTCGGTAACGTGAACCGCATACAGCCCGCGACCACCCACGCGGACTACGCATCTTGGAGGAACAACCTTGTCAATCACAGCCCGTAAGGCCGGCCTGCTCGGCCTGGCGGCGGTCGGCGTCATGTCGCTGCTCGCCGCGTGCTCAGCTGCTCCGTCGGACAGCTCGTCCAGCGGTGCCGCCAAGACCAACTTCACCCCCTGCATGGTCTCCGACTCCGGTGGATTCGATGACCACTCGTTCAACCAGCTCGGCTACGAGGGCCTGCAGCAGGCCGCGAAGTCGCTGAACGTCAAGTACAAGTCGGCGGAGTCGAAGAGCGAGAACGACTTCGCTCCGAACATCGACAGCATGGTCAACGCGAACTGCAACCTCGTCGTCACGGTCGGCTTCCTTCTCAAGGACGCGACGGAGAAGGCCGCGAAGGCGAACCCGGACATCAACTTCGCGATCATCGACGACAACGAGATCCAGGCGAAGAACGTCAAGCCGATCATCTTCGACACCGCTCAGGCGGCGTTCCTGGCCGGCTATTCGGCGGCGAGCTACTCGAAGACCGGCATCGTCGGCACCTTCGGCGGAATGCAGATCCCGACCGTCACCATCTTCATGGATGGCTTCGCGGACGGCGTGAAGTACTTCAACGACCAGAAGGGCAAGTCGGTCAAGGTCGTCGGCTGGGATGTCGACAAGCAGAACGGCTCCTTCACCGGTGGCTTCGACGCCAACGAGACCGCGAAGAACACGGCTCAGGGCATCATCGACCAGAACGCCGACGTGATCATGCCCGTTGGTGGCCCGATCTACCAGTCGGCCGCGCAGGCGATCAAGGACTCCGGCAAGCCGATCGCGATGATCGGTGTCGACGCCGACGTCTTCCTCTCCGACCCGACCGTGAAGGACCTGCTCCTCACCTCGGTGATGAAGGGCATGAAGCCGGCCACGAACGACGTCGTCACCCAGGCGGCCAACGGCAAGTTCGACAGCACCCCGTACGTGGGCACGCTGAAGAACGAGGGCGTCGGCCTTGCTCCGTTCCACAACTTCGAGTCGAAGGTGGACTCGGGCCTAAAGGGCGAGCTCGACAAGATCAAGGCCGGCATCATCGACGGCTCGATCAAGGTCACGTCGCCCTCGTCGCCCAAGCAGTAACAGCGACGAGAACGCGTCGACAGGGAGGTCAGCCACGGCTGGCCTCCCTGTTGCGTTTCGCACTTGTCGCCAGTGCTCATCTGCGCGCACACTGACATATGCGCAGGAAGGTAGGGTGAATATGCGCGTCGAGGCCACCAGCCATTCCGCGTGTGTGCTCCCCCCGGGCGAGTAGAGAAGGAACCCACCCGAATGAAGCTCGAGCTCCGCGGCATCACCAAACGGTTCGGTGCCCTAGTCGCGAACGACCACATCGACCTCACGGTCGAACCCGGCGAAATCCACTGTCTGCTCGGCGAGAACGGTGCAGGCAAGTCCACCCTGATGAACGTGCTCTACGGCTTCTACCAGGCCGACGAGGGCGAGATCCTGCTCGACGATGCCGTCCAGCACTTCGCCGGCCCGGGCGACGCCATGAAGGCCGGCATCGGGATGGTGCACCAGCATTTCATGCTCATCCCCGTGTTCACGGTGGCCGAGAACGTGATGCTCGGCCACGAGCAGACGAAGTTCGGCGGTCGTCTGGACCTCAACGCGGCCCGCGCACGGGTGCGCGAGATCTCGGCCAGGTTCGGTTTCGACGTCGACCCGGACGCACTGGTCGAAGACCTGCCCGTCGGCGTGCAGCAGCGCGTTGAGATCATCAAGGCCCTGTCGCAGAACGCGAAGGTCCTGGTCTTCGACGAGCCGACCGCTGTGCTCACCCCGCAGGAGACAGACGAGCTGATGGGCATCATGCGCCAGCTCAAGGAGCAGGGCACGGCGATCATCTTCATCACCCACAAGCTGCGCGAGGTGCGCGAGGTCGCCGACCGCATCACGGTGATCCGTCTCGGCAAGGTCATCGGAGAGGCCGAGCCGACCGCCACCAACGTAGAGCTGGCGTCCATGATGGTCGGCCGGGCCGTCTCGTTGACGGTCGACAAGAAGCCATCGGTGCCCGGCGCCGCCGCTCTGGTGGTGCAGAATCTCTCGGTCATCGACCCCATCGGCCAACTCGTCGTCAACAACGTCAGCTTCGAGGTGCGCGCGGGCGAGATCCTCGCCATCGCGGGGGTTCAGGGCAACGGCCAGACCGAGCTGACGGAGGCGATCATCGGCCTCCAGCCGCGCGTCCAGGGCGAGATCCTCCTCGACGGCGTGCCGATCCAGGGTCACAGCGTCCGCAAGGTGCTCGACGCCGGTGTCGGGTTCGTGCCGGAGGACCGCAATGAGGACGGCCTGGTCGGGGAGTTCAGCATCCAGGAGAACCTGATGCTCGACCGATCGACGGGAGACCCGTTCGTCAAGGGCGGCAACATCCAGTTCTCCTACCTCAAAGACTTCGCCGACGAGAAGGTGCGCGAATTCGACGTCCGCACCCAGTCCATCGACACCAAGGTGGGTCGGCTCTCGGGCGGCAACGCGCAGAAGGTCGTGCTCGCCCGCGAGCTGAGCAGGGAGCTCCGGCTGTTCGTGGCCGCGCAGCCGACCCGCGGACTCGACGTCGGCTCGATCGAATTCGTCCACAAGCGCATCGTCGAGACGCGTGACTCGGGCGTGCCCGTCATCGTCGTCTCCACGGAGCTCGACGAGGTGGCCGCTCTGGCCGACCGCATCGCGGTGATGTACCGCGGCGGGATCGTAGGAATCGTGCCGGGGAACACGTCTCGCGACGTCCTCGGCCTCATGATGGCCGGCGAATCGCCGGAGCAGGCAGGAGCAGCAGCATGACCGGGACCCCAACGGCCGGCCAGCCCGCGGCGCCGGCCCAGCCCGTGGAGCCGGGAAGACCGGCACCGGCCCCTGGCCACGACGAGGAGCCCTCGCGCTGGAACCAGGTGGTCCGCGACATCATGAGCGGCCCGGTGATCATCTCGATCCTTGCCGTCGTGCTGGCGCTGATCGTCGGGGCCGTGCTCATCGCCCTGACCGACCCGCAGGTTCAGCACGCGGCCGGCTACTTCTTCGCCCGGCCGGGGGACACCTTCTCGGCGATCTGGAACTCGGTCTCCAACGCCTACGTCTCGATGTTCCAGGGTGCGATCTACAACTTCCGCCGTCCGACCTTCTCCGCGGGCATCCGTCCGCTGACCGAGACGCTCAACTTCGCCACTCCGCTGATCGTCAGCGGCCTCGGCGTCGCGCTGGCCTTCCGGGTCGGGCTGTTCAACATCGGTGGCCAGGGGCAGATCCTCATCGCGGCGGCCGCTGCCGCCTGGGTCGGGTTCTCCTTCAACCTCCCGCCCGTCGTCCACCTGGTGCTCGCCGTCGTCGCCGGCATCGTCGGCGGCGCGATCTGGGCCGGCATCGTCGGCCTGCTGAAGGCGCGGACCGGTGCGCACGAGGTGATCGTGACGATCATGCTCAACT
Source organism: Leifsonia sp. 2MCAF36 (assembly GCF_052115525.1). Lineage (NCBI taxonomy): Bacteria > Bacillati > Actinomycetota > Actinomycetes > Micrococcales > Microbacteriaceae > Leifsonia > Leifsonia sp. 2MCAF36. The sequence continues at coordinate 15,742 of NZ_JBFRGV010000012.1, read as the reverse complement.
ACATCGCCTTCTACCTGATCTCCTACCTGCTGCGCACCAAGGGGCTGCTCCAGGCGCCGGGGTCGAACAACCCGAAGGCGCCGGCCGTGCACCCGAACGCCGTGTTCCCGCCGCTGTTCGGCGACCAGTACAACCTCACCTGGGCCTTCGTCGTCGTCATTGCCGCGACCGTCTTCGTCTGGTGGCTGATCGACAGGTCCAGCCTCGGCTTCCGCTTCCGCGCGGTGGGCGAGAACCCGAACGCCGCGCGGGTCGCCGGCATCAACGTCAAGAACATCTACGTCTCTGCGATGCTCATCGCTGGTGGGCTCGTCGGCATCGCCGGCGCGAGCCAGGCGCTCGGCGTCTTCCCCCAGGGCATCAGCTCGGGAGTGGATGCGGGCATCGGCTTCGACGCGATCACCGTCGCCCTGCTCGGCCGTTCCCGGCCGTGGGGCGTGTTCATCGCGGGTCTGCTGTTCGGAGCGCTCAAGGCCGGCGGCTACACGATCCAGGCGGCCAACGACATCCCGATCGACATCGTCCTCATCCTGCAGTCGCTCATCGTCCTGTTCGTCGCCGCGCCCCCGCTGGTGCGGGCGATCTTCCGCCTGCCGACACCCGGGAGCGCTCCCCGGAGACAGGGTCCCATCGTCACGAAGGAGGTGGAGGCCAAGTGACCACCACCGCCCCCGTCGTTCCCGACTCCTCCCCGATCGTCCTCGAGAAGGCGGAGATCCGCTCCTGGAAGGCCCCGATCGCTTTCGGTGTCTTCGTCGTGATCAGCGTCATCCTGTTCTTCGGGTTCGCTCGCCACGGGCAGAGCAGCTTCCGGTTCTCCGAGACATCGGATGCGATCAAGCTCCCCGCCCTGACGGTCGACACGTTCCTGACCACCACGGTGGTGATCATCCTGCTGCTGGGGCTGACGCTCTGGAGCGCCTACCTGTCGTACCGTGCGCAGAAGACGCCCATCTGGGTCGTCATCGTCTTCTCGCTCCTCTTCATGTTCGCCTTCCTGGCCTGGGCCGACTCGGGGAGTCCGTACCCGGTCCCGGTCACCGGTCTGCTGCTCGGTACGGTGTCCCTCGCCGTTCCGCTCGTGTTCGGTGCTCTCGGCGGAGTGGTTTCGGAGCGTGGCGGTGTCGTGAACGTCGCGATCGAGGGCCAGCTCCTCGCCGGCGCCTTCGTCTCCGCGATGACGGCCACGCTCACCGGAAGCTGGGTCGTGGGCCTCATCGCCGCGATGATCGCGGGCGTGCTGGTCTCCTTTCTCCTCGCGGCTTTCGGGATCAAGTACCTCGTCGACCAGGTGATCGTCGGCGTGGTGCTGAACGTGCTGGTCATCGGTCTCACGAGCTTCCTGTACTCGAAGGTCCTGGCGGGCAACCCGCAGCTTCTCAACCACCCGTCGCGCCTGCCGAACTGGCCCATCCCCCTGCTCAGTGACATCCCCGTGCTCGGGAAGGTGCTGTTCGACCAGTCGATCATCGAGTACCTGATGTACATCGCGGTCTTCCTGGTCTGGTTCGGACTCTTCAAGACCCGGTGGGGCCTGCGTCTCCGTTCGGTCGGAGAGCACCCGGAGGCGGCGGACACCGTCGGCATCAACGTCAACAGCACGCGCTTCTGGAACGTGTCCCTCGCTGGCGCGATCGCCGGTCTCGGTGGCGCGTACTTCACGCTGGGATCGGTCGGAGCGTTCTCCAAAGAGATGACAGCCGGTCAGGGCTTCATCGCCCTCGCCGCCGTGATCTTCGGACGCTGGGACCCCATTCGCGCGACCCTCGCCGCACTGCTGTTCGGCTTCGCGTCGAACCTGCAGAACGTGCTGAGCATCATCGGCTCGCCCGTCCCGAGCGAGTTCATGCTGATGCTGCCCTACGTGGTGACGATCTTCGCGGTCGCCGGACTGGTCGGCCTCTCGCGCGCGCCCGCCGCCGACGGAAAGCCGTACATCAAGTCATGAGTGCAGTAGCCGATTCCATCGACTGGGACGCTTTGCGTGCCGCCGCCAACGAGGCGATGTCGCACGCGTACGCTCCGTACTCGAACTTCCCGGTGGGTGCTGCCGCGCTGGTCGACGACGGCCGTATCGTCAGCGGTTGCAATGTCGAGAACGCCAGCTACGGCGTCACGCTGTGCGCCGAATGCGGCCTGGTCTCCTCCCTCGCGATGACGGGCGGTGGCCGCCTGGTCGCGTTCACCTGCGTCGACGGCGACGGCGCCACGCTGATGCCGTGCGGGCGCTGCCGCCAACTGCTGTACGAGCACTCGGCCGAGGGGATGCTGCTGGAGACGGTCTCCGGAATCCGCACCATCGACCAGGTGCTGCCCGACGCGTTCGGGCCCCGCCAGCTCGCCGCCTTCGCGGCCGAGCACCAGAACGACTGAACAGGAAGCACCTTCGTGACCGACCTTGCAGGAGCGGTCGAGGCGTTCGACGCCGTCGACCTGATCAGGACCAAGCGCGACCGCGGTGAGCTGAGCACCGCCGAGATCGACTGGCTGGTGGACGCATACACCCGCGGCTATGTCGGCGACGAGCAGATGTCGGCGATGACCATGGCGATCTTCCTGAACGGCATGACGCGGCGCGAGATCAAGGACCTCACGCTCGCGATGATCGCGTCCGGCGAGCGGATGGACTTCTCCGGCCTCGGCAAGCCGACCGCCGACAAGCACTCCACCGGTGGTGTCGGCGACAAGATCACCCTCCCGCTGATGCCTCTGGTCGCGACGTTCGGTGTCGCGGTCCCGCAGCTCTCCGGCCGCGGGCTCGGCCACACCGGTGGCACGCTGGACAAGCTGGAGAGCATCCCGGGCTGGCGCGCGAACCTCAGCAACGAGGAGATGTTCGCCCAGCTGCAGAACGAGGGCGGCGTCATCTGCGCCGCCGGCTCGGGCCTCGCTCCCGCCGACGGCAAGCTGTACGCCCTGCGCGACATCACCGGCACGGTGGAGGCGATCCCGCTGATCGCGTCGTCGATCATGTCGAAGAAGATCGCGGAGGGCACCAGCGCACTCGTGCTCGACGTGAAGTTCGGATCGGGCGCCTTCCTCAAGGACATCGAGCTCTCACGCGAGCTGGCGCGCACCATGGTGGAGCTCGGCCGGGATGCGGGGGTCGCGACCTCCGCCCTGCTCACCGACATGAACGTCCCGCTCGGCCTCGCCATCGGAAACGCCAACGAGGTGCGTGAGTCGGTGGAGGTCCTCGCCGGCGGCGGGCCCGCCGACATCGTCGAGCTGACGGTGGCTCTCGCACGCGAGATGCTCACCCTGGCCGGACGGCCGGACGAGGACGTCGAGGCGGCCCTGAAGGACGGCCGCGCGATGGACAAGTGGCGCGAGGTGATCCGCGCCCAGGGCGGAGACCCCGACGCGGCGCTCCCCGTCGCGAAGGAGACCCACGTCGTCGTCGCGGATCGCGATGGCATCCTCGTCGAACAGCAGGCTCTGCCGTTCGGGATCGCCGCCTGGCGCCTCGGCGCGGGCCGCGCCCGCAAGCAGGACCCCGTGCAGCACGCGGCGGGGATCGACCTGCATGCGAAGCCGGGCGACGAGGTCCGCGCGGGCCAGCCGCTGTTCACTCTCTCCGCCGATGAGCCCGCACGCTTCGAGCGCGCCCTGGAGGCGCTGGAGGGCTCGTATCGCATCGCCGAGCCCGGGACGGCGTTCGAGCGCGGCCCGTTGATCGCCGACCGCATCGCCTAGGGTTGAACTCATGAGTCAAGCCTGGAACGAGTACGCACTTGCCGACGGAACCGAGATCCGTTCGCTTCCGAAGGTCTCCCTGCACGACCACCTGGACGGCGGCCTCCGCCCCGCCACCGTGCTGGAGCTCGGTGCTGAGATCGGACTCGAGCTTCCCGCGCAGGATGCGACGGAGCTGGGCAGCTGGTTCGCCGCGAAGTCCAACTCGGGGTCCCTGGTCGAGTACCTGAAGACGTTCGACCTGACCACGGCCGTCATGCAGACGCGCGAGGGCCTCCGCCGCGTCGCACGTGAGTTCGTACAGGACCTCGGTGACGACGGCGTCGTCTACGGAGAGGTCCGCTGGGCTCCCGAGCAGCACCTGACCAAGGGGCTCACTCTCGACGAGACGGTCGAGGCCGTGCAGGAGGGCATCGAGGAGGGCATGCAGGATGTGCGCGCCGCCGGAGGCGCCATCCGGGTCGGCCAGTTGGTGAGCGCGATGCGTCACACCGACCGGGGGCTGGAGATCGCCGAGCTCGCGGTGCGGCACCGTGACCGCGGCGTGGTCGGGTTCGACATCGCCGGTCCGGAGGCGGGATTCCCGGCGTCGAACCACCGCGCGGCGTTCGACTACCTGGCCGCCGAATTCTTCCCGGCCACCGTCCACGCGGGCGAAGCGGACGGGCTGGACAGCATCCGCGGCGCACTGCTCGACGGCCGCGCTCTGCGCCTGGGGCACGGTGTCCGCCTGGCTGAAGACATCACCGTCGAGCGCCAGGACGACGAGAACACCTACGTCACCCTCGGCACCCTGTCCCAGTGGGTGAAGGACCGCGAGATCGCGCTGGAGACCAGCCCGACCTCCAACCTGCAGACCGGAGCCATCGCTGCGTGGGGGGACGACATCCTCGACCACCCGTTCGACCTGCTCTACCAGCTGGGCTTCCGGGTCACCGTGAACACGGACAACCGGCTGATGAGCGGAACGACGCTCACGCGCGAGCTGAGCATCCTGGCCGACGCCTTCGCGTACGACCGGACCGACCTCGAGATCTTCCAGTTGAACGCCGCGGCCGGCGCGTTCCTGCCGCTGGAAGAGCGTGAGGAACTGGCCGAGATCATCACAGCAGGTTTCGAGGGTTCGTAACGCCCCGGGCGTTACTCTGAAGACATGTCCCTCCCACCGCTCCCGGATTCCGCCATCACCGTCGGCGCCCACGCCGACGACTGGCGTCGGGCGGTCGAGTTGGCGGGGGAGGCGTTGGCCCGTTCGGGTGCGACGGAGCAGGGTTACGCGCAGCGCATGATCCAGGTCATCGAGGAGTTCGGCGCCTACATCGTGATCGCGCCGGGTCTGGCGCTGGCCCACGCGCGTCCCGGCCCTGACGTGAACTCGGACGGCCTGTCGGTGGTCACGCTCGACGAGCCGGTCGTGTTCGGCCACCCGCACAACGACCCGGTGTCGGTGGTGCTGGGTCTCGCGGTCTCCACGCCGGAGGCGCACGTGACGAGCGTTGCCGAGCTTGCGAACGTCTTCAACGACCCGGAGGCCATCCCTGCCCTGGCGGCGGCGACCAGCATCGCCGATGTGCACCGCATCCTCACCCTCGCCGAGGAAGAGCCGGCGCGGTGACGGGACGGCTCCGATGAAGATCGTCGCCATCTGCGGCGTGGGTGTCGGCACGTCCGGGATCCTCAAGGTGAACGCCGAGCGGGTGCTCGACAGGCTCGGGATCGACGCCGACGTCACGGCGTCCGACGCTGCGCACATCGACGAGGCAGCCGCCGACGCTCAGGTGGTCCTGACCTCACCGGAGCTGGTCGACCGGATCGGCCGCACCAACGCCGACGTGATCGTCGTGCACAACTACTTCGACCTCGAAGAGCTCGAACGCAAGCTCGACGAGGCCCTCGGCTGACGACTGTCGCTCACGGCCTCTGGCGGCGTCCGGTGCGCTCTGCGAAAGCGGTCAGGGCGTCGAGGACGTCGTTGTTGATCCACGTCCGGTTCCGCCGCGCAGAAGTGCCGAGTGAGAGAATTCCCCTCTCCACGAGGGTGTCGAAACCGTTCGTCACGGCCGGGCGGCTCGCTCCGGTCAGCTGCGCCGCTGTCACCGCGTTGAGGACCGGGTACTCGATCGACAGCTCTACCAGGGCCCGCGCGACGGAGTCGGAGCGCACCCCAGCGAGTCGGTCGCTCCATTGGTCGCGAGCGCTCGCGATATCCCGTGCCAGCTCATCCGCATTGACCACCGCTTTTAGCGCCGCATCAGAGAAGACGCTGACGATCGGCTCGTGCTCGCCGCGACGGTAGGCGGTGAGCGCGTCGAAATAGCGTTCGAGGTCGGTCAGCAGGCCGGCCGAAACGGGGACGGCCAGATGGCGAAGCACACCCCCTCGGCGAAGCATCGCATGCGCCAGGGCACGCCCCGTACGTCCATTTCCATCGGGGAACGGATGAATCGTCTCGAACTGTGCGTGCGCGATCGCGACCTGAGGCAGAACGGGCAGATCGACGCGTCGCGCGAACGCGAGCAGGTCGTCCATCGCTGAGTGCACCCGGTCGTGGTGCGGAGGTACGAAAGCTGCTGCCTGGGGGAGGCGGCCGCCGATCCACACTTGTTCCTCGCGGTACTGGCCCGTCATATGCGCAGCGGAGTCGCTGAGGAGCGCTTCGTGCATGGCGATGATGGAGGCGTTGTCGATATCGTCGGCCAGCGCGAGGGCCGCCTCCATCGCTCGCACATTGCTGACGATCAGCCCGGCGTTGCCGTCCGACCGTTCCCCGATGGCGGCTTCGGCGATCGCCCGTGACCCAGCAGTGAGGTTCTCGATCTGTGAGCTGGATGCGGATTCGGTTCGGAGGAGAACTGCAGAGAACGGCGCGACGAAAGCAGCACGTTCGGTGTCGAAGCGCACCAGCTCCCGCGTCGCGTCGTCCGCCTCGGAGAGCACATCGCCCGACAAGGGGAACGACGCCGTCGCGATGGACGCGGGGATAGCGGCGTCGTAAGGTTCGCGACGGAGAAGTTGCATCCGACGGGAGGAATACTCGCCTCCCGCCGCTGGAGGCAGAGACCGGCGTTCGTACGTCAGTGCGTCCGGCATCCTTACACCTCCTCGAGCCTTATGAAAGGTTACGCCGGTAACCTTTCATAAGGCAAGCGCGTGTGAAGGACTCAGTCGCGCAGGAGCGCCTCGATCAGGCCGGGGAAGCGCGCGTCGAGTTCGTCGCGGCGCAGCTGGATCTCGTGGGTGCGGCCGGACACGATGGTGCGGGTGACCCCGGCCTCTCGCAGAGTCTTGAAGTGGTGGGCCATCGTCGACTTCTGGATGTCGACCCCCCACTCGGTCATCGCCTTGGGATGCGGTCGGCCGTCGGCGAGAGCGCGGATGATCTGCAGACGGATGGGGTCGCCGGCGGCGCGCAGCACGTCGACGAGGTTTACGTCCGCGATGTCCGGCGTGGGGTAGTCAGTCATACTCACCAAATGTTTGACAACCATCGAACGATCGTCGTACCGTAACGGTATGACGTTCGTCGAACAATCGTACCGCAGGACTCTTCCCGCGCTTCTCGTTCTGGCGCTCGCGCTCTTCGTCGTTGGCACCAACGCCTTCGTGATCGCCGGACTGCTGCCGCGCGTGGCGGCAGGGATCGGCGCCACCGCGACTCAGGTGAGCTGGTCCATCACCAGCTACTCGCTCGTCGTGGCCGTTGCGGCGCCCGCCGTGTCGATCCTGCTTCCGCGCGTGCCGAGGGCCACGCTCATGGCCGTCGGCCTCGCTGTCTTCGCTATGGGCACCGCCGCCTCGGCCCTCGCTCCGAATCTGACCGTGTTCATCGCGGGGCGTACCTTCTCCGGTCTCGGCGGCGCTGCGCTCGTGCCGACCGCGACAGCGGCAGCGGCATCCCTCGCTCGCCCCCAAAAGCGCGGTCAGGCGCTAGCGATCGTCGGTGCGGGATTCACCCTCGCGACCGCGGTCGGCTCTCCGCTGGGTACAGCGATCGGGGACGCCGCCGGTTGGCGGGTCGCCCTCTGGTGCATCGTCGGGATCGCCGCGGTGCTCGTGGTCGCCATTCCGCTGGTGGTGCGAGGGGTGCCCGTGCCGGCAGCCGTCTCGCTGCGGCGCCGACTCGCTCCCCTCGGCGATCTGCGTATCGTAGCCCCGCTCGGCACGACGCTCCTGATGATCGCCGGGTTCAATATCGTTTACATCTTCTCGGCGGCCGTGACCCACGCCTCCACCGGCGGGTCGGGTGCGCTGCTCGCCATCCTCCTGCTCGCGTACGGAGTGGCCGGGATCGCGGGAAACGCGGTCGCCGGTCCGCTCACCGACCGCTTCGGCAGCCGGCCGGTGGCCGTGATCGCGCTCGCCGGTCAGGCTCTGACACTCTTCGTGCTGGCCTTCGCCGAGGCGTCGTTCGCCGCGACGATCATCGTGTTCGCGCTGTGGGGCGTCGCAGCGTTCGCCATCGCCATCCCGGTGCAGCACCGGCTCGTCCACGTGGAGCCCGGAAACGCGGCGCTCGCGCTGTCCTGGTACTCGACCGCCATGTATGTCGGGATCGCGATCGCGCCGCCGATCGGCACCCTCGCGCTTGCCGCGGGCGGCGCGGTGGCAGTGCCTTTGGCCGGGGCCGCCGTCACCGTCGCGGCGCTCGCGGTGTTCCTGCTGGGATACGTCGCACGGTCGCCGCGTACGGTGACGGCCTGAGCCGCACCGCCTGAGACGCAGCGATCAGGCGGTCAGCAGCCGCATGGCCTCGCCGAGGGCTGCGACGCGCGCCGTGGCCGTCGCTTGCCGCTCCGCGATGGTGCCCTCTTCGCTGGAGGCGTCGAGGTAGATCTTGAGCTTCGGTTCGGTGCCGCTGGGGCGGACCATGACACGGGATCCGTCCTCCAGGAGTATGCGCAGCACATCGCTCGGCGGCAGCCCGCCGAAACCGTCGATCAGGTCGTCGATCTGTGCGACGCGCACATCGCCCAGGTGGCTCGGCGGCGTCGCCCGCAGCGCGGACATGATCTCGCCGATCCGTGACACGTCGGTCACCCGGAGCGAGATCTGGTCGCTGGCGAAGAACCCGAAACGCTCGGCGAAGGCGTCCAGCCGCTGGGCCACCGTGATGCCGTTCGCCGCCAGATCGTTCGCCAGGTCGAGGAAGGCGACCGCGGCAGAGATTCCGTCTTTGTCGCGAACCGTCTCCGGGTTGACCAGGTAGCCGAGGGCCTCCTCGTAGCCGTAGACGAGGCCGGGGGCGCGTGACACCCACTTGAAACCGGTGAGCGTGTCCGCGAAGTCCATCCGGTACGCGCGCGCCACGGCCGCAAGGGCCGGGGAGGAGACGATGGAGCACGCCAACGTGCCCAGGTCGCCTCGTTCGCCGGCGCGGGCGACGGCCAGCTCGGCGGCGCGCCAGCCGAGCAGTGCGCCGACCTCGTTACCGGAGAGGCGACGGTAGCCGTCGGGGGCCGACGGATCGGGGATGGCGACTGCCAGACGGTCGGCGTCGGGGTCATTCGCGATCACCAGGTCGGTGCCGGCCTCCCGTGCGGTCGCGAAGGCGAGGTCCATCGCGCCCGGCTCCTCCGGGTTCGGGAAGCTGACGGTCGGGAACGCCGGGTCCGGGTCGATCTGCCGGGACACCGGGGTGGGGGAGGCGAACCCGGCACGCGAGAAGACCTCGCGTGCGGTGCGCCAGCCGACACCGTGCATGGCGGTGTACGCGAAGGACACCGCGTCGCGCGGGGCGTCGGTGGCCGCGACAGCGACCGTGGCGTCGACGTACGCCCGTTCGATGTCGTCGGAGGCCACCTCGTAGCGGTCCGAGCGGGGCAGGTCCGCCACACTGCCCTGGGCGACGTCGAGGATGTGGGCGGCGATCTCGGCGTCGACCGGCGAGACGATCTGGGAGCCGTGGTTCTCCCCGCCCAGATACACCTTGTAGCCGTTGTCGTTGGGCGGATTGTGGCTGGCGGTGACCATGACGCCCGCGCTCGCATCCAGGTGACGGACGGCGAAGGCGAGCACAGGGGTGGGCAGCAGGTGGGGCAGCAGGACGGCGCGGATGCCCGCGCCGGCCATCAGCTCGGCGGTATCGCGCGCGAAGACGTCCGAGTTCTTGCGACCGTCGTAGCCCACGACGACGGACGGCGTGCCACCCTCGGCGTGCTCCACGAGCCAACGGGCGAAACCCGCGGCGGCCTGGGCCACCAGCACGCGGTTCATGCGGTTCGGCCCCGCGGCGATGGCTCCGCGCAGACCGGCCGTCCCGAAGGCGAGGCGTTCGTCGAATCGGGAGTGCAGGTCGGCAACAGCGTCAGCCGAACCCGCCTCGGCGGCCACGATCAGCGCATCCAACTCGTCGCGGGTCTCCGGGTCCGGGTCCTGCGCCAGCCAGGCGCGGGCCTCGGCGAGGAGCTGCGGGGTGTCCTTCACGCTCACAGGGCCTCCACGATCTGGGCCAGGAGGGCGCTGATCACCGGCTCGGCCTCGCGCCCGGCGTCGATGACCTCCTGATGGCTGAGCGGAGTCTTCTGGATGCCGGCGGCGAGGTTGGTGATGAGCGACATGCCGAGGATCTCCATGCCGGCCTGGCGGGCGGCGATCGCCTCCAGCGCGGTCGACATCCCGACGATGTGGCCACCGATCGCTTTCGCCATCTGCACTTCGGCGGGCGTCTCGTAGTGCGGGCCGCGGAACTGCGTGTAGACGCCCTCGTCGAGCGACGGCTCGATGGTGCGGGCGAGATCGCGCAGTCGCCGAGAGTACAGGTCGGTCAGGTCGATGAAGGTGGCGCCCTCGAGCGGGGAGTCTGCGGTCAGGTTGATGTGATCGCTGATCAGGACGGGCGTGCCGGGCTTCCAGTGGTCCTTGATGCCGCCGGCGCCGTTGGTGAGGACCATCGTGGTCGCCCCGGCAGCTGCGGCGGTGCGGACGCTGTGGACGACGCGGCGCACCCCGTGGTTCTCGTAGTAGTGCGTCCGTGCGCCGATCACCAGCGCGTGCTTGCCGTTCGGCAGGCGCACCGAACGCAGCGTGCCCACGTGGCCCTCGAGCGCGGGCTTGCTGAAACCGATGATCTCCGTGGCGGGCACGGTCGCGACCGTCTCGCCGATCAGGTCGGCCGCGCGGCCCCAGCCGCTGCCCAGCGTGAGCGCGATGTCGTGGCGCTCCACGCCGGACTTCTCGGCCAGCTGTGCGGCGGCTTCGCGAGCCACCTCGAACGGGTCGGCTGCAGGGTCGTCGAGCGGGTTCGTGAGAGATTCCGACATGAGGCAACTCTACTGAGCCGCCGGCTTTGGTCAGGGCGGAGGCCGGATGCGCATCGGTGCACCCCCATACGGAAGAATGAGGGCCATGGCGTATGAATTCGAGCGCAAGCAGCGCATCGCGGTGCTCGGCGGCGGTCCCGGCGGTTACGAGGCGGCACTCGCGGGTGCCCAGTTGGGCGCCGAGGTGACCATCGTGGAGCGCTCCGGCGTGGGCGGCTCCGCCGTCATCACCGACGTGGTCCCCTCCAAGAGCCTCATCGCGACGGCCGAGGCGACCAACTCGATCGGTGAGGCCACCGACCTGGGTGTGCAGTTCTTCCACCGGGGTGAGACGGGCAAGCCGGTGCGTCCGGAGATCGCGGTCAACCTCGCGGCCGTGAACAAGCGGCTCATGGGGCTCGCCCGGCAGCAGTCGGAAGACATGCGAGCGGAGCTCGTGCGTTCGGGCGTCAGGATCGTCACCGGCGAGGGCCGGCTCGACGGTGCCGGCGCGGTCATCGTCTCCACGGCGAAGGGCGACACGGGCACCGACTTCGACCGGGTGGAGGCGGACACCATCGTGGTCGCCGTCGGCGCCAGCCCCCGCATCCTGCCCTCCGCCGTTCCGGACGGGGAGCGCATCCTGACCTGGACGCAGCTGTACGACCTGCAGACCGTTCCCTCGCACCTCATCGTGGTCGGATCCGGTGTCACCGGTGCCGAGTTCGCCTCCGCGTACAACGCGCTCGGGTCGAAGGTGACGCTCATCTCGTCGCGCGACCAGGTCCTGCCGGGTGAAGACGCCGATGCGGCCGCGGTGATCGAGAACGTCTTCCGGCGAAACGGCATGCAGGTGCTGTCGAAGTCCCGTGCCGAGTCGGTCGTCCGCACCGAGGACGGGGTCGTCGCGACCCTGACCGACGGACGCACGATCGAGGGCTCGCACTGCCTCATGGCCGTCGGCTCGGTGCCGAACACCGCCGGGATCGGGCTCGAGGAGGCGGGCGTCCAGCTCACGCCGAACGGCAACATCCGGGTCAACCGGGTGGCGCGCACGTCCATCCCCAACATCTACGCCGCGGGCGACTGCTCCGACTCGCTGCCGCTCGCCTCCGTCGCGTCGATGCAGGGCCGCACGGCGGTCTTCCACGCCATGGGCGACGCCGTGAACCCGATCGAGCTCCGCAACGTCAGCTCGAACATCTTCACCCAGCCCGAGATCGCGACGGTCGGCTGGAGCCAGAAGCAGATCGAAGAGGGCATCGCCCAGGGCGACATCTACAAGCTGCCGCTCAAGTCCAACCCGCGCGCCAAGATGCTCGGCATCCGCGACGGTTTCGTGAAGCTGTTCGCACGCACCGGCTCCGGCACCGTTATCGGCGGGGTGATCGTAGCGCCGCGGGCCTCCGAGCTGATCTTCCCGCTCGCGCTCGCCGTGGAGCAGCGGCTCACCGTCGACCAGGTCGCCCGGGCCTTCACCGTCTACCCCTCGCTGTCGGGGTCGATCACCGACGCTGCCCGCGCCATGCACATCGTGCTCTGACGGAGAGGCCGCAGCGATGGAGATCGGGCTGGTCGTCGGCGTCCTCGCCGTGCTTGCGATCGCAGCCGCGACCACCATCGGACCGAAGTTCGGGGTCGCCTCTCCGCTGATCCTGGTGGTGCTCGGGATCCTGGTCAGCCTTCTGCCCTTCGTCCCGGCGGTCACTCTCCAGCCGGAGTGGATCATCGCGGGCCTCCTGCCGCCTCTGCTCTACTCGGCGTCCGTCTCCATGCCGGCGATGAACTTCCGGCGCGAGTTCGGCGCGATCGGCGGGCTCTCCGTCCTCCTCGTGATCGTCAGCTCGGTGCTGCTCGGCCTGTTCTTCGCGTGGGCGATTCCGGGGCTCGGGCTCGGCTGGGGGATCGCGCTCGGCGCGATCGTGAGCCCGACCGACGCGGTCGCCACCGGCATCGTGAAACGCGCGGGAATCTCGCCGCGGGTCGTCGCGATCCTCGAAGGCGAGAGCCTGCTCAACGATGCGACCGCTCTGGTGCTGCTGCGTGCGGCGATCGCGGCGGCCGCTGCGTCGTTCACCTTCGGGGCCGTGACGCTGACGTTCCTCTACTCGGTCGTCGTGGCCGTCGTCTTCGGACTGCTGATCGGCTGGCTGAACCTGGTTGTCCGGCAGCGGGTGAAGGATGCGACGGTCAACACGGTCATCTCGTTCACGGTGCCGTTCCTCGCGTCCATCCCCGCGGAGGCGCTGGGGGCATCCGGGCTGGTTGCGGCCGTCGTGGCGGGCCTGGTGACCGGCAGCCGGGCGCCGCGCGTGCTGTCGCCGGAGCACCGCCTCTCCGACGCGCAGAACTGGCGCACGGTCGAGCTCATCCTCGAGGGGCTCATCTTCCTCACCATGGGTCTGGAGCTCTTCGGCATCCTGCAGCATGTGCAGAATGACCACGCGGGGGTTCTCCCGGCCATCGGCGTGGCCGCGGGCGCCCTGCTGCTGACCATCCTGGTCCGGGCGGCATTCGTCGCCCCGCTGCTCGCGCTGCTGGCGCGACGGCACCGTCGTGGACAGCGGATGCGACCGCGACTGGAGCAGTTGCAACAGCACCTGTCCGATCCGGAGGCTGTGCAGCGGGGCATTGCGCAGCGCGTGGCACCGCCCGAGGAGCGGGCCCTGACCGCAGGAACCGCCGATGCGGATCCTGAGACCGTCGCTCCTCTGCCCGCGGGTGGCGCTGCCGCTCTCGACGCAGGTGCTTCCGCTTCACCGCTCGCGGATTCCGTCTTCACCCATCCGCGGTCGGGCCGGCCGCGTGGCGTCTCGCCCGAGCGGGCGGAGCGTCGTCGTCGCCGACTACTGCGGCGGGGCATCCCGACCGTCGAGAACCTGACGCGCTTCGGCACGCGCGTTCGCCGGCTGATTGCGGACATCGAGTACTTCACCGGCGCGCCCCTGGGCTGGCGGGAGGGCACGATCGTGGTCTGGGCCGGGATGCGCGGAGCCGTCACCGTGGCGGCGGCGCAGTCGCTGCCCGAGAGCACCCCTGGGCGATCCGTCCTCGTCCTGATCGCGTTCCTGGTCGCCGCCGGATCGTTGCTGCTCCAGGGCGGGACGCTCGGCCTCGTGCTGCGGCTCGTGAAACCCGCGGGCGCCGACCCCGAGTCGGAGAGGGACGAGCGGCGGCGCCTCATGGAGTTGCTCTACGAGGCGGGGAAGACGGTGCCGCTGCCGACCACGACCGAGCGCACTGCAGAGGCGTTCGGCGAGCACAAGGCGGCACGGCTCGCACGGCTGCGTGCCCAGCGGGAAGCCCTGCTCGACGCCCGCGACGACGGCACCTTCAGCGCGGACGTGCTCGCCGGGGCGCTCAGCAACCTCGACGCCGACGAGATCAGCATCGACCTCAAGGGAGACCCGGCCCAGGCGACCGGCTGACCGCTCAGCGGGCCGATCCCCGCGGTGAAGGTCGGAGGATTCCCGGGCGGGTGCAGGCCTGACTCTCCTCCCTTTCCCTCTCGGCGCCGGCGTTTCGTCGCGGAGTTCCTCCCTTTCCGTCCGCTGTCGGAGGTGCTCCGTCTCGTTTCTGGCTGTCCGCGTCGGCACCGGTCGGCCCGGAAGCGGAGGAGTCGCGGGCGTCTCGTGTCGCCCGACTCCTCCGTTTCCCGCCCCAGCTCGGCGTGTCGTCGCGGAGTTCCTCCCTTTCCGGCACAGGCGGGCACGGGCAGATCGGTGTCCACAGGGGCCTTCGTTGCCGAGTTCTCCACAACTTGATCCTTCCCTCCGTGCGGCACTTCTCACCGCCCGAGGATGGATGCATGACCTGGAAACAACAACTCGAGCGCCTCGGTGGTGCGGCATCCTACGGTCAGCTGCGTGCCGCGGGGGCGACGGAAGGTGCGCTCTCGGCTGCCGTCGCGCGGGGAGAAATCCAACGTCCCCGGAACGGCCGGTACGTGTCTGCAGAGGCAACGGGGCCGCTCGTGACCGCTGTCCGGTCGGGCGCGCGGCTCTCGTGCGTCACCGCCGCTCGAAGTTATGGATTGTGGGGCGGGGTGGACGGGCGAACCCACCTCGTCGTCCCTCCGCATTCCGGGCGTTCGGGGCCTCCCGACGTCGGCGTCGTACGGCATTGGCGACCCTGTGAGCGACATTCGGAAGTCTGGCGGGTGTCGCTCGCGGACTGCCTTCGCACGGTGGCGCGTTGTGCCGACACGGAGACCGCTGTCGCTGTGCTCGACACAGCCCTCTCCTCGGGCCAGACCACGCACAGTGGTCTGCGGCGGATCCTCGCGGACGCGCCCCGGCGATCGCGATCGCTGGTTGAGCGCGCTCGACCCGGCTCAGACTCAGGGGTGGAGTCGATTCTCCGGCAGCGGCTCGCCGCTCGCGGCCACATCGTGGAACAGCAGGTCTTCGTGCCCGGAGTCGGGCGGGTGGATGCCCGGGTCGACGGTGTGCTCTTCGTCGAGGTCGACGGGTTCCAGTTTCACGGCGATCAGGCCTCCTTCGAGCGGGACCGCGTGAGAGACACGGAGTTAACGCTGGTGGGTGGACGCCGGCTCCGGTTCTCCGCGCGGCAGATCATCGACGGTCCCGACGTGGCTGTCGCCACGGTCGAAGCGGTCCTTCGTGTGCTGGAAAGGGAGGAAGAACACCGTGCGCCGACGGTGGTTTCAGCTGGTGAGTGCAACACCTTGTAGGTATTCGTCGAGTTTCTCGGCTGGGGTGGCGAAGTTCAAGGTTTTGCGGGGGCGGATGTTGAGCAGGCGTTGGGTTTCGGCGAGGTCGGTGTCGGTGATGGTGTTGAAGTTGGTG